>NZ_JBLXFR010000045.1:0-31528 GCF_048261845.1 Stappia sp. | reverse complement strand
CTGGATACCAGGAGCAAACCCGCAGGAAACCGCCCGGTTTTCAAGGGGGTGCGACGCCGTTGCCAGCCCGTTCCCTCATACCCGGAGGGCGTCCGTCCGGCTTCGATCCGCGGCGTCAGACCGCTTGACCGGGGCCCGCCCCCGGCCATCGCGGCCTTTCTGGCGGATCATTGCCGGGCCGGGCGCCGTTTCCGGCACAATTATGAGTCCACGTCCTAGCTCCCGCGGCTAGCCGCCATCCGCCGGGGTGAGGTCGAACACGGCGATTTCCGCCGTACGGCCCTTGAGCTGCGCCGTGCCGAGCGGACGGACACGGAGCGCGGGATCGCGCGCGGCATCCCGGATCGCGGCGCTTGCCAGCGCCGTGGTGCCGAACTCCTTGTTCAGCCCTTCCAGCCGCGAGGCGACGTTCACCGTATCGCCGATGGCGGTGTATTGGCGGCGCGTCGTCGCGCCCATGCTGCCGACCACGGCAACGCCCGTGTGCAGGCCGAAGCGGGTGACCAGTTCCGGCAGGCCGGCCGCCCGGTTTTCGGCGTTGAGCGCGGCAACGGCGGCAACCAGCGCCAGCGTGCAGCGGCAGGCCTTGTCGACGTGATCCGGGTCGGCCTCGGGCGCGTTCCACATCGCATAGATGGAATCGCCCAGATACTGGACGATGACCCCGTCATGCGCCTCGACGATCTCGTTCAGGCGCTCGAAATAGGCGGCCAGCAGCGCCACCACCTCCTCCGGCGCATGCTGTTCCGAGACGGTGGTGAAGTCGCGGATATCCGTGAACAGCACGGTGACGTCCTGCCGCGATGCCGCCCCCGGATCCTGCCGCCCGGCGGCGATCACCTTGCGCACCAACTCGCGCGGCACGTAGAGCGCGAAACTGCGGATCGCGCCGCGCGCCGTCGCCATGGCGGCGGAGAGCGTGTTGATCTCCTCCACATAGGAGGCCAGCGGCGGCGAGGCGAAGGGCGGGCCGGCCTCGAGATCGAGCTCGCCGATCCGCGCGGCATCGCCGGCAAGCCGGGTGAGCGAGCGGCTGACAAGCCGCGCGATCAGCAGCGAGGCGAGGATGCCGGCGGCGATCAGCGCCACCGAGATCGCCAGCGCCTTCTTCAGAAGCGCCGCGCTCTCGGCGGTGAAATCCGACAGGGGCGCGGCGATGACGACGGTGGTTCCGGCAAGCCCCGCGACGCCGTCCACCGGCTCCAGCGCGACGAGGTGCGGGGCGCCGTCGATCCCGATACGGTGGACACCGCCATCGCCGGGCGCGGCGAGAAGCGGCCTCAGGGACCCGAGCAGCGGGTCGTCGACATCGACGCGTGCATGGCGCGACCGGCCTGACAGCTGCGGCAGCAGCTTGGCCATCAGGGCCGGGTCGGAATGGACGATGAGCCGCATGTCGTCGTCAAAGACATAGCCCCTTGCGCCGGGCGAGACCGCCTCGTCCGACAGCAATTTGCTGATCGTCGTCAGCAGCACGTCGGCGCCGACGACCGTGCCGGGCACGTCCTGTGCCTCGACCGCGATGGTCAGGCCCAGCTCGCCGGTCGTCGCCATCGTGTAGGGCCCGACAGTGACGGGCGCGCCCCGGCCTTTGATCGCCGCCCGGTACCAGGGGCGCAGGCGCGGGTCATACTCCGTCTCGCCGTCGTCGCGGCGGGACAGCAAGGTTCCCCCGGCTGTACGGAAGCGCCAGACGGAGTGCCGCTTTCCGTCCGCCTCCCGGTGAATGCTGCGCACCGCATGGTCGGTGCCCTCGGGGGCGTCGAGAGCCTGCCGCCAGGCCTCCCGGTTGCCGACGCCATGCAGGAACGTGCCGTCGGCGTGACCGGCATAGAGCCCGTCGATATGGGAAGAGGTGGCCAGCGCCCGGTCGAGGAAGCGCGCCTTGCCGGCCATGTCGCCGGAGGGATCGTCGAGCAGCGTGTCGGCGGCCGCGGCCAGGGTGACCACCGCCAGTCCGTCGTTGAAGACGGCTTCGTAATGGGTGGCGACGCGGCGCGCCAGCAGGCGCATCTCCTGGCTGGCGGCGCCGGTGGAAAGCCGCGTGCCCTGGTCGTTCGCAAGCCAGATCAGCGGCAGCGAGATGCCGAGCAGCAATGCGACGATGATGGTGCTCAGATGCAGCCGCAGCGGCTGTGTCCAGCGCGTTGTCCAACGCGCGGTTGCCCGCGGCCGCGTGGAGGGGGAGGCCATGTTCCTGCCTGTTCCGGACGGATTTGCGCCAGACGGATTTGCGCCGGTCTTGTCCGCGGCCGCCACCTCCGCGCCTTTCCCGCGTGTCGCGGTCCTGTCCGTGCCCGCCCGATCCGTTGCCACTTGTCTCGCGCCCCCGATTTCCGCGCGGAATCACCCGCGCGGAAATCCTAGCACGACCAATGTATTGGCGGGATCGGATCGTGGGACATCGCCGACAGCCGCCGGGCCGCGAAAGGGCCGTCCCGGCAGCTGTCGCAGGGGCGCGAAGGGCGAAGCCTGAAGGCAGGCTCGCCGGTCAGTCCTCCCGGGCCTTCATGAACTCCTTCCTCAGCAACACCGCATGCATGGCCGGCAGGCGAATTCCACCAACGGCGAGCACGGTGAACTGGATCAGCATGGCGGTGACCAGCGCGTCGAGGAACCAGCCGAGCGGCGTTGCAAGCTCTCCCCAGAATGCGGGCAGGGCGTCCAGCGCGGTGAGCGTCGACAGGCTGGTCGCCCCGTGCAGGCAGAGCGCGATCCAGAAACCTGCGCAATAGGGACAGCGCCACTGGGCATAGAGCGTGCGCAGCGGCGCGGGCAGGGCGGCGACGAGGCGGTTGAACCAGGTACCCCATTCGGGAAGCTTTTCCCAAAAGAGCATGTGGATGGCGGCGCCGATCAGGGCAGCTTCGAAGGACATCACGGTTTCCTTGTGTTTCAGGGTTTGCGGCCATTCGCGGCCATTCGTGGTCGGGTCGGGACGGGGCAGGATGCTGCCCCGCCGGTCGGTGGATGGTGGCCCATGGTCTGTCGGCCAGGGTCTGTCGTCGGGGCAGTCCAGGTCGCCGTGTTTCGGCCGGCGCCAAGGCGAACCGTCCGGGAGCGCGACGTGAGTTAGTCTGGAAAACGAACTTTTGACCGGGAGTTTTCTCCTTATCTTGTCGAATGCCGCAAGGTGGCGGCCGGGAGCCGGTCGCAATCGCGAGCCGAGGGCCTGAGGGCGGGGTGACAACGCGCTGACCCCGTGTCTCTCCGAACCGCATCCCGCGCGCTCACGGCCTGACGTTTGGCAGCGGCCGGGAGCCGGTCGCAGGCGGAAGGACGGGTGTGTGACGGGCGCCACTTGCACCCCTCTCCCCCCTTGAGGGGGAGATGTCCCCGACAGGGGACAGAGGGGGGGCGCCGGCCAATCCCGCTGCAACCCGCCCGGAACGACAGGAGTGCGGGCATCGCCGCTTGCACCCGTCTCCCCTTTGAGGGGGAGATGTCCCCGACAGGAGACAGAGGGGGGGCGTGCGCCGGCCAATCCCGCCGCAACCCGCCCGGAATGACAGGAGCGCGGGCATCGCCACTTGCACCCCTCTCCCCCCTTTGAGGGGGAGATATCCCCGACAGGGGACAGAGGGGGCGCCGTCGGTGACCTTTTCCGCCATATGGTGTTGGGGCCACTCTTGCCTCTCTCCCGAACGTCATTCCTCCGTGCCACCGGTGTCACTGCTCGTGCCTCTCGCGCGGCTGTCGTTCTCGCCCCCGAGCGGGATCCGCTGGCACCCCGGCAGGTGCGATGGCTCCCGTCGCTTGCGGCGGGCAAACGAGCCCTTCGGCACCTGCGGGACGATCCGCCATGCCGCTGCCGCGAGTCCGCTGCCCCCGCGCTGGCAACGAATGGGCCCGGGTCTCGCGATGCTCGCCCGGGGTGGCAGCCTGAGGACGGGGCGGCGGCCGGGAACCGCCCGCAATCGCGAGTTGAGGGCCTGAGGGCGGGGTGAAAACGCGCTGACCCCGTGTCTCTCCGAACCGCATCCCTCGCGCTCATCACGACCTGACGTTTGGCAGCGGCCGGGAGCCGGTCGCAGGCGGAAGGACGGGTGTGTGAGGGGCGCCACACGCACCCGTCTCCCCCCTTGAGGGGGATGCCCCGACAGGGGACAGAGGGAGGTGGCACCGGCCAATCCCGCCGCAACCCGCCCGGAATGACAGGAGCGCGGGCATCGCCACTTGCACCCCTCTCCCCCCTTGAGGGGGAGATGTCCCCGACAGGGGACAGAGGGGGGCGTGCGCCGGTGACCTTTTCCGCCATATGGTGTTGGGGCCATGCTTGCCTCTCTCCCGAACGTCATCCCTTCGCGCCACCGGCGTCACGGCGCGTGCCTCTCGCGCGGCTTGTCTTCCCTCGCACCGCTGAGGGCCCGAGGGCGGGGCGGCGTGTGCATCCAATCTCCTGTCTTCAACCTTCATATGTCCGTCAGGCACACTAACTTTCTGGGGCAAGGTGCCATCGTCTCCATCTGGTCGTTCTTCCTGCTGTCTGTCTGAAGGCTCTCTGTCTGAAGGTCCTCTGTCTGGCGGTCTTCCGGCTGACGGCCCTCTGTCTGGCCGCTCCGGTCGCCGGCTTTCGGGTCGCGCGCTTTGCTCCCGCGGGTTCTCAGCCTGTCTCCTGTGCGGCGTGAGAGCGCAAACCGCTCCGGCCGTCACGTCCCGCCGGGCGGGGGCTTTCGGCCGCCCTTTTGCCGCGCTTGCGAGCCTCCTGGCTCAGGGCAGGTCGGCAAGATCCCGCAGCGCCTGGCGGAACGCGGCCAGGTCGTAGCCGTCCAGCCCGTCGAAAACCTGCCGCAGTGCGCCGCGATAGATCTCCTCGCCCCGGCGCAGAAGGCTCGCGCCCTCATCCGTCAGCAGGATGTGCTGGGCGCGGGCATCCATCAGGCAGGGGACGCGGCGCACCAGCCCGCGCTCCTCCAGTTTGACGACCATGGCACTGGCCGAGGCCTTGCTGACGCCCATCGCCGCGACGACGTCCTGCAGGTGCTGGCCATGATCGTTCTTGTCGACCTTGCGCCGCTCCTGATCCTTGATGGCACGCAGATATTCGAACTCGCTATGCGTCAGCCCGGCCGCCGACGCCTGTGCCGCCCAGTGCCGGTGCGCGATGCGGTGAAGCCGCTCCAGTGCCGTCGTCGGTGTCATGTTGTCTCCGGTTAGTCAGGCATCCATACTTAATGCGCTGGCACGTGTCAAGCGGTCGGGGAGGGGGCGGCCTGAAGGTGGGGCGGCGGTTGAGAGCCGGCAGTCAATACCGCCGGGCGGAGCGGTCGCCGGGGGCTTGCTGCTTTACCCCCCTCTGTCCCCTGCCGGGGACATCTCCCCCTCAAGGGGGGAGAGAACGCGCGGGGCGAGCCCCTCTCACCCCCCGTACTGTTGACCCTGGGCTGGCGCTCGCCTCCCTCCGTGCCGATGTCACGCCGACCCTTGCCTTCAATTGGCCGTGCGGCGCGCGGCCTTACCGGAAATGCTTGGAGAGCTTCAGGCCCTGTCCCTGATAGTTGGAGCCGATGCCCTCGCCATAGAGCGTGTCGGGCCGCGCGAGCATGTGCTCGTAGACCAGCCGGCCGACCGTCTGGCCGTGTTCGACGATGAAGGGCACCTCGTGCGAGCGCACTTCGAGCACGGCGCGCGAGCCGCCGCCGCCGATCTCCGAATGGCCGAAGCCGGGATCGAAGAAGCCGGCATAGTGGACGCGGAATTCGCCGACCAGCGGATCGAAGGGCACCATCTCGGCGGCGAACAGCGGCGGCACGTGCACCGCCTCGCGCGACACCAGGATATAGAACTCGTTCGGGTCGAGGATCAGGTCGCCGCGCCCGCGATGGAGGATCGGCTCCCAGAAGTCGAGCGGGTCCTGGGCGGCGCGCGCGTCCATGTCGATGACGCCGGTGTGGCGCTTGCCGCGATAGCCGATCAGGGCACCGTCACCCTCGCCCCTCAGGTCGATGGTCAGATGCACGCCGACGCCGATCGTCGCCTCGCCGCCGGAGACCAGCCCGTGCTGCCGGTGCACCTCGGCAAGCTCGGCGTCGCCCACGGTCGGTTGCCCCTTGCGGAAGCGGATCTGCGACAGGCGCGAGCCTTCGCGCACCAGCACGGGGAAGGTGCGCGGGCTGATCTCGGCATAGAGCGGTCCGCGATAACCGGCGGGCACCGTGTCGAAGGCGCGCCCGTCATCGGTGATCACCCGGGTGAAGACGTCGAGACGGCCGGTCGAGCTCTTCGGATTGGTGGTGGCGGAGACGTCACCGGCAAGGGCGAGCCCTTCGAGCAGCGGCACGATATAGACGCAGCCCGTCTCCAGCACCGCGCCTCGTGTCAGGTCGAAGGCATGCAGCTTCAGCCGATCGAGCTTTTCCAGCACCTTGGCGCCGGGGCCGGGCAGGAAACTGGCCCGAACCCGGTAGGCGAGCGGCCCCAGGCGCAGGTCGAGGCTGGCCGGCTGGATCTGGTCGCCGTCCGGCTGCCGGGGGGCCGAAATCGCCCCCTCCTTGAACATGTCGGCAATCGTCTGTGCCGGAAGAATGCCGTGTTCGGCCGCGCTCATGCTGCCCCCCGTCTTGCCTCGTCCGCCGTCCTTAACCCAGCAGGCTCGCCGGGCCAATGCGTTTTTGCCGGAAATGCGCGGAAGATGGGGGCGCGGATCGGGATCCGGACCGGGTTTCGGATCGGGTTTCGGACCGGCGCGCGCGCCGTCTCCTTGCCGGTCCTGCCGCTCTTTCCCCCTCAGGGAGGACGGGGCTGCACGAGGCTTTCGCAAGGAGCGCCAGGTCAACAGCGTTGACGCGCTTTGCGCCGTGGACTATCAGAAAGGCCTCATTCCGTGGTGATTTGGGCCGGCCGGCTTGCAGCCACGTTAAACAAGTCGCTAAACAGGCCGGGTTTGCGAAAACCCCGGTCCGTACAAGGCCGGGGTTTTGCATTTGGAGAGCAGAATGACGACAAAATCGCACGGCTGGCACCCGGAAACGATCCTGGTTCACGGCGGCACGACGCGCTCGCCCTTCGGAGAGACCTCCGAGGCGATGTTCCTGACCCAGGGCTTTGTCTACGAGACCGCCGAGGCGGCCGAAGCCCGCTTCAACGGCGACGATCCCGGTTTCGTCTATTCGCGCTACGCCAATCCGACGGTCGCCATGTTCGAGGCGCGCATCGCAGCGCTCGAAGGCGCCGAGGCCGCGCGCGGCACCGCCAGCGGCATGGCCGCCGTCAACCTCGCCCTCATGGCCTGTTGCAAGGCCGGCGACCATGTCGTTGCCGCCAAGGCCCTGTTCGGCTCCTGCCGCTACATCGTCGAGACGCTGCTGCCGCGCTTCGGGGTGACGTCGACGCTGGTCGACGGCACCGACCTCGATGCCTGGCGCGCCGCCATCCGGCCGGAAACCGTTGCCTGCTTCCTGGAAAGCCCGACCAACCCGACGCTCGAGGTGATCGACATTGCCGCCGTCGCCGAACTGGCCCACGCGGTCGGCGCCAGGCTGATCGTCGACAATGTCTTTGCAACGCCGATGTGGCAGTCGCCGCTGCAGCTGGGCGCCGACATCGTCGTCTATTCCGCGACCAAGCATATCGACGGGCAGGGACGCTGCCTTGGCGGCGTCGTGCTCGGCAGCGAGGCGTTCATCACCGACGAGGTGATGCCCTTCATGAAGCATACCGGGCCGGCGATGAGCCCGTTCAACGCCTGGGTGCTGCTCAAGGGGCTGGAGACGCTGCCCCTGCGTGTCGAGCGCCAGACCCGCACGGCGGCGCGCCTTGCCGATGTGCTGGCCGAGCACCCGGCCGTCGCGCGGCTGATCTATCCCGGCCGCGACGACCATCCGCAGGCCGAGCTTGTCCGCCGGCAGATGAAGGCCGGCTCGACGATGATCGCGCTCGAACTCGCCGGCGGCAAGGAAGGGGCGTTCCGCTTTTCCAACGCGCTCAGGATCGTCAAGATGTCCAACAATCTGGGCGATGCAAAGAGCCTCGTCACCCATCCTGCGACGACGACCCACCAGAGCCTGGCGGAGGAGGCGCGTGCCGAACTAGGCATCGGCGAGGGGCTGCTGCGCCTGTCGGTCGGACTGGAACACGAGGACGATCTCGCCGCCGACCTGCTCACCGCGCTCGAGGCCGTGCGCGGCTGAGCCGCTCAGGACAGCATCCGGGCCACCAGCACGACCCGCGAAACGGCGGAGACGACGCAGATGGCGGCAAAACCGCAGGCCAGCGCCGCGAACCAGTGCGGCAACAGGCACATGGCGAGAAACACTGCGATCGTCTCCGCTCCCTCGGCAAGCCCGCCGAGATAGTAGAGCGACTTCGCCCCTTGCACGTTGGTGGTGATGCCGCGCTTGGCCGCCATCACCGAAAAGCCGAGGAAGCTGGCGCCGTTCATGTAGAAGCCGAGAAGCAGCGCGGCGGCGGGAAGCGCGTTCTGCGCACTGTCCTGGACGGCGAAGGCGAAGGGGATCGCCCCGTAGAAGAAGAAGTCCAGCACGATGTCGAGGTAGCCGCCCCGGTCGGTTTTCTTGCAGGCCCGGGCAACGGCGCCGTCGAGCCCGTCGGCAAGCCGGTTGGCGACAATCAGCAGCGCGCCCGCCAGCATCGCGCCGCAGGCGATCGAGGCCGCCGCGCAGAGCCCGCAGGCGAAGCCGGCAAGGGTGACGGCATCGGCGCTCACGCCGGCCCGCGCCAAGCGGCCCCCGGCCGCGTCAAGCGGCGGGTCGATCAGCGGCCTGAGGCGTGCATCGAACATCCGTGAAACCCGTTCCTTCGCCGGACCCGCCGGCTGCCTTCGTGTCAGATGACCCAGACGGCGCGGCAAGGCAAGCATGCCGGTGCTCACAAGCGCATCACCCCCTGGCACAAGCGCGTGTGCGAAAATCGCCCCCGGCGTTCCGCAAGGGGTGAAAGATCCGCGATTCCGGTATAGATTACAGACGGCTGAAGCGTTCGTGCCGGATGGCATGGTCGCGGCTTGCGGTGGAGCGAAACATGTACCGGGCGGTCACGCACGATATCCAGGTCACGGTCGAGCCGCACTATCTCGCCGAGGAATCCGACCCCGCGGACGGGCGCTATTTCTGGGCCTATTCCGTCGATATCGTCAATCTGGGCCTGGACACGGTGCGCCTGCGCGCCCGCCACTGGCGCATCGTCGACGCGGTCGGGCATCTGGAGGAAGTGCGTGGCCTCGGCGTCGTCGGCGAACAGCCCGTGCTCGCCCCCGGCGAACGCTTCGAATACACCTCCGGCTGCCCGCTGCGCACCAGTTCGGGAATGATGGCCGGCTCCTACCAGATGGAGACGACGGACGGCGAGCGCTTCGACGTCGACATCCCGGCCTTCTCGCTGGACATTCCCGGACAGACCCGAAGCCTCAACTAGAGGGTGCGCGAGACCATCGGTCGCAATACGTGGTTGCGCAGCTCCCGCCGCTCGCGTCCAACCGGCAATCGGTTGCGCGCGCAACCGGTTTCGTGTGCATTCGACCTGGTTTCAACTTGTTTCGGTCCGGGTTTCGACTGGGCCGGAACCGGGTTCGGCATCCTCACAACCATGGCCATTAAAACAAACGTAATGATGACAAGGGCAATCTGGTGAAACGGCTTTATGCTGTTACCGGGTCAGTACTTGTGATGTAGGATTCCGGTCGGTGTTTTGCAGCGACAGGAATGCAGGAAGGAGCCAACAAGCGTGGCGTCCATGGGCGATACGATCAGCGGCGTCGGGGGTGAGGCGTTCGATCTTTGCGACACGCAGGCGAGCGCCTTCGGCGTTGCCTTCCACGTGTCTCCGGTCCGGATGGTCTATTGCGACAGGAACCTTGTTATCCGGGAGGTCAATGCCGCCTGCCTGCAGGTTGAGGGGCTGAGCCGGAGCCAGATGGTCGGGCGCTCGCTCGAGGACATCTACGGACCGGCGTTGCGCGATGCCCGCCGCCCCAGCATCGAGGCTGTGCTGCGCGGTGAGCCGCAGACAGCGGTCGAGTGGGGACTGCGCCGCGCGACAAGGGGACGATTGCTGCGCATCCGCCATGAACCTGTGTGGGACGCCGCCGGCGAGGTGATCGGCTTCCTGGTGATGATGGAGGACAAGACCGACCTGCACGAGCTCGAAAAGCGCGTCTCCATGCAGGAGGATGTCATCCGGCAGACCTCCGACGCGCTCGCCGTGGTCGGTGCCGACTATCGGTATCACTGGGTCAACCCGGCCTACGCGATGATCTGGAAGCGCACGCCGGAAGAGGTGATCGGGCTGACCGTGCCCGACATCATCGGCAATGAAGGGTTCCGGGGGCGGGTGCTGCCAAGGTTGACCTCCTGTTTCAACGGAGAGGTGACGCAGTACGAATTTTCCTGGCCCAATGGCAATGGAGGCAGCACGCAGTTCGCCGTGCGGCTGGAACCCTTGCGCGACGACAATGGCGACATTGTCGGCGCCGTCGTCAACATGCGCGACATCACGGAAGCGGCGATCCTCAACCGGCGCCTGCGGCGCCAGGCGCTGGAGGACGCGCTCACCGGACTTGCCAACCGGTATGCGCTGGAGGCCGAACTGGCGCGCCGCATCGAGCGCTGCCTCAAGACCCCCGCGGATTGCAGCAATTGCAGCGCGGCGCTGCTTCTGGTCGACCTGGACGACTTCAAGGTGGTCAACGACCTCGCCGGTCACATCGCCGGTGACGCCCTCTTGCGACAGGTTGCAAGCCTGCTGCGGACAATGGACCCCGCGGCCGTTGTCGCGCGTCTGGGTGGGGACGAATTCGCCCTGATCGTCGACGGCCTCGACGAGGCGGCCGTGACCGAACTGGGCGAGCGGATCGTCGCCGCCGTCGAAGGCTCCGGGTTTACCTGGAAAGGGGACCGGTTTTCGGTGGGCGCCAGTATCGGTGCCGCGATGCTGGACACGGAAGCCTTCACCGCAGTGGCCCCGTCCGTCCATGACATCATCAACTCCGCCGACCGGGCCTGTCTGGTTGCCAAGGAAAAGGGCGGTGCCCGGGTGTGTGTCTTCCATCCCGACGATGGCGAGATGCATGCCCGCTTCGAGGAGATCGGCAACCTGCAGGTTGTCCAGACGGCCTTGCAGGAGGGGCGCTTCGCCCTGCATGTCATGCCGATCGCGCCTGTCGACGGTCACAGCGAGCCCTTCCACGAGGTGCTGCTGCGGGTCATCGGCGAGGGCGGCCGTGCGCTGCCGCCGCAGGTTTTCATCACTGCCGCGGAGCGGCATGGCCTGATGAACCGGGTCGACCGCTGGGTCGTGGAAACGGCACTCGCGCGCATGCCCGCCTTGCCGCAGGACGCCAGGCTGACGATCAACCTGTCGGGCCAGTCGGTCGGCGATCCCGTCTTCCGCGACTTCCTGCTTGAGACGCTGGACAGGGCGAAGGTGACACCCGGGCGGCTTGCCTTCGAGATCACCGAGACTTCGGCCGTCCGGTCGATGGAAACCGCGCAGGACCTGATCGCATCGCTGAAAAAGCGCGGGTTCGGGGTCATCCTCGACGATTTCGGCTCGGGCCTGTCGTCCTTCGGGTATCTGCGCAACTTCGATGTCGACATGCTGAAGATCGATGGAAATATCATCGGGAGTATCTGCGAGGACAAGGTTCAGCAGACAATAGTGGCCGGTATTGTGGCCGTCGCGACAGCGATGCGGGTGCGCGTGGTTGCCGAATACGTGGAGGATGAGGCGACGATGGAGATCCTGCGCGAGCTGGGCGTCAGTCTGGTCCAGGGCTATTTCATCGGCAAGCCCGCGCCATGGGACGAAGTCTTTCCGGTCTGACAGCTGGCGCAAGATCGCATGATGCGCAACGCGCGGGCGGATGCTAGCCTTTGAACGCTGCGGTCGACACGGATTCGCGATTCCGGTTGGTGGGTGTGCTGCATGGCGGTGGAAGGCTCCGAGACTGACGACAAGCGGCCCGACGGTCTTTCGGCGGCCAAACGGGCGGCTTCCCGCGCCGAAAGGACGGGCGCCAATCCACCCGGCAACTGGCCGATTCCCATCGACCGCGATGCCGTCCATGAAGCCATCATCGAGATCAACCGCGCCGGCATGTTCGTCTGCGACCGGTCCTATCGCATCTGGGAGGTCGACGGAGCGTTCCTCGACATGGAGGGACTGGACCGGGAAGACGTGATCGGCCGATCCATCGAGGAGGTGCTCGGGCCGCGCGTCTTTGCCTTGCGAAAACCGTTTTTCGACGACGCGTTCGAGGGACGCCCGTCCCGGATACGGGTCGCCGGAATTCGTTCGCACACCCGCAACAAGTTGCTCGACGTCTACTTCCAGCCCGTTCTGACAGCGGATGGCGAGGTTGCCTGCGTGATATCGGCCGCACGCGACATCAGCCATTTCCAGGCGATGAACGAGCGGCTCTCCCTCCACGAGGAGATCGTCGCCCAGACCACGGATCGCATTTCCGTCATCGGGACGGACTTTCGCTATCTCTTCACGAATGCCGCGAACGGCGCCTTTCATCGACGGCCGGTGCAGGATTTCATCGGCCGGCACGTGCGCGCCATTATCGGCGAGGAGGCGTTCGACCTGCGGGCCCGCAGCAAGTTCGAGGCGTGCTTTGCCGGGCACACGATCGAGTACGAGTACGAATTGCTGGACAGCGAAGGCGTGACCAGGGTCATGCGGGCGAGAATGGACCCCTACCGCAATTCCGAACGCGAGGTATCTGCCGCCATTCTTGTCCTTCGCGACATCACCGCCGCCAGCATGATGGCGAAGGAACTGCGTCGCCAGGCACGCGAGGATGCGCTCACCGGACTGGCCAACCGGCATGCACTGCAGGAGGATCTCGAGGCCTTGCTGGAGCGTGTCGAACGGGACGGGACGAATTCCGCGCTGATCACCGTCGACCTCGACGGTTTCAAGGTCGTGAACGACATTTCCGGACATAGCGGCGGCGATGCGCTCCTGTGCCAGATCGCCGACATGTTGAGGACCTTCGAGCAACCGCACAAGATCCGCTGCGCCAGGCTCGGGGGAGACGAGTTCGCCGTCGTCTGCGAGGGGGCAGACGAGGCGGCGGCGCTCGATCTCGCCAACCGGATGGTCGCCAACCTGGTCGCCATGCGGTTCGTCTGGAACGGCGACACCCATGTCGTCAGCGCCAGTGTCGGTATTGCCATGATCGAGGGCGAGCCTCGCAGCGGTCGGCCGAAGACCGCCTACGAGTTGCTCAACCGTGCCGATCAGGCCTGTCTCCATGCCAAGGAGGTCGGCGGGGCGCGTGCCGTTGTCTATCGTCCGGACGATGCGGAAATGGTGGCCCGGCGCGCCGATATCGGCAATCTCCAGATCCTGCAGCAGTCGCTGGATCTGGGCCGTTTCCAGCTTTACACGATGCCGATCCGGCCGGTCGACGGAACCCGCGCACCGATGCTCGAGGTGCTGTTGCGGTTCCTCGACGACGAGGGGCGCGTGCTCGCCCCGGCAGCCCTGATCGGTTCGGCCGAGCGCCACGGCCTGATGCCGCAGGTCGACCGCCGGGTGGTGGAGACCGCGCTCGACAATATCGGCCGGGTCGCGGAGGGCACGCTGCTGTCGATCAACCTCTCGGGGCGCTCGGTCGGCGACCCGCAGTTCAAGGATTTCCTGCTGGAGGCGCTGGACGCGCGGCCCGGCGCGGCGCAGCGGGTCTGTTTCGAGATCACCGAGACGGCCGCCGTGCGCAGCATGTCGACGGCGCAGGCGCTGATCTTCGCCCTGCGCGAGCGCGGATGCGGGATCATTCTCGACGATTTCGGCTCGGGCCTGTCGTCCTTCGCCTATCTGCGCCAGTTCCGCATCGACAGCCTGAAGATCGACGGCGCCATCATCGGCGATGTCGTCCATGACGAACTGCAACAGACCATCGTCGCGGGGATCGTCGCGATCGCCCGCAAGATCGGGGTCGGGGTGATTGCGGAATATGTCGAGGACGAGGAGGCGCTCGACGTGCTGCACGGCCTGGGCGTCACCCAGGTGCAGGGCTATCACGTCGGCAAGCCGGCGCCGTGGGTCGGCACCGGCCTGGAATGACCGGACCTCAGGCGCCGGTGCGGAAGCGGGCCTGCGCGCCGCGCTCGATGGCGGCGACCGTCAGCTTGTCGAGGCCGAGCGTGTCGCGCAGCATCTGCAGCATGCGCAGCTCCTCCTGCGCCACCGTGACGTCCGCCACGGCGATTTCCACCGCAAGCGCGTAGGCCGTGTCGGCATAGCCCGGCGGCACGCTGTTGGCGATCAGGGCGAAGGTCTCCGACATGCCGTTTTCCGCCTGCAGGCGCTCGCCGCAATCCTGGGCCACCGGAACCAGCCGCTCGGGGTCGAAACTCCTGAACACGGGCAACGTCTTGATCAGCTCGC
The DNA here is from genome assembly GCF_048261845.1 of Stappia sp. Lineage (GTDB taxonomy): Bacteria > Pseudomonadota > Alphaproteobacteria > Rhizobiales > Stappiaceae > Stappia. The sequence goes on along the minus strand of NZ_JBLXFR010000045.1, from coordinate 17,173 downwards.
CGATCGAGTGCAGCTCCTTGTCGGTCATGCTGCTGTCGGAGGCGGAGACCATCACCATCACGTAGATCAGGGCTTCCTGCAGGCTTACACGCTCACTCATCTGGGATCCCGGCCTTTTCTCGCTCGTCCATGATGCTCCCTTCAGGTAGCGGGATGGCGAGGGGATCGCAACCCTGTGATTTTACGGGTTGCGCTCCGGCATCCCGCCATTTTTTGCACGGCGCAGGTTTCGTTTGTGCAAGGCTTGCATTAGTGTCCGCGCGCGCTCGCATCTGTCCTGCGACGCCGCCAACGGCGCGCGCGCCTAAACAAGCCGGCGCGAACCCTGGACAAGCTGACACCCGACCCGCAACAGACCCGGAAGGCACCGGTCCGCACATGACCACCGCTTCGCAGCCCAAGCTCGACCTTTCTCCCGCCGTCATCGAGGCCGCCCGCACCTCGAAAGCCTGGCCCTTCGAGGAGGCGCGCAAGCTGCTGAAACGCGTGAAGGCGGCGAAGATCGACCGGCCGGTGCTGTTCGAGACCGGCTACGGCCCCTCCGGCCTGCCGCATATCGGCACCTTCGGCGAGGTGGCGCGCACCACGATGGTGCGCACCGCCTTTCGCGTGCTCAGCAATGACGAGATCCCGACCCGGCTGCTGTGCTTTTCCGACGACATGGACGGTATGCGCAAGATCCCGGAGAACGTGCCGGACCGCGCCTTCCTGGAACCGCACCTGCACAAGCCGCTGACCGACGTGCCCAATCCCTTCGGCGGCGAGGCACCGAGCTTCGGCGCGCACAACAATGCCATGCTGCGCCGCTTCCTCGACACGTTCGGCTTCGACTACGAGTTCGCCAGCGCCACGGACTATTACAGGTCCGGCCGGTTCGACGAGATCCTGCTGAAGGCGACCGAGAAGTATCAGGACATCATGGATGTCATGCTGCCGACGCTGGGGCCGGAGCGACAGGCGACCTACTCGCCCTTCCTGCCGATCTCGCCGACGTCGGGCCGCGTCCTCTACGTGCCGATGAAGGCGGTCGATGCGAAGGCCGGCACCATCACATTCGACGACGAGAACGGCGAGGAGACGACGCTTTCCGTCACCGGCGGACGCGTCAAGCTGCAGTGGAAGCCGGATTTCGGCGCGCGCTGGGCGGCCCTCGACGTCGATTTCGAGATGTTCGGCAAGGACCACCTGACCAACGCCTCGATCTATGACCGGATCTGCGAGATCCTCGGCGGCACCGCTCCGGAGCATTTCGTCTACGAGCTGTTCCTCGACGAGATCGGCCAGAAGATCTCCAAGTCCAAGGGCAACGGCCTGACCATCGACGAATGGCTGACCTATGCCTCGCCGGAGAGCCTGGCGCTCTACATGTTCACCAAGCCGAAGACGGCGAAGAAGCTGTATTTCGACGTCATTCCGAAGGCGGTCGACGAGTATTTCGCCTTCGCCGGCAAGCTGCCCGGCATGCCGATCGAGCAGCAGCTCGCCAATCCGGTCTGGCACATCCATTCCGGCCGGCCGCCGCAGGTCGACATGCCGGTCTCCTTCACGATGCTGCTCAACCTCGTCTCCGCCTCCAACGCGGAGACGAAGGACGTCCTGTGGGCCTTCATCTCCCGCCATGTTCCAGGCGTCACCGCCGCGAGCCATCCCAAGCTCGACGAACTGGTCGGCTACGCGATCCGCTACTTCGAGGATTTCGTCAAGCCGACCAAGGTCTTCCATGCACCGGACGCGGTCGAGCTGGCGGCCCTGAAGACGCTCGACGAGAAGCTCGGCGAGCTTCCGTCCGATGCCGACGGGAGCGCCATCCAGGACGCGGTGCTGGACGTTGCCCGTGCCATCGAGCGCTACCAGGACCACAACAAGAAGAGCCCCGACGGCGGGCCGGGCGTGTCGGTGGCCTGGTTCTCGGCGCTCTACAAGCTGCTGCTCGGCCAGGAGCGGGGACCGCGTTTCGGCTCTTTCGTCGCGCTTTACGGCATCGACGAGACGCGGGCCCTCATCGCCCGCGCGATCGCCGGCGACCTGGCGGATGCGCCGGCCGAAAGCTGAAGGCAGGCCGGCCGTGTCGCGTCTCGCCTTCCACCTGAGCACGCTGACGCTGCCGCTCTACGCGGTCGCGGGCTTGCGGCTGCGGGCGCGCACCCATCGCTTTCCACCCGCTGAGGGACGGGTCTTCGGGCACGCCCTGGCGGCGGAAGCGGACGGCGACGGCGGACCCCGGCTGCGCCTGCTGGTGCTGGGCGACAGTTCGGCCGCTGCCGTCGGCATCGCACGGCAGGAAGACGGGCTGGCGCCCTGCATCGCCGCACAGCTTGCCCGGCGGCGCGGATGCCGGGTCGACTGGCGCACGGCCGGGTTCAACTCGGCCACCACCGGGATGCTGCGCGATCACGTCGTGCACAATCTCGAGCCGGCTCCCTACAGCCACATCCTGATCAGCGCCGGCTTCAACGATGTGAAGAACTTCCACTCCGGTCGCCGCTTCCGGCGGGAGTTCGGCGGCCTGGTCTACGCGCTCAAGGCCCGCTTTCCCGAAAGCCGGATCTACTGGTCGCAGGTGCTTGCCCCTGACGACGTGCCGGCCCTGACGCCGCTTGTCAGGACCATCCTGCGCCCGCGCGCGGCCGAGATCGGGCGGCTTGGCCAGTGCCTGTGCCGGGAGCGCGGCGTCACCGCCATTCCGGCGGCGAAAGGCCTGCCGCGCCGCGCCTTCTGCGCCGACGGCATTCACCCCTCCGAGGACGGTTTCGCCGGCTGGGCGGAACATGTGGCCGAGCATATGGACGCCGGCTGAGGCGGCCGGGCTCAGCGCCCGGAGGGCTCGGGCGCGTCCGTGTCGCCGTTCGCCGGTGTCGCGGTCCCTGCCGTTTCGTCTTCATCCGTCGCCGCGCCCGGATACCAGGGCGTGTCGACGATCTCCACCGCCTCTCCGCCCAGAAGGGGGGCGATGTCGGTCGTTGCCGCGCCGGGAGCAGGCACGGCGCCGGCCGGGGGCAGGTCGGTGCGCCAGTCGAGCTGCCACAGGCCCTTGCGGGCCGCGCGGGCCGCTTCGAAGGCCTCTGTCATTGCCGGCGGGGCGCCTTCGTCCGGCCGGGCCCAGCCCTGTTCCACCATCCATGTCGCAAGGTCGGTGTCGCGGCGCCGGCAACTGGCGCGAACCAGCCCGCCGGCCGTCTCTTCCATGTTGTCGCAGGTGATCGCGTGACGGCGCACCAGAGCGCGCAGCGCCGTGCGGGCGCGAACGCCGCACGGCCAGCTTCCGCCAAGCCGCGAGGGGCAGGTTTCCTCCAGGCCGGGCGCGGTGATGCCGGCGAGCCGGATGGTCAGCTTCTTGGTCCGGAAGCTGCCGGCGTCGATCACCATCGGCTGGTGGAAGGTGATCTCGGTCGGGATTTCGCGCTTCGGGAGCTCCGGCTGGCGCGCCTCGATCCGTTTCAGCGGGCCGGACACCGGGGGCGGGGGCAGGATGTCGTCCGGCGCCACGTTGCGGATCGTCGACGGATGCGGGGCTGATGGCGAAACGTCCGGCGCAGGCGCGGACGCCGGCGGGACTGTCGGGCCCGGTGCTTGCGGAGCGGGCGCCTGAGGGGCTGCCGGATCCGGAGCAGGAGGAGCGCGCCGTTCCGTCACGACGCTGTTTTCCGGCGGCGGATCGCCGCTCACATAGGCCTTGCCGGCGAGCCACAGCAAGCCGCCGGCTGCGGCGGCGACGAGGAGGCCGGTGATCCTGTCGGCGATCGCCATCGTGCTACTGGCTCGCCCAGATGATCCGCGCCATCCAGGCGATCTCCGACACGCCGAGCCGTTCCGGCGCCGCGCCGTCGATAAGCGGGGCAAGCTCCACCCGGGACCGTGTGCGCCGTTCGAAGACCCGGGCGAGGACCGGGCCGGAGGCAAGCCGCAGCATCACCCGGTCGCCGCGGTCGATCGGACGACGGGGCGAGATCACGACGACATCGCCCTCCCGGTAGAGCGGCAGCATCGTGTCGTTCTCCACCCGCAGCGCAGTGTCGGCATCGGGCGCCTCGCACAGCAGCCCGTCGGCGACCGGAGACAGGGTTTCGGGGGCGAGCGCGCTCATCGCCCCGTCATGGAAGAAGCCTGTCGCCTCGGCCTGCGAGAGGCCGAGCGGGGGCAGGGTCGGCGGGATCGCGAAGCGCATGACGTCGGCGCGCCCGCCGCGTTCGTCGATCAGGGCGACGAAGTCGGCGAGCTCGGACCGGGTGGCGCCGAGGATCTTGGCGATCGATTCCATCGACGGCCAGCGGGGGCGACCATCGGACGCGGTGCGCTTGGAGGGGTTGAATGTGGTCGGGTCGAGACCCGCGCGCCGGGCCAGCCCCGAGGGGGTCAGGCCGTTCCTGCGGGCAAGGCGGTCGATCGCCGACCAGACGCTCTCGTGCGACAGCATTGTATGGCTCCAGCGCCCGGCCGGCTTGCTGGCCGGGCATTCTTGCGGCCGCGTCGTGCGACCTGGCGCCTTCGGGCTTTCGTCCGCCGGGCGTGGCGGCGGACTGCCGAGGGATATTCCCGTTACGGGTATATATTCCTAATGAGGCCCGAGTGCCAGTCCGCCGGTGGTCGCGCGGCGGTCTTGTCCCCGTCTTCCGCCGCAATGCACACCCTTGTCTCTCCTCTCGTCAGCCTGTAATCCGGCACCACGAAGGACACGGACTCCGGCCCGGGGGGCGCTGTATGACGCTGATCTACAAGATATCTCCGCAAGCAGACTGGAGCGCGGCGGAAGCCGCCGGCCGGTTCACCGGAGCGCCGGTCGATCTGGCGGACGGATTTATCCACTTTTCGGCGGCGGACCAGTTGCGCGAAACGGCGGCAAAACATTTCGCCGGCCAGGCCGACCTTGTCCTCGTCGCCGTCGAGGCGGAAGCGCTGGGGACAGCGCTGAAATGGGAGCCCTCGCGCGGCGGCGCCCTGTTCCCGCATCTGTATGGCGAGTTGCCGGTCTCCGCCGCCGCCTGGGTACGGCCGCTGCCGCTCGGGCCCGACGGCGCGCATGTCTTTCCGGAGGGGCTTTGATGGTCTCTTCCCTGCTCGACGCGCTCGCCCGCAAGGCGCTTTTTTCCGTCGACGCGGAGACGGCGCATGCAATGACGGTGAAGGCGCTGGCGAGCGGCCTGATGCCGTCCTGCCGGGTGAAGGCGGACAATCGTCTGGCGGTGCAGCTCGGCGACCTGACCTTTCCCAATCCGCTCGGCATGGCCGCCGGGTTCGACAAGAACGGCGAGGTGCCGGACGCGCTCCTGAAGCTCGGTTTCGGTTTTTCCGAGATCGGCACGGTGACGCCGCTCCCCCAGGAGGGGAATGCCCGGCCCCGCGTCTTTCGCCTGGTGGCGGACCGCGGCGTCGTCAACCGGCTCGGCTTCAACAACGAAGGACACATGGCCCTGCGCGCCCGGCTTGAGGCGCGCCGCCATCGCGGCGGGGTCGTCGGGGTCAATGTGGGGGCCAACAGGGACGCCGCCGACCGCATCGCCGACTATGTTGCCGGCATCGAGGCTTTCGCGGATCTCGCCTCCTATTTCGCCGTCAACGTCTCCTCGCCGAACACGCCGGGCCTGCGCGACCTGCAGGCGCGCGATGCGCTGCACGAACTGCTGTCGCGGGTGATGGAGGCGCGAGAGATCGCCGCCGCCCGTCACGGGCGCCAGGTGCCGGTGCTGTTGAAGATCGCGCCCGACATCGGTCAGGAAGGCCTCGACGACATCGCCACCGAGGTCCTGGGCTGCGGCATCGACGGGCTGATCGTCTCCAACACGACGCTGGCGCGCGAGGGCCTCAAGGACAGGGCGGGCGCCGCGCAGGCGGGCGGGTTGTCGGGCCGGCCGCTCTTCCGCCTGTCCACCATCGCGCTGGCGCGCATGCGCCTTCGTGTCGGGCCGCGCCTGCCGATCATCGGCGTCGGCGGCATCGACAGCGGCGAGAGCGCCTGGACCAAGATCACCGCCGGCGCCAACCTGGTGCAGCTCTATACCGGGCTCGTCTATGAGGGGCCGGGCCTTGTCGGGCGCATCCTCACCCATCTGGGCCTGTCGCTCGACCAGCACGGGCTGGCAAGCCTCGACCAGGCGGTCGGGCGCAATGCCGAGGCCTGGGCCAATATCGACGCGGATGGCGAGGAACTTCCCGTATGAGCGCGGCAGGCGACGTGGTCATCTGGCACAATCCGCGTTGTTCCAAGTCGCGGCGGACGCTGGAGCTGATCCGGGAAGCGGGCTTCGAGCCGGTGGTGCGGCTGTATCTCAAGGACGCGCCGGACGCGGCGGAAATCCGCACCGCGCTTGCCGCGCTCGGGTTTGACGATCCGCGCGCCCTGATGCGCGTCTGCGAGCCCGTCTACCGCGCCGGCGGGCTGGGCGATATCGACGAGGGCGAGGCACTTGTCGCGGCGATGGCCGCCGATCCGGTGCTGATCGAGCGCCCGCTGGTCATGCGCGGCGAACGTGCCGCCATCGGCCGCCCGCCCGAGGCGGTGCTCACCCTCCTGAAGGGGTGAGCCGGTTCACGGTCTGTCGCGCAGCAGCGCGGTAATCCGTTCGATACGGTCGAGCCAGGTCGCCGCTGCAGGATTGCGCCACGCGATCAGCTGGCGAAGACGACTGTAGTCGGCCGGCAGGTCGCGAGCGAAGACCGGTTCGTGATGGGCAATCCTGTTTCGAAACTTGCGGATCGCCTGGAGGTTTGCAAAAACCCGCTCCCGCGCACCGGGTATCGCGATTGCGGGTGAGGCGCCGGGAAATGCCGAACGGAAATGGGGAAGCCAGAGACGAGCGTCCTGCCCTCGGGTGAATACCTTTTCCCAGAACGCAAACTTGAGTTCGACGACGACCCTGCCGACGGTTGTCGCCCGGCTTGCCACCTTGCGCAGGTCGTCCTGCGGATCGTATTGCCAAGAGGCTTTGGGTTGCGGCAGGCTGCGCGTGAAGCCTGTCGACCACGGCCAGTCGGGACCGTGTACGGCTTCGAGTGCATGTGCCACACCGTTGCGCACGCCAATCTCGCAAATCTGCAAGGGGACAATAAAGGCGGCGGAGATTTCCAGGTTCCACTGGTAGAGAGCGAGTGCGGCTGCAGGCCGGTTGCCGCAAACCCGAAGATAGGTGGCAAAACGGGGTGCCGAAATCACATCCGGCAGGTGCCTTATTTCGTCTTCTGAAAACTGCACGGACCCTCATGCGGGCTGGTCAAAACTTGACTTTCAAATACATGCAACCATATTGGAACATGTTACGGCTTTGAGACTCGCGGGCGCAAGCCCCCCCTCATCGCCAACAGAAGTTGCAAGGCCCACCTCTTGAGGTGGGCCTTCGCGTTTCTGCCTCAATAGGCGCTTTCGACGTCGCCCATCTCCACATAGACCGATTTGACCTGGCTGTAATGGTCGATGGCCGCGTGGCCGTTCTCGCGGCCGATGCCGGATTTCTTGTAGCCGCCGAACGGCATTTCGATCGGCGTCAGGTTGTAAGTGTTGATCCAGCAGGTGCCCGCGTGAAGGCCGGCGACCATCCGGTGGGCGCGGGCAATGTCGCGGGTGAAGACACCGGCGGCGAGCCCGAACTCGGTCGCATTGGCGCGCGCCAGCGCCTCCTCCTCGGTGTCGAAGTCGAGCACGCACATGACGGGGCCGAAGATCTCCTCGCGGGCGATGGTCATGTGGTCGGCGACGTCGGCGAAGACGGTCGGCTCCACGAACAGCCCGTCGGGAAGGCCCTGGACGGTGGCCCGGGTGCCGCCGCAGACAAGCCGCGCGCCCTCCTGCTTGCCGGTCTCGACATAGGCCATGACCTTGTCGAGCTGGCCTTGCGAGACCAGCGGCCCGGTATCGACGCTCTCGTCCATCGGATCGCCGAGCCGTGCCTTCGCGGTGCGCTCCGCCAGTCGCTCCAGGAAGGCATCCTTCAGCCCCTTCTGCACGAAGACCCGCGTGCCATTGGAGCAGATCTGGCCGCTTGAATAGAAATTGGCGTTGATCGCCGCCGACACCGCATTGTCGAGATGGGCGTCATCAAAGACGATCAGCGGCGACTTGCCGCCAAGCTCCAGCGTCACGTGCTTCAAGGTCTTCGCCGCCATCTCGGCCACCTTCGTTCCGGTCGGCACCGAGCCGGTGAGAGACACCTTGGCAATGTCGGGATGAGAGACGAGGTGGGCGCCGGTCTCGCCAAAGCCCTGCACCACGTTGAAGACGCCATCGGGCAGGCCGGCTTCGGTCAGGATCTCGGCCAGCTTCAGCGCCGAAAGCGGCGTCATCTCCGAGGGCTTGAAGATCACCGCATTGCCGCAGGCAAGCGCGGGAGCCGCCTTCCAGCAGGCGATCTGGATCGGATAGTTCCACGCCCCGATCGCCGCGACGACGCCGAGCGGCTCGCGCCGTGTGTAGGCGAAGGAGCCGCCGAGATCGATATGCTCCCCGGTCAGGGTTGCCGTCAGTCCGCCGAAATATTCAAGGCAGTCGGCGCCCGAGGCGGCGTCCGCGACCAGCGTTTCCTGCAAGGGCTTGCCGGTGTCGAGCGTCTCGAGTTCCGAAAGCTCCCGGTTGCGCTCGCGCAGGATCGTGGCTGCCCGCCGCAGCACCCGTCCGCGCTCCGCCGGCGGCGTTGCCGCCCAGACGCGAAAGCCGCTGCGCGCCGCGGCCACCGCCGCGTTGACCGTCTCCGCGCCCGCCGCATGCAGCCGGGCAATCACCTCGCTGGTTGCCGGATAGCGGTCCTCGATCGGACGCCCGTGCGGGTCCTCGACATAGGCGCCGTTGATATAGTGCGAGGCTTGCGGCTGAGCGCGCATGGCATATCCCTCCTGACGGACGTGTTGTTCTTCTGCAAGTATGGCGTTTCAGCGTTGGGCTGTCTGCCAGTCCGGGTGTATCCAAGCTTCGCGGTTGGAACGTGGCAGGGGCGCGCGGCCCATGACGTGGTCGGCGATCTTCTCGCCAGCCATGATCGAGGGCGCGTTGAGATTGCCGTTGGTGATCTGCGGGAAGATCGAGCTGTCGGCAACGCGCAAACCCTCCACCCCGATCACCCGCCCTTCCGGATCGACCACGGCGTGCGGATCGCTCGCCGCCCCCATCCGGCAGGTGCCGCAGGGGTGATAGGCGCTTTCCGCGTGTTCGCGGATGAAGGCATCAAGCTCGGCATCGGATTGCACCTGCGCGCCGGGCTGGATCTCGCGGCCGCGATAGGGGGCAAAGGCTTCCTGGCCGAAGATCTCCCGGGTCAGGCGGATGGCCGTGCGGAACTCTTCCCAGTCGTCCGGATGCGACATGTAGTTGAACAGGATCGAGGGCGGTGCGCCCGGGTCGGGCGAGGTCAGCGCCACCCGGCCGCGCGACTTCGAGCGCATCGGCCCGACATGGGCCTGGAAGCCGTGACCCTCCGCCGCCGCCTTGCCGTCATAGCGCACGGCGAAGGGCAGGAAGTGATACTGGATGTCGGGATACTCGATGCCGGCCCGCGAGCGGATGAAGGCGCAGGCCTCGAAATGGTTCGAGGCGCCGAGACCGGTGCCGGTGAACAGCCATTGCGCCCCGATCAGCGCCTTGGAGACAAGGTTCCAGTGCTTGTAGAGGGTGATCGGCTGGGTGCAGGCCTGCTGGATGTAGAGTTCCAGGTGGTCCTGCAGGTTGGCACCGACGCCCGGCCGGTCGGCGAGGACCGGAATGCCGAGCGCCGAAAGGGCGGACGCATCGCCGATGCCCGACAGCATGAGGATCTTCGGCGAGTTGATCGACGAGGCGGCAAGGATCACCTCGGCCGAGGCGTGTGCCGTCTCGGTCCTGCCGCCGCGCGTGAACTCGACACCTAGGGCGCGCGTGCCCTTGAACAGGATGCGCCGCGCGGTGACGCCGGTCAGGAGCGTCACGTTCTGCCGTTTCAGCGCAGGCTTCAGATAGGCGTTGGCGGTCGACCAGCGGCGCCCGCGCCACACGGTCATCTCCATGTCGGCGAAGCCTTCCTGCTTCAGCCCGTTGTAGTCCGGCGTCGTCTCGTAGCCGGCCTGCCGTCCCGCCTCGATGAAGGCGTCGTAGAGCGGGCTCCACTTGCCGCCGCGCGTCACATGCATCGGCCCGGAGGTGCCGCGCACGCCGGTCTCGCCGCCGTGGCTCGTCTCCATGCGCTCGAAATAGGGGGCGACATCGGCATAGGACCAGCCCTGCGCGCCCATCTCGGCCCAGGTGTCGAAGTCGCGGGCGTGGCCGCGCACATAGACCATGCCGTTGATCGAGGAAGAACCGCCGACGACCCGGCCGCGCGGGGTGGCAAGCCGCCGTCCGCCAAGATGCGGCTCCGGCTCGCTCTCGAAGCCCCAGTCGTAGCGGGACATGTTCATCGGATAGCTGAGCGCGGCCGGCATCTGGATGAAGGGGCCGATATCCGTGCCGCCGGCTTCCAGCACCAGCACCTTGTTGGCCGGGTCCTCAGACAGCCGGTAGGCGAGGGCGGCTCCCGCCGATCCGGCGCCGATGACGATATGCGTCGCGTCCTGCATGGCGTTGTCCGTTGCTTCGGGCCGGCCTTCAGCCGACCAGTTGGCGTTCGACATAGTCCTCCACCCGGCGCACGGCGTTGCGCGGCTGGGGAGGACCGTCGGCGAAGATGTGCTGCAGCCACAAGCCGTCGATCATGGCGGCCGTGCCTTCCGCCGCCTGACGGGCGCGCTCGCCGTCGAGCATCGCGGCGAAGGCATGGGCAAGGTTCGACACGAGGCGGCGGTGATAGACCCTGAGCAGCCGCCGCGTTTCCGGCTGGGTACGCGCCTGCAGGTAGAAGGCAAGCCAGGCCGAGATCAGCGCCGGCTGGAACTGGGTCGGTGCGAAACTTGCCGCGATCATCGCGGTGATCCGCTCGCGCGGGCCGGCCGCCTTTGCCATGCGCTCGCGGGTTTCGCGCGACAGGTCGGTGAGCAGCGCCCGCATCGTGGCGTTCAGGAGACCTGCCTTCGAGCCGAAATAGTGATGCGCAAGCCCGCCCGAAACGCCGGCGCGGCGGGCGATCTCCGCCATGGTCGCATCGCCGAAACCGCGCGCGTGGATCGTCTCCACGGTCGCGTCGATCAGCGCCTTGCGGCGATGTGCTTCCATTCCGATGCGCGGCATGGCGGTTCCCGTTGTCGGTCCGGCGATCGAGGCCGGCATCACATTGCGGCGGTCACGGTGCGGGCGTGTTGCCTCGCGGTGCCCGGATGGGGGCTGTTGCGCCCGGTGCGGGCCGGTCTTTCCACAGGCCCTGCGAGACAGGCTCCACGAGACAGACCCTGCGAGACTGGCCCCTGCGAGACTGCCTCACCGGACAGACCCCGCGAGGCGGTTGGCCAGGGCGATCCGTTGCGATCCCTGCCTCTTCTCCGGTCAGCTCCCCGCAGCTATCAAGGAATAATTTTGATTGGCTGTTCAATCAATGAAAAAAAGGAAAAAAAGCGGGGAATTGCACATTCCGGCCAAAAATGCTTTGATGCATGGAGAAACGGGCATGGGAGGCCCGCCTGAATGTCATCCGGCGATGAACTTCGTCCGGAGACGAATATCCTCCGGCGTTGTCCGGCCGCGCTGCCTGTCCCTGGCGCCGGTCGGTCCTGGGCCATGGATCCCGGGGACCGCGGTCACGCGGCCCCGATGCCAGGGAATCATCCGGCGTCGACGTCCGGATGCAGGCACCTGAGACTTTGGCACCGCCTCCCGCTTCCGCCCGTGCCGTTCCGGCGCGCCTGCATCCAGCGGGCCGCCAACCCTTCGCATGCAGCCGGCGCGCAAGCCCGGCGATTGTCGAAAACCGGGCAGGCGCATGCCGCCCGCAGCCAACACCGGGGATGTCGCGTCTTGCCGCATCCCCGCGATCAGGAGGACGAGATCCCATGAAGACTTTTGCCCTGCGCCTCGGCGCCGCAGCCCTCGCGCTCGGACTGGCCGCCCCGGCCGCCCTTGCCGCCGATGCTGCATCCTGCAAGGCCGTGCGTTTTTCCGACGTCGGCTGGACGGACATCACCGCCACGACGGCGGTGGCCTCGGTGCTGCTCGATTCGCTCGGCTACGAGAGCGAGGTGAAGATCCTCTCCGTGCCGGTGACCTATGCTTCGCTGAAGAACAAGGATATCGACGTCTTCCTCGGCAACTGGATGCCGACCATGGAAGCCGACATCAAGGCCTATCGCGAGGACGGCTCGGTGGAGACCGTGCGCACCAACCTGGAAGGCGCCAAATACACGCTGGCGGTGCCCAAATACACGTTCGACAAGGGCCTCAAGACCTTTGCCGACATCGCCAAGTTCAAGGACGACCTCGACGGCAAGATCTACGGCATCGAGGCCGGCAATGACGGCAACCGCCTGATCATCGACATGATCGAGAAGGACATGTTCGGCCTCAAGGGCTTCGACATCGTCGAAAGCTCGGAAGCCGGCATGCTGTCGCAGGTGACGCGCGCCGCTGCGCGCAACCAGGACGTCGTCTTCCTCGGCTGGGAGCCGCATCCGATGAACGCCAATATCGAGATGGCCTATCTCGACGGCGGCGATGACGTGTTCGGCCCCAATTTTGGCGGCGCCACCGTGCACACCAACGTGCGCGCCGGCTACACGAGCGAGTGCCCGAATGTCGGCAAGTTCCTGGAGAACCTCGAATTCTCGCTGGCGATGGAGAACGAGATCATGGGCGCGATCCTGAATGACGGCACCGAGCCGAACACCGCGGCGCGCGCCTGGCTGAAGGACAATCCGTCCGTGCTCGATGCCTGGCTCGACGGCGTCACCACGATGGATGGCGGCGACGCGATGGCCGCAGCGCGGAGCGCAATCGGCCTTTGACGGGTCGCAGCGACATTTGCAAGGAGGGCGGGCGCCGGCAACGCGCCCGTCCTCGGGCCGAACCGGGACAGTCCGGCACGGCCTGCCTTCCGGACCGGATGACCTTCCTGAAAACAGAACCAAACGGCGGGGCGACGCGTGGACTGGCTGACCGACTGGCTGACTGACAACAAGCTGCCGATAGGGCCCTGGGCGAAAGCCCTGGTCGATTGGCTGACCAACAATGCCTACTGGGTGTTCGACGGCATTTCCGCCGTGCTCGATGCCCTGATCGCGGGCATCCTGTGGCTGCTCCAGGCTCCCGACCCGCTGACCGCCGTGGTCATCGCCACCGCGCTTGCCTGGCTGGTGCGGCGCAAGCTCTCCTTCGCCGGTTTCGTCGCCGCGAGCCTGCTTCTCATCATCAACCAGGGATACTGGGAAGAGACGACCGAGACCCTGTCGCTGGTCATCGCCGCCTCCACCGTGTGCATGCTGATCGGCGTGCCGCTCGGTGTCGCCGCCGCCCACCGGCCGAAGCTCTACGCCGCGATGCGCCCGGTTCTCGACCTGATGCAGACGATCCCGACCTTCGTCTATCTCATTCCCGCTTTGATCCTGTTCGGCCTCGGCATGGTGCCGGGCCTGATCGCCACGGTGATCTTCGCCATTCCCGCGCCGATCCGCCTGACCCAGCTCGGCGTGTCCTCCACCCCCCGCCAGCTGATCGAGGCGGGCGAGGCCTTCGGCGCGACGAAGTCGCAGCTCCTGTGGAAGGTCGAGCTGCCTTACGCACTGCCGCAGATCATGGCCGGCCTGACCCAGACGATCATGCTGTCGCTGTCCATGGTGGTGATCGCCGCGCTTGTCGGCGCCGACGGGCTCGGCGTGCCGACGCTGCGCGCCCTCAACACGGTCAACATCGCCCGTGGCTTCGAGGTCGGCATCGCCATCGTGCTGGTCGCCATCGTGCTCGACCGCTTCTTCCGCAAGGACGAGAACGGAGGCAAGACCCAATGAGTGCTCCGATCGTCACGTTCAAGAATGTCGACATCGTCTTCGGCGAACACCCCGAAAGCGCGCTGCCGCTCGTCGATGCGGGCCGGACCCGGGCGGAGATCCAGGAGGAGACCGGCCAGATCCTCGGCGTTGCCGGTGCAAGCCTCGACATCAACGAGGGCGAGCTGATCGTGCTGATGGGGCTTTCGGGCTCCGGCAAGTCGACGCTGCTGCGCGCCGTCAACGGGCTCAACCGCATCACGCGCGGCGAGGTGCTGGTGCGCGACGGGGAGGCGATGGTCAATCCGTCGAGTTGCCCGCCCGAAGAGCTTCGCCGGCTGCGCCGCGGCCGCATCGCCATGGTGTTCCAGAACTTCGCGCTGCTGCCCTGGCGCACCGTGCGCGAGAATGTCGGCTTCGGGCTGGAGCTTGCCGGGATGCCGGCGCGCGAGCGCCGCGAGAAGGTCGACGCCCAGCTGGATCTCGTCAGCCTCGGCCAGTGGGGCGACAAATACGTGCACGAGCTGTCCGGCGGCATGCAGCAACGCGTCGGACTGGCCCGCGCCTTTGCCACCGAGGCGCCCATCCTCCTGATGGACGAGCCTTTCTCGGCGCTCGATCCGCTCATTCGCGGCCATCTCCAGGACGAGTTGCTGGCGCTGCAGGAGAAGCTCGACAAGACCATCATCTTCGTCAGCCACGATCTCGACGAGGCGGCCAAGATCGGCTCGCGCATCGCCATCATGGAGGGCGGCCGGGTCATCCAGGTCGGCACGCCGCAGCAAATCGTGCGCAAGCCGGCCAATGACTACGTCAGCGAGTTCGTCGCCCACATGAACCCGCTCGGCGTGCTGCGCGCGCGCGACATCATGCGATCGATGGAGGAGGGCACCCCATCAAGCCTTGATGACTGTCCGCGCTGCGCGCCGAAGACGCCGGTGCGCGAGGTGATTGCCTTGAAGCGCGGGGTGGCGGAACCGGTTCTCGTATGCGAGGGCGACATGCCCGTCGGTCTTGTCGGCGAGGCCGAGATCCTCGACTGCCTCCGGTAGGCGCGTCAGGTCGGGTGCGCGGGGAAGGTTTCCCGCGCCCGCCGCCCGGTGATCGCCAGCAGCGAGAAGCCGCGCGCGGCGAGGAAGATCGTGAAGGCGAGCCACAGTCCGTGATTGCCCATCACCGGAAACGCGATGTGATAGGCGGCGAGGAACAGCGCCAGCGACACCAGCATCATGTTGCGCATGTCGCGCGACCACGTGGCGCCGATGAAGACCCCGTCCATCTGGAAGGCGAGCACACCGAACAGCGGCGTTGCCGCCGCCCAGGGCAGGTAGACAATGGCGACGGCACGCACGTCCTCCGCTGTCGTCATCGCATGGATGAGAAAGGGGCCGGCGGTCAGCAATACCAGCGCCACCAGTCCGGCAAGCAGGTATCCCCAAAGGAGGCTGAGCTTCAGCGAGCGGTCGAAGGCCGGGCGGTAACGCGCGCCGACCGCCTTGCCGGCGAGCTGTTCGGCGGCGGTCGCAAGCCCGTCGAGGAAGAAGCTCGCCACCATGAAGAACTTTTCCAGCACCGCATTGGCGGCGAGCACCGTGTCGCCTTGTGCGGCCGAGCGCGAGACGAAGAAGGCAAAGGCCAGGATCAGCGCGAAGGAGCGGATCAATATGTCGCCGTTGAGCGCCATCATCCGCTTGAACCGGGCCTTGTCGAGAATGAGCGCGCGCGAGGGCCAGGGCTTGCCCTTCAGCGCCCGCGCCGCGAGCACAGCTCCCGCAAGGGCGGTCAGCGCCTCGGACAGGACGGTGGCGGCGGCAACACCGGCAACGCCCCATTCGAAATGCAGCACGAAGAGGATGGAGAGGGCGATGTTGACCCCGTTCAGGCCCGTTTGCAGGCCAAGCGCGGTCATCGCCTGTCCGCGCCCGATGAACCAGCCGAGAAAGGCGTAGTTGGCCAGCGCCAGCGGCGCCGACAGGGTGCGCACCGCGAAATAGGTGGCGGTCGCCGCCTGTACCTCGGCGCTGCCGCCCATCAGCCACAGCCCGGCGGTCAGGAACGGCTGCTGCAGCACGATGACGGCAAGTCCGAGCGCCAGCGCCAGCAGCCCGGCGCGGAACAGCACGGCGCGTTCCTCTTCGCCTTCGCCCGCGCCGACCGCCTGCGCCGTCAGTCCGGTGGTGCCCGAGCGCAGGAAGTTGAAGCTGGTGAAGACGAGATCGAACAGCACGCCGCCAAGCGCGATGCCGCCGAGCAGGGCCGCATCGCCGAGCTGGCCGATCACCGCCGTGTCGACAAGGCCGAGCAGCGGCGTCGACAGATAGGCGAGCGTCATCGGAACGGCGATGGCAAGCACGCTGCGGCTGGTCACGTCGAACGGGCGCACGGCGCCGGGCTGGCTCGTCATCGGATTTGGCTCTTGGACAGGGTGTTTCGCGGCACGGGCGGGGGCGTTCGCCGGAAACCGGGCCGGGGGAGAGTCGTTTCGAAAGGACGCTAGCGAACAAAGGCGGAACGGTCAAACGGGATGTGCGGCGGGTGGTGTTGCGGCCGGCACTCGTTCGTGACCCCACCCTCAGGCCGTCACCCCGGGCAAGGCGAAGCCGCGACCCGGGGCCCATTCGTTCCCAGAGCGGGGTGATGGGGGCGGGGAGCCCGCGCAGGACGCCCGCCGCTAGCAGGGAATAGCCGGTACGCCCTCCCGCGTCGGAGGCGATGCCATCACTTCTCTCCCGCATGCTCCAGGATGTTGAGCAGCCGGCCGTTCGGATCGCGCAGGAAGAAACGCCGCACGCCCCAGGGCTCAATGGCGGGGCCGTATTCGGGCACAAGGCCGGCCTGCTCCACCCGCTCCAGCACCGCGCCGAGATCGTCGACCTCGATGGAGAGGTCCGGCACCGGC
The DNA here is from genome assembly GCF_048261845.1 of Stappia sp. Lineage (GTDB taxonomy): Bacteria > Pseudomonadota > Alphaproteobacteria > Rhizobiales > Stappiaceae > Stappia. Next base: position 477 of record NZ_JBLXFR010000045.1, on the reverse strand, counting down.
GTGCCTGAACCGCCCTCGGTGGCGATGCCGATCTGCGGCCGCGCCGGGCTTTGCGCGGTCGCCGCCAGCGTGACGAACCAGCCATGATCCATCACCGGTTCCAGTTCGAGAATGTCGCGGTAGAACGCCTGCGAGGTGGCGGTCTCGGTAACGGCGATATTGGCGACGATGCGTCGGACGGCCATGGCGCGTCTCCAGTTCTGCATTGCGGGCGACCGGCGGTCGAGACCACTTCTTAGCCTCGCACGCCTGCCATGCATTGAAGAAATGTCGGCTGAGGAGGGGCGCGCGGGGGCTGCATGACGTTCCAGTCGCCAGTGGCGAAGGGCTTCACGCCTGCCGCGTCCGGCGCGCGTATCGCGCCTGCCGGGGTTGCCAATGGATCCCGGCTCTCCGCTTCGCTGCGGCCGGGATGACGCCGGAGTGGGGGGCAAAGGCCCTGATACTGTCTCTTCCTCAGGCGGTCACCCCCGGCCT
>NZ_JBLXFR010000044.1:0-31553 GCF_048261845.1 Stappia sp. | reverse complement strand
GTTTCCCCCTCCTCGAATCTCACGATCAGCCGGGCTGCGGGCAGCCGGGACGCAGCGCGCTCGGGCCACTCCACCAGGGCGGCGCCTGTTTCAAGCGTCTCACCAAGACCGAGCTCGTCGAATTCCTCTTCGTCCTCGAGCCGATAGAGATCGAGATGGGCTACGGGAAACCTGGGAAGCTCATAGGACTGCACAAGGGTGAATGTGGGGCTTGGCACCTCGAGCGTGTCGTCATCGGCCAGGGCACGCAGGAGCGCGCGGGCGAAGGTCGACTTGCCCGCGCCGAGGCCGCCAACCAGGCAGAGACAGTCGCCGGGCCCCAGCACAATCGCGATATCTTCTGCCAGGCGCCCGGTTGCAGCCTCGTCCGCGAGCTCCACCGTGATCGGCCTGTCTTGGGGGGCGTGTTCCGGCCCGGCCGGGTCGTCCTGGTCTCGCATCGCGGGATCAGCTATTCGGCGGCGTGTTCGAGGGCACCGGGAGCGCCGGGAAATCGGCAGACGACATACGTGCCGACCCCCTCCTCCGACTCGATCGAGACAGTGCCGCCATGCAGCTCCACGAAGCTCTTGACGATCGACAGGCCAAGACCGGCGCCACGCCGGCGCGATCCGGAATCGCGCCCCACGAACCGCGCAAAGACCTGGTCCAGCATGTCTTCCGGTATGCCGCAGCCATGGTCGCGAACATGAAACTCGATGCCATCACCGGTGCGCAGGCAGCCGACATCTATGGCGCCGCCAACGTCAGAAAAGCGCAGGGCGTTGGAAATGAGGTTGAACAGAACCTGCCGCAGTCGCCGCTCGTCCGCCTGTATGACACCGACGTCGTCGGCGACCGTGAGCTGCAGGGCGATGCCGGAATCCGAAAGGCGGTCCTTCAGCCCCTCGACGGCTGCCTGCACGGTCTTGGCGACGTCGACGGAAGAGACATCAAGTTCCATGATGCCGGCGTCGATCGTGGCAAGGTCGAGAATGTCGTTGATGATGGCGAGCAAGGCCGAGGAGGAGGACAGGATATAGTCCACATACTCGCCCTGCTTCGCCGTCAGCGGGCCGAATTTCGGGTCCGACAGGAGCTGGGCAAAACCGATAATGTTGGTCAGCGGCGAGCGCAACTCGTAGGAGACGTGCTGGATGAACGCGTTCTTCAGCTGGTCGGCCTGCTCCAGCGCCTCGTTCTTGTCGAGGAGGGCGCGCTCGACATTCACCGAGTCCGTGACATTGACGAAGGTCACCAGGGTTCCGCCATCCGGCAGCGGGACCGTCGCATAATCGATTGCCTCGCCGCTGTCGCGCTCCATGCGCCCGGCCACCGGCTCGCGATTGTCGGCAAGGCTGGTAACCGCCGTGACAAGCTGTTGCCAGGTGGTGGCCTCGTCGGGCTCCAGCATCTCCCGGTCGACGATGCGGGTGATATGCGGACTGTCCCCGAGACGGTCGTCGGTGAGACCCCACATGCTCTCGAAGGCGGGGTTCCACAAGCGCAGTCGCCCGTCCGAGCCGAACACGGCAACCGCCTCGGACAGATTGTCGAGCGTTTCGCCCTGAACGCGGATCAGCGAGTTGTAGCGGCTTTCCAGATCGAGCCGCTCGGTGACGTTCTCGTAGATATAGGTGACGCCGCCCTGCGGGTGCGGATTGGCGATGACGCGAAGGGTTCGACCGTCGGGCAGGTGCCACCAGAACTCCCGCGCATCGAGCGAGGTGTAGGTTTCCAGCAGCTTGTTGCGCCAGCCGCGATAATCGGCCTGCTCGGGCAGCTTGCGCGCCGCGCGCAAGGCATCCAGAAGGGCGCCGTCGGTGGGGTTGCCCTCCAGAAAGCCGGTGTCGAGATCCCACAGGCCGCGGAAGGCGGCGTTGTAGAACTGCAGCCGCCGGTCCGCGCTGAAGATGGCAACGGCCGTGGCAAGCTGATCCAGCGTACGGGCATGGAAATCGATGGTGCGGCCGAGCTCCTGGCGAACGTTTTCCAGTTCGCTGACATCGATTGCGATGCCTCCCGATCCGCTGTCGACGGAAATCTGCGTCACGTCGAAAATGCGCCGCGCACCGGCCGCCACCGCCGGCAGGCGCGCCCGCGACTGGCCCGCCTCGTCGCGGCCCCGCTCCATCTGGCCACGCCCCTTGGCGTCGAGGAACTCGGCCCTTGCGGCGATTGCCGCATCTCCGCTTTCGCTCTCCACCGCACGCGCATAGGCCGCATTGACCCAGACAAGGGCTCCTGTCTCGTCGCGCAGCCAGGCCGGCGCCGGCAATCCGTCGAGCAATGCGCGCATCGTATCCAGTTCGCCGAGCAGCGCTTCCGTGCGCGCGGCGAGCAATGCCTGCGATTTCTGTTCGCCGGTCAGATCGCGCAGCCGCAGCACGGGCGCGCTCGCTGCGACCCGCCCGCGAATCTCGACCATGCCGCCTGCAAGAGTGGGCAAGGTCACCTGAAAGGCCTCACCCTGCTGGCGCAGGCGCTCCACGGCATGTTCGAGCGTGGTTGCGGAACGGGCCTCGAGCCAGGTTCCGAAGGCGAGAAGGCGAGACGGCGAACGCGGCACACCTGATGCCTCGTCAAGCATTCCGGCGACGAAGGGATCGCTCTCTCCAGGTTGCCAGACGACGATGCGCTGGTCATCGGATGCAACAAGGCTCTCCAGACGGTCGAGCCGGGCGGCCAGACGGGCATTCCTTTCCCGCGCACTGGTCAGCGTTCCGGAACTGGCCCGCATGTTGCGGATAAGTGTGACCGCAGCCGTGACAGCGAACGTGACGGCACCGCCGACCGCTGCCATCCAGACAACCTTCTCAGCCGTAAAGGGATTGGTGGAGAGCGCCGAGATGACGGCACCGGCATCCTGGGCCAGTGCGCCCCCTGCCAGCGACAACCAGGCGATTGGCGCGGTCGACACGCGCAACAGCGCCTTGTGACTCTTGTCTCGCCATGCGGCATCTACGCGCGCATGTTCCAGGCCGTCCGCCGGCATCCGTTCGATCCTCTACGCCGCTTGGGGTCCGACAAGGGACCTGGCGCCTTGAGCCTGACGCTCCCGGCACCCGGGCAGCCGGAACGGGCACGCAACATCGCCCCGGCCCGACGGCCCCTCATCACAGTTCTGCCTCACGAACCGCGTGATTCGCAAAGACCATAACCCAAACGCGAATCGCGAAGAAGCGTACGTTACCGAAAAGTAAACGGGGGCCGTGTCATCCACAGCCCCCGTCCGGCAGTCTCTTCATGCCATCGGATCATGCGCGCGGCGATGCCACGCACATGGTCCGGGCAGGATTAATAACGGTAGTGCTCGGGCTTGTAGGGGCCCGTCGTCTCGACACCGATATAGGCGGCCTGTTCAGAGCTCAGCTCGGTCAGCTCAACGCCCAGCTTGGCGAGGTGCAGACGGGCAACGCGCTCGTCGAGATGCTTCGGAAGGACGTAGACATCCTTCTCGTAGTGGTCCGGACGTGTCCACAGCTCGATCTGGGCGAGCACCTGATTGGTGAAGCTCGCAGACATCACAAAGCTCGGATGGCCGGTGGCGTTGCCGAGGTTGAGCAGACGACCTTCCGACAGCAGGATCATGCGATTGCCGTTCGGGAACTCGATCATGTCCACCTGGGGCTTGATGTTCGTCCACTTGAAGTTGCGCAGGGCCTCGACCTGGATCTCATTGTCGAAGTGACCGATGTTGCCAACGATCGCCATGTCCTTGAGCGAGCGCATGTGATCGACGGTCACGACGTCCTTGTTGCCCGTCGTGGTGATGACGATGTCGGCGGTGGGAGCGGCCTTCTCAAGCGTCACGACCTCGAAACCGTCCATCGCCGCCTGCAGCGCGCAGATCGGATCAACCTCGGTGACCTTGACGCGCGCACCGGCGCCGCGCAGCGAAGCCGCAGAGCCCTTGCCGACATCGCCATAGCCGCAAACGACGGCGGTCTTGCCGGCCATCATGACGTCCGTGCCACGGCGGATGCCGTCGACCAGGCTTTCCTTGCAGCCGTACTTGTTGTCGAACTTCGACTTGGTGACGCTGTCGTTGACATTGATCGCCGGGAAGGGAAGCAGGCCCTTCGCCTTGAGCTGGTAGAGGCGGTTGACACCCGTCGTCGTCTCCTCGGAGACGCCACGGATCGCATCGCGCTGCTTGGTGAACCAGCCCGGGCTCGCCGCCATGCGCTTGCGGATCTGCGCGAAGAGGACAGTCTCCTCCTCGGAACCCGGCTTGGAAAGCACGTCCTCTCCGGCCTCGGCGCGAGCACCGAGCAGGATGTACATGGTGGCATCGCCGCCATCATCGAGGATCATGTTGGCCGTGCCTTCCGGGAAGAAGAAGATGCGGTCGCAATAGTCCCAGTACTCCTCCAGGGTCTCGCCCTTCTCGGCAAAGACCGGAATGCCGGCCGCGGCGATGGCGGACGCGGCATGATCCTGGGTGGAGAAGATGTTGCAGGACGCCCAGCGCACATCGGCGCCAAGGGCAACCAGCGTCTCGATGAGCACGGCCGTCTGGATGGTCATGTGCAGGGAACCGGCGATGCGCGCGCCTTTCAGCGGCTTCTTTTCACCGAACTCCTCGCGGCAGGCCATCAGGCCCGGCATCTCGGTTTCGGCGATATCGATCTCCTTGCGACCATAATCGGCCAGAGAAATATCCTTGACGTAGTAATCTGTTGCCGTGCTCATCGATATGGTCCGCTCACTTCGGTTGGAATTCGTTACTCGGCTTGCAGGCGCGCACCGCTAATACCGCGCCGCGCCGCCATGTCCGCGCTCGACGCCAGACTTGAACAGCCTTGACGCAGGCAAGGTTGCGTGTCCGGCACCCTGCGCCAGCATCATGACCGGTTTATAGGCCGGGCAGCGATACAAAGCAATAAGGATATAAAGATTTCTTTATGTCCTATGGGAAGCCGGCGCAGCCATGTCGCGAGCCGGAAGTGTCGGTACAAGGCGGCCGAAGCGGAACGGGAGGATCTTTCGGGGTGTCATCCGGGCGCACCTGATCGGCCAGAGCGAGAGAACGGGAAACGGTGTTCCCGCAAACCCGCTTCCGGCGACAGTACGGGCCGCGTGCTTCCGGTCGGTGCTTGGGGATCTTCGAGACCGTGCCCGCGGGCACGGCATCAAGTCGCGCGGGGCGTCTATCCCTTGATGACGAGGGTTCGGATAAGGACGACGCGGCGACGTCAGTCTGTCTCGCCGAAGCCGTTCTCGACGAGTTCGGCGATCGCGGCGAGGGCCGCCTCCGCCTCGACACCGGTGGTGCTGACGCGGATCGAGCAGCCGGGACTTGCCGCGAGCATCATCAGGCCCATGATCGACGTTCCTCCGACCGACTGCCCGTCCTTCATCACGACCACATCCGCATCAAAGGTCTCGACGAGCTTCACGAGCTTGGCGGAAGCGCGGGCGTGGAGACCTCGACGATTGACAATGCGCAGGTCACGGGTAAGGCCGGTTACGTCGATCTGGCTCATCTTTATCCTTGGCCGGAGAGCACCTGGCTCGCAACGGAGATGTACTTCTGGCCAGCCTTGCGTGCCTCGTCGACGGCATCGGCAATCGCGCTTTCACCGCGCACGCTTGCCAGCTTGATCAGCATGGGGAGGTTCACCCCTGCGATCACCTCGATATTGGTTCCGTCCATGACGGAAATCGCAAGGTTTGACGGCGTTCCCCCGAACATGTCCGTCAGCAGCACGACACCCGACCCGTCATTGACATCCTCGACAGCGGCAAGGATGTCCTGACGGCGCTGCTCCATGTCGTCGTCCGGGCCGATGCAGATCGTGCCGATCCGCTCCTGCGGCCCGACCACATGTTCCAGCGCCGATTTGAATTCTTCCGCCAACCGTCCGTGCGTGACGAGTACGAGACCTATCATGCCCTGTCCGTCATTTGTCCGTCCGTTCGAGCAACACCCGGAAACCTGTGGCCGCTGACCGGCCGAGCCGGAACTCGGTCGAGGCCCAAGCGATCCGCGGGTCCTCGCACGGCGGAATGTCCCCTGCCCGCAGGGTATACCCCGCCGGGCGCCCAATGTCCGCAAGGCAGCGCCGCAGCGCAAGAAAAATCGGCGATGTATGCCGGGTTTTTCCTCACAGGCGCGCTTCCGCACCCGGGCTTGCCCCGGCTTTCGGAGGGAAAGCCGCGCCTTCAAGGCTCCGGAGTTCTCCCATAACCCGCAAGGCCGCACCTCCATCGCCCCCTGACGGAAGCGTCAGCCGGACAAGCTCGATACCCAGCAGACGGACCACCCGGTCACCGGCTTCCGGCAGCCGCTCGATCTCGTCTTCCGGGAGCAGGTCGACAACAAGACGGACGACGACACATGTTTCGCAGACAACCTTGACGATGCCTTCCCCGCGCAGTTCCCAGAGCCCCGCTATGGGTGGAGGACACGAGGCGATCAGCCGGCCGTTGCGCGGCCGGAGATGAACACGATCATCCGCGACATGCAGGCCGAGCCGGCCACGGGCCTGAGCCTCTTCCACGATCAGCCGGCCAAGCCGGGACTTGCCGGCTCCCGATGCGCCGCGCAGCAGCACACCCGAAGTGCCGGCCAGTACGCAGGACGCATGCATCGCCTGATGGGTCATCCGCGCCTCTCCGCCGGCAGCCGCACGATGAAGCGGGCTCCGCCGATTCGGATCTCGCCCGTCCCGGGCTCCTTCTTCTCGCGGTTGACGACCGAGATCGTGCCGCGATGCGCCTCGACGATTTGCCTGGAGATGGACAGGCCGAGGCCGGAATTGTTGCCAAAGCCTTCAGCCTCGGGCCGGTCGGTATAGAACCGTTCGAAAATGCGGTCCTGGAGTTCGGCCCGCACCCCTGGCCCTTCGTCGTCGACAGTGATCTCGACCATGTCGGCGGTGCGACTTGCCTGGATGAGGACCTTGCTGCCCGGCGGAGAAAAGGACCGGGCATTGTCGATCAGGTTGTTGATCACCTGGCCGAGCCGGCTGTCATGGCCCAGCACCCGGTAGGGATGGTCCCGGCGCGTGGGGTGCAGCAGCACCTCCACCCGTGCGTCGCTCGCGCCGGCGCGTTCATTCGCCAGATCGGCGACGCCGAGGAGCAATGCCGACACATCGACCGGCTCGGCATCGATCCGGGCCAGTTCGGCATCAAGGCGCGAGGCGTCCGAGATATCGGTGATCAGGCGGTCGAGGCGGCGCACGTCGTGCTGGATGACATCCATCAGACGTTCCCGGGCCTCCGGCTGGCGGGCAAGCGGCAGGGTCTCGACGGCGCTGCGCAGGGATGTCAGCGGGTTCTTCAGTTCATGCGCGACATCCGCCGCGAATGTCTCGATCGCATCCATGCGATTGTAGAGTGCGTTGGTCATGTCGCGCAGCGCCCGCGCAAGGTGGCCGATCTCGTCGCGGCGCTCGGAGAATTGCGGGATCTCCTCGCGGGACTTGATGCCCCGGCGCACCCGTTCGGCAGCCGCCGCAAGCCGGCGGACGGGGCCGGCGATCGTGCCGGCAAGCAGGATCGAGAGAACCATCGTCACGGTCGCCGCCACGAGGAATACCCGGACGATGCCGACGCGCTCCGCGCGCACGATCGCATCGATGTCCCCCCCTTGCGTCGAGAGCAGCAATGAACCGAGCACTGCACGGAACCGCTGAACGGGCACCGCCACGGAAACGATCAGTTCTCCCCGCGGAGACACTCGCACGACGCTTGCCGGAGACCCCGCGAGAGCGGCCTCGACTTCCGGATAGGCGCGGCCATTGCCTGCCCCGATTTCCTCGTAGAGCGGCAGATCGCCACGACGGAACCAGAGTTTGACATCGGCCCAGAACTTGTCCCAGAGCCCCGGCTCCTCGGTCGTCGGAGGCGGCAGGTCGAAACGCAGGATCTGGCCGCGCGCGTAAAGATGGCGCGAATCCAGAATGAGAATACCTTCGGGATCGTAGATGCGGGCCCGGGTGCGGGTCGGCGATATCAGCCGGCGCAGGACAGGGGCGACACGTTCCGGATTGATCGGAAAATCGATGAGCCGCGATCCGTCGGTCGGCGAAATGCTTTCGCCAGTCTGCAATTGCAGCAATTGTTCCGGATCGACCATCAGCCCGTCGGTCTCGACCGTTGCGGAGGCTGCAATCGCTCCTGCGATGATCTCGCCCTGGGTGAGGAGACTCTGCGTGCGCGCATCGATCAGGCCGGCACGGAACTGGTTGAGGTAGAGAATGCCTCCGACCAGGGCGCAGAGGCCGGCAAGGTTGAGAACGAGAATGCGGCGCGTCAACGAGGAGGTGAGATAGGGGCCGATGGCGCCGCCGATGCGCGAGCGCAGGCGCCGACGCAGGCGGCGCTGGCCAAGCGACCTCAAACCGGACACGCGCTCCGTCGCAGGCTGCGCATCAGGCTCTGCCTCGTGGCGCGGCGTGTTGCCGGCCTGGTCGCCCGTATCCACCTCTAGTGCCATTCACCTTCCCCGGTGCGGTCTCCTCCCGCCCGCAATACGACCATCGGCTGAAAACGCCAGACGGCAAATAGCCGCCTATCCTTCCCGGAACCGATAACCGACGCCATAGAGCGTCTCGATCATGTCGAAGCTGTCGTCCACCAGCTTGAACTTCTTCCGCAGCCGCTTGATATGGCTATCGATGGTCCGATCGTCCACATAGACCTGATCGTCATAGGCCGCATCCATCAGCGCATTGCGGCTCTTGACCACGCCAGGGCGGTGGGCAAGCGCGTAAAGGATGAGGAATTCGGTGACCGTCAGCGTCACCGGTTGACCTTTCCAGGTCGACGTGTGCCGCTCCTGGTCCATGACAAGGTCACCCCGTTCCAGCAGCTTGTCGCTCTCCGACTTGGCCGTCGCGGGGTCACGCGGCTGGACCCGGCGCAGCACCGCCTTGACGCGCTCGACCAGAAGCCGCTGCGAGAAGGGTTTGCGGATGAAATCGTCGGCGCCCATCTTCAACCCGAAGAGCTCGTCGATCTCATCGTCCTTCGAGGTCAGGAAGATGACCGGCAGGTCGGACTTCTGCCGCAACCGACGCAGAAGCTCCATGCCGTCCATGCGCGGCATCTTGATATCAAAAATCGCGAGGTCGGGCGGATCCGTGATCAGCCGGTCAAGTGCTGAGGAGCCATCCGTATAGGTGTGGACACGATAGCCCTCGCTTTCCAGCGCGATCGACACGGAGGTCAGGATATTGCGGTCATCGTCTACAAGCGCGATCGTCGGCATGATGGCAGCCCTGATCCCATTCTTCTTGTTGCGTCGTCTTGGTTTACCAGCCTAGGCGGTCCAAATGCGCATAAATTATGGCGAGACGAAAGAGCACCGGGCAACCGGCCGGCTCATCCCGCCGGCACGGGCCGGGAGGCATGACGAGCGACCTGGTAGCGAAAACGCAGCGCCAGACCGGTAAAGGAAACAATGATCCCGGCAATCAGCCCGCCGATCAAACCGCCTGCACCAAGTTCCAACGCAATCGCCGTCGCATAGGCGCACGGGATCGCCACAAGCCAAAAGGCGCCGATCTGCAACAGCGTCGGCCACCAGACGTCTCCGAGCCCGCGCAGGGCGCCGATTGCAACCGCCATCGCCGCATCGACGGAGAGCATGAAGCCCGCAATGAAAAGCGCCCTGCCGGCGGCTGCGACGGTCGCAGGATCGGATGTCACGGCGAGAGCCGCCGTCTCGGGCGCAATGAAGAAGAAGAGGGCAACGGGAACCGGCCACACGGCCCCGACCAGAATGCCGGCCCAACCCGCGCGCCCGATATTCCCGCCGTCGCGCTCGCCAAAGGCGCGGCCAACCCTGATCGCCGTAGCCCCGGCCGTGCCGATCGCCATCATGAATGTCAGTGTGACGAGGGTCATCGTTGTCTGATAGGCGGCAAGCTCGGCCGTACCCAGCCGCCCCGCCATCATCACCACGGTGGCGAAAGCGGCGCTCTCCACGCCCTGCGCAAGACCCATGGGAAGACCGAGCCGACGAAGCAGGCGCGCATCGGGATCGAGCCACATTCCGGCGAATGCAGGCCCGAGCTTCCTGCTCGGCAGAATCTGGAAGGCGTCGTCACGGCGCGCCTGATCGATCACGATCGCCAGCACCGTCAGGCCCGCGAAAGAGCGGGCAAGGCTGCTCGCCAGCATCACACCCTCCGCGCCCATCGGCGCGACAAGGCCTCCCCAGCCGAAGCCGAAGATCATGTTGAGGGGGATATTGAGGAGATTGGCGGCGAGCATGATCGCCATGCCGGTTTTCGGCCGGCCGGTCGCCTCCAGAAACAGGTTGCAGGCGATGAAAACGAGAATGCCGGGCATGCCATAGCCGAAAGCAAGCGATACCCGCGCCGCGCCCGCCGCCAGGTCGCGTGCCTGGCCTGTGCCGACGAAGAACGCTTCGGCAAACGCCGAAAGCATCAGCACTGCAAGCCCCATGGCCACGGCATGGGCAAGGGCTGCCCGCAGGATCGCCCCCGCGCGCCGGGCATCGCCGGCGCCCAGCGCCTGCGACGCGAGGACCGCCGTCGCCTGCAAGGCCCCGACGGCGATCAGCATCAAGGTCAGCTGTGGCGCGACGCCGAGGCCGAAATAGGCAAGCTCGACAGCGCCGGCGCGCCCGACCATGATTGTGTCGACGGTGAACATGACCACCAGCGCCGCCCGCGCGATGATGATCGGAAGGGCGAGCGCAACCGTTCGGCGCAGATGAAGGGCAAGGGACTGCGGCTCAAGGCGCGACACGGCAATCATCTCTTCTTTTCAGGAAAAACCGGTTTTCTGGAAAGACCGATGCGAACGCGGATCCCAGTCGAGCCTGCAAGGCACGTCATCGGCTTCAGGCGCCATGACGAACCGGCACTCTCGAACGGACACTCCGCTCAATCCGGCAAATGAAACGAGTATTCCATATATCACGCCAGTGCTTGTTGAATTAATTTGCCGCAAAAAATAATTATAATCGCGGATACCGTGGATTAAATCGATTTAACATCCTGCCTGCGGCATTTGTTCCGCTTGTTGATCTTCGGCCCTTCCACTAGTTTCGCCGTGCGAAAAACGAAGATGGCAGGACCGGCGCAACCCAGAATCGGATTGCTGGCCGGCGGATGCGTCGAATGCAAGCTGCCAGTCTCCCGGACCGCCGCAACGCGGCCCGACATCAAGCAGACCGGCGCATATCGTCTTGCGGAAACAGGACTTCGGCATCGGACGTAACGGCCAGCGGGAACGCAAGCAAGAACGGCCGGACGACAAAACAAGACAGGGATCTCGGAAACATGGCGGACAAGGGCGTAGGGCTTCCCTCGAAAAGCACGGACATGTGCGGTTTGACGGATCTTGGCGGGCTTTACCGCAATCTCACGGCACCCGCGCTCTATGAGCATTCCCTGCGAGGCGGCGAGGCAAGCATTGCCAATGGCGGCGCGCTTGTCGTCGAAACCGGCGTGCATACCGGCCGCTCTCCCAAGGACAAGTTCGTTGTCGTTGACGACACGACGCGCGACACGGTCTGGTGGGACAACACCGCCGCGATGAGCCAAGAGCACTTCGCCCTGCTTCACGCGGACATGGTCGAACACGCGAAGGGCATGTCCCTCTACATGCAGGACCTTTATGGCGGCGCCGATCCCAGCTACCGCATCAATGTCCGCGTCTTCACCGAATTCGCCTGGCATTCGCTCTTCATCCGCAACCTGCTGATCAGGCCGGACCGGTCGGAGCTCGCGGATTTCGCTCCGGAAATGACGATCATCGACCTGCCCAGCTTCAAGGCCGATCCGAAGCGTCACGGGTGCCGGACGGAAACCGTCATTGCCTGTGACTTCACCAACAAGATCGTGCTCATCGGCGGCACCTCTTATGCCGGCGAGATGAAGAAGTCCGTTTTCTCGCTCCTCAATTTCGTCCTGCCGGAAAAGCGGGTGATGCCGATGCATTGCTCCGCCAATGTGGGCGACGACGGCGATACCGCAGTGTTCTTCGGACTTTCGGGAACCGGCAAGACCACGCTTTCCGCCGATCCCGGGCGGACACTGGTCGGCGACGACGAGCATGGCTGGGGTGGCGACGGCGTCTTCAATTTCGAAGGCGGCTGCTATGCCAAGACCATCAAGCTGTCGGCGGAAGCGGAACCCGAGATCCATGCCACGACCCAGCGTTTCGGGACGGTGCTGGAGAATGTCGTTTACGACGAGGACACGCGCACGGTCGATTTCGACGATGGCTCGAAGACCGAAAACACGCGCTGCGCCTATCCGATCAACTTCATCTCCAACGCCAGCGAGAGCGGGCGTGCGCCGCATCCGAAAAACATCATCATGCTGACGGCCGATGCATTCGGCGTGCTGCCGCCCATCGCACGACTGACGCCGGCCCAGGCGATGTACCACTTCCTGTCCGGCTACACCGCCAAGGTCGCCGGCACGGAGAAGGGCGTGACGGAGCCGCAGGCGACATTCTCGACCTGTTTCGGCGCGCCTTTCATGCCCCGGCACCCGTCCGAATACGGCAACCTGCTACGCTCGCTGATCGCCAGCCACGATGTCGACTGCTGGCTGGTCAACACCGGCTGGACAAGCGGCGCTTATGGAACCGGCTATCGCATGCCGATTCGCGCAACCCGCACCCTGCTCTCGGCGGCACTGGATGGCTCGCTGCGCGACATTGAATACCGGACCGATTCCAATTTCGGCTTCGCCGTACCGGTCGAGGTGCCAGGTGTCGACCCCGCGATCCTTGACCCGCGCTCGACCTGGGCCGACAAGGATGCCTATGACGCACAGGCCGCCAAGCTGGTCGAGATGTTCGTGACCAATTTCGCGAAGTTCGAAAGCCATGTTGACGGAACGGTCCTGGCGGCAGCGCCCTCGTTCCAGGCCGCCGCCGAGTAGGCGTCGGACGGCACCTCCAGAACGGATCAGACCCGGGCGTCCCGCTACAACGGGACGCCCTTTCTGTTGGCGGCGCGTGCTATCCCGCGGACCGCTTCCGACCAAAGGCCCCTGCCAGCGCCCTGTGCAGGACGACGGGACACACCTATATTCCCTCCAGAATGGAGAGGTCGACATGCAACAAGACGTGATACCGACCGGGCCGGACCCGCTGACGCTCGCCGAGGACTGGGCGACCGGAGGACGCAGGGTCGCGATGGCAACCGTGATCGAGACCTGGGGCTCGGCGCCGCGCCCCGTCGGCTCCCACCTCGTGATCGATTCGGACGGCAATTTCGAAGGCTCCGTCTCGGGCGGATGCGTCGAGGGGGCCGTGGTCGCGGAAGCGGTCGACGTCATAGAAACGGGACGCCCGACAGTGCTCGAATTCGGCGTCGCCGACGAGACCGCGTGGCAGGTGGGCCTGTCCTGCGGTGGGCGCATCCGGATCTATGTGGAACCGGTCACGAAAGACTGAGACACCACCCCGCCAGATACTCCTCCGGCAGCGATGAGCCAGGACGCTCGCAAGCAGGATTTCCAGCACAATGGATCTAGACCTTCTATCCAGGCTCAACGCCGCCCGATCGGGGCGCCAGGCCGCGATCCTCGTCACGGATCTGGACAGCGGCGCGCAGCGCCTTGCCAGGCCGGAAGATGTTGCCGGGAAAGACCCGCTGGCCGGCGAACTGGCCACCCGCTTCCGCTCAGGCAAGTCCGGCCTTGTGGAAACGCCCGAGGGCGGGAAAGTCTTCCTGACCGTCAGCGTGCCGCCACCGCGCATTGTCCTGATCGGCGCCGTGCATATCAGTCAGGCGCTGCTGCCCATGGCGGAGCTTGCAGGATTCGACGTGACGGTGGTTGATCCCCGCACGGCCTTTGCCACGCCGGAACGTTTCCCGGGCGGGCGGCTGCTTGCCGAATGGCCGGCGGACGTGCTGGCGGACATCGCGCTCGATCCGTTCACCGCGGTTGCGGCGCTTACACATGACCCCAAGATCGACGATCTGCCGATCGCCGCAGCACTGCACGCGGGATGCTTCTATGTCGGCGCGCTCGGCAGCCGGAAGACCCACGGGAAACGGCGGGAGCGGCTGCTCGCGGACGGAGTTGCCGCCGACGCGTTCGAAAGCATCGACGCGCCGATCGGCGCAGATATCGGCGCCGCCTCGCCAGCCGAGATTGCCGTGGCGGTTCTCGCCAACATCATTGCAGCGCTGCGAAAGGGTCCGGGTGAGCATCCATGAAGTTCGGCCCGGTCGCCACGCGGTACGCTGAAGGCTGCCTGATCGCGCATACGGTCCGGCTGGCCGACGGTGCCCTCAAGAAAGGCCATCGCCTCAGTAGCAATGACCTCCGCCGGCTGATCGCAGCCGGTGTCGAGGAGGTTGTGGTGGCGCGCCTCGATCCTTCCGACTGCCACGAAGACGAAGCCGCCGGAATTCTGGCGCAAGCGGGCGATGGCGGCGGCATGACGCTTGAACCCCCGTTCACCGGCCGGGTCAACTTCCGAGCCGACAGCGACGGGGTGCTGGTGGTCGACAAGCAGGCCGTCGACGCGGTCAACCGCATCGACCCGGCGATCACGCTGGCCACCTTGCCGGCCTTTGCCCGGGTCACCCGCGGACGAATGGTCGCCACGGCCAAGATCATCCCCTTCGCCGTTTCGCGCGCACTCGTGGAGCAGGCCGCTGACCTGGCCCGGGGTGCCGTTCGCGTCGCTCCCTTCCGGTCAAGACCGGTGAGCCTTGTCGCGACCATGCTGCCGCATCTCAAGGCCTCGGTTCTCGACAAGACGCGGCGCATCACCGAGGCCCGACTCTCGGTTTCCGGATCCACCCTGCGCAAGGAGCGCCGCGTCGCGCACGAAACGGCACCGACCGCCGAGGCGATCCGGGCAAGCGTCGCGGACGGAGCGGAGATGGTGCTCGTCTTCGGCGCGTCGGCCATCGTCGACCGCGATGACGTGATCCCCTCCGCGATCGAGCAGGCCGGCGGGCGGATCGTTCATTTCGGCATGCCCGTCGACCCGGGCAACCTGTTGTTGGTCGGGGATATCGACGGCATTCCCGTCATCGGAGCCCCGGGCTGCGCGCGCAGTCCCAAGGAGAACGGTTTCGACTGGGTTGTGGATCGCTTGATGGCAGATTGTCCGGTCACCGCGGCCGACATCGCCGGCATGGGCGTCGGCGGCCTGCTGATGGAGATCGGCACCCGCCCGCAGCCGCGCGAAACCTCGCCGACGCCGGCCCCGCCTCGGAAGATCGAGGGAATTCTTCTCGCGGCCGGCCAGTCCAGGCGGGCCGGTGGCGTCAACAAGCTGCTTGCCACAATAAACGGCAAGCCGCTGGTGCGCATCGCTGCTGAAGCCGCGCTGGCGAGCCGGCTCTCGCGACTGACCGTCGTGACCGGACACATGCACCAGGAGATCGAGGCGGCCCTGTCCGGCCTCGACCTGCGGTTCGTTCACAATGCGGATTTCACGGAAGGCATGGCGAGCTCCATTCGATGCGGGGTCAATGCGCTCGGCTCCGACGTCGACGCCGCGATGGTTCTTCTTGCCGACATGCCGGGTGTGGATGCCGGCGCCATCGACAGGATCCTGAAGGCGTTCAGCCCCGAGGACGGGATCACGATTGCGCTTGCGAGCGTCGACGGGAAACGCGGCAACCCGGTCGTCTGGGACCGGAGCTTTTTCGATGCCCTCACCCGACTGGAAGGCGATACCGGGGCGCGTCACCTGATCGGCGAGCACGGCACGTCCGCCAGGCAGGTCGAAATCGGCGCCGGCGCGCGCCTCGATCTCGATACGCCGGAAGCGCTCTCCGCCGCCGGCGCGATTGTCGTTCCGACATCCTGAAGCTCTGCAATCCTGCGGAGGATTGACCTTTCCGCCCTGATGAACCGTAATAGGCAGGGCCTGGGAGGAGCATTGCGGACACAGCGCGTTACGGGAGGCGCGGCCGCCATTTCCCCTGGAGCCATACGCGTCGGCAGGTGACATGATGCGTGTCGCCAGCACGGCAGAAGATCGGATGACCGTCAGAGGAGGCGACGGCATGACGACTTATCTTACCCGGCGCGCCGTGCTTGTCGGCGCAGGGGCGATCGTGGCCAACACGTCCTTTCCGCTGCCAGCCATCGCATCGTCGAAATGGTTCCAGGGGACGGCGAGCGATGGCGGCTTTGCCTATCGGCGCACGAATTTCTCTGTGATCAAGCCGCACTGGCGGCGGCAGATGGTCAAGTATCTTTCACCTGAATCGCCGGGTACCGTCGTTGTCGATACCGGCAACCACTTTCTCTACTGGGTCTGGGAAAACAACACAGCGCTGCGCTATGGCGTCGGCGTCGGCCGAGAAGGGTTCAAGTGGTACGGGCGAGCGCAGATCAGGCGCAAGTCGCTCTGGCCACGCTGGGTTCCACCGCCCGAGATGCGCAAGCGCCAACCCGACCTGCCGAAGATGGTCGAGGGAGGGGCCGCCAACAACCCGCTGGGGCCTCGCGCGCTATACCTCCACTACGACAACGGCCAGGACACCGGATACCGCCTCCACGGGACACTCGAACCCTGGAGCATCGGCAACGACGTCTCGTCCGGCTGCATCCGGATGTTCCCGGAAGACGTGATCGATCTCTATCAGCGCTGCCCGGTGGGGACCCGCGTTTCCGTTCTCGAGCATCTTGGCGCAGGCCAGCAGGGGTAAGGGGGCAAGGTGACCAGCGTTCCGACTTCGACCGGAGGAAGCATCCTCCGCCACATCCTGCGGCGCAATATTGCAGTCATGTGTCTTGTGACGGGCGCAGGCCTTGTTTCCGGATGCAACACCGCCGAGAACATCGCGACTCCCAACGTGACCAACGCGCCGGCCGTCGGCTTCGCCAACATGGAGCCCGGCAGTGAAGAAGCTTTCATGCTCAATGTCGGACGCCGGACCTATTTTACGGCCGGGTCGGCCGAGATCGACGAAACAGCCCGAATGACCCTCGACAAACAGGCCGACTGGCTCATTCGCAATTCGGGCTGGTATGCGAAGATCCAGGGCTTCGCCGACGACCCCGGTAGCGCGGTGGACAATCGCAATCTGTCCACGCGGCGGGCCAACGCGGCAATGGCGTACCTGATCTCCAAGGGCGTTCCGGCCGGGAGGCTTTGGGCGAAGGGTTACGGAACCGAGCGCAAGGTGCGCGACTGTGCCCAGGAGGAATGCAAGGCCCAGAACAGGCGCGTGGTGACCAATCTGCGCGAGGAGAAGGAACGCTGACGCCCGAGACAGGACGTTTCCGGTCGCGCCAATCGCCACAAGATTGCTGCACTGCGATATTGGCATGGCTCCCATGCCCGTACCGCGCTTGGACTCCGCGATTGTGACAAGTATATTACGGAGCTGAATTCAATGCCGGTACCCTTGCAGGGAGTGTCCGGCTTTTTTGGGCGAACGCGTTCGCGCGACCGCCGTCCAGGTTGCAGGTGCTCCGGCGAAGACCCCGGAGGCCTTGCCACGGTCGGCAAACGCCTCAACCAAAGGACTGAACCAATGATCGAACTTCGTCTGCCGCGTGCCGGCCAGTGCAAGTGGGCCGAGGGCACAGGCGGCAACTACACCTTCCCGTGCCGCAACCGGGTCGATGCCGGAACCTCGTATTGCGACGAGCATCACGCTCTGGTCTATATCTCCCCCGAAGAGCGCCGCCGCAATCGCGAGAATGCCCCGATCGCCTTCCGCGCCCAGCAGAAGCGTATCGCTGCCTGATACGACTGTCATCTGCATGAATGTTTCAGGGCTGCCCGCGACACCGCCGGCAGCCCTTTTTATTGGATCCGGCAGCTCCGCGCCCTCGTATCGAAGGACAGGCGTTCCAAAACCGGAACGTTGAGTGTCCCCTTCAACGCCGGATTCCAATGTCCGACACCACAATTATCCCCGTTTTCGCCGATCAGCTCAGTCTCAATCTGTCGGCGCTCCGGCGTGCCGACCGCCAGCGCGACCGGGTGCTGATGGTTGAGGTGGCCGAAGAGGCGCACCATGTCGCCCATCACAGGAAGAAGCTCGCGTTCCTGTTCTCCGCCATGCGCCATCACGCGCAGGCCCTGCGAGAAGACGGATGGATCGTCGATTACGTCCGGCTCGATGAGCACGGCAATACCGGGTCCTTCAACGGCGAGCTCGGCCGCGCCATAACCCGCCACAACGCCACACACGTCGCGCTGACCGAGCCAAGCGAGTGGCGCGTGCTCGAGATGGCGCGCCGCTGGCCGGACAGTTTCCCCGTTCACGTCGAGATCGTCGAGGACGGGCGGTTTATTTGCTCCCACGCCGAATTCTCGAAGTGGGCCAAGGATCGCCGGCAGCTCAGGATGGAATATTTCTACCGCGAGATGCGCAAGAAAACCCGGCTTCTGATGGACGGGAATGAACCTGCCGGAGGTCGCTGGAACCTCGATGCGGAAAACCGCAAGCCGGCCGGCCGCGATCTGCTCATGCCGCAACCCTTGTGGGTGGAGCCCGATGCGACAACACGGGACGTCATCGACATGGTCGGACGCCTCTTCCCCGAGCGGTTCGGGACGCTGGAGCCTTTCGGATACGCGGTGACGCGGCCGGATGCGCAGCACGCCCTAGACCTCTTTGTCGCGACAGCCTTGCCCGACTTCGGAACCTATCAGGACGCGATGCTGAGCGGAGAGCGCTTCCTCTATCACTCCGTGCTGTCCGCATATCTGAACACCGGCCTGCTCGACCCGCTCGATATCTGCCGACGAGCGGAGACGGCATGGCGCGCAGGGACGGTGCCGCTCAATGCCGCCGAGGGTTTCATCCGCCAGATCATCGGCTGGCGGGAGTATGTGCGAGGCATCTACTGGATGGAGATGCCTGGCTATGCGGAGAAAAACGTCCTCGAGGCCACGCGGCCGCTGCCCGCGTTCTACTGGAGCGCCGACACCGATATGGCGTGTGTCCGGGAGGTGGTCACACAGACACGCGAAACGGCCTATGCGCATCACATCCAGCGACTGATGGTGACGGGGAATTTCGCGCTTCTGGCCGGGATCGAGCCGCAGCAGGTCCACGAGTGGTACCTCGCGGTCTATGCCGATGCATTCGAATGGGTCGAACTGCCAAACACGCTTGGCATGAGCCAGTTTGCCGACGGCGGGCTGCTGGGGTCCAAGCCCTATGCGGCGAGCGGAAACTATATCAACAAGATGTCGGACTATTGCGGTGGCTGTCGCTACAACGTCAAGGACCGCACGGGGCCGGATGCCTGCCCGTTCAATCCGCTCTACTGGGACTTTCTCGTGCGAAACAGGAAAAGCCTCGGCCGCAATCCTCGCCTTGCCCAAGCCTATCGCAACTGGGACAGGATGCCGGCGGAGCCCCGTGCAGCCTATCTCGGCAGGGCGCAAGACGTCCTCGCCAGGCTTGAGAAGGGACGCGTCTGAGAGACTGCGGAAGACATCCGGCGCCAGAACGCAGACGCCAGAACGCAGAAACCTCCCGAAGTGGCTTCGGGAGGTTTCTGAAATTCTCGTCGTGCGGCAAGAGCCGTACGACCGGCGTCCGGATCTTACTTCGGACGCTTCGAACCGTAGAGCGACCGGCGCTTCTTACGATCCTTGACACCCTGGGTATCAAGCACGCCACGGATCACGCGGTAGCGGACACCGGGAAGATCGTTCGGGCCGCCGCCACGCACGAGCACCACCGAGTGCTCCTGCAGGTTGTGGCCTTCGCCCGGGATATAAGCCGTGACTTCATTGCCGTTCGTCATGCGCACGCGGGCAACCTTACGAAGCGCCGAGTTCGGCTTACGCGGCGTCGTCGTGTAGACGCGCGTGCAGACGGCGCGCTTCTGCGGGTTTCCGCCCAGCGCAGGGGTCTTGGACTTCTTGACGGTCGGCTTGCGGTTCTGACGAACCAACTGGTTGATTGTCGGCATAGGTGGTTTGCAGCTTGTTTTTGAGGAATGTCTTGGCCGCTTCCTATAGGGGGGGCGACCGGCTTTGTCAAAGAAAGAATCCCCGATCGCGGCGTTTTCCGCGATCGGGTTCGTCGATCACACGTCGAGATTGGCAACGGCGAGCGCGTTCTCCTGGATGAAGGCCCGGCGCGGATCGACATCGTCACCCATCAGCTTGGTGAAAATATCGTCGGCGGCATCCGCCTCACGCACCTTTACCTGCAGCAGGGAGCGGGCGTTCGGGTCGAGCGTCGTTTCCCAGAGCTGCTCGGCATTCATTTCGCCGAGACCCTTGTAGCGCTGCATCGATATGCCCTTGCGGCCTTGCGCAAAAACCGCAGCCAGAAGCGCCCGCGGTCCGCGGATCGCCGTCTCCGTCCCTTTTCTGTAAAGGGTGGCGGCCTTGCCGTAGACCTCCTGCAGATGGCCGGCCCTGGCATGCAGCTTGCGCGCATCGGCGGCCCCCAGAAGTGCCGCATCGATGGAAGCAACCTCCTTCACGCCGCGCACCATGCGTTCAAAGACGAGGTCGCCGTTGTCGAGCACCCGACCTTCCCAGCCGCGCTCGAACTCGTCGGCCAGAATGTCGAGACGCCGGGCGATATAGGCGGCCGCCTCGCCGGCCTTGTCTGTATCGTCGTGGACATCGGCATCAAGCGCACCGGCAATGGTTGCCTGCTCGACCACGTCCCGGTCGTAGCGCGAATGCAGTCCGTCCAGGATATGGGTGACAGCACGCGCCTTCTCGACGACATCGCGCAGGTCCTTGCCCGCACGGACCTCGCCGTCGGCAAGCGTCAGCGAGCAGTCCTCGAGCCCGGTGTCGATCAGATAGTTTTCAAGCGCTTCCTGGTCCTTCAGATACTGCTCGGAATTGCCCCTCTTCACCTTGTAGAGCGGCGGCTGGGCAATATAGACGTGGCCGCGCTCGATCAGGTCCTGCATCTGGCGGAAGAAGAACGTCAGCAGCAGCGTGCGGATATGGGCGCCATCGACGTCGGCGTCCGTCATGATGATGATCTTGTGGTAGCGGAGCTTTTCGAGGTTGAACTCCTCCTTGCCGATGCCGGTGCCGAGAGCGGTTATCAGCGTGCCGATCTCGTTGGAGGAGAGCATCTTGTCAAAACGGGCCCGCTCGACATTGAGGATCTTGCCGCGCAGCGGAAGGATCGCCTGGTTCTCGCGGCTGCGGCCCTGCTTGGCCGAGCCGCCGGCCGAGTCACCCTCGACCAGGAAAAGTTCGGCCTTGGCCGGATCGCGTTCCTGGCAGTCGGCGAGCTTGCCGGGAAGGGAGGCAATGTCGAGGGCCCCCTTGCGCCGCGTCAACTCGCGCGCCTTGCGGGCCGCCTCGCGGGCGCTGGCCGCCTCGACCACTTTCGAAACGAGGGTGCGGGCCGGTGCCGGGTTTTCCTCCAGCCAGGTCGACAAGGTCGCATTGATCACGTTCTCGACCACGGGACGGACCTCGGACGACACGAGCTTGTCCTTGGTCTGCGACGAGAATTTCGGATCCGGCACCTTGACGGAAAGGACGCAAGTCAGCCCCTCGCGGCAATCGTCGCCGGTCAGCGAGACCTTTTCCCGCTTCAGAAGTCCCGACTGTTCGGCATAGCCGGTCATCTGCCGGGTCAGGGCCGCGCGGAAGCCCGCAAGATGGGTGCCGCCATCACGCTGGGGGATGTTGTTGGTGAAGCACAGGACATGTTCGTGGTAGCTGTCGTTCCACCACATCGCCGCCTCCACGGTGATGCCGTCCCTTTCGGCACGCATCACGATCGGCGTCTCGATCAACGGGTGCTTGGCCCGGTCGAGATAGCGGACGAAGGCCTCAAGCCCTCCCTCGTAGAACAGTTCGACGGCGTTTTCCTCGACACCGCGCCGGTCCGTCAGGAGGATGCGAACGCCGGAGTTCAGGAAGGCAAGCTCGCGCAGCCGATGTTCCAGGGTCGCGAAATCGAACTCGATGCGCGTGAAGGTCGCCGGGGACGGCATGAAGGTCACTTCCGTGCCCTTGCGCCCTTCGCCGGGACCAACCACCGTCAGCGGAGCCTCGGCATCGCCGTCGCGAAACCGCATGCGGTGCTCGTTGCCGTTGCGCCAGATGCGCAGGTCGAGCCAGGTCGAAAGCGCGTTCACGACGGAAACGCCAACACCGTGCAGGCCGCCGGAGACCTTGTACGAGTTCTGGTCGAACTTACCGCCGGCATGCAGCTGGGTCATGATGACCTCGGCGGCCGACACGCCCTCCTCCGGATGCAAGTCCGTCGGGATGCCGCGCCCGTTGTCGGTTACCGTGACCGACCCCTCGGCATTGAGGGTGACGGTCACCCGGTCGGCGTGGCCGGCAAGCGCCTCGTCGATGGCATTGTCGACCACCTCGTAGACCATGTGATGAAGACCCGAGCCGTCATCGGTGTCGCCGATATACATGCCCGGACGCTTGCGCACGGCATCAAGGCCCTTGAGGACCTTGATGGAGCCGGCGCCATACTCGTCGGCATCAGCGGGAACTTGCGGATCGGGCTCGCCGGTTGTCGGGGTATCGGTCATTCGAATCAGTTGCTCACCTGGTCATGTCTGTAAGACAGTTATACGGGGTTGAAGCACGGGTTCAACCAAGCTGCGGGCGCCGTTTGCTCAAGTGAAACAGGGGCGAAAACCGGCTCTTTCCGGTCTCCTCCCGCCGATCTCCCCACACCGCTGAAAACTGCTGTTTCCCTAGCAATATCAACGACCCACAAGCCCCGGCCGCGTTGTGGCGACTACCGCGTCGCCACTGCGACGGCAGCACCGGCCATTACCGAGCCGGCAACCCTGTTGAGAAGCCTCACCGATCTCGGACTGGTGATCATCACACGTGCGCGCTCGGCGAGCAGGCGATAACCGCCAAGCACCACCGCCAGCACCACCAGCGTCACAAGCGAAAGCTCAAGATAGCCGAGCACCGTGACCGTTTCGAGAGCGATGATATTGGGCAGCAGGGCGAGGTAGAAGACCATTGTCTTCGGATTTCCGAGAGTGAGCGCCAGCCCTGCAAGCGCAAGACGGGCACGGCTCTCCTGCGGCGACACGCGAACGCTCGCCATGCCGGCATCGGCGGGAGCGGTCCACATCTTCCAGGCAAGATAGACCAGATAGGCCGCGCCCAGATACTTGATCATGAGGAATACGGCGCCAAACGTCTTTGCCAGGACGGCAAGACCGGCAACGGCAAACCCGAGCCAGATGACATCGCCGAGCGCAATGCCGAAGCAGAAGGCGGCAGCGCCCTCGCGGCCGCGCGCCAAGACGCGGGCGACGATCGCGGCGACCCCCGGACCGGGGATCACCGCCGCCACGAAAAGGGCAGCGGCAAAGACGATTAGCGCGGAGACTTCCATTTTGAGACGTTTCCCGAACCGGACGATGGGGAGCCCGAGGCTCACCCCTCTATATAGGGACTTACGCCCGAACTTGCGACCTTCAAGACAAGGCTTTCGGGAGGAAGATCCGCGAAAAGCTGGACGTCCGTTCCGGTCATCAGGACCTGCAGTCCGAGATCGGCAAGTCTGGCGAACAGCGCCTTTCGGCGACCGGGATCCAGATGCGCCGCCACCTCGTCGAGAAGCAGGACCGGCGTCATCCCGGCGGTCACCGCCGTCACCTCCGCATGCGCGAGGACAAGACCGATCAGGAGCGCCTTTTGCTCCCCCGTCGACGCCAGTGCGGCGGGCATGTCCTTGGCAAGATGCCGCACCTCCAGATCGCTGCGATGCGGGCCGGAAAGCGTCCGTCCCGCCGCACGGTCCCGGCCACGCATCGCGACAAGCAGGTCTCGGTACCAGTCTTCCAGCTCCGAGGCAGGGCGCCCGTCAGCCTCCGCCTCGAAGTCACCGGCGAGGGCGACGCCGGCGCGGGGAAACGGCAAGCCAAGGTCATCCTGCGCCTCGATCCTGGCCTGCAGGAGGGCAACCGTCTCCCGGCGCGCGCAGCTCACCGCGACCGCCAACGGGGCGAGTTGCGCCTCGACCGCATCCAGGAATGCCGGCGTGCCTCCCTCGTCGAGCAGCCGGTTGCGCGCCCGCAGGGTTTTCTCCAGGTCCGCAACACGACGCCCGTGGCCGGGATCGATGGCCAGCACCAGACGGTCGAGAAACCGCCTGCGATCACCGGCGGGGCCGGTAAACAGCCCGTCCATCGCCGGCAGCAGCCACAGGACCCGCATGTGTTCCAGCAATTGCTCGGAAGACCTGGCATCGGCGCCGTCGATCCGGATGCGCCGGCCGGTCGCCCCCGGTGCATGACCGACGCCGATCCGCGTTTCCCCGAACGGCCCGTCCAGCCGCGCCGCGACGGACCAGCCGCTGTCCGCGTCCTTGCGGCGAATGTCATCGAGCTGAGCCCGGCGCAGGCCACGCCCCGCCGTCAGCTGGGAAACAGCCTCGAGCAGATTCGTCTTGCCTGCCCCGTTGTCGCCGACCAGCGCGACAAGGCGCGCGCCGAGCGAGACGGAAACCTGCGTGTAGTTTCGGAAATCTGTCAGGCTGAGGCTGCGGAGAGCAACCTGGATCGGTTCGCCCATTCCGCATCCACCTTGAGCCGTTTGTCCCTGCCGCGAGTATCCGCGGGACGAGACCGCCTGCAAGGCGGCCCCGGAAGGCGCTTGATGTCTAGACGCGCATCGGCATCAGGACATAAAGCGCGTCTTCCACGCCCTTGTCCTGGATCAGCGTCGGCGCTCCGGCATCGGCGAAACGGAAGGAGGCGGTATCGCCGCGAAGCTGGCCGGTGATCTCCAGGAGATAACGCGAGTTGAAGCCGATCTCGAGAGGATCGCTGTCATAATCGATGGCCAGTTCCTCGGTGGCCGAACCGCTGTCCGGATTGACGACCGTGAGAATCATCCGCCCTTCGGAGATGGCAAGCTTCACCGCCCGCCCGCGCTCCGAGGAGATCGTCGAGACACGGTCGACAGCCGCCTTGAACTCGTCCCGCTCGACGAGCATTTCCTTGTCGTTGTTCTGCGGGATGACGCGCCCGTAATCGGGGAAGGTGCCGTCGATCAGTTTCGACGTCAGCACGACATCCCCGGTGGTGATGCGGATCTTGGTCTCGGAGATCTCGATCAGCGCTTCGGCGTCCGGCGCTTCCAGCAGCTTCTGGATCTCGCCGACCGTCTTGCGCGGCACGATGATGCCGGGCATGCCGGTCGCCCCGGCAGGTGCCGGAATCTCGGCCCGTGCCAGACGGTGCCCGTCGGTCGCGACACCGCGCAGCCGCTCGCCGGCCTCGGTCGCCACCGCATGCACATAGATGCCGTTCAGGTAGTAGCGCGTCTCCTCGGTGGAGATGGCGAACTGGGTGGCGTCGATGATCGTGCGCAGGTCGCGGGATGCGAGCGTGAAGGAATGGCTGAATTCGCCCGCCGTAATGTCCGGAAAGTCCGCTTCCGGCAGCATCTGCAGGGCGAAACGCGAGCGGCCTGCCCGAATTTCAAGCGTCGCATTGTCGGAAGAGGTCTCGAGCGCCACCTGGGCCCCCTCGGGCAGCTTGCGCACGATGTCATAGATCATGTGCGCGGGCACCGTCGTTGCGCCCGGCTGCTCGACCAGTGCCGTGATCCGTTCGGAGATTTCCAGATCGAGGTCCGTCGCCTTGAGGAGCAGTTGGCCGTCCTCACACCGCAACAGCACATTCGACAGGATCGGAATGGTGTTGCGGCGTTCGACGACACGATGAACATGGGTCAGGGACTTCAGAAGATCGGTCCGCTCGAGTGTCACTTTCATTGCGTCGTCCGTTGTCGAAAAGCGTGGGTGTCGTGAGGTACGTCCGCGCGGAAGCCGCAACGGTCAAATGGCCGTCGACACTGCCCCGTTGCGCTGCGAAATGCAAGCCTTTGGAGGTCCGTAGCAATCCATGCCGGCAGCCTCGGCGCACGGGAAGCGAGCCGGTTCCGGGGGTGGCGCGGGCATGTGCTCGCACCACCAGGGACCGGTGGTCACCGATGCCATGCGCCCTCAGGCGTCAAGCATCCGCTTCAGCAGGTCCAGCTCCTGGGCAAGAGCCGCATCCGAGCGGGCCAGATCCTCGATCTTGCGCACCGCGTGAAGAACCGTGGTGTGATCGCGATTGCCGAAGCGGCGACCGATCTCCGGCAGCGAGCGCGGCGTCATCATCTTGGCGAGATACATCGCGATCTGGCGCGGACGCACGATCGTGCGCGTGCGACGGGCCGAAAGGAGGTCCGCCTTGGAGACGTTGTAGTGCTTGGAGACGATGCGCTGGATCTCCTCGATCTTGACCCGCCTCGGCTCGGTGTTGCGGACAAGGTCGCGTAGCGTGGCCTCGGCCATTTCCTGCGTCACCGGATGGTTGGTCAGCTGGTTGTGCGCGATCAGCCGGTTGAGGGCGCCTTCCAGGTCGCGACCGGAATTGCCCACGTGCCGCGCAACATAGTCCAGCACGCCCTCCGGGATCGAGAAGCTCGGATGGGCCCGGCGTACGGTTTCGATCCGGCCGGTCAGGATCGCCCGGCGCAGGCCGAAATCCGGCTCGGAGATGGCGACGACAAGCCCGCCGGCCAGGCGCGAGCGCATCCGGTCGTCAAGCGTCTCCAGATCTGCCGGCGGCCGGTCCGCAGCCACGACCACCTGCCGTGCGCCATCGATCAGGGCATTGAGCGTGTGGCAGAACTCCTGCTGGACCTGCTTGCCGTGAAGGAACTGCATGTCGTCGATCAACAGCAGGTCGATGGTCCGGAGCGTGTCCTTGAATGCGAGCGCCGACTGGGCCTTCAGCGCCGCCACGAAACGGTACATGAAATGCTCGGCCGTCAGATACAGCACCCGCTTTCCGCTTGCCCGGGCAGCCGAGGCGACGGCCTGCATCAGGTGGGTTTTTCCAAGCCCGACAGAGGCATGGATATAGAGCGGGTTGAACGTGACGGACGCTGCCGTCGCGACCTGCCGAGCCGCGGCCAGCGCCAGAGCGTTGGACTCGCCCTCAACGAACGAACCGAAGGTGTATTTCGGGTCGAGCGCCGCACCTTCGAGGCTGTCAGTGCCCTCGCGTGCGGTCGCCGAGGCCGACGAGCCCGCGCCCGTCGTTCCGCCGTTGCCGCCAGCGAACGTATTGTCGACGACCTTTACCGGCTGGGCGGAACGCGGAGACGAGGGAAGCGCGCGCGCTGCCGCGACCGCCGCCGGGCGAGCCCGCACCGCGCCGCGCACGGTCAGCTCGATCCGGTGAACGTCCTCGCACTCGTGCTTCCACAGCCCCACGAGACGCTCACGATAGTGCGACTGGATCCACTGCTTGAGGAAACGGGTGGGGACGGACAGACGAACCGTGCCGTCCGAATGGTCCTCAAGGTCCACCCGCGCGAACCAGCTTGAAAAGACGTCCTCGCCCAGTTCGGCGCGCAGGCGCTTCTTCACGCGCGTCCAATGATCGATCCCTGCGGCCTCGGATGCCGGCAGTTCCTGCAAGTTCATGGCAACGCCTCCAAATAATCCCAACGGGATGCTCCGCCGCCGCAGAGCCCGTTGATTTTCTGTCTGTTTTCGCCGTTATCGGCTTGTCTTCGGTTGTCGCGAGCGCGACGTGTCCCTGCCGGAGAAAGCGAGACTCGCTCCGGTGCTTTGCTTGGCGCCAGACTTTCCGGGTTGAGCCCCAGGCCGGTTACGGCACGGGCCGCCCTCTTATCTGGCGGGCGCGGATGCTACGCGTGATCCAGGAAATCCGCCGGTCAGGAACCCTCGCCGGCGGCACGCAGAAATCAGGTTACCGGCCCCCTGCAGGGCCGCTCCATCGGAGCGGCACAGAAAGTCGATTGAGCAGTCATCGTCAAGCCCCTCTTTCCAGTCTTTGCTGCAGTGCGACGTCCTGTCGTCAGGTTCCGGCGCACATGACTTCCGGTTGTCTCCGCAAGTCGCTTCAGGCATCGAGTCTCACACAGCGCTCCAGCGGAGAGCAAAAGAAAGTCGCCTCGCCGAAAGTATCAGCAAGCCAGAACACTGCGATTTTGTGATTTTCTAACGCGGCAGTTGGTTTACTACAGACTAGACGCCACTTCAGAGCGGGCGTCTTCGAACATTCGCAAGGAGAGACAATGCCACCCGTTCAATGTATATTTTTGACACAAATATATCATTGCTCTCCTAGAGGCCCCTGTCGCGTTTCTTGTAAGATTTGACCGGGCGAGTGCCCGATAGACAAACCATACACAGCGCCCGTCAGGCCCGCAACAGCGTCTCACGCCAATTCGACAACGCACTGCGCAGGCCGGAGCCGGCCGGACCGAGGCGACGCCGGGAAAGCAAAAAAGAACGCTTTTGACTCAACGTGTTTTTGCTCCGGCGAGCAGTCCGAAACCCATTTTGCTGTGCACTAAAAAAAAATAATCAGCTTCAATCTTGACAGCCCGCAAAGCGACGGCGATCCGCGCGGCTCTCGGCAACATTGATACAAGATATTGAAATTCAAAGTATATTCCTGCCAAGCGCCCTACACTCTTCAACACGCGAATCGTGCGAGATAGTTAGGTGGTTGGCGTTCTCGACGATCTCTGCCGGCAAAAGAAAAACCCGACCAAAAGGCCGGGTTTCAAATCTTCAGACGGGGTAGAAAGCCTACGCGCCGAGCGACTTGATCCGCGCGCTCAGGCGAGAAATCTTCCGCGACGCCGTATTGCGATGAACAACGCCCTTGGTTACCGCCCGCATGAGTTCGGGCTGGGCCGCCTGGAGCGCCTGGTTCGCCGCCGCCTGATCGCCGGAAGCAATCGCTTCCTCGACCTTGCGCAGGTGCGAACGCACTCGGCTGCGGCGGGCCTTGTTGATGGCCGTGCGGCGCTCGATCTTGCGCGCCGCCTTCTTGGCCGAAGGGGTGTTGGCCATATTGTGTCCTGATGCGTTACGTGATCATTCCGACTCGTCGCGATCGAGGCGTCAGATGTCACCCCGGTCAAACGAAAGCGGCGGCGGAACGAGCCGCCACCGGTCGGCTGGGTTATAGGCCGCCGGCCGCGCCCCGTCAACGCGAAAGTCGCAATCTTCGAGGCAAAATGGCTCCCGGCGACAGCCAGCCGTGCGAGAACCGCCCGCCGTGGCGGATCGGAGGCTTGTTGCGCCAATGGCAGCAAGCACCCGAAGCCCGGACCTGCTAGCTGTTCCTGAATTGCGGCGCGCGCTTCTCGACGAAAGCGGCCATGCCCTCGGTCTGATCGTCGGTCGCAAACATGGAGTGGAACAACCGACGCTCGAAGCGGACGCCTTCGGCGAGCGTCGTTTCATAGGCGCGATTGACGCTTTCCTTGGTCATCATGGCGATGGGCAGGGAGAAGTCGGCAATCTTTTCCGCAACCTTCAGGGCCTCGTCGACAAGCTCGTCGAGCGGCACCACCCGGCTGACAAGTCCGGAGCGCTCTGCCTCCTCGGCGTCCATCATGCGTCCCGTCAGGCACATTTCCATGGCCTTGGACTTGCCAACGAAGCGGGTCAGGCGCTGGGTGCCGCCCGCGCCCGGCATCACCCCGAGGGTGATTTCCGGCTGTCCGAATTTCGCGTTGTCGGCGGCCAGAATGAAATCGCACATCATCGCCAGTTCGCATCCGCCGCCGAGCGCATAACCTGCGACCGCCGCGATGATCGGCTTGCGGAAACGGGAGACCTGGTCCCAGGAGGTTATGAAATCAGTCTTGTAGGCCTCGACAAAGGAAAGAGAGCTCATCTCCTTGATGTCGGCGCCCGCTGCAAAGGCCTTTTCCGAGCCGGTGAGCACCACGCATCCCACCTTGTCGTCGCTTTCAAACAGCGCCAGGGCGGCATTGAGTTCGGCAATCAGTTCGGAATTCAGGGCGTTCAACGCCTTCGGCCGGTTGAGCGTGACAAGCGCCACACGCCCGCGCTTTTCGACCCGAATATTCTCGTATCCCATGGGACCTCCCGGAGATGGAGCGGCGCCGGAGGGCGGCGCCGCCTTTGCGGCTCAAGGGGTAGCCGAAGCGGCCCGCAGCCGCAACCAGGCAAACCCTGCAGCCTGCCGGTCTTCGCCCGGCATGCTGCGGTGCAGTCTAGCGCTGACAGCGCGGGCAGAAGAAGGTCGAACGTCCCGACTGGGTGATACGCGCGACCGTGCCCCCGCAGCCCGACCGCGGACAGGCCTCGCCCTCGCGCCCATAAACAAGGAAGGAGTGCTGGAAATAGCCGAGTGCCCCGTCCGCCTGCCGATGGTCGCGCAGGGTCGAGCCGCCCGCGGCAATCGCCGCGTCGATCACCTCCCTGATCGCCGTGGCCAGCCGGACCGCACCCGCACCGGCGGCGCCCCGACCGGTCACCAGCGACCCGGACGCGCGACGCGGCGACAACCCGGCCCGATGAAGCGCCTCGCAAACATAGATATTGCCAAGACCGGCAATGTTGCGCTGATCGAGGAGCGCCGCCTTGAGAGGAGCCGCCTTGCCCTTGAACACGGAGGCAAGATGCGCCGCATCGAGTGCGTTGCCCGTCGGCTCCAATCCCAGATTGGCGAAATAGGGATGCTGGTCGAGCGTATCGCGCGGGACAAGCGTCATGAAGCCAAAACGGCGCGGGTCGTTGTAGACGATCCGCATGTTGGTGCCGGCAGCCTCGTCCAGACCGAACACGACATGGTCGTGCGTGCGATCCTCGGACCGCGGATAACGAAACATCTCGCCTGCAACCGTCCCTGGCGAACGGCCCTCTCCGCTCTCCCCGACCCGTTCGATGCGAAAGGCGCCGGACATGCCCAGATGCATCACCACCACCATGCCGTCCTCCAGGTCGGCGAGCAGATATTTCGCCCTCCGCCCCATTGCCACAACCCGGCGGCCGGCGATGCGCGCGCCGAACTCCTCGGGGAACGGAAAGCGGAGATCCGCGCGCCGCAGCACGACGTCGCGGATGACCGCTCCCTCCATGACCGGCGCAAGGCCGCGCCGAACGGTTTCTACCTCGGGAAGTTCCGGCATCTCGCGCTCCAGTTGACCTGTCCGGTCCCTGCTTGCAGACAACGGCAGGCGGCGTCAATCGACATGCTGCCGTCATTCGCCGGATTGAAGGGCGGCAACCACTGCCGGGACCCTTTTCGAACCTGCGGCCACATGGACGGGGCCTGCGCCGATCCGCGCCCGTGACCTCTCTCCGGAAATGCTGTAAGCCAAGCCTCAGCAAGCGAAAACGAACCGCACGGAGAGGCAGATGTCGGGACGCATGGACAGCGACCGGGCACGTACCCACGGCCCGGAAATGGCGACAAGCTTCGGCTTCCGCACGGTCGAGAACGGTGAAAAACAGCCGCTCGTCAATGACGTCTTCCATCATGTCGCCAATCGCTACGACCTGATGAACGATCTGATGTCGGGAGGGCTGCACCGCCTTTGGAAGGACGCAATGGTTTCCAGCCTTGCGCCGCCGCGCTCCGACGCACGCGCCTTTCGCGTGCTGGATGTCGCCGGCGGCACCGGCGATGTCGCGACCCGTATCGTCACACGCGGCGGGGCGCGGACAAGTGCCGTTGTCTGCGATATCAACGGATCGATGCTTCAGGTCGGTCAGGCGCGCGCCGACAAGGCGGGCCTTTCGGATCGCCTGCGCTTCGTAGAGGGCAATGCCGAGGACCTGCCGTTTCCCGACCGGTCCTTCGATGCCTACACGATCGCCTTCGGCATCCGCAACGTGCCGCGCATCG
>NZ_JBLXFR010000043.1:0-32907 GCF_048261845.1 Stappia sp. | reverse complement strand
CCTTCGCGGTCGATGATCGTCGACACGTCATGCGCATGCACGCCCTTCATCTCGAACGCAACGATGGCGCCCTTGCCCGGCGCCTCGCCGAAGATGCGGATCGAGTTGATCTGCTTCAGCTGCCGATGCGCGTAGTCGCGCAAGGCGGCCTCGTGCGCCGCGATCCTGTCGCGGCCGATGCCGTCCATGTAGTCGAGCGCGGCGGCAAGGCCGATCGCCTGGACGATCGGCGGCGTGCCAGCCTCGAACCGGTGCGGCGGACTGTTGTAGGTGACGTTCTCCTCGGTCACGTCGAGGATCATTTCGCCGCCACCGTTGAACGGGCGCATCCGCTCCAGATGCTCCATCCTGCCCCACAGCGCGCCGATGCCGGTGGGCCCATAAACCTTGTGGCCGGTGAAGACGAAGAAGTCGCAGCCGAGATCCTGCACGTCAACGGGCATGTGCACCGCCGACTGGCTGCCGTCGACCAGAACCGGAATCCCGCGCGCCCTTGCGATGGCGCAAAGCTCGCGGATCGGCACGACGGTGCCCAGCACGTTGGACATCTGGGTGATGGCGACGAGCTTCGTCCTCGGCGTCAGCGCCTTCTCGAACGCCTCCAGGTCGAAGGAGCCGTCCTCGCGGACATGGACCCATTTCAGCACCGCGCCCTGCCGCTCCCGCAGGAAGTGCCACGGCACGATGTTGGAATGGTGCTCCATGATCGAGAGCACGATCTCGTCGCCCTCCCCGATCCGCTCGGCACCGAAGGTCTGGGCGACGAGGTTGATGGCCTCCGTGGTCGAGCGGGTGAAGATCACCTCGTCGACGGAGGGCGCGTTGAGGAAGCGGCGCACGGTCTCGCGCGCCGCCTCGAAATTGTCCGTGGCGGTGTTGGACAGATAGTGCAGGCCGCGATGGACATTGGCGTATTCATGGGAATAGGCCTTCGTCACCGCGTCGATCACCGCCTGGGGCTTTTGCGCCGACGCGCCATTGTCCAGATAGACGAGCGGCTTGCCATAGACTTCACGCGACAGGATCGGAAAGTCACGTCGCACGGCTGCCACGTCATAGGGCGCGGCGAGCGTATCGGGATTGGCGGTCAGCGTCATGTCGGTCCCCTTCCGGAGAGAAGTTCGCGCCCGTTGCCAGGCACAGAAGGTCAGGCCGCCTGGTCGAGCCAGTCGCGGATGCGGGCCTCGAATGCCTCGACAATGACCTCCTCGCCGATCTCCTCGACGGCCTCGGCGAGGAAGGCAAGCACCAGCAGGGTGCGGGCTTCCTTCTCCGGGATGCCGCGTGCGCGGAGATAGAACAGAAGGTCCTCGTCGATCTCGCCGCTCGTGGCGCCATGGGCGCACTGGACGTCGTCGGCGAAGATCTCCAGCTCCGGCTTCAGCGCCATCTCCGCGTCTTCCGACAGGAGAAGCGACTGGGTCATCATCCGGCCGTCGGTCTTCTGCGCATGCGGGCGGACGATGATCTTGCCCTGGAAAATGCCCTTGGCGCCGTCGTCGACGACCGTCTTGAACAGCTCCCGGCTGTCGCAATTGGGCACCGCATGGTCGATCACCAGCGTCTGGTCGACATGCTGGCCCTTGCGCACCATGGTGATGCCGAGCAGGTCGGCACGGGCGTGCTCGCCGGTGAAGGCGACGAAGGCCTGGTGACGGGCAAACCCGGAGCCGATGCCCGCCCCGATCACCTTGACGGCGGTTCTGGCGCCAAGCGTCACGACGGCGGTACCGACATGGGTGGTGCCGGCGTCTTCCGCCTGCAAACGGGCCACGGTGAGCTTCGCCCCGTCCCCGGCGCGGATGTCGGTCAGCGTGTTGGAAAAGGTGCCCTCGGTGCCGCCGAGGAAGGTCTCCAGCACGGTTGCCTCGGAGCCTTCTTCGGCCCGGATCACCACCCGTTCGGCGGTGCTGGCGGCGGCCTGCCCGAGCGCATGGACGATCTCGACCGGCTTCGACAGGGTCACGCCGGCAGGCACGACAAGCTCCAGCCCGTCGGCGCAGAAGATGGCGTTGAGGCCGATGGCGGCATCCTTCGTGGCGATCGCCGGCAGGTCCATCAGGGCCTCGCCGGCCTCGGCCAGCGCCTCGGCAAGCGGACGCGCCCTGGCACCGTCGGCGGCAAGCGCCGCCATGTCGGAAAGGCCCGCATGGAAGTGGCCGTCGACAATCACCAGCCGGTGGCGGTCGACGTCGCCATAGACGTTGTCGAGCCCGGCCAGCACGGACTTGGCATCCGCGTCACCCCGGCGCGCGGCGAAGGGCGCAACGCTCTTCAGCCGGTTGCGCAGGTCGGAATATTTCCACTCCTCGACGCGGCGGTGCGGCAGGCCGGTCTGGCGGAAGGCGTCGAAGGCGGTCTTGCGGCGGCCGGCGACGGCCTCGTTGCCCGGCAGCGCGTCGCGCTCCTTGTACCAGGCTTCCGTCAGTTCGGTTTCGGCGCGGGTTTCAAGCGCGCGCGGTTCGATGGTCATGTCTGGTCCCCGCTTGTTCACGCGGCCGCGTCGACGAAGTCGGCATAGCCGTTCTTCTCGAGCTCGAGCGCGAGGTCCTTGTCGCCGGTCTTGACGATGCGGCCCTTCGACAGGACATGGACGACGTCCGGCACGATGTGGTCGAGCAGGCGCTGATAGTGGGTGATGACGACGAAGGCGCGCTCAGGCGAACGCAGCGCATTGACGCCGTCCGAAACGACCTTCAGCGCATCGATGTCGAGGCCGGAATCGGTCTCGTCGAGAACGCAGAGCGAAGGCTCCAGCAGCGCCATCTGGAGGATTTCCGAGCGCTTCTTCTCGCCGCCGGAGAAGCCGACATTGAGCGGACGCTTCAGCATGTCCATGGTGATCTGGAGCTTGGCAGCCTTGTCCTTGACGCGCTTCATGAAGTCGGGCGTCGACAGCTCGCCCTCGCCGCGCGCCTTGCGCTGCGCGTTGAGCGCGGTCTTGAGGAAGGTCATGGTCGCCACGCCCGGGATCTCGATCGGGTACTGGAAGGCGAGGAAGAGGCCGGCGGCGGCGCGCTCGTCCGGCGACAGCTCCAGAAG
Source organism: Stappia sp. (assembly GCF_048261845.1). GTDB lineage: Bacteria > Pseudomonadota > Alphaproteobacteria > Rhizobiales > Stappiaceae > Stappia. The sequence goes on along the minus strand of NZ_JBLXFR010000043.1, from coordinate 29,865 downwards.
GCTCTCGCCATTGTAGAGAATGTCGCCTTCGGTGACCTCGTAATCGGTCTTGCCGGCGAGGATATAGGAGAGCGTCGACTTGCCGGAGCCGTTCGGGCCCATGATGGCATGCACTTCGCCCGGCTTCACGACAAGGTCGATGCCGCGCAGGATCTCGGTGCCGTCGTCGGCGATGCGGGCGTGCAGGTTCTTGATCTCAAGCATTTCGGGTTCCTGTAATTCGGTATTCTGGTCCTTGATCGCCATCGCGATCCATCAGTGGTGCGGCTGGAGGGGCAGCAGATCGGTCGCGCTCCTCAACATCCTGTTCCAGGGTTGTATTTCAGCTTCTTGCAGGTGTTCGGGTACTGGTTGACCACGTCGAAATAGTCGACCTCCCCGGCCTTGTTCACCCTGTCCCGGTAGTACCGCGTCAGTTTGCGAACAGTGTCCCAGTCCCACTCGCCCTCGCACTGGTAGTAGTCATCCACCAGATTGGAACGACGAAACTCGATCGCGACCGGGCAACCGTTGTTCCTGTAGACGTTGAGCATCAGGTCATCCTGGTTGACCACGAGCCGGCCATTCAGGACGACATGGTCGGCGTTGGCGGGCGCGCAGGTCGCTGCCAACATCGCCAGGCCCAGAAGACCCGCCACGCAACGCACGGCCTCAGGCTTTCCCTTGACCATGACCCGCACCGTCAGCCGACCGAGCCTTCGAGGCTGATCGAGATCAGCTTCTGTGCCTCGACCGCGAATTCCATCGGCAGTTGCTGGATGACGTCCTTGACGAAGCCGTTGACGATCAGGGCCACCGCTTCCTCGTCGGAGAGGCCGCGCTGCTGGCAGTAGAACATCTGGTCGTCGGAGATCTTCGAGGTGGTCGCCTCGTGCTCGAACACGGCGGTCGAATTCTTCGATTCGATATAGGGCACCGTGTGCGCGCCGCAGTCCTGACCGATCAGCAGGCTGTCGCACTGGGTGAAGTTGCGCGCGTTGGAGGCCTTGCGATGGGCCGAGACGAGGCCGCGATAGGTGTTCTCGGACTTGCCCGCCGAAATGCCCTTGGAGATGATCCGGCTCGACGTGTTCTTGCCCAGATGGATCATCTTGGTGCCGCTGTCGATCTGCTGGCGACCGTTGGACACGGCGATCGAGTAGAATTCGCCGCGCGAATTGTCGCCGCGCAGGATGCAGGACGGGTATTTCCAGGTGATCGCCGAACCGGTCTCGACCTGGGTCCAGGAGATCTTGGAATTCTTGCCCCGGCAGTCGCCGCGCTTGGTGACGAAATTGTAGATGCCGCCCTTGCCCTCGCTGTCGCCCGGGAACCAGTTCTGAACGGTGGAGTACTTGATTTCGGCATCGTCCAGCGCGATCAGCTCGACCACGGCCGCGTGCAGCTGGTTCTCGTCGCGCTGCGGGGCGGTGCAACCCTCCAGATAGGAGACGTAGGCACCCTTCTCGGCGATGATCAGCGTGCGCTCGAACTGGCCGGTGTTCTTCTCGTTGATGCGGAAATAGGTCGACAGCTCCATCGGGCAGCGCACGCCCTCGGGAACGTAGACGAAGGAACCGTCGGTGAAGACCGCCGAGTTCAGCGTCGCGTAGTAGTTGTCGGTGACCGGCACCACGGTGCCCAGATACTTCTTCACCAGTTCGGGATGCTCGCGCATCGCCTCGGAGATGGAGCAGAAGATGACGCCGGCGGCGGCCAGCTCCTTCTTGAAGGTGGTGACGACCGAGACACTGTCGAAAACGGCGTCGACCGCAACACGGTTCTTCGGTTCGACGCCGGCCAGGATCTCCTGCTCGCGCAGCGGGATGCCGAGCTTCTCGTAGGTGGCGAGAAGCTCCGGATCGACCTCGTCGAGGCTCTTCGGGCCCGGCGCGGATTTCGGCGCGGAGTAGTAGTAGATGTCGTTGAAGTCGATCTTCGGATAGCTGACGCGGGCCCAGGTCGGCTCGCTCATGGTCAGCCAGCGACGATAGGCGTCAAGGCGCCATTCCAGCATCCATTCCGGCTCGTCCTTCTTGGCCGAGATGAACCGGATGATGTCCTCGTTGAGGCCCTTGGGCGCCTTGTCGGACTCGATATCCGTGAAGAAACCGTACTTGTACTGATCCACATCGATCGACCGGACGCGGTCGATCGTTTCCTGAACTGCAGGCATGCGTGTCTCCATCCACTGCGGTGTCAAGGACCGCGGGTTGTCGCACTATGTAAGGGAGCGGCAGTACCGCCGCATCCCGTTCGTGATGGTTCGGACCCTCAGGCGGCGCGTCCCGCGCCTGCCTGCCTGATCCGCCCCGAAATCTGCCGCCAGGCGGCAAGAAAGCGTTCGATCTCGCCGGGGCCGCTGTCGCGGCCGAGGCTGACCCTGATGGCGCCGCGCGCCAGATCCGCCGGGACGCCCATGGCGGCAAGGACCGGCGAGACGCCCACCTTGCCACTGGAACAGGCGGAACCGGAGGAAACGGCGATGCCCCCGAGATCGAGAGCGATCAGCGCGGTCTCCGCCGCGACGCCGGGAACGGCGAAGCAGCAGGTATTGGCCAGACGCGGCACGCCGGCCCCGAAGACGACGGTGTCGCTCCATATATGGCAAAGCGCACGTTCCAGACCATCCCGAAACGCGGCAATTTCGTCCCAGCCGCCGGTTTCCGCCGCGGCCAGCTCGGCGGCAAGGCCGAAACCGGCGATCGCGACGACGTTTTCCGTGCCGGCACGGTTCCAGTTTTCCTGGCCGCCACCGGTGAGAAGCGGTGCCGGGCGCAGGCCCGCATCGCGCAGGACAAGCGCGCCAGCCCCTTGCGGTCCGCCGATCTTGTGGGCCGAAAGCGCGATGCTGTCAGCCCTCCAGCCGGCCATGTCGATGGCGATGCGGCCGGCCGCCTGCACCGCGTCGACATGAAGGATCGCGCTGGTGCCGTCAAGCGCCCGGGCAATTTCGGCGAGCGGCTGCAGCACGCCGGTTTCGCTGTTGGCTGCCTGGGCCGCGACCAGCGGCATCTCGCCGGCCGCCGACAGCGCCTGAACCCGCGCGGCGAGCGCGGCAACATCAAGGATGCCGTCGGCGCCGACCGGCAGAAGCTCGCGCGCGGCGGCCGGGAACCGCCCGCCAGCCGTCACGGACGGGTGTTCGGTGCCACAGGTCAGCAGGCGGGTGAACTGACGCTCTCCCCTGCCCGCCTTCCACAGCGGCGACAGGGCCGTGACATTGGCCTCGGTCGCCCCGGAGGTGAAGGTGACGCAGGAGGCCGGCACGCCGCACAGCCCGGCCACCCGGGCCCGGGCCGCCTCGATGAGCGCACGCGCGGCGCGTCCCTCGCCATGGACGGAGGACGGGTTGCCGGCACGCGTCAGCAGGTCGCGGACGAGTTCGACCACGCACGGACGCATCGGCGCCCCCGCATTGTGATCGAGATAGATCCTGCCTGTATCCGTCATCGTCAAACGTGCCATTCCCGCCGGAACCCGGAAATACCGGCTCCATTCATGAAAACCGCGCCCGGCTTCCCTCTTGTGCGATGCAATCCTTGCAATTCCGCGTGGAGATCGGTTTAAGACATGCCTATATACCACGCTGGCCGGACAGGCTGATCCGACAGACCGCCCACCTGAACCGAAGGAAGCCCGGCGCGAGCCGTCAACTTTCGAACGATTCTAAAGAAGTTGTAGGAACCAGGGGCATCCGAGTCAAGCCGGAGCCAAGCAGCTTCCCTGAGTTTACGCGACAACGCGCCGTCCGGATCCCCGAGGCCAGAAACAAGGAACACAAGCCCCATGCAAGAGGTGGTCCATGCCTGAAGTGATTTTCAACGGTCCGGCCGGCCGGATCGAAGGCCGCTTTCAGCCGGCGAAATCGCGAACGGCGCCGATCGCATTGATCCTGCACCTGCATCCGCAGTTCGGCGGGACGATGAACAACCAGATCGTCTATCAGCTCTATTACATGTTCGCGAAGCGCGGTTTCGCGGTTCTGCGCTTCAACTTCCGGGGCGTGGGGCGCAGCCAGGGCTCGTTCGACCACGGTCAGGGGGAACTCTCCGATGCGGCGGCCGCGCTCGACTGGGTGCAGACGGTGCATCCGGACGCGCGTTCGTGCTGGATCGCGGGCTTTTCGTTCGGCGCCTGGATCGGCATGCAGCTGCTGATGCGCCGCCCGGAGGTGGAAGGCTTCATCTCCGCCGCCCCGCCGGCCAACCTGCATGACTTCTCGTTCCTGGCGCCCTGCCCCTCCTCCGGCCTCATCATCCATGGCGATGCCGACAAGGTGGTGCCGAACAAGGACGTGCAGACGCTGGTCGACAAGCTGAAGACGCAAAAGGGCATCGTGATCGACCACAAGATCATCCCCGGCGCCAACCACTTCTTCGAGAACCACATGGACGAGCTGATGGGCGAGTGCGGCACCTATCTGGACAAGCGGCTCGGGGTCGCAACGGAACCGGCCTGAAGTTCCCGCCCGTTTCCGGACGGGTGCAAAGCGCAAGACAGGCAGCCGGCGGCAAGTCCGGTTGCAGCCCGAGAGTGAGGCGGCCGGCGGTCAGCCGGTCGCAATCGCCGGGGACAGCCGCAGCGAGACGCGCCGCGCCGCGCCGAAACGAAAAAACCCGCAGCCGCGAACAGCGACTGCGGGTTTTTTGCGTCTTCGGTTCCAGGCCGGAACCGGCCGCCAATCAGGCGAGGTCGGCGGCGACCTTCAGCGAGACGATCTTGTCCGGATTGACCACCGGCTCGCCGCGCTTGATCTTGTCGACATTCTCCATGCCCGACAGGACCTGACCCCAGACGGTGTACTGGCCGTCAAGGAAGGAGGCGTTGTCGAAGCAGATGAAGAACTGGCTGTCGCCGGAATTCGGGTCCTGGGCGCGCGCCATCGAGCAGGTGCCGCGCAGGTGCTTGCCGGCGTTGAACTCGGCCGGCAGCTTCTTGCCCGAACCGCCGGTGCCGGTGCCCTTCGGGCAGCCGGTCTGGGCCATGAAGCCGTCGATCACCCGGTGGAAGACAATGCCGTCGTAGAAGCCGTCGCGCGCCAGCTCCTTGATGCGGGCGACATGGCCCGGGGCCAGGTCCGGCCGCATCTCGATGACAACCTCACCCTGGGTCGTCTCCATCACCAGGGTGTTTTCCGCATCCTTGTAGTCAGCCATATGAGCGTCTCCTTGTTCGGTGGTGTGCAGCGCGGCGCGGGCTCGGCCCGGCCACACCTGCGTCATTGTTCACTTCGCGTCGGCGGCAACCTGCAGCCGGACGATCTTGTCGGGGTTCTGGACCGGCTCGCCGCGCTTGATCGCGTCGACGAACTCCATGCCCTCGACCACCTCGCCGAAGACGGTGTACTGGCCGTTCAGCCAGTCGCCATCGGCGAACATGATGAAGAATTGCGAGTTGGCGCTGTTCGGGCTCTGCGAACGGGCCATGCCGAGCGTGCCGAGCGCAAAGGGCGCATCGGAAAACTCGGCTTCAAGGTCCGGAAGGTCGGAGCCGCCCATGCCCGTGCCGGTCGGGTCGCCGGTCTGGGCCATGAAACCGTCGATCACCCGGTGGAAGACGATACCGTCATAAAACCCCTGCCGGGTCAGCGTCTTGATGCGCTCGACATGGGCGGGGGCGAGATCCGGGCGCAGCCGGATCACGACGCGGCCGTCCTTGAGGTCGAGATAGAGCGTGTTTTCGGCATCCGCCGTCTGGGCGCTGGCCGCCTCCAATGTGATCGGCATCGCGAACGCCACCACGAGGGTGAGCGCGGACATCAGGGAAAGCAGTCGGGTCATCAATATGGGCTCCCGGAGCGAATGAAACGGTGTCAGGATTTTTCGGCGAGACGGCGGGCCAGGCAGTCGGCGACATGCGCCGGCACGAAATGGCGGACGTCGCCCCCCATCTTCGCGATCTGCCGCACCAAGGTGGCGGTGATGTGACGCACCTCGGGCGACGCAGGCAGGAACACCGTCTGGACCTCGGGCGCGAGCGAGCGGTTCATGCCCGCCATCTGCATCTCGTAGTCGAGATCGGTACCGTCGCGCAGCCCCCGCACCAGGAAGGCGGCGCCCTGACGGCGCGCCGTCTCGATGACGAGATCGTCGAAGGCGACGACCTCGAGGCGCCCCGCGTCATCGGCGCCGAAGGCCGCGCGGGCGACCTCGCCGATCATCGCGACGCGCTCCTCGAAGGAGAACATCGGCACCTTGCCGGGATGGACGCCGATCGCCACCACGACACGATCGGCAAGGTCGAGCGCATGTCGCAGGATGTCGATATGGCCATTGGTGACCGGGTCGAAGGAGCCGGGATAGAGCGCTGTGCGAGTCATTCCGTTTGTGTACAGACGGCGCCGCACCTAGACAAGCACCGGATTGAGCCCCTGTGGCAAAAATAACGCTTCGATGGAACTTATTTCTCAGCGCCGCGTTTTCTGCTAGACTGTTGCCAATAAACATAAGGAGGCGTCCATGCGTGGCATTGCAGCTTTGGGCCTTGGCGGCCTTGCCGCCATCGCGGTGGCGGGCGTCGGCTTCATCATGCAGCCGACGGACAGTATCGCGGCCAAGAAGGGCGACCGACTGTCCAGGGTGGTCCAGATCGCCTGCGGCACATCCTCCCTCTCCGACAGCAAGAGCTGCGACGCGCTTGCCAGTGCGCTCGTTCCACGCTCCGGCCCCGTCTATGCGACCACCGCCTCGACGGATGGCACGACGACGGTCCTTCGGCGCGTGCGCGTTTCAGAGTGATCCGAATATCCTGACCTCGGACCTCTCGACAGCGAGACGGCGGGTTCCCCGACCCGCCGTCTTGTTTCATACAGGCGGCCCGCCGCCATGCGCTCGCCGCGCGGCAGTGCGGTTGAAGACAAGCCGGATAAGCACCATATACGGGATATCGGGTGGAGCCCGGAGATCGGCGCAGAGTTGCCCCAAGGGCCATGCAAATTGCGCATGGCAGCCATGTTTATTTGTGCCCGGCTATCCTTTAACTTTCTGAAATCGTTCACCAAACAAGCACGCTCCGTTCACGCTTTCCTGAACAGAAAAGATATTGCCGTGGGCTCCAAAAGTGCCCATATGACGCTCATGATGACGATTCACAAAATTCATCAGCTGTCGTTACCGATAGCCATGTGGGGCGCCGGCATCGCCGTGTTCGCCGCCACGCTCAGTCTCGGCGTTGCCTTCTCGGACGTGGAAGCTTCCGGCGAGGCGCTCGAGCCGCAGCCGACGATGACGCAGTCCCGCGCCATCGCCTCGACCATAGAGCCCGCTTGCGAGGGCATCATCTTCCGCGAGGAGGACCCGGATTGCTTCAGCGGCGGCGCACCCGCCGAGGCAATGCCGACGCTCGCGGCGGAACCGGCGCTTCCGCCGCAATCTGCCGGATCGTGATGCAGGTCACGGTTTCCTTGCCGGTTCCGGGGCATTCTGACCCCATCAGAAGACGGCAACCAGCAGGGACGTGACGACAATGACCTTCATTCATGACGAGCGCGACGCACATGCCCACCGGACCCGCGACCTGGCAATCGCCACCGTCGCGGCCCTGGCGGTTTTCGCCGCCATAGTGAGCATCACGCAGACGATCCGCATTGCCTCCGCCAGTGCTGTCGAGACACCTGTCGTGGCCACCAAGACGGACCGCATCGCCTCGGCGCTGCCCGGCGCATGCAACGGCGAAAGCTGGGGCAACTGGTCGCCGGCCTGCGTTGCCGCGATCAGCGGCAACGGGTCGACGCGGCAGGTGCGCTTCGAAACCTTCGAGGCCCGTCAGCCGGCCACCAACACATCCGTCCTGGAGCGCATTCCCGCCAGCTCTTAGACGGATCGCCGGACGCGATCCGGCCGCAAGCTCACAACTGCAAAAGGCGACGCCCTGCAAGACGCAGGCGTCGCCTTTGCCGTTTCAGGACCTGCTCCCTCGCCCCGGCCTCAACCGGCAAGACGCTCAGCCTTCGCCGCCGCCTTCCGGGTCGCCGGCAAGAACGCGCTTTTCGGCCGCCAGCATCTCGTCATGGTGATGGCTGGCCTGCACCTCGATAAAGACCCGGCGGACGATCGGGAACCGGTCCTTGATGCCGAGTTCCAGCGCGTGGATCGCCTCTTCCACCTTGCCGGCGGTCAGGTTGTCCTCGAAATCGACCGACAGGGCGAGCAGCACGTCCTGCGGACCGCGATGCAGGGTGCGGATCTCGTTCATGCGGTCGACGGTGGGCGTCGCCTCGACCAGGGCGCGGATGGTCTCCACCACTTCCGGGTCGGCCCCCTCCCCGACAATCAGCCCCTTGGTCTCGTAGGCAAGGAAGGCAGCCGTGGCGGCGAGGATCAGGCCGATGGCCACGGAGGCGGCCCCGTCCAGCCAGGGCAGGTCGAATATCTGCACGCAGGCGAGGCCGACCAGCGCCACGAGAAGGCCGGCCATGGCGGCGGTGTCCTCGAACAGCACGGTGAAGACCGCCGGATCCTTGCTTTCACGCACGGCCTGCAGGATGCCGCGCTTGCCGCGCGAGCGATTGAACTCCTTGTAGGCGATCCACCAGGCAACGGATTCGAAGACGATGGCGAGCCCGAGCACCACATAGGCGATGATCGGAGAGGAGATCGGATGGGGATGCAGGATCTTTTGCACGCCCTCGTAGATGGAGATGCCCGAACCGACGGCGAAGATCAGGATCGCCACCACGAACGCCCAGAAATACAGCTCGACGCCGTATCCGAACGGGTGCTTTTTATCAGCCGGTTGCGAGGACTTCTTCAACCCATACAAGAGAAGCCCCTGATTGCCCGTGTCGACCAGCGAATGAATGCCTTCCGACAGCATCGCGGACGACCCCGTATAGGCGGCGGCAAAGAACTTGGTCACGGCGATGAGCGCGTTGCCGACCAGAGCCGCGTAGATGACTTTCTTCGAACCGGTCGCCGCCATGCGGGCTTCCCCCCTGTGCTGTGCCTGTCGATGCGCCTGAACAACGCGCCGATGTGAAACGGCGTGACTCGCGTCCACACCGTTCTGACGCTAGTGAAGGACGTTCAGCCCCCGAAGATCAACCCGCAGGAGGCAACAGGGCGATGACACGGGTGCAGCAGAGGCTCTCCGGAGCGTCAAGATCGCTCTGCATTGCAGGAACCGGAGGCATGTCGGACACTGGTTTGCCCTGCAGGTTTCGCCTCGTTCAGCAGATATCATAAGAAACAGTCAGGATTGAAAGGCAGTGCCGTGAAATATCTTTTGATCTGTGTTGCGCTTTCAATTGCAGCACCTGCATTCGCAGGCGAGCTCCTGTATTTTTCGACAGAAGGCCATCAGTACAAATATTCAAAAAATAAGAACGGTGCCATCCTACATTCTGTGAACCCGGTTTCACGCTTCAAGGGACAAGGCGCCGCGACGGAAATCGTCACCAGAACAGAGACCATATATCTTGGTAAATCATGCGATGCCTCTTCCGAGTTTTTCGGCACAGGCACCTGGGGTTGGGCGAATGGTGGCTTCATCGTCGACTTCCCGACAGGCACAGTGCGCTTCCCGCGCCAGGAGATCGACGTTCCGAACGGTATGCACTGCCAGCTTTGAACCCAGGCAGGAGGCAACAGGGCGATGACACGACACATATCCCTGCTTTTCCTTGCCGCCATCATGGCGCAAGGCCCCTGGCTCCCGGCCGCGCAGGCCGGCGAGGCGGACGTGGTCGCCGCACGGGCGGAGCGGTCGGCGGACGGCACCTGGCGCTTCGAGGTCACCGTCGCCCATGAGGACGAGGGCTGGGATCACTATGCCGACCTGTGGCAGGTGCTGGCGCCGGACGGCACGGTGCTCGGCGAACGAGTGCTGGCCCATCCGCATGTGGACGAACAGCCCTTCACGCGCTCGCTCAACGGGGTGACAATCCCGGACGGGACGGACCGCGTCGAGGTCCGCGCGCGCGACAGCGTCCACGGCTTCGGCGGCCGGAGCGTGAGCGTCCCGCTCGGCCCGGCCGGCGGTCGGGATTGACGGGACCGGACGGCGACAATCTGTGCTACCAGTGGCGCCGGTTGATGCCCCTTGCGGCGCAACCGCTTTCCTCCGATCTCAACCCCGGGATTCGACGCACGATGTATATTGCAGCTGTATTCCTTCTTGCGACCTTGACGCTGGCGAGCGCCGCGAAAGGCTCGCAGCGCACGACGACCTGGCTGGCGCTGGTCTCGTTCGCCGGCGCGATCGCCGTCTATTTTCACCACGCGTCCGACCGGCTTCCGCTGTCCTTTTGAAGGTTTCGATGATGATCTCCCACAAGACCGAGACGTTGCTCAACGCCTTCGCGCTGTTCGGCATTTCAGCCGTGCTGCTGGTCGCTTTCGCCGACCAGCTGATCGGCGGGGAACTGCCCTGCCCGCTGTGCCTGTTGCAAAGGGCCGGCTTTCTCCTGCTGGCCATCGGGCCGGTCCTGAGCGTGGCGCGCGGGCCCCATCCGGCCCATTACGGCGTCACGGTGCTGGCGGGCCTCGTCGGCGCCGGTTTCGCGATGCGCCAGGTCCTGCTGCATATCGAGCCGGGCGATCCGGGCTTCGGCGCGCCGTTCCTGGGACTGCATTTCTACACCTGGGCATTCATCGTTTTCGTGGCGGCGATTGCCGCCAGCGCGGCGATGCTGCTGCTGCGCGATCCGGCACCCGTCCGGGACCATGCCGCAAGGCCGGTGATCGCGGGGGTGTCGGTCGGCGGACTGGCGATCGGCATCATTGTGCTGCTCGCGGCCGCCAATACGGCCAGCACGGTGCTGGAATGCGGGTTCGCGAGCTGTCCTGACGATCCGGTGGTCTACGAGCTGCTCCGCTAGGATCAGCCGGCGGCGATCATGGCGCGCACGCCATCGGCGATGAACTGGATCGAGAGGGCGGCGAGGAGCACGCCGAGAAGCCGCGTGATCACCACCGCGGCGGTGTCGCCCATCAGCCGCTCGATACGGTCGGCGAGCAGGAACGACACGAAGCAGCTGCCGATGATCACCAGAATCACGCCGACAAGGCCGGCGATGGAGAACGTGTCGGCCGCCTGCGAGGAGAGCAGGATGACGGCGCTGATTGCCGCCGGCCCCGCTATCAGCGGGATCGCCAGCGGGAAGACGGCAACGTCATGCAGCTCTTCCTGGTGGGCCACGGCCTTCTCGGCCGTCTCCGACTTGCGCCGGTTGCGCTTCTCGAAAACCATCTCGATGGCGATGATCAGGAGCAGCAGTCCGCCGGCGATCTGGAAGGCCGGCACGGAGATGCCGAGCACGCCGAGGACGCCCTTGCCGGCAAACAGGAAGAGGAAAAGAATGCCGCCGCCGATCAGCGTGGCGCGGATCGCGATGCGCTTGCGCGTCTGCGCCGTGGCCCCGGCCGTGACGGCCAGGAACATCGGCGCCAGACCGACCGGATCGATGGTCACGAACAGTGTCGCGAAGGCATTGACGAGATAGTCCGGCACCATTTCGCAGCCCCCCAAACGACTCGGCTGCCTCCCTTATATCAACGAAAAGGCGCACTGTCGGGCGCGGGCGACCGCCCGCGTCCCCAAGTTTCCCTCACCTCATATTCAAGACATTGTTTTCATGAAGTTTTTTTACCCTCCAAAGAAGTGTCATAATTTGGATGTGAAAGCGAAATCGTCTATAAGACGGGTTCAGATTCAACAAGTGCGAGAGATCCCTTGACAGATCGGGACACGAACGCTCCGTCGGGCGGCCTGCCGTCCGACATCCGGCCGATTTCCATCACCGACGAGATGAAGCGCAGCTATCTCGATTACGCGATGAGCGTGATCGTCAGCCGCGCCCTGCCGGACGTGCGCGACGGGTTGAAGCCGGTGCATCGGCGCATTCTCTATGCGATGCACGAGAGCGGCTACGACTGGAACAAGGCCTACAAGAAGTCGTCCCGCGTCGTCGGCGACGTGATGGGTAAATATCACCCGCATGGCGACAGCGCGATCTACGACGCCCTGGTGCGCATGGCGCAGGACTTCTCGCTGCGGCTGCCGCTGATCGACGGCCAGGGCAATTTCGGCTCCGTCGATGGCGACCCGGCCGCCGCCATGCGTTACACCGAGGTGCGCCTGGAGAAGGTGGCCCACAGCCTGCTTGCCGATATCGACAAGGACACGGTCAACTTCCAGGACAACTACGACAATTCCGAGAGCGAGCCGGTCGTCCTGCCGGCGAAGTTCCCCAACCTCCTGGTCAACGGCGCCGGCGGCATCGCCGTCGGCATGGCGACCAACATTCCGCCGCACAATCTCGGCGAAGTGATCGACGCGGCCATCGCGCTGATGGACAATCCGGCGATGACCACGGCCGAGCTGATGGAGATCGTGCCGGGCCCGGACTTCCCGACCGGCGGCATCATCCTCGGCCGTTCCGGCATCCGCTCCGCCTACGAGGCGGCGCGCGGCTCCATCGTCATGCGCGGCCGGGCCGAGGTGGAGGAGATCCGCAAGGACCGCTACGCCATCATCATCACCGAGATCCCCTACCAGGTGAACAAGGCCTCGATGATCGAGAAGATCGCCGAGCATGTTCGCGAGAAGCGGCTTGAGGGCATCTCGGACATTCGCGACGAGTCGGACCGTTCCGGCATGCGGGTGGTGATCGAGCTGAAGCGCGACGCGGTCGCCGACGTGGTGCTCAACCAGCTCTACCGCTACTCGGCGCTGCAATCGACCTTCGGCGCCAACATGGTCGCGCTGAACGGCGGACGGCCCGAGCAGCTCGGCCTGAAGGACATGCTGAGTGCCTTCATCGCCTTCCGCGAGGAGGTGATCGGCCGGCGCACGCGCTTCCTGCTGAAAAAGGCCCGCGACCGCGCCCATGTGCTGGTCGGTCTCGCCATCGCGGTCGCCAATATCGACGAGGTGATCGCGCTGACCCGCACGGCGCCAGATCCGGCGACGGCCCGCGCCCAGCTGATGGAGCGCCACTGGCCGGCGCGCGACGTGGAGCCGCTGATCCGGCTGATCGACGATCCGCGCCACATGGTCGGCGAGGACGGAACCTACCGGCTCTCCGAGGAGCAGGCGCGCGCCATTCTCGACCTGCGCCTGCAGCGCCTGACGGCGCTCGGCCGCGACGAGATCGCCGACGAGCTCAACAAGATCGGCGAGGAAATCCGCGACTATCTTGACATCTTGCGCTCGCGCGTCCGCATCCTCGACATCATCCGCGAGGAACTGACCTCCGTGCGCGACGAGTTCGCCACGCCGCGTCGCACCGAGATCATGGATGGCGGCGCGGACCTCGAGGACGAGGACCTGATCCAGCGCGAGGAGATGGTCGTCACGGTCAGCCATGCCGGCTATATCAAGCGCGTGCCGCTCGACACCTACCGGGCGCAGCGGCGCGGCGGCAAGGGCCGCTCCGGCATGTCGACCAAGGACGAGGATTTCGTTACCCGCATCTTCGTCGCCAACACGCACACGCCGGTGCTGTTCTTCTCCTCGCGCGGCATTGCCTACAAGATGAAGGTGTGGCGCCTGCCGGTCGGCGGACCGACCTCGCGCGGCAAGGCGCTGGTCAACATGCTGCCGCTGGAACAGGGCGAGCAGATCACCTCGATCATGCCGCTGCCGGAGGACGAGGAGGCCTGGGGCAATCTCGACGTGATGTTCGCGACCCGTCGCGGCACCGTCCGGCGCAACAAGCTCTCCGACTTCGTCCAGATCAACAAGAACGGCAAGATCGCGATGAAGCTCGACGACGGCGACGGCATCGTCGGCGTCTTCACCTGCACCGAGCATGACGACGTGCACCTGACCACCTCGCTGGGGCAGTGCATCCGCTTCCCGGTGACGGGCGTGCGCGTCTTCGCCGGGCGCAATTCCGTCGGCGTTCGCGGTGTCGCGCTGGCCGAGGGGGACGAGGTCATCTCGATGTCGATCCTGCGCCACTTCGACTGCACGGCGGAAGAGCGCGCGGCCTATCTGCGCTGGCGCCGGCTGATGCGCGGCGAGGCGGACGATGCCAATGGCGAGGAGACCGGCGGCGAAACCGGCGACGGCGGCGACGAGCAGATCCAGGCCGGCGAACTGACGCAGGAGCGCTATGCCGCGATGAGCGCGGCCGAGCAGATCATCCTCACCATTTCGGAAAACGGGTACGGCAAGCGGTCCTCCTCCTTCGAGTACCGGGTGACCGGGCGCGGCGGCAAGGGCATCACCGCGATGGCCGTGACCAAGCGCAACGGGCCGCTGGTCGCCTCGTTCCCGGTGGAGGACAGCGACCAGATCATGCTGGTGACCAATGGCGGCCAGTTGATCCGCTGCCCGGTCGACGGGATCCGCATCGCCGGCCGCGCCACACAGGGCGTCACCGTCTTCAACACGGCCGAGGGCGAGGAAGTCGTCTCCGTCGAGCGTGTTTCCGACGAGAATGGCGAGGCGGATGTCGAGGACCTGCCGGGTGTCGACGGCGAGACCGGCGGCGAAGCGGCCGCAGGGGGATCAACCGAAGACGGGCCTGCAAATGACGGGTCTGCAAATGACGGGCCGGAAGACGGTGCCTCCTCCGGGGACGATGGCCCCTCGGACGAGGACTGACGCCGGACCGACCACGGAACGGTACTTGCAAGAAAGGGCGCGGAGAGAGATCTCCGCGCCCTTTTTCCTGTCGTCGGACGGCAGGGCTCAACCGGCCGGCTGCGCGGCTCTTTCCCGGGAGGGCCGCAGACCGACAAGAACCGTCATGCTGAGGACGGCAAGCACGACTGCGGCGAGGCGGAACGCATCGACATAGCCGAACGCCTCGACCGCCGGCTGCATGGCAAGCGGCGAGACGAACTGCCCGAGAAAGATGCTCGTGGTCATGGCGCCGCTCGCCAGTCCGCGCCGCGCCGCCGGCGCGACATCCAGCACGCGGGCGATGAAGCCGGGCAGAACCCAGCCGAACCCGCAACCGGCCAGGGCAACCGTCGCGGCGATGGCGGGAAGCGACGTCGCGGCGGACAGCAGCAGGAAACCCGCTCCCATCACCGCAAAGCCGAAGGCGGGCGTGCCGCCCGGCCCCAGCCGCCGGCGCAGGGCGCCGAAGGCAAAGGCCGCGCATCCGGCCGACAGCGGCACCGCGGCGACGACGAGGCCGGCCGCAACCGGTTCGCCGTGCCCGATCCGTGCCAGATAGAAGGGAACCTGCGTCGGCACCACGTAGAAGAGGACGAACGTGACGCCGGAGAGGAACACGAGGAACGCCAGTTGCAGAACCCATGGGCCGGCGCCCTCTTCTCCCCCGTCCGCGCGGGTCGACGGGACATCACGCGGCGGGCGCGCGGCCGGAATGGCACTCCAGAGGAACGGCAGGTAGAGGAGCCCCACCGCATAGAGCGCGAAGACGAAAAACACGTCCACTCCCGCAAGCCAGCCGGCGAAGATGACGAAGACAAAGCCGCCGAAATTGGTCGCCGCCATCTGGTAGCCCATGAACCGGCCGCGCGCGGCACCCTCGAACAGATCGCCAACCAGAGCGGCCTGCGCGGTCATCACAAGCGCCACCGACAGACCCAGCAGCAGCCGGCTGGCGAGCAGCATCTGCAGGTCCGGCAGCACCAGGCCGGCGCTGCCGGACAGGGCGAAGAGCCCGACCCCGGCAAGCAGAAAGGGGCGGCGTCCGTAGCGGTCGACCGCCATGCCGGCAAATGGCGCAAGGAGCGCCCCCGCCAGAGAGGGCGCGGTGACGAGAAGCCGGGTGAGCAGGGCCGCGTCGGGGGTTCCGGCGAAGGCCGCCTCGATGCCCGGCAGGGCCGGGCTGATCGTGGCGTTGGAAAGGATCGTCAAGGATGCGGCCAGAAGCAGCGCCAGGGCCTGACGGTCGCGCAGAAGGTCCATCATGCGGCCCTCTTTTCGTAAGGCCGCCTTTCGCGCGCGGCATGCAAGGCGTGCCCCCACCAGGCGAGCGACGCGCCGAAGGTCGCGATGGCGGCATCGGCCCTGGTCGCCTCGGCCGCATCCGTCATCTCTCCATCCTCGCCGAACCGGCCGAAGGGCATGGCGAAGCTGACCGTGTCGCGCAGGGTCATCGCGTGCAGCTCGGCAAAGACCGGGCGCAACGTCTCGGACGCACGCAGGCCGCCGGAAACTCCGCCATAGGAGATCAGGCCGACGGGACGGGCCTGCCATTCGGCATGGGCGGCATCGATCAGCGTCTTCAGCGGACCGGGCGCGGGGTGTTTGTATCCCGGTGTGACGACGACGAAGCCGCCGAGGTCGGCGAGCCGCTCGCCCAGGCGGGCGGCGGCCGCCGCATCGCCGGTCTGCAGCGGCAACAGGTCCGGATCGCGCGGGTCGATGCGCCGCAGCGCGAACCCCTGCCCTTCCAGGCGGCGCGCGGCCCAGTTCGTGATCGTGTCGTTGAAGCGTCCGTCGCGGATGCTGCCCTGGACGAGGCCGATCCAAAGTATGGCGGTCATGGCAATCTCCTTGCAATGAGGGTCGATTGCCGGCACCGTAAAGCCTCAACTATAGTTGAGGGCAAGGGTGAAATTTTGAAAAAACGTCAGCAAAATCAAGAGCCGGAAAAATTCCTCACGGTCGGCATGCTGTCGCGGCGCAGCGGCGTGCCGGTTTCCGCCATCCATTTCTATGAGCGAAAAGGGCTGATCCGGTCGGAGCGCGACGCGTCCAACTATCGCCGCTTCCCGCGCTCGGTGCTGCGGGTGCTGGCGGTCATCAGGGTTGGCCAGGGCGCGGGCATCAAGTTGGAGGAGATTCGCGAGCGGCTCGGCGATGCGGCGCAGTCCTCGACGCTGACCGCAAGCGACTGGGCGCGGATCTCGGCCGGCTGGGAGAGCGATCTCAACGCGCGGATCGCGGCGCTGAGCCGGATGCGCGACCGGCTGACCGGCTGCATCGGTTGCGGCTGCCTGTCGATGGCCTCGTGCCCGAGCATCAACCCGGGCGACCGCGCGGCCGGTGACGGGCCCGGCGCCCCCGGCCTCGACGGGCGGATGTGAGGACGTCCGGCGAAAGCCCGGTCCGGGGCCAGACGCGAATACGGGCGTGCTACACCTGTTCGGGCTTCCTCACGGCCAGCGCTTCGATTTCCCGGGCGATGCCTTCCGCAAGGCGAGGAACGAGCCTGTCGGAACCCGCCCGCTGAGCATAGGCACGCAGGCCGAAAATCTCCGACTGAAGCCGGGCAGCCAGGATGTCCGGATCGGCATTCTCGTCGATCTCGCCGGCATCCTTCGATGCCTGAAAGGCGCCGCGAAAGACCGCTTCGGCATCCTTGATCAGGTCCTCGGTCATCTGACGCAGTTTCCGGTCATTTTCAGGCAGTTCGAGAAGGGTCTTCACAAGCATGCAGGCCTTGGAGGGGGGCTCGTCCGTGACAATGCATCCCAACCGGCGCATATGGCTGGCAAGCCCCGCCAGGGGGCTGGGCGCTGCATCCAGCGTTTTCCGCAATTGCCTGCCCGATTCCCTGGAATAGAGATCAAGCGTCTCGGCGAAGAGAGCCTCCTTGGAACCGAATGCTGCGTAAATCGAGCCCGGCCGCAGGTCCAGGACGGTTTCAAGGTCCTTCAGGGACGTCCCCTGAAAGCCTTTGGACCAGAACAGCTCCATGGCCTTCTTCAGGATGTCGTCGCGATCGAAACTCGGCTGTCGTGCCATTTGGTGAAATCCGCCGGATAACTTTTGAGTGAGCGCTCAATTTATAACTTGAACGACCGCTCAAGTAAATATACCTGTCGGCCACAAGTTGAATGATCACTCAAAAAAAGGAAATGCCGATGACCGAGTTCGAAATCCACACGCTCGAATCCGCTCCCGAAGCAAGCCGCGCATCGCTCGAGGGTTCCCGGAAGGCCTTCGGGAGGATTCCCGGCCTGCATGGCGTGATGGCGGAAGCCCCGGCCCTGCTCGAGGGCTACAAGGAGCTGCACCGCCTGTTCGCCGAGGAAACCTCATTCAACAAGGATGAGCTGACGGTGGTCTGGCAGGCAATCAACGTGGAGCATGAGTGCCACTACTGCGTGCCGGCTCACACGGGCATCGCCAAGGCCATGAAGGTCGATGACGACATCACCAATGCGTTGCGCGACGAGACCCCCTTGCCCAATGCGCGACTGGAATCCCTGCGGACCTTCACCTTGCAGGTGGTTCGCCAGCGCGGGGCCGTGTCTGACGACCAGGTTCAGGCGTTCCTGGAGGCCGGATACACCAGACGGCAGATCCTGGAGGTCATCCTCGGCGTCGCCCAGAAGGTG
The DNA here is from genome assembly GCF_048261845.1 of Stappia sp. GTDB lineage: Bacteria > Pseudomonadota > Alphaproteobacteria > Rhizobiales > Stappiaceae > Stappia. Next base: position 11,671 of record NZ_JBLXFR010000043.1, on the reverse strand, counting down.
ATGTCGAACTACACCAACCACATCGCCAATACCCCTGTCGACAAGCCGATGCAGGCATTCGCCTGGCAGCGCAACGCATCCACCGGTTCCGCCTGACGCCTCACCCGGCGTGGCGGCCGGCAAGCCGGTTGCCGCGAACGACTATGCAAGAATGAAGGGATTTACGCATGCAGACGGGACACGATGCCCGAAACCTTGTTGAGGGGGCGAACGGACGGACCACGGAACTCCTGATGGCGATCTTCCTGGCAGGCGTTGCGGGAGAGGTCGTTCTGGAGGCGATTGCCTGGTTCGTGGCGCCCTCGATCCTCGGCGTTCCGATGCGCCCCTTCCTGCTTGTCGAGGACCTCGGCAGGCAGCTCTTCGGCGCGACCATCCCGACGGAACTGTCCGTGACGGTGCACCTGCTCCTTGGCGCTGTCGTGATGCCTCTGGGCTATGTCGGGTTGAAACGCTGGTCTGGCTGGACGTCCTGGCTGTGGGCGAGTTCGGTCTGGGGCATCATCCTCTGGCTGATCGCGCAGGCGGTCCTTGCGCCCCTCGCCGGCCGGCCGTTCTTCCTCGGGTTCGGCGCCTATAGCTGGGCTTCGCTGGTGGTCCATGTCGTCTATGCGATCGTCGTCGGATACGTGCTCAACGACCTGAAGACGCGATTCAGGACGCGCCCGTGACCGGTCCTTGCCAGAAGTCCGATCACGGCGGAGGCGTTCATTGCAATGTGCGTACAATGAGGTTCGCCGGAAACCCGCGCCAGCATCGGCCCGGATGATTGCCGCGCGATGATGATAAGGCCACACGCAGCCGGCGAGCCCGCCAGACGGCCGCGTGTGGCCCTTGCCTCTTCGGGGAAGCCGTGACCCTGCCGTTCAGGAGGCCGATCGAGCCGTCCCGCCGCCCTCGCTCCCATCAGGGGCGAACACGGAGAACGGGTCCGGCCCCATGGACGGGCACGGTCCTGGCCGTCCCTTCGCTCACCCGCCGAGCGACCCGGTCAGAACGGGATTTCGTCATCCATGTCGCCCGGGCCGCCAAAGCCGCCACCGGAGGCACCACCGCCACCGGAGCTGCCGCCCGAGCCGCCGCCATAACCGCCGCCGCCCGAACCGCCGCCATAGCCGCCACCGGACCCGCCGCCCGAGCCGCCGCCGTAACCGCCGCCGCCGGACGGTCCATCATAACCGCCGCCACCGCCGCCGCCGCCGCCTTCGCCGCGGCCGTCAAGCATGGTCAGCGACGAGTTGAAGCCCTGCAGCACGATCTCGGTCGAATAGCGGTCCTGCCCCGACTGGTCCTGCCACTTGCGGGTCTGCAGCTGACCCTCGACATAGATCTTCGAACCCTTGCGCAGGTAGCTCTCGGCAACCTTGGCGAGACCCTCGTTGAAGATCACCACCCGGTGCCACTCGGTGCGCTCCTTGCGCTCGCCCGAATTGCGGTCCTTCCAGGTCTCCGAGGTCGCCACGCGAAGGTTGACCACGGGGCGTCCGTCCTGCATCCGGCGAACCTCGGGGTCCGCTCCCAGATTGCCCACGAGGATCACCTTGTTGACGCTTCCCGACATCGTCGTCTCCTTAGTTTGCCGGACAGGCCGGCCCTTTTTCTCCGGCCCGGCATGGCCGGCCGTCTCGATCCGTTTCGCCGGGCGGTCCCGGCGCTCATGTCCCTGTCGCCAGGTCGCCCCGGCCGTCCCACCGACCTTAGCCCCGCATGCGCGGCCGGCGAAAGGCCCGCGCCAGGCTAAGACCGGCGACCGCGCGGATTTGGGGGCTTATCCACACATGCCGGGGCGGAACCACCTGCCGACGGCGCGCGGCGCCGGCACCGCCGCCGGTTTCAGCCATCTTGCGGAACCATACATGTTCCTGATATGTTCACGCAATCGGATTCGCCTCCGGACACGTAGAGAGCACCGGGTCATCAACAGGACAAGGCCGGCTGCCGGCCCGTGCATCGGAAAACGGAGTGCCGGCGGTTGCCGCCGCCCGCCGGGAGACCGATATGTGGCTCGGCGCGCGGGAGGCTGCGCGCCCTGAACGGGGTTGCCGGGGAGCGGATCGCGGAAGGGCTCTTGACACGCCGGCTGGCGGGAGCCCGGACGGGACGCACCGGATGGGAACGGGCACGGTCCGACACGGAATCGACGGGGGCCGACGCTTGCCGTAGAAGATCATTGACGGCCTGCCGCGCCATTCACGCCGGGGCGGCAGGCCAAGCAGGAAATCAGTTCGGGCGTTCAGCCCCGCGCCCTCCCGCGCGGGAGGGAATGTCATACGCCACGCGCCGCAAGGCCGTCATCCAGGGACACCGCACGCACATGCCGAAGTCGCGTACGACCTCAACGCCGCCCGCTTCCCCCGCTTCCGCCGCCGACCGGCGGGTGATCAGCGTGCGCGGCGCGCGCGAGCACAATCTGAAGAATGTCGATCTCGACCTGCCGCGCGACTCGCTGATCGTGATGACCGGTCTTTCCGGCTCGGGCAAGTCGTCGCTGGCCTTCGACACGATCTATGCCGAAGGCCAGCGACGCTATGTCGAGAGCCTGTCGGCCTATGCGCGCCAGTTCCTGGAGATGATGCAGAAGCCGGATGTCGACCAGATCGACGGGCTGTCGCCGGCGATCTCCATCGAGCAGAAGACGACCTCGCGCAACCCGCGCTCCACCGTCGGCACGGTGACGGAGATCTACGACTACCTGCGCCTGCTGTTCGCGCGCATCGGCGTGCCCTATTCGCCGGCAACCGGCCTGCCGATCGAGAGCCAGACGGTGAGCCAGATGGTCGACCGCGTGCTGGCGCTGGAGGAAGGCACGCGGCTCTACCTGCTGGCGCCGGTGGTGCGCGGGCGCAAGGGCGAGTACCGCAAGGAACTGGCGGAGCTCATGAAAAAGGGCTTCCAGCGGGTCAAGATCGACGGCGAGTTCCACGAAATCGCCGAGGCCCCGGCGCTCGACAAGAAGCTCAAGCACGACATTGACGTGGTCGTCGACCGGATCGTGGTGCGCGCGGATATCAGCGGGCGCCTCGCGGATTCGCTGGAGACGGCGCTCGGCCTCGCCGACGGGATCGCGATCGCCGAATATGCCGACCGGCCGCTGCCCGAGCGCGACGCGGACGCGGTGCTGCAGAACCGCAACGAGACGCATGAGCGGATCGTCTTTTCGCAGAAATTCGCCTGTCCGGTCTCCGGCTTCACGATTTCCGAGATCGAGCCGCGGCTGTTTTCCTTCAACAACCCCTTCGGCGCCTGCCCGACCTGCGACGGACTGGGCACGACGCTCGCCTTCGAGCCGGACATGGTGGTGCCGGACCAGACGCTGACCCTGCGCGAGGGTGCGGTGCTGCCCTGGGCCAAGACCGGCTCGACCTCTCCCTATTACGCCCAGACGCTGGAAGCGATCTGCCGCCATTTCGATGCGTCGATGGCGACCCCCTGGTCGGAACTGCCGGAGGCGGTGCGCGAGACGATCCTGCACGGCTCGGGCCGGGAGAAGATCGAGTTCACCTATGACGACGGTGTGAGGAGCTACCGCACGGCGAAGACCTTCGAGGGCGTCGTCGGCAATATCGAGCGGCGCTGGCGGGAAACCGACAGCGACTGGGTGCGCGAGGAACTGTCGCGCTACCAGTCCGACCGCCCCTGCCCGGCTTGCGGCGGCTACCGGCTGAAACCCGAGGCACTGTCGGTGAAGATCGCCAAACGGCATGTCGGCGAGATCGCGCAACTGTCCATTCGCGACGCGGCCGAATGGTTCGAGGCGCTGCCGGCGCAACTGACCGACAAGCAGTCTGAAATCGCCCTGCGCATTCTCAAGGAAATCCGCGAGCGGCTGAAATTCCTCAACGATGTCGGGCTCGACTACCTGTCGCTGTCGCGCAATTCCGGCACGCTTTCGGGCGGCGAGAGCCAGCGCATCCGGCTGGCCTCGCAGATCGGTTCGGGGCTGACCGGCGTGCTCTACGTGCTCGACGAGCCTTCGATCGGCCTGCACCAGCGCGACAATGCAAGGCTGCTCGAGACGCTGAAGCACCTGCGCGACCTCGGCAACACGGTGATCGTCGTCGAGCATGACGAGGACGCGGTGCTCACGGCCGATTATGTGGTCGATATCGGCCCGGGCGCCGGCATCCATGGCGGCGAGATCGTCGCCCAGGGCACGCCGGAGGAAATCCTGGCAAGTCCCGCCTCGCTGACCGGGCAGTACCTGTCCGGCGCGATGGCGGTCCCGATGCCGGAGAGCCGGCGCAAGCCGAAGACGCGCCGGCAGATCCACGTGGCGGGCGCGCGCGGCAACAACCTGAAGAATGTCTCGGCCGACATCCCGCTCGGCACCTTCACCTGCGTCACCGGCGTTTCGGGCGGCGGCAAGTCGACCTTCCTGATCGACACGCTCTACAAGGCGGCGGCGCGCCGGCTGAACGGCGCGCGCGATACCCCGGCGCCGCATGACCATATCGACGGGCTGGAACTGCTCGACAAGGTGATCGACATCGACCAGTCGCCGATCGGGCGCACGCCGCGCTCCAACCCGGCCACCTATACGGGCGCCTTCACGCCGATCCGCGACTGGTTCGCCGGGCTGCCGGAGGCAAAGACGCGCGGCTATGCGCCGGGGCGTTTCTCCTTCAACGTCAAGGGCGGGCGCTGCGAGGCCTGCCAGGGCGACGGCGTCATCAAGATCGAGATGCATTTCCTGCCCGATGTCTATGTCACCTGCGATGTCTGCAAGGGCAAGCGCTACAACCGGGAGACGCTTGAGGTCGAGTTCAAGGGCAAGTCGATCGCCGACGTGCTCGACATGACGGTGGAGGAAGGCGCGCGCTTCTTCTCCGCCGTGCCGGCGGTGCGCGACAAGCTGGAGACGCTGGCGCGCGTGGGTCTTGGATATATCAAGGTGGGGCAACAGGCGACGACGCTTTCGGGCGGCGAGGCGCAGCGCGTGAAACTCGCCAAGGAACTGTCCAAGCGCGCGACCGGCCGCACGCTCTATATCCTCGACGAACCGACGACCGGCCTGCATTTTCACGACGTGGCGAAACTGCTGGAAGTGCTGCACGAACTTGTCGACCAGGGCAACACGGTGCTGGTCATCGAGCACAATCTCGAGGTGATCAAGACCGCCGACTGGATCATCGATCTCGGTCCCGAGGGCGGCGACGGCGGCGGCACGATCGTGGCGCAGGGAACGCCCGAGGATGTCGTCGAGGTGGAGGCAAGCTATACCGGCCGCTTCCTCAGGGAGGTGCTGGAGCGGCGGCCGTCGCGGCGCGGCGCGGCGCGCGAGGGCGAACGCATGAGCGCGGCGGAGTAGACGACGGCGCATGTCGCCGGCCGTCCGCCAACGGCGAGATGAACGCGGCGCGGCGGCCAGCACCTTGTCGCGCTGCGCAAGCAGGCTGTGACGCCGCCATTGCGAACTGTTCCCGGCCTGACGCCGCGCCGCCACGTTGCAACTGCCGGCGGCATTCGGCCGTCGACCCCGCCCTCGGGCGCTCACCCCGGGCAAGGCGAAGCGCGCCCCGGGACCCATTCGTTTCCGGAGCGGGCGCGAGGGGATCGGGAAGGCTGCACCGCACTTCACCCCATGAGCAGTGCAGGCGGTGCAGGGCTCCATGCCTGCCGCAACCGCTGAAAGCCGTCACATCTGCCGGGGTTGCCAATGGATCCCGGATCAGGTCCGGGATGACGGCCTGAGAGGGGGCAAGGCAAGAGCACTCCGTCTTGCGTGGTGCCGCCCTGCCCTCGGGCGGTCACCCCGGGGCAAGCGAAGCGCGCCCCGGGACCCATTCGTTGCCAGAGCGGGCGCGAGGGGATCGGGAAGGCTGCACCGCACCCCGCCTCATGAGCGGTGCAGGCGGTGCAGGGCTCCATGCCTGCCGCAACCGCTGAAAGCCGTCACGCATGCCGGGGTTGCCAATGGATCCCGGATCAGGTCCGGGATGACAACCTGAGAGGGGGCAAGGCAAGAGCACTCCGTCTTGCGTGGTGCCGCCCTGCCCTCGGGCGCTCACCCCGCGCAAGGCGAAGCCGCGCCCCGGGACCCATTCGTTGCCAGAGCGGGCGCGAGGGGATCGGGAAGGCTGCACCGCACTTCACCCCATGAGCGGTGCAGGCGGTGCAGGGCTCCATGCCTGCCGCAACCGCTGAAAGCCGTCACATCTGCCGGGGTTGCCAATGGACCCCGGATCAGGTCCGGGATGACACCCGAGAATGCGGCAAGGCCGATGTGCAACGGTTCGGCTGCGGCTGACAGGCGCCGTCATACCTTCCGGGACTGCCGGATCGCGGGCCAGATCCCGGGTGACACCGGAGAATGCGGCAGGCCGGCGTGACATCGGTGACGCGACCGGTTTACGGCCTGCCTCTCTGGCATGAAGGCGAAGGAACCGCCGGTGGCTGCCGCACGCGGGTCTCTCCCTGTCCACAAAATTCGACCGGAAAGCGCTTGTCTCCTGCGTCGGTGACATGTCGCGGACCACGGCTGACGCCGGGTTTCCCGCGGCCTTGCATACGTTGCGAGAGAAACTATTGCTGCGATGCACAATCCGCATGGCTGGCGTGCAGAAATCGCACTTTTTTTCGGGAGCTGAAAAAACTATCTCTTGGTCATCGGATCGGAGCGCTGCCGACGGACAAGCCGGGCAGCCAACTCCCTTTGGACATGCACACAGAGGCTATCATGTTCGACACGCTTGCTCGCACCTACCGCAACTGGCGGACCTATCAGAGCACTGTTTCGGAGCTTTCGCGGCTTTCCACCCGCGAGCTCGACGATCTCGGCATCGCACGCGGCGACATTCGTTTCATCGCCAAGCGCGCCAGCCGTTAACAGTTCACGTTCAAAGAGATAGACCTCCTCCCCTATCTCCTTGACGTGTCCCGGCGGGGCATCCTCCTCCCAGCCCCGTTCGGATATTGCGACGCCCGCCGGTTCTCCTCCCTCCGGCGGGCGTTCGCTTTTCTTGAATTGACGATACGCATGATTCACGCCGCTTCGCAGGCCTCCCGAGGATGACGCGGGCGTGAAACGACCCCGGCGCTTTTCGCAGGGCGGACATGCGAAGACAGCGCGCCACAAACGGCGCGACGCACCCCATATCAGGTTCACCGGAACGATGACGCGATGCAGCATCCGCTGCCTCCGACGGCCGCTCCACCCCCAACACACCGATCTCTAGGAGACACACATGTTCAACACTCTCGTTCGCAAGTACAATTCCTGGCAGAAGTATCGTCAGACCTATGACGAGCTGTCCCGCCTTTCCAATCGCGAACTCAGCGACCTGGGCATCGGCCGGGGCGACATCGACTTCATCGCCCGCAGCCACACCCGCTGAAGGCGTGCGGCGGACCGCCGCACCCTTGAAACAGACAAGACAAAAACGCCGCCCAACGGGCGGCGTTTTGCGTTCATACCACTGATTTTGCAAGCGTTTATCAATTTCATGCTGCTCTGCACAAAAAGCGGGGCTGCTATGCACCATCGGCTCTGGAAATACATCCGAGACTCACCCATATCTATCTCAACGGAGCAAGCGATCCTCCTCCCACGCTTTGCTCCCGTTCCGGCCGGTGATCCTCCTCCCTTCATCGGCCATCGAAAAACGACGCCCACCGGTTCTCCTCCCTCCGGTGGGCGTTCGTTTTTTCGGCCCCGCTTCCTCCTTCCATCGACGATCCCTGCCGGCAGCGACCACGGACAGGCCAATGGCCGGGCGAGCGGCTCGACCGGTCATTCAGGCGTTCATGTCGATTGGAAAACCGGTGCGCCGTGACGGCAGCCGCGGACATCCGGGCCGGACTAGCGCTTTTCCGAAGAACCCAGCATGTCGAGATAGGCCTTCTGCATGTCGCTGATGCGGCCGGCAACGCGGGCATTCGCCTTGAAGGCGGTTTCCGCCTGCATCATGTCGACCATCGCGACCGCCATGTCGGGGGCAAAGCCGATCCGTCCCGAGCCGGTCGGCTGGCCGCTTTCCGGCGAAGCCCCGTCGCCACCGGGCGATGCCGCCGCGACAAGGCTGTTGCCCGCTTCGGCACCGGCCGCGACGATGCGACGGGCGGATGCCTCGAAGCGCTGGCCGGCGGCCTGAAGGCCGGAAAGGGAGATGGACAGGGCGGACATGATCTGCACAGTATCGCCACCCTCTCTTAACGAATCCTGAGTCCCCTTCTTCGCATTCGAGCCAGATCTCCCCAAGCCGTCCCTGTTGTTTCAATCAAGGATTGCATCTCCATGCTTCTGACACTCTCCATCACCGGCCCGTTCTTTGCCGTCATCGCGCTGGGTTTTTTCGCGGCAAAGCGCGGCTGGATGCCGGACGGGGCGGTGCGCAGCCTCAATGTCTTCGTCTTCAACTTCGCCATGCCGGCGCTGGTGATCAGGGCGCTGGCGGGACAGGATATCATTGCCGCATTGACCGGGCCGATGGTGCCGGTCTGGGTGCTGGCGGGGGCTGCGACCTTCGCCATCTCGATGCTGGCGATGCGCATCCTGTGCGGCGGCAGCCTTGCGGAGATGGCCGTGAGCGGCCAGGCCGGCACGATCGGCAATATCGGCTTTCTCGGCCTGCCGCTGATGCTGGCGGCGTTCGGCGACCGGGCGGCGGCACCGATGGCGGTGGTGCTGATCATCGATCTGACCATCTTCATCCCCTTGTGTATCGGCCTGCTGGAATGGGCCTCTGGCAAGGGCGCGAGCTGGAAACTGGTCCTGACGGTGGCGAAGGGCGTCATCTTCAATCCCTTCGTGCTGGCCATCGTCGGCGGCACCCTCCTATCGCTGGCCGGGGGCAAGCTGCCGCAGGCGGGCGACAATCTCCTGAATTTCCTTGGCGACGCGGCGGGGGCAACCGCCCTCTTCTCCCTCGGGGTGCAGCTCGCCGCCCGGCGGGTGGAGGGCGAGGCGCGGGCGATCTCGCTGATGATCGTGCTGAAGCTGTTCCTGCATCCGCTGGCGGTGCTGAGCGCGGCACTGCTGTTCGGTCTCGATCCGTCGCTGACGGCGGTGCTGGTGGTGGTCGCCTCGCTGCCGATCGCGGGCAATGTCTTCGTCGTCGCCGAGCGCTACGGCATCTTCATCCAGCAGCTGTCGGCGGCAATCCTGCTGTCCACCACGGCCGGCGTCGTCACGGTGTCGCTGGCGCTCATGTGGGCGGGAATATGAGGGGGTGACCGCGCTCCGGGGCTGACAGACGGCGGGCACGGTCCCATATTCGGCATCGACATGGCCGGCGCCTCCCGCCGGCCGACACCGCCTGAAGGACATTTCCCATGACCGACGCCGTCGCCTCCGATCGCAACCCGCTGCTTGCCGAATGGAGCGCGCCGTTCGGACTGCCGCCGTTCGCCGACATCGAAACCTGGCACTATGAGCCCGCTTTCGACACGGCGCTCGCGCAGGCGCGGCAAGCCGTCGACGCCATCGCGGCGAACCCGGACGCACCGAGCTTTGCCAACACGATCGAGGCCATGGAGCTCTCGGGCTCCGAACTGACGCGCGTCGCCTCTGTCTTTTTCAACCTCTCGGGTTCGCACACGTCCGACGAGCTTCAACGTATCGAAAGGGAGATGGCGCCCAGGCTTGCCCGCCATTCCAGCGAGACATTGCTCAACCAGGCGCTCTTTGCCCGCGTCGCTGCCCTTTGGGAGAAGCGCGGGGAGCTCGGCCTCGACGAGGAGCAGGCCCGCGTGCTGGAGCGCTACCACCGCATGTTCACCCGCGCGGGAGCGGGACTGGACGATGCGGGGCGGGCCCGCATGGCGGAAATCAGCCAGCGTCTCGCCGTGCTGGGCACGCAGTTCTCGCAGAACGTGCTCGCCGACGAGGCGGGTTACCAGCTGTTGCTGGAGAGCGAGGCCGATCTTGCGGGCCTGCCGCCCTTCCTGCGCCAGGCAGCGGCGGAAGCCGCCAGCGAGCGCGGTCATCCGGGCAAGCATGTGATCACCCTGTCCAGGTCGCTGATCGAGCCGTTCCTGCAGTTCTCGACAAGGCGCGATCTGCGCGAGATCGCCTTCAACGCGTGGAGCGCGCGCGGCGAGGCGGAGGGCGACACCGACAACCGGGCGGTGATCGCCGAGATCCTGACCCTGCGCGATGAACGGGCGAAGCTGCTCGGCTTCGACAGTTTCGCCGCCTACAAGCTGGACGACACGATGGCCGGCACGCCGCAGGCGGTGCGCGAGTTGCTGGAGACCGTGTGGAGCCCGGCGGCGGCGCAGGCGCGAAAGGAGGCCGAGGCACTGCAGCGGCTTGCCACGGAAAACGGCGACAACATCGCCCTCGCCCCGTGGGACTGGCGCTTCTACGCGGAAAAGCTGCGCAGCCGCGACCACGCGCTCGACGAGGCGGAGCTGAAGCCGTATTTCCAGCTGGAGAACATGATCCAGGCGGCCTTCCATACGGCCGGGCGGCTGTTCGGCCTGAGTTTCCGCGAAGTGGAAGGCGTGGCGCTCTACCATCCGGATGTGCGCGCCTTCGAGGTGCTGGACGCGGACGGCGCGCATGTAGGCCTCTTCCTCGGCGACTATTTCAACCGCTCGACCAAGCGCAGCGGTGCCTGGATGAGCGCCTTCCGCCGGCAGGAAAAGCTGGCCGGCAACATCCGCCCGATCATCGTCAACGTGATGAACTTCGCCAAGGCGCCGAAGGGCGAGCCGGCGCTGCTGACCTTCGACGACGCGCGCACGCTGTTCCACGAATTCGGCCACGCGCTGCACGGGCTCCTGTCCGACGTCACCTATCCGATGATCTCCGGCACGTCGGTGTCGCGCGACTTCGTCGAACTGCCCTCGCAGCTCTACGAGCACTGGCTGTCGGAGCCGGAAATCCTGACGCGCTTCGCCCTGCATGTTGAGACCGGCGAGCCGATGCCGGCCGAACTGATGGAACGGGTGCTGGCGGCACGCAATTTCAACCAGGGCTTCGCCACGGTCGAATATCTCGCCTCGGCGCTGTTCGATCTCGACGTGCACACGCGGGAGGCGGGCGGCGCGATTGACGTGGCCGCGCTGGAGCGCGAGACGCTGACCCGCATCGGCATGCCGGGGGAAATCACCATGCGGCACCGGCCGACGCATTTCGCCCATGTGTTTTCCGGCGACGGCTATTCGGCCGGCTATTACAGCTACATGTGGTCGGAAGTGATGGACGCGGACGCCTTCACCGCCTTCGAGGAGACGGGCGACATCTTCAACGCGGAACTTGCCCGGCGGCTGCGCGAGGCGATCTATTCCGCCGGCGGCCGGCAGGACCCGAAGGAGGCCTATGTCGCCTTTCGCGGGGCGCTGCCCGATGCCGGGCCGCTCTTGAAGAAGCGGGGTTTTGCGTAAACTGATCGCGCGAGCAAGGCCCCCGGCAGCCGGCGAAACCTGACGGCGGCGCGAGACCCGCGCCGCCGCATCTTCGTCAGACGAGTTCGACCTTGCCCGTGGCGATGTCGTAGACCGCGCCCACGACCCTAACCTTGCCTGCGGCAACGGCCTCGGCAATGACGGGGCCGGCCGCCTCCAGTTTCTCGACATTGTGCAGGACGTTGGCCCGGGTCGCGGCGGCGAGCGGATCGGCCGGCTTTTCCGACAGTGCCGCCTCGACGCCGGGTTTCAGTGCCTTCACCAGCTCGGGCAGATGGCCGGGCAGCTCGGTGCCGCTCTCGACGACGTTGATTGTCGCCGA
>NZ_JBLXFR010000042.1:0-33876 GCF_048261845.1 Stappia sp. | reverse complement strand
CGCTGCTGCCGACAATGGGCGGCCAGACGGCGCTGAACTGCGCGCTCAGCTTGCGCAAGATGGGCGTCCTTGAGAAGTTCGGCGTGCAGATGATCGGCGCGACCGCCGAGGCGATCGACAAGGCCGAGGACCGCGAGCAGTTCCGCGAGGCGATGGCCCGGATCGGCCTCGAGACACCCCGCTCGAGGCTCGCCCATTCGCTTGGCGAGGCGCTCGACGCGCTTGACGATATCGGCCTTCCGGCCATCATCCGTCCGTCCTTCACGCTCGGCGGCACCGGCGGCGGCATCGCCTACAACCGCGAGGAATATCTCGACATCATCGAGCGCGGCATCGACGCTTCGCCGACCGACGAAGTTCTGGTCGAGGAATCGGTGATCGGCTGGAAGGAGTACGAGATGGAGGTCGTCCGCGACAAGGCGGACAACTGCATCATCATCTGCTCCATCGAGAACATCGACCCGATGGGCGTCCACACGGGCGATTCGATCACGGTCGCGCCGGCGCTGACCTTGACCGACAAGGAATACCAGATCATGCGCGACGCGAGCCTCGCGGTGCTGCGCGAGATCGGCGTCGAGACGGGCGGCTCCAACGTCCAGTTCGCGGTCAATCCGGAAAACGGCCGGCTGATCGTCATCGAGATGAACCCGCGCGTGTCGCGCTCCTCCGCGCTCGCCTCCAAGGCAACCGGCTTCCCGATTGCCAGGATCGCGGCGAAACTCGCCATCGGCTACACGCTCGACGAGTTGGAGAACGACATCACCGGCGGCGCCACGCCGGCCTCCTTCGAGCCGTCGATCGACTATGTCGTCACCAAGATCCCGCGCTTCGCTTTCGAGAAGTTCCCTGGCGCCGAGCCGCTCCTGACCACCGCGATGAAGTCGGTCGGCGAGGTCATGGCCATCGGCCGCACCTTCGCCGAAAGCCTGCAGAAGGCGCTGCGCGGTCTGGAGACCGGGCTCAGCGGTCTCGACGAGGTCGAGATCCCCGGCCTCGGCCAGAATGACGACAAGAACGCCATCCGCGCCGCTCTCGCCTCGCCGACGCCCGACCGGCTGCTGAAGGTCGCCCAGGCCTTCCGGCTGGGCACCGAACTGGAGCAGGTCTACCGCTCCTGCCATATCGACCCGTGGTACCTGCGCCAGATCCAGGCCATCGTCGAGACGGAAGAGAAGGTGCGCGCCCACGGCCTGCCGCAGACCACCGAGGCACTGCGCTCGCTCAAGGCGATGGGCTTCGCCGACGCGCGCCTCGCCTCGCTTGCCGGCATCGAGGAAGGCGACGTCAGGAAGCTGCGCCAGCGCCTCGACGTGCACCCGGTCTACAAGCGCATCGACACATGCGCTGCCGAGTTCGCCTCGCCGACCGCCTACATGTACTCGACCTACGAGACGCCCTTCGCCGGACGCCTCGCCGACGAGGCGCGCCCCAGCGACGCAAAGAAGGTGGTCATCCTCGGCGGCGGCCCGAACCGGATCGGCCAGGGCATCGAGTTCGACTATTGCTGCTGTCATGCCGCCTTCGCGCTGCAGGATGCGGGTTTCGAGACCATCATGGTCAACTGCAACCCGGAAACCGTCTCCACCGACTACGACACGTCGGACCGGCTCTATTTCGAGCCGCTGACGGACGAGGACGTGCTGGAAGTCATCCGCACCGAGCAGCAGAACGGCACGCTGCACGGCGTCATCGTCCAGTTCGGCGGCCAGACGCCGCTGAAGCTTGCACAGGCGCTGGTCGAGGCGGACGTGCCGATCCTGGGCACCTCGCCCGACATGATCGACCTGGCCGAGGACCGCGACCGCTTCCAGAAGCTGTTGCAGCGCCAGGGCCTGAAGCAGCCGCAGAACGGCATCGCCTATTCGGTCGAGCAGAGCCGTCTGGTCGTTGCCGATCTCGGCCTGCCGCTGGTGGTGCGCCCGTCCTACGTGCTTGGCGGCCGGGCGATGCAGATCATCCGCGACGAGGACGCACTCAACGCATACCTGCTCGGCACCTTGCCGGAACTCGTTCCCGGCGACGTGCGGGCCCGCTACCCCAATGACAAGACCGGCCAGATCAACACGGTGCTGGGCAAGAACCCGCTGCTCTTCGATCGCTATCTCGACGGCGCCATCGAGGTCGATGTCGACGCGCTTGCCGACGGCAAGGACGTCTTCGTCTGCGGCATCATGGAGCACATCGAGGAGGCCGGCATCCATTCGGGCGACAGCGCCTGCTCGCTGCCGCCCTACTCGCTCTCGGCCGAGATGATCGCCGAACTGACCCGCCAGACCGAGGTGCTCGCCAGGGCGCTCGGCGTCGGCGGCCTGATGAACGTCCAGTTCGCCATCCGCAACGGCGAGATCTTCGTGCTCGAGGTCAACCCGCGCGCCTCGCGGACCGTGCCCTTCGTCGCCAAGACCATCGGCGAGCCGATCGCCAAGATCGCCGCCCGCGTCATGGCCGGCGAGCCGCTCGCCTCCTTCGGCCTGACGACGAAGAAGCTCGACCATGTGGCGGTGAAGGAAGCCGTCTTCCCCTTCGCCCGCTTCCAGGGCGTCGACACGGTGCTCGGGCCGGAGATGCGCTCCACCGGCGAAGTGATGGGCCTGAACGGCACCTTCGAGGTCGCCTTCGCCAAGTCGCAGCTGGGCTCCGGCACCCGCGTGCCGACCGCCGGCACGGTCTTCGTCTCGGTTCGCGACGCCGACAAGGAACGCGTCCTCGACCCGATCCAGCGCCTTGTAAAGACTGGATTCCGGATCATTGCCACGCACGGAACCCAGGCCTTCCTGCAGGAGCAGGGAATTTCCTGCGACAAGGTCAACAAGGTGCTTGAAGGCCGGCCTCACATCGTTGATGCTATCAAGAACGGAGAGGTTCAGCTCGTCTTCAACACGACCGAAGGTGCGCAGGCGCTCTCCGACAGCAGGTCGCTGCGCCGTGCCGCCTTGCTGCACAAGGTCCCCTATTACACGACCTTGGCAGGGGCGATCGCGGCGGCAAAGGGGATCGAGGCCTACGCTTCGGGCAACCTTGAAGTGGTTCCGTTGCAGGCCTATTTCACGAAGGCCTGATTTTCCTGAACGTTCCGGCAGGGGACTTCCCGGCCGGACGTCTGTGTTTTTGACGCGCGCCGCCAACGAGTGGCGCGCGAAGCGAAAGGGTCGAGGACCTATGGAAAAAGTTCCGATGACAAGCGCTGGCTACGCCATGCTCGAGAAGGAGCTGAAGCAGCGGACGTCGGAAGAGCGGCCGCGCATCATCCAGGCAATTGCCGAGGCGCGCGCCCATGGCGACCTGTCGGAAAACGCCGAATACCATGCCGCCAAGGAGCAGCAGAGCCTCAACGAGGGCCGCATCGGCGAGCTTGAGGACAAGCTCGGCCGGGCCGAGGTGATCGATGTCACCAAGCTCTCCGGCGACACGGTGAAGTTCGGCGCCACGGTGACCCTCATCGACGAGGACACCGAGGAAGAGAAGAAGTACATGATCGTCGGCGACGTCGAGGCGGACGTGAAGCTCGGCCGCATCTCGATCTCCTCGCCGATCGCCCGGGCCCTCATCGGCAAGGCCACCGGCGACAGCGTCGAGGTGACCGCGCCGGGTGGCGCGCGTGCCTACGAGATCATCAACGTCACCTTCGGCTGACGGCGCAAGCCGCGACAATTCCGCACAAGTTCGAGCAATATTTTCGAAAAATTGACTCGCGCTTTATCGAGATTGCACGACGTTTACCGCCCGGACGGCAACGCCCGGGCGTTTTTGCGTTTGGCCGGCGGAGGACACGAGACCGCGTCGCGGCGGTGTCCTGTGCACGCGCCGCCTTGCACTTGTCCCCGTTTCCCGATGGCACCTATCCCCGCGATGCAGGCCCCGCCCGCGCCGCCGCGCCCGGAGACGTGTCCCCGGCCCTTGCTCCCCGTGCGATGATCGGGGGAAGCGGCCATGCGACACGGCGGCGGCAATGACGGCATTCCGGCCGGTCAGTGCGAGAGCAGCATCCTGACCCGGTCGGCGATCTGGTCCCGCATGCGATCGCTGGACCAGCCCGCACGGCCCCGGAACATGTAGCCCTGGCGAAGGTCGAAGAGCAGCGCGGCCCGTTCCTTCGAGGGGAAGGTCGGCGGCAATGTGCCCTTCTCCACTTCCCGGTCGAAGCGCTTGACCAGCCGCGTCTCCGTGTCGGCGATGGCAGCTTCCACGCGCTCCGCAACGCCTTCCACGTGGCCGACGGAGGCCACCACGCTTGACGCGAGGAAGCACCCCTTCGCACCGCTTTCATGCTCCGCCGCGGACCGGATGACTTCCGAGAAGAAGGCATGAAGCGCCTTCTCTATGTCTTCCTCGGCTTCGAGGGCCACGAGCGGGGCGCAGGCATCCGCGTCGCAATAGTGGTCGATGGTGCTCAGATAGAGGCCGCGCTTGTCGCCATAGGCCGCATAGAGGCTCGGCCCCGTGATCCCCATCGCACTGGTCAGGTCGCGCATGGAGGCGCCGTCGTAGCCCTTCTCCCAGAAAACGAACATCGCCTTCAGCAGCGCTTCGTCATAGTCGAAGTTCCGGGGTCGTCCAATTTTTTTTGTAACGTTCAATATATATCCCTTGACGCTGTCAGGTCGCCGCCTTTATGTATCGATCAATATATAAAGGAACGCACGACATGACCAGCAGAAAACTCGCCGCCGGTTCGGTGTTTCCGGCGATCAGCCTTCCTGTGCTCGGTGGCGGCAGGCGCGACATATCGAGGCCCCGCGACGGCTTCGACTGGATGCTCGTGACTGTCTATCGCGGCAAGCACTGTCCGCTCTGCACGACATACCTGCGGGAGCTCAATGCAGCCCTTGCCGACCTGAACGCGCTCGGCGTGGATGTGATCGCCGTTTCGGCCGACAGCAAGGCCCGCGCAGCCGCCCAGATGGAGGAGGTCTCGCCGCGCTTCGACGTGGCCTACGGCCTGACGGTTCCCCAGATGCAGGAACTTGGCCTGTACGTTTCAGGTCCGCGCAACGGGATGGATGTCGAGGCCCCGTTCGCCGAGCCGGGCCTTTTCGTCATCGACGAGGCCGGCGCGCTGCAGATCACCGACATCTCGAACGTCCCCTTTTCACGGCCCGGCCTGGAGTGGATTGCCAAGGGCATCGGCTTCCGGCGCGGACCGATGAAAAACGCTCCCATCAACGGCACTTTTGCCTGAACCCGAAGGAGACAGCATGACCGAAAGAACGGAAGCCGCATTGCGCGCGCGGATCGACGAATTGATGAAAGCCGGCGTCAGCGCCGACATGGAGACGCTCGACGGCATCTACCATGACGACATCGTCGTCATGGACCTCAGCATCGACGGACGCCTGGTGACCCTGACCAAGACGGACTTCATGTCCATGCTGGAGCAGACCTTCAGGGGCAAGAACCCGGCGGACCACATGTGGGCAAGGATCCACAGCGTCACCGTTGCCGGCGACCGGGGGCATGTGCTGATTTCGCGAAAAATCCCGGTC
The DNA here is from genome assembly GCF_048261845.1 of Stappia sp. GTDB lineage: Bacteria > Pseudomonadota > Alphaproteobacteria > Rhizobiales > Stappiaceae > Stappia. The sequence goes on along the minus strand of NZ_JBLXFR010000042.1, from coordinate 28,390 downwards.
GGCGGCCCGAACATGATGATCGACCTGAGCATCGACTTCATTTTCGAGGACGGACGCTGGCAGGTGATCCGCGAGGTGAACTTCAGCCGGCCGGACGCGGCCGCCGCCTGAGCGGACGCAAAGCACCCCGGCCCGGCCGCATGCTTGCGCCATGCAGTTCCATGCGACCGGCCGGGGATGCTGGTTGGCGGCGGGCGGTCGGACGGCGCCTCCCCTCGGCCGTCATCCCGGCCAAGCGTCAGCGCAGAGCCGGGATCCATTGGCAACCCCGGCAGGCGTGAGGGCTCTCACCGAATGCGGCCGGCGTCGAGCCCTTCGCCGTCGGCGGGCCGAACCGAAACGCGCCCCCTTGCCCTGATCGCTCGCGCTCTGGAAACGAATGGGCCCCGGATCTCGCGATGCTCGTCCGGGGTGACGGACGGAGGCTGGGGCAACGGCGGCGCGCCTCTCCCGACAGGCTGTCGATGCAACTTTGGCGGCAGGCAGCCGTGGCGGCAGGCAGTCGTGGCAGCAGACAGCCGGACGGTCGCTCCCCGCTCAGGCCGTCATCCCGGCCAAGCGTCAGCGCAGAGCCGGGATCCATTGGCAACCCCGGCAGGCGTGAGGGCTCTCACCGGATGCGGCAGGCGTCGAGCCCTTCGCCGCCTGTCGCCCGGATCGAAACGCGGGCGCCTTGCCCTGATCGCTCCCGCTCTGGAAACGAATGGGCCCCGGGTCGCGGCTTCGCCTTGCCCGGGGTGACGCGCGGAGGGCGGGGCCGGGTTCGTCCCGCCCCCCCTCACTCCTTCATCGGCACGACCGGGTCGTTCTTGGTCTGGCGGATGGTGAGGGCCGTGCGGACGCTGTCGACATTCGGCGTGGCGGTAAGTTCGCGGATGATGAAGTTCTGGAAGGCTTGCAGGTCCGGCACCACGCATTTCAGCAGGAAGTCGACCTCGCCCGACAGCATGTAGCTTTCGCGCACTTCCGGCCAGCCCTTGACCTTCTCCTCGAAGGCATTGAGATCGCCCTCGGTCTGCGAATGCAGGCCGACCATGGCAAAGGCGGTGACGTCGTAGCCGAGCTGCTTTTCGTCCAGAAGGGTGCGGTAGCCGGTGATCAGCCCGGCCTCCTCCAGCGCGCGCACGCGGCGCAGGCAGGGCGGTGCGGAAATGCCGACGCGGCGCGCCAGCTCCACATTCGTGATGCGGCCATCCGCCTGCAGCTCTTTCAGAATGTGCCAATCAATCGCATCGAGGCGGATTTTCACACTGGTCTCCTTCGCCAATCGCTGGCACAGACACGGGGGGAACAAGGCTCTCGCGGGCCGGACGGGAGGGTCCGCACGCATGAGCGACTCAGCCGGCGCGTCATGCCGTTCGTACCCTAGGGCCTTATGATTTTTTACCGAAACCTGCAATAGTATAACAACAATCGTCGCCATGAAGAAACATCAGGAAAGCACGCCCTCCCCGAACCGGGCCCGAAACGGGATGGCGGCGCGGATGAAAACCGGCGAACGGAGCGGGAGGGAACGCTGGACACCGACCGGACCATGACTGCGCCCGGCGCCTGGATCGTCACCGACGGCAAGGCCGGCGACGAGATGCAATGCATCGCGGTCGCCGAGGCGCTGGGGCTTGCCTTCGAGCTGCGCCGGGTGGCCCCGCGCGCGCCCTGGTCCTGGGCAATGCCGCGCGGGCCGATCGATCCGCGCGAGGCCCCGGACCGGCCGCAAAGCCCGATCGCCCCGCCCTTTCCCGACATCGCGATCGCCTCCGGACGGCGCGCCGTCGCCTATCTGAAGCGGATCCGGCGTGACAGCCACGGGCACACGTTCACCGTCTTCCTGAAGGACCCGCGCACGGGCGCGAAGGCCGCCGACTTCATCTGGGTGCCGGCGCATGACGCCCTGCGCGGCGACAATGTGCTGGCGACGCCTGGCGGCCCGCACCGGCATTCGGCCGCAAGGCTGGCGGATGCGCGTCAAAACCCCTGGCCGCAGATCGCCGGGCTCGGACATCCGCGCGTTGCCGTGCTCGTTGGCGGCAACAGCCGCAACCACCACTACCGTCCGGAGGACATCGCCCGCTTCGCCGACGGGCTGCGGCACTTCATCGCCGACGGCGCACATCTGATGATGACCACCTCGCGGCGCACGCCGCAGGCCTTGAGCGAGACACTGCGCCAGATCGCGGCGCGCGGCGGTCATCTCCTGTGGGACGGATCGGGCGAAAACCCCCTGCTGCAATATCTTGCCAACGCCGATGCGGTGGTGGCCACCGCCGACAGCGCCAACATGGTCGGCGAGGCATTGGCGAGCGGCAGGGCAGTCCACGTTTTCCACCCGCAGGGCGGTCACCGCAAATTTGATGCGTTTATGGCGGGATTGGTGGGAACGAACGCCCTGCACCCCTTCCCCGGACCGCTTAAAGTGACTACCTACGAACCGGTCGATTCCACGCCGGAGATCGCCGAGGCGATCCGGCGGCGTTTCGAGGCGCACCGAACGGCTCGCGCGCCGGCGCCGCGAGGCTGAGCATGCAAGGAAAGAAGCGATGGCAGAAGAGCACCACAAACTCCTGATTGTCGGCTCCGGCCCCGCCGGCTACACGGCCGCCGTCTATGCCGCGCGCGCCATGCTGGAGCCGGTTCTGGTGACGGGCATCCAGCCCGGCGGCCAGCTCACCATCACCACGGAAGTGGAAAACTATCCGGGCTTCGCCGATCCGATCCAGGGCCCCTGGCTGATGGAGGAGATGCGCAAGCAGGCAGAGAACGTCGGCACGAAGATCATCTACGACACGATTCTCGAGGCCGACCTTTCGGTGCGTCCCTTCCGCCTGACCGGCGACAGCGGCACGGTCCACACCTGCGACGCGCTGATCATCGCCACGGGCGCGCAGGCCAAGTGGCTGGGCATCCCGACCGAGCAGGAATTCATGGGCGCCGGCGTGTCGGCCTGCGCCACCTGCGACGGCTTCTTCTATCGCGGCAAGGAGGTGATCGTGGTCGGCGGCGGCAACACCGCGGTCGAGGAAGCGCTGTATCTGGCCAACCTCGCCTCCAAGGTGACGGTGGTGCACCGCCGCGACAGCTTCCGCGCCGAGAAGATCCTGCAGGAACGGCTGGCGCGCAACGACAAGATCGAGGTGATCTGGGACAGCACCGTGGAAGAAGTGCTCGGCGGCGGCACGCCCAAGGCCGTGACCGGCGCCCGGCTGAGGAACGTCCACACGGGCGAGACGCGCGACATTGCAGCCGACGGCTTCTTCGTCGCCATCGGCCACGCCCCGGCGGTGGAACTGTTCAAGGACCAGCTGAAGATGAAGCCGTCGGGCTACATCTGGACGGCCCCCGACAGCTCGATGACGTCGATCCCCGGCGTCTTCGCGGCCGGCGACGTGACCGACGAGATCTACCGCCAGGCGGTGACCGCGGCGGGCATGGGTTGCATGGCCGCCCTTGAAAGCGAACGCTTTCTTGCCGAACATGAGATTGCGGAAGCGGAAGCCGCCGAATAGGCTACGCTGCAACACGCCTCGGCGGGAGCCGACACGAACACATAGAGGGCGCCGTGCCGCTGGACTGGGACAAATTGCGGATCTTCCATGCGGCGGCGCAGGCCGGCAGCTTCACGCATGCCGGCGACACGCTGAACATGAGCCAGTCCGCGGTCAGCCGGCAGGTGAGCGCGCTTGAACACGACCTCAAGGTGCCGCTCTTCCACCGGCACGCGCGCGGCCTGCTCCTGACCGAGCAGGGCGAGGTGCTCTATCGCACCGCGCGCGAGGTGTTCATGAAGCTGGAGGCGGCGCAGGCGCGCCTCACCGACAGCCGCGAAAAACCCTCCGGCGTGCTGAGGATCACCACCACGGTCGGCCTCGGCTCGACCTGGCTGACCCAGCGCCTCAACGAGTTCGTCGATCTCTATCCGGAGATGGAACTGCGGCTGATCTTCGACGACGACGAGCTGGACCTTGGCATGCGCGAGGCCGATGTCGCCATCCGCCTGCGCCAGCCGACCCAGCCGGACCTGATCCAGCGCAAGCTGTTCACCGTGCATTTCCATCTGTACGCGGCGCCCAGCTACATCCAGCGCTTCGGCGCGCCGAAGTCGATGAACGATCTCGACGGCCACCGAATCATCACCTTCGGCGAGCAGGCCCCGCCCTATCTGCGCGACATGAACTGGCTGGAAACGGCCGGCCTGCCGCTTGGCGAGAGCCGGCGCTGCGTGCTGCGGATCAACAACGTGGTGGCGATCAAGCGGGCCGTTCAGCGCGGCATCGGCATCGCCATCCTGCCGGATTACATCAACGAGGACGGCTCCGGCCTCGTCCAGCTGCTGCCCGAGGCGGAAGTGCCGAATTTCGACACCTATTTCGTCTACCCTTCCGAGCTGAAGAACACCGCCCGCATCGCCGTGTTCAGGGACTTCCTGCTGTCCAAGGCCGAGCGCTGGACCTTCTGAGCCTCATTTTTGCGCAGCTGCGGCAAGGCGCGGCCCTCTCCGGACCCGCGGCAGGCCGCGCAGGCCTGCGATATTGCGTCGCACATCGGGGCGTTGCCCCTTCGCAAGCCGCTCCTGGCGACGAACAGGTCGCGTGAAGACTTGTCTCATTCGAACAATGAATGCCCGCAAATCAGGCCGCGCGCCCGCGCTTCCGGCACATGGCGGCACATGGCAAGGCAAAGATGACGCAGCGCCCGGCGTGATGCCCGGTTTTTGCATAGCAGACTTGCGCGACTGCATCTTGCATGGGCACGTTGTGCACTGCATATAAGCAACAGGCTGTTGGTCTGCTTCGTCGCTACCTCCTCCCAGCGACGTCTGATGCGACCAGCTGTTCCCCTCTGGAAGGTGATTGCGCCACCGATGGTGGCAAAATCAAATAACTGCCGGGCCTTGTGCCCGGCATTTTTTTTGGGCGGCTGACAGGAACAAGCGGCCCTTTCGCGATCGGGATGCAAAAAGGGCCCGGCGCACGACGCCAGGCCCTCCCCTCTTGAACTTCGCAAGCAGCTGCTCGCTCAGATGTAGAGCGCCTCGCCCTCCATCCCCTTGTAGAGATCGGCGACCTGCTCGCCGTAGCCGTTGAAAAGGAGGGTCGGCACGCGGTCGCCCGTGGGCAGCACCTGCTCGCTCGCCTGGCTCCAGCGCGGATGGGGAACCTCGGGGTTCACGTTCGCCCAGAAGCCGTATTCCGACGCCTGCACTTCCTCCCAGAAGCTGACGGGGCGCTCCTCGGTGAAGGAGAAGCGGGTGATCGACTTGATCGATTTGAAACCGTATTTCCACGGCACGGCGAGGCGCAGCGGCGAGCCGAACTGCTTGGCCAGCGGCTTGCCGTAGACACCGGTCGCCAGGAAGGCGAGTTCATTGGTCGCCTCGGCGATGGTCAGGCCCTCGACATAGGGCCAGGGATACCAGGAGGCGCGCTGGCCGCTGGCCGTGTCCGGATCGAGGAAGGTTTCCATGCGAAGATATTTCGCCCCCGCCTTGGGGCCTGCGAGCCGCACCAGCTCGGCGAGCGGGAAGCCGGTCCAGGGCACCGCCATCGACCACGCCTCGACGCAGCGCAGCCGGTAGAGCCGCTCTTCCAGGCTCACCTTCTTCAGCAACTCGTCGATGCCGATGGTCTGCGGATTGTCGCAAAGCCCGTCGATCGTCACCTCCCAGGGGCGGATCTTCAACGCCTGCGCCGCCGAGGCGATCTGCTTGTGCGAGCCGAACTCGTAGAAGTTGTTGTACATGGAACTGAACTTCTCGGGCGTGATCTCCCGGTCGAGGGTGAAGGTCTCGTTGCGGCTCGCGGGATAGAGCGACAGGCTCGGATCTTCCTCGGCGAAGGCCGGACGCGGAAAGCCACCCCCGGCCATCAGCGCACCGGCGCCGGCAAGGCCGGCGATCACCGCACGCCGGTTGAAGAAAACGGCTTCCGGCGTTGCCGCGGATTCCGGCAGCTCCCAGCCACGCTTTCGAATGATGTTCATCGCGTCCTCCGTCGCTTCATGCCTGCCGTACCGGATATCCCGCGACCGGGCGCGCGTCCCGGCGGCACGGGCGTCGTGGCACCGACCGTTGCCTCTGACCTAGCGCGCGCGCAGCCTCCCGGCAAATCAAGTGCGGTTGAACGAAACGTGCCGGGATCGTGAGCAGAACCGCGAGGCGAACCAGGAAACGGACCGCCGGGAGCAGGCCGGCTCACGCCTCCTGGCGCTGCCGGTGTCCCGAGGCCTCCTGCCCGGCCGTCGCCGGCAGGAAGGCGAAGACCGGCACGGAGACCAGCGCCAGTGCCGCCGTGACCGCGAAAGCCATGTGGAAGTTGACGAGCGCCAGCGGGTCCCCGCTGAACCAGCCGGCCGCCTCGAGCACGAAACCGGCAAGCGCGACGCCCAGCGCCAGCGAGACCTGCTGGAACACGGAACTCAACGCGGTCCCCTGGCTCGCCTCGTCATCCCCGATGCTGGTGAACATCAGCCCGTTGGAGGAGGTGAAGAGGAAGGAGCGGGTGAGGCCCGCGCCGTAAAGCACCAGCACGAAGATCCACACCGGCGTTCCGGGCGCGAAAGCGGCCATGGCAAGGGTCAGCAGCGCCCCGCCAAGCGAGGCGATCACAAGCGCGGTGCGGAAACCGAGCGCGGCCAGCGAGCGCTTGACGATGAACTTCATCGAGATGGCGCCGAACGCACCGGTGAAGGTGATCAGGCCCGACTGGAAGGCGTTGTAGCCAAAGGAGGTCTGCAGCATCAAGGGGATCAGGAAGGGCATCGCGCCCGACGACACCCGGAAGATGTTGGTGCCCAGCAAGGTGAGACCGAAGGCGCGGTTGCGCAGCAAGGCCAGGTCAAGGATCGGATCGGCCTTTGCCTTCGCGTGAACGAGATAGCCGGCAAGCGCGGCAAGGCCGGCGACAGTCGTCACCAGCCCGACCACGGGCGGCAAGGCCGGCAGGCTGACCACCGACAGGCCGAAGACGATGCCCGCCGCCGCCGTCCCGCTCAGGAGGAAGCCCGTCCAGTCAAGCCTCGAGGTCGGGCGCTTGGCGATGTCGGGCAGGAAGATGCCGCAAAACCATACCCCGACGATGCCGATCGGCACGTTGATGAGGAAGATCCAGTGCCAGGAAAGATAGGTGGTCAGGAAGCCGCCGAGCGGCGGACCGGCCATCGGGCCGATGAGGCCGGGAATGGTCATCAGCGTCATCGCATGGACAAGGTCCTTCTGCCGGAAGGTCCTAACCAGGATGAGCCGCCCGACCGGCACCATCATCGACCCGCCCATGCCTTGCAGGAAGCGCGAGAGCACGAAGGTGAGCAGCGAGTTGGAAAAGGCGCAGGCAATCGAGCCGATGACGAAGACGACGATGGCGAGGCGGAAAACCCGCTTGGCCCCGAACGTGTCGGCCATCCAGCCGCTGACCGGGATGAAGACGCCGAGCGCCACCAGATAGGAGGTCAGCGCCAGTTTCAGCGCGATCGGACTGGTGCCGAGATCCGCCGCGATCACCGGCAATGAGGTGGCGATGACGGTGGAATCCATCATCTCCATGAAAAACGCGAAAGCGATGATGAGCGGAACGGTGTTCATGATGTCCGGGGGGTGCAGCGCGGCGGAAGGAAGGAAGAGGAGCCGCCCCCTCTCAATAGCGCGAAAGCCGGACACTGCAAATGGCGGATGCGCCGGCGCGGGCGGGTCAACCGCCGCGCCGGTCTTGCCCTATAGCGCCCCGGAGATGCGATAAAGCGCGCCATCGCCCTCGTCGGTCGAGAACCAGAGCGTCCCGTCCGGCGCGTTGCGCAAGGTGCGGATGCGCCCGTACTCGCCGGGGATCAGGCGTTCCTCGGAGACCACCTCGCCGTTTTCCACCTCGAGCCGTGCGATCAGCTGATCCTTCAGCGCGCCGACAAAAAGGCTGCCGCGCCACTGCGGCACGGCGTCCCCGGTGTAGAAGGCCATGCCGGAGGGCGCGATCGACGGGTCCCAGTAATGGACCGGCTGCTCGTAGCCCTCGGCTTCGGTGCCGACACCGATCCTCAGACCCGAATAGTGGCGGCCATAGGAGATGACCGGCCAGCCGTAGTTCTTTCCCGCTTCCGGCCGGTTGATCTCGTCGCCGCCGCGCGCGCCGTGCTCGAGCGTCCACAAAAGCCCGGTCGACGGCTCGATCGCCGCGCCCTGGATGTTGCGATGGCCGGTCGACCAGATTTCGGGCAGCGCCTCCACACCATCCGCGAAGGGATTGTCGGCAGGGATCGAGCCGTCGGCATTCACGCGCAGGACCGAGCCGGCATGGTCCCTCGGGTCCTGGGCGCGGTCCGCATCGCCCCGGTCGCCCAGCGTGAGGAAGACCGTGCCGTCGGGCGCGGGAACGACGCGCGAGCCGAAATGCCGGCCGCCGGCGGTCTTCTTTTCCATCCGCGCGATGACGGTGACATCGACCAGCCGTGCGGTGTCCCCCTCGCGCGCCAGCCGGGCCGTCGCGGCAGCCGTGCCTGCACCGCCCGGACCGGGTTCGGAAAAGGTGAGATAGATGCGGCCGCTCGTCGCGAAGTCCGGCGCGACGACGAGGTCGAGCAACCCGCCCTGCCCCACGGCGCGCACCCGGGGCACGCCGGCGACCTCGATGCGGGTTTTCCCGTCGGCGGAGACGAGCCACATCCGCCCCTCCACCTCGTTGACGAGAAGCGAGCCGTCGGGAAGGAAATCGAAGCCCCAGGGGTAGGAGAGATCCGCCACCATGCGGGTGACGGTGAATGTGACGCCGCCGGCCTCATGCGCGGTTTGCGCCGATGCCGGAACAAGGGTCGCGGCCGTCAGCGCCAGCGCACCGGCAACATTCGCGACGACACTCGAAAGAACTGCTCGCAAGGGATCCCTCCCGCCTGATCCGGTCTCATGACCTGGCCCCCGCCCTATAGCTAGGAGCAAAGCCGGAAGGGTCCAGACGGGAATGCAGGCGCGGCGGATGCGGCCGGGACGGCGCGGCGGATGCCGCATCGTCCCGGCCCGGATGTCTCACGCCGCCTGGCGCCCGTGCCGGGCAAGCACCGCATCGGCCGGCTTGCCGGTCAGTTCGGCGAGATGGTCGAAACGGCTGACATAGGTGGCGACACCGGCGGTGGCCGAGCGCAGCTCGACGATCAGCCCGCCGATTTCCGTCTCCGGCATCAAGGCCTGCACCTCGTCCCAGCCGGCCCAGCCCGGACGGGCATCGAAGCCCAGAAGCTGGCCGCGCCGGCTGGAGACGATGGCGTTGATGCGCGCCGTCGCATCGCTCGGGCAGGCGATGGTGACGTGGTGGATCGGCTCGAGCAGCACCGGCTTGCACTGCGGCAGCCCCTCGCGCATCGCCTGGATCGCCGCCATGCGGAACGCCTGGTCGGAGGAATCGACGCTGTGATAGGAGCCGTCGGTCAGGGTCACCGCGATATCGACGGTGGGAAAGCCGAGCGTGCCGGTTCTCAGTGCCTCTTCCACGCCGGCGCGCACGGAGGCGATATACTGCTTGGGGATGACACCGCCCGTGATCGTGTCGTTGAAGACGAAGCCTTCGCCGCGCGGCATCGGACGGATCTCGATGGCCACGTCGCCGAACTGGCCATGGCCGCCCGACTGCTTCTTGTGGCGTGCCCGCACCGATGTCGACCCGCGGATCGTCTCGCGATAGGGGATGGTGGAATCGGCCGTTTCCACCGCCAGTCCGTACTTGCCGGTCAGTCGCTCCAGCGCGACGCGCAAATGCATCTCGCCCTGCCCCTCGATCCGGGTCTCGCCGCTGTCCTGGCTCTGGGTGACGACAAGCGCCGGGTCCTCCTCGGCCAGCTTGGCAAGTGCCGCCGACAGCTTCACCTCGTCGCGGCGCTCGCTTGGCGAGACGGCAAGGCCGAGCACCGGCGGCGGCATGTCGAGCGGTGCGAGCTGGGGAGCCGGCGCGCCGGCACCCAGCGTGTCGCCCGTATGCACCCCGTCGAGCTTGCCAAGGCCGACCGTGTCGCCGGCTTCGGCCGTTCCGCGCTTGTGCGCCTGCTGGCCCATCAGCTTGTAGAAACCGGAAATGCGCACCGGCTCCCCGTCGGGACGTGTCAGCGTGTCCGCATCGGAGAGCGTTCCGCAGATGAGACGCGTCAGCGACAGCTTGCCCGCATGCAGCGTGTGGACTGTCTTGAGCACCTGGACGAGCGTGCCGCCGTCATCGGGAACCCCGAGCCGGGCCCGTGTCTCGGCAATGCCCGGCGCGTCGTGGCGCAGCGCCTTCATGAGCCGGCCGATGCCGTTGCCATGCTCGGCCGATCCGAACAGAACCGGACAGATCAGGCCCTCGCGCAGCTCGCGGCCGATATCCTCGAAGATCCTGTCACGCTCCGGGGCGATGTCCTCCAGCAGCGATTCCATCAGGACGTCGTCATGATCGGCCAGCGTCTCCAGCATGGAGAAGCGCGCCTCGACCTCGCGCGCCATTGCCTCGTCGGGGATTTCGATGACCTGGCTTGCCGCGTGTTCGCGGTAGACATAGGCGCGCTCCAGCGCCAGGTCGATGAAGCCGGTGGCGATGCCCTCCTTCCAGATCGGGACCTGGCGCATCACCAGCGGCACGGCGGAGGCCGGCTGCAGCATGGCCAGCACGTCGCGCAGCCGCATGGAGGTCCGGTCGATCTTGTTCAGGAACAGGATGCGCGGGATGCCGCGATCCTCGAGCTGCTTGAGGATGACCTGCAGCGCGGCCACTTTCTTCTCGTCCGCCTCGGCAACGACCACGGCAAGGTCGATGCCGGCAAGCACGCCGGCCGTCTCGCCGAGAAAGTCGATGGAACCGGGGCAGTCGAGGAAAACGAAACGGTCGCCGAGATACTCGGCCTCAGCCATGTTCAGTTCGACGCTCATGGAGTGGGCGCGTGCCTCCGGCGCGGCATCGCCGATCGTGTTGCCCGCCGTCACCGCTCCCTGCCGCGAAATGGCCCCCGTGCGGGCGAGCAACGCTTCGAGCAGCGAGGTCTTTCCGCTGCCGAACGGCCCGAAGATCCCGATGCACCGGGGCCCTGTATCTCTGCCGGCTTGGGTGCCTGCCCTCTCGCTTGTCCTGTTGTCGCCCATGCTCAAGTCTCCTTCCCCATCGGGTCCTGACAAGGACCGGTTGTCGTAGAAGGAACCGGGCGCGGCTCTGACCGGACGGCGCCGCGCACCAGCACCGCCGCCCGCCAGACACGGGCGGACGCTCATCGTCGCGCCGATGAGGCGGCAAACGCAAGGGAAACCTGTGCTGCGCTGCGTTACGGGGGCTGGCGCAGCACATGCAAAGGCCCGGCGGATCGCTCCGCCGGGCCTTGATCAGACCGGTCCGGCCGCGCGCCAAACAGGCGCGCGCGGACTTATCGCAGATTGCCGCAGAAGCGCTGGATGCGCGTGCAGGCCTCTTCCAGCGCCTCGGTCGAGGTCGCGTAGGAGATGCGGAAGTTGGGGCCAAGGCCGAAAGCGGACCCTTGCACCACGGCAACGCCTTCGGTTTCCAGCAGCTCGGTGACGAAATCCTCGTCGGTCTCAATCACCTTGCCCGACGGCGCGGTCATGCCGAGCGTGCCGGCGCAGGACGGGAAGACGTAGAAGGCGCCCTCCGGCACCGGGCAGGAGAGGCCCTTCGCCTGGTTCAGCATCGAGACGACGAGATCGCGGCGCGACTTGAACACCTCGTTGTTGGCCGGGATGAAGTCCTGCGGCCCGTTCAGTGCCTCGACCGCCGCCCACTGGGCGATGGAGCTGGGGTTGGAGGTCGACTGCGACTGGACCTTGGCCATCGCCTTGATCAGTTCGGCCGGGCCGCCGGCGTAGCCGATGCGCCAGCCGGTCATGGCATAGGCCTTGGAGACGCCGTTGACCGTCAGCGTGCGGTCGTGGAGCTTCGGTTCGACCTGCGCCGGCGTCGTGAACTCGAAGCCGTCATAGACGAGATGCTCGTACATGTCGTCGGACATGATCCACACATGCGGATGGCGCATCAGGACGTCGGTCAGGACCTTCAGTTCGTCGCGCGAATAGGCCGCGCCCGACGGGTTGGAGGGCGAGTTGAAGATCAGCCACTTGGTCTTCGGCGTGATCGCCGCCTCGAGCGCCTCCGGCGTGATCTTGAAGGTCGACTTGTCGGCCTCCACGATCACCGGCTCGCCGCCAGCCAAGAGCACCATGTCCGGATAGCTGACCCAGTAGGGCGTCGGCACGATGACCTCGTCGCCCGGATTGATGGTCGCGATCAGCGCGTTGTAGAGCACCTGCTTGCCGCCGGTGCCGACGCTGACCTGCGAAGGCTCGTAGTCGAGGCCGTTCTCGCGCTTGAACTTGGCGCAGATCGCCGCCTTCAGCTCCGGAATCCCGTCGACGGCCGTGTATTTCGTCTTGCCCTCGTTGATCGCCGCGATCGCCGCCGCCTTGACGTTCTCCGGAGTGTCGAAGTCGGGCTCGCCCGCGCCAAGGCCGATGACATCGCGTCCGGCGGCCTTGAGTTCGCGTGCCTTGTTGGTCACGGCAATGGTGGCGGAGGGTTTGACGCGCGCCAGTGCGTCGGCGATGAAGCCCATGATGCTCTCCCGGTGAGGCAGGTGGTTGCAGGCGCGCGGAGACTACTTCCCGCGCCCCCGCCACGCAAGGGAGATGGCTAACTGTTCGCGCCCTGCTCAACCGGCAAGGACGCCGCCGCCGCAGCGAATGCCGTGGACCCGCACATCCGCCTCGCCAAGATGCAGGCCGAGCGTCGTCAACAGCCCGTGAACGACGGCGTCGAGCGGAGCCGCCACCTCGCCGAGCAGATCGCCGACCGTGTCGGCAACCGGACCGGGAAACGACAGGCCGAGCGACAGCAGCTTCACCTCGAGATCGAGATCCGACAGGAGACTGGAGACGAGCGACCCGGCGATCGAACGTGTGCCGGTGCGCTTCACCGTGCCGCGCGCCACATCGCGCGCGGTGAAAACGAGCCGCGTGCCGGTGGCATTGCCGACATCGACATGCGCCTTGCCGGTGACCTTGACCAGCGGCGCCTCGACAATGCGGGCCGGATGGAGGCGCGGCGTGTTGCCGAAATCCGACAGGTCGCCGGCGCCAGGCTCGCCGATCCAGGCCTCCACGATCCCCGGCCGGGCGACGACTGCCGCACGCGCCGACCCGCCATAGGGGCAGGAAACGGAGGCAAGCTCCGCCTCGCCATAGGCAAGGTCGACGACAATCGGCAGCCGCAGACGGACATCGGCAAGGGCGCCGGCACCGCCGACCTCCGCCACAAGGCGCAGCCGCGTCTGGGCCGTGCGCACCTTCGCCGGTTTCGGCCCGACGGCAATCATGGCGCTGTGGCGCGGCATCTCGCCGATGGCAAGAACAGCGCTGAGCGACAGGAGGCCCGGCACCTCGGCCCCGAGATCGAGCTTCACCTGGCGCGCGCCATTGGCAAGCACGAGCGAGGAGCCGAGCACCTGCATGGCCGAGGCCTGCGCGTCGAGCCCCGGCGCCGGGTCGTCGATGGCAAGCATCGCCAGGGGCCCGAGATCGAAGAGGGAGCCGAGCGGCACCTTGCCATTGAGCCCGCCGCTCGCCAGCAGCCGCTTCAGCGCCAGCTCCGCCGCCGTGTCGCCGTTGTCGCCGGCGATCTTCGCCATCGCCGCGACAAGGTCCCCGATCGTCACCGGCGCATCGAGCACGTCCTGGAAGGTGCCCGCGGTGAGGTCGATCCGGCTTGCCACCCCCTGGATCGTCTGTGCGATCTGCATATCGGCCGAGGCCAGCCCCTGATAGTCCATGACATTGAGGTCGACCCTCGTTCCCAGCATCTTGCCGAGGAGTTCGTTGGCGACGCCGTCGCGCAGGGCAAGCAGGCGCGTGCCGATCGAGAACGCGGCCAGTTCGGCATTGGCGGCCATCGCCGAGACGCCGATGGTCGCCGTCTGCGAGGAGAACACCCTGGCGAAATAGACCCGGCCCGGCTTGCGCAGATCGACCCGGACCGCATTGAAGGGCTGCAGGTTGGGCCGGAAGCGGCGCGTGTGGTCGAGCGCCGCATCCTGGACGTAGTTGCCGCGAATGACGGTGAAGTCGGCGTCCACGCCGTTTGCCTCGAGCGTCGCCGCGACGGCGGCTTCCGCCCGGGGAATGTCGGAGGCGCCGGCGACGGCGGCAAGGTCCGCCGTACCCTGCAGGGTTCTGCGTTCGAGGAACAGGGCTCCGACATCGACCGCAAGGGCCAGCGCCCCGATGATCACGGCGAAGAAGAAGGCGGTGATCATGGCGACCGATCCCTGCCGGTCGCGGGCGAGGGACAAGAAGAGCTTGCGCAAACCGTCAGGCTGCATGACGTGTCCTCCTCGCCTCAGTAACCGCCGCGCTTGACGACGGCGGCACGCGCGATCGTCCGGCTCGGCAGGGGAAGGATGGGACCGATCGCCCAGATCGGCAGGCTGCTGGCGTCATAGAAGACGGCAACGCGAAACTGGGTGGCATCGCTGGCGACGGGGCCTGCCTCCACGCTCACGTGGCCGACATCGAGAAGGGCATACTGCCGGGCATTCTCGGTGACGTGGCGGCTGGCGATCCGGGCCCTCTCGGGATCCGAAAGGCCCGCGACGGAGGCCCGGGCCGCATCCGCAGCGAGCTGCTGAACACTGTGCGTCGCGCCAAAATAGATGCCGTAGGCGATGATCCCGAGCATCACCAGCATGAAAACAGGCAACACGAGGGCGAATTCAACGGCCGACGCACCAGACTTTTCCCGCAAAAAGCAGTCGATCAACTTGCGCATGCAATGGCTCCTTCCTTGAGGAAGGGCGCGAAACCCACAAGTCACGCCACAACGGCGCCGCGTCAAGTTGACATGCTGATTCTTATAATATTGAACATGACACAACGCTCGTTCCCGAGATGGAATCTCGACCGGAATGCACAACGACTTGCGATTCACGCCTTACAAGCCTTTATAATTTTCATTTCACGCTAAAATTGTGTAAACAGAATTTTAGTTACATAAATTAAACATTTTAAATTACGTGTTGCATGTATTTCATAGAGAATATTTACATTCGTATATCGATGATCTACTTATAGTTGCAATGCTAAAAGTGCGAATTTCGAACGCTCGTGTCTGTTTGAGACATTCGTCGGAAATCTTGTTCCAGGGGTGAAGCGCAGGAAAGTCTCGGCACGTTTTTCGCAGTGCAGCCCGCCTGCCGGCGCCTCGGCCACACTGCGCAACCGCCATCGAGGCAGAAGCGCAGCCTTCGCGTGATGCGGCGGGAGGACAGGACGCCAGTCACCGTCCACGGCGATGCCCTGCAAGTCGAGGAGGCGCGCCGCAGCCGCCAGGCACCTTGCGATGGCCGTCAGAACAGGGGCAACACCGAACCGGGACGTCCGTGAAGGATCGGGAGGCGCGCCGGCCCGACCGGCCGCCGGCTTGCGCTGGCCGCGCCGGACTTCGCCCGTTCAGGGTCGGGATGCGGCTCGCACCGCGCCCGAAGCCTGAACGTCCGCTGGCGCTAGTGCTTGCTCTCGATCAGCAGGTAGTGGGCGGTGCCCGCATCGATGACGGTCGCGCGCATGCGCTTGCTCCGCGAAACGCCGTCGAAACCGCTGACCGTCGCCTGCAGGGGCGTGTTGCCCCCCTTGCGGGCATGCTCGATCAGGCTCAGGAAGGTCTTGGGATGCAGCATGGTCTCGGTGATCGGCGCCGATTCCATCAGCTGCTCGGTCACCGCGAACGTCTTGCGGGCGGCATTGTTGGCGGAGATCAGCATCCGCGTCTTGATGTCGACCACCAGCATCGGCGCATGCACGCAGTTGAAGATCTGCTGGAAGTCGATGCCGCTTTCCTTGATCTTGGAGGCGGAGAAAACGACGCCGCCCAGCCCGGCCGAGACCCGGAACGGGATCAGGTCGAAATTCAGCGTCATGGAATCGCCGCTCGCCAGGAAGAAGCGCTTGCTTCCGTCCATCGGCGCGCGCCGCGCCAGCGTCGTCAGCACCACCGATGTCAGGGTCTTGCCGACGCGATTGGGGATGTGGGCAATGTTGCGCCCGATGCACAGCGACGGATCGGGAATGGCGAACAGCTTGTACAGCGCGTCATTGGCGTAGCGCAGATAGCCGAAACTGTCGACGACAAGCACCGCCTTGTCGCTGTCCTCGACGAGATGACGGATGAGCGGCGCAACGCCGCGCACCGCCGTGCCGTTTGCCTCGTCCTCGATCTCCGAGCCCGAGACGGCAACGACGAAGGTTCGCCCGCCCTCGGCCTGGTAGCGCATCGCCACCAGGGAAAGCCCCGCACCAAGGTCATCGCCGCCAAGCTCGACCGGGCCCGCCGAACCGTTCTTCACTGCAAGCTGGATCAGGCTGAGGATCTGCTTCTGGTCGTTCTGCGCCATATGGCGCATCGCCGTCGACAGCGATGCGTCGTTGAGACCGGAACGCTGTTCGAAGTCGAGGGATCGCGGCTCGAGCCAGACGACCCGCTTCGCCTGGATGTCGACCATGAAGAAGCTCAGGCCCGCCACCGACATCGCCGGTGTTCCGCCGTCTCTGGCAACCGGCTGGCCTGCCGCCGTCGCATCCGCCGGCACCGGGTGCCGCTCAGCCTTCTCCATCGCGTCCATTTTTGTTTTCCGGTTCTCGCCAGACGCCCCGGGTCCCCCTGGCGCTCGGCCGACATGCTGCGTTGTCCGGACCTTCGCGCAAAGCTCCTGCGATTTCGTAAAAGCGATCACGGAAAATCGCATCCTCCACTGTCATGATCGCGCTGTCCCCTGCCTTGGTTCCGCCGCGAAATGACACCGGAAGCGCCCGATTGGCGGCCTCAGGCAGCCCATATCCGCGGCCATCTTCGCAACATCGAAATTGCACGAAGCCCCGGAGTACCAGTCATGCGTTCCACAAGCTCCACACGCCATTCAAGTTTCGGCAAGTCCATCCGCGCGGTGGCGATCGCCGCCATCGGCTCGGTTCCCGCCGTGCTGATCGCCTCGAGTGCCCGCGCCGCCAACACGACCGCCGCCGACGATTGGACCATCGGCCTGCTGGCGCTGGCCTTCGGCTCGATGCTGATCGTCCTGACCCTGCTGGGCAGCCGCATGACGCAGGGCCTGCGCGCCAGCCTGCGCCAGCGCGACACCGACGACAGGCAGATGTGATGCGCCGCGGCACATTCGACACCCTCGGTGTCTCGCGGCGCGCCGAGGACGAGCGCGCGGCCATGTTTCTTGCCGTCGCCGTCGCGGTCGGCCTTCTTTTCGCAACCTCGCTGACCCTGTTCGGCGGCCCGCTCACCGAAACGATCCGCGACCTCGGCCAGCAACCGGTGGCCACGGAGCAACGCTGACCCTCCTTGACGGTCTCCCGGCCCGGACCGCGCTTCCCGCTCGCCTCTCCAGCCTCCCTCCCCCACTGGCATTCGCAACAATCCGGGCGTAGGCTCGTGGAACGGCAGGTTCCGCGAGGCGGGGTTTCGAAGGATGGCGGTCGATCTCACACTTTCTCCGGCGACGATCCGGATGTTTGTCCAGAAGGCGCGGGCAGCGGCAGCCGCCAATGACGGCGGCTACGAGTCCGGCAACGACCACGAGATCGAGTTCGACACCGACACCTTGCAGGACTCGCATGCCCATGACGGGCTGGCGGAGGAAGAATCGGACGACCTCTCCGTCGAGGAACTGCTGGAACTGATCGAGGACCTTAATGTCGACGAGGCCGCGGAACTGGTCGCGCTGGTCTGGATCGGGCGTGGCGACTACGACGCCGACGAGCTCAACCAGGCCGTCGGCGAGGCCCGCGACCGGGCCCTGCGCTCCACCGCCAACTACCTGATCGGCATGCCGCTTTTCGCCGACCACCTGGAGGCCGGGCTGGAAGCGCTCGACCTCTAGCCGCGGCTTGTTTTTTCCACAGACAACGAATGCCACGCACTTTCCTTGGGATAAGTGCGAAGGGTCGCGACGCGACGCTTTACAGTTTGTTAACCATGCCGCCTGAATTCTCTGGTCGCGAGGGGATTGGCGGAGACGACGCATGAGCTTCACGAACCAGGCACCGACGAACGATCTGGCCACCGGCCTGTCGGACACGATTGCCGTCCAGAAGACATCCCCCTGGCCCATCGCCCTGCGCGTGACCGTCGCGGTACTGGTCCTCACCCTCGTTTTCTGCTTCGCTTTCCCGAACGGCTGAAGCTCCCGCTTGCAGGCACCCCCGCTTTCGGATAGCGGGTGCCCATGAGCCGCCTTCTCGCCAACACGCTGCTGCTTCTCGCCGCCCTTTTCTGGGGATCGGCCTTTGTTGCCCAGGCCACGGCGATGGCGCATCTGGGGCCGCTCACCTTTACCGGCGTCCGGTTTCTGATCGCGGCCGCCGCCGTCCTGCCTTTCGCCCTCGCGGAAGGACGCAGGACCCCGGAACGGCCGCTGACGGTCGGCATGGGCCTGCGCTTCACCGGGCTCGGCCTCGTCTTCTTCGCCGCGATCACCCTGCAGCAGGTCGGCCTGCTGACCACCACGGTGACCAATGCCGGTTTCCTGACCGGCATCTATGTGGTGCTCACGCCGCTGCTCGCGCTCGTGGTGTTTCGCGAAAGGCCGCATGCGGTCGCCTGGCCCGCCTCGCTGGTGACGCTCGGCGGCATCTGGCTGCTCAGCGGCGGCGACCTCGAAGCGCTCGGAACCGGCGACCTTTTGATGCTCGTATGTGCCGTGTTCTGGGCTTTGCATGTCGGCCTTATCGGCGGACTTGCGGCCACGAGCGCGCGTCCGCTGGCGCTGTCATGCTGGCAGTTCGCCGTGGTCGGCACCGCCGCGCTGCTGCCCGGCCTGCTGCTTGAACCGGTCACGCTCTCGGCAGTGTGGGCAGCCGCTCCCGAACTCTTCTATACAAGCCTGATCTCCGGGGGCCTCGCCTTCACGCTGCAGGCCATCGGGCAGCGCTGGACGCGGGCCGCCGATGCCGCCATCCTGCTCTCGTCCGAGGCCCTCTTCGCAGCCCTTTTCGGGGCTCTCCTGCTGGGCGAAAGGCTCGATGCCGCCGGCCTGGCGGGCTGCCTGCTGATCTTCCTTGCCATCATTGCGGTGCAACTCGTCCCGATGATCTCCTGGAACCGGTGGCGCCTGCGCCCCAACCGGGTCTGACCGGAAACCAGCCGACAACGGAGTGTCTGCGGCATGGCCATGACAAGCGAAGCGGGCGCGCAGCAGCCACGGGGGCGGATCGATGCCCTCGACGTCGCGCGCGGCATCGCGCTGGCGACCATGGCCGTCTATCACCTGTCCTGGGACATGAAATGGTTCGGCGTGGTCGACTGGCCGGTCGATTCCCACCCGGCCTGGCGCGGCTTCGCCATCGCCATCGCCGGCAGCTTCCTGTTTCTCGTCGGCATCGGCCTGGCGCTGGCCCATCGCGACGGCCTGCGCATCGGCCCCGCCCTGCGCCGCGCGGCACGCATCGGGCTCGCCGCGGCCGCCATCAGCCTTGTCACCTATTTCGCCCTTGGCGAGCAGTATGTCCGCTTCGGCATCCTGCACGCCCTCGCCGCGGGCTCGCTGGTGGCCCTCCCCTTCGTTCGCCTGCCGGTGGTTGTCACCGCGCTTGCCGCAGCGCTCGCGGCCGCGCTGCCGCTTCTGGTCTCGCTGAACTTCGCCGGCAACAGTTGGCTCGCCTGGACCGGGCTTGTCGCGCACCCGCCGCTTTCGGTCGACTATGTGCCGCTGTTCCCCTGGCTGGCCGCGATCCTTGCCGGCCTCGTCGCGGGCAGGATCGCGATCTTGCGCGACATTCCCGCAAGGGCGCGCCATTGGCGGGCAACGGGGCGGACAGGCCGGACGATGGCCCTCGCCGGCCGTCATTCGCTGCTTGTCTATCTGGTGCACCAGCCGCTTCTGTTCGGCGCGGTCTGGCTGGCGGTGACCGCCGGCCTCGCCCCCGACCGCACCAGCACCGCCTTTGTCGAGCAATGCACCCTCACCTGCAGCCTGTCCGGCGACGCACAAGGATGCGCGGCGGCCTGCGCCTGCACGCTGCGGTCGCTGCGCTCGGACGGCATCTGGCAGGATCTGCTGGAGCGCCCCGACGACGCCGAACTCGGCGCCGCGCTGAACGATCGCTACGGCCAGTGCCGCGGCCGCTCCAACCTGGATGCGGACTGACGGGCGGGCGCAACGTGACGCACATCACTGCCCGCGCCGCGCCAGCACGGCAATGTCGTGCTACAGTGCGCAAGGCCGGGGAGACGATCACATGGGAAACCACAAGACCATAACCATCAGCAGGTTGACGGGTGCGGTGCTTCGCCCGCTTGTCGCCGGCGCGTTGATGCTCGGCACGCTCGCCGCGATGCCCGCGCCGGCCGCCGCCGAAAGCTGCTGGATGCACAACGGGTCGGTGATGCGCCTGCAGGCATCGGGCAATCGCCGCTGGTTCACCTATGACAATCCCCGCCCGCAACTGCGCAGGGCCGGCGTCATGCCCGGCACGCTGCTGTTCGAAGGCGTCAAGCGCGGCAACTGGTACGAGGGAACGGCGCGGGTGTTCTCCCGCCACTGCCCCGGCCAGCCGCAAGTCTATTCCGTCGCCGGCCCGGTGCGCCCCGACCAGCTTCAGGTGACAGTATCCGGCACCCGCAACGTCAACCGGCAGTGTCACCCCACCGATGCGGTCACGACCGACACGCTGGTCTTTACCTACAGCCACCAATGCTAGGGCGTAGCCGCGTCGCGACAATGACCACAACCACCCGGGAGACCGCGCCCAGATGACACCCGCCTGGGCCATTGGCCTGATGACCGGCACCGTCCTCGACGGCAATATCGACATCGCCCTCCTGAGAACCGACGGCGAGGAAATCGCCGAATTCGGCGCCTGGACGCTTGCGCCCTATCCGCACGACCTGCGCCCGCTTCTTGTCGAGACGCTGGCCAGCGCGGCGGACTGGGCGTTCGAGGGCGACGAGCCGGAGATCTTCGCAAGGACCGAGGCCCGCGTCACCGAGGCACAGTCGGACGCCGTCGCCGGCTTCCTCAAGGATATCGGCCTGCCCCGCCGCGAGGTCGCGGCTGTCGGTTTCCACGGCCAGACGGTGCTTCACCGTGCTCCCACGCCCGAACGGACAGGGCGCACACGCCAGCTTGGCGATGGCCGCGCCATGGCCAGCCGGCTCGGCATCACGGTGGTCAACGACTTCCGCAGCGCCGACATGCGGGCCGGCGGCCAGGGCGCGCCGCTTTCGGCGATCTACCACGCCGCCCTGCTGCGCCGGACGGAAGCAGGCCCCGAGACCGCCGTTCTCAATCTCGGCGGGGTCGCCAACATCACCTGGGTGGACGACAGGGGGCTCCCCCACGCTTTCGACACCGGCCCCGCCAACGCCCCGCTCAATGACTGGATCGGCCGGCACGGACTTGGCGAGATGGACCGCGACGGCCGCCTGGCGGCCTCCGGCCGGGTCGACGAGGAGCGCCTGGCGCGCCTGCTCGACCACCCGTATCTCGCCGCTGCCTATCCCAGATCGCTCGACCGGAACGACTTCACCTCCGCCATGGCCGACGGGCTCGGCGCCGAGGACGGCGCCGCGACCCTGACCGCCTTCACCGCCGGCGCGGTCGGCCGTGCGCTCGATGTCCTGCCGAGGCGCCCCGCCCGCCTCGTCCTGTGCGGCGGCGGCCGGCGCAATCCGGTGATGCGGCAGCAGATCGCGGCAAGGGCCGGGGTCGAGGTGCTGCTCGCCGAGGACCTCGGCTGGCGCGGCGATGCGATCGAGGCCGAGTGTTTCGCGCTGCTGGCCATGCGCACCCTGCGCGGCCTGCCGATCAGCTTCCCCACCAGCACCGGCGTCGCCCGGCCGATGACCGGGGGTGTTTCGCACCCGCCGGCGCGCGCTTGAACGCGGGGCCCGCCATGTCGCTCCGCTCACCAGAGATTTTCCGCCCCCGCAGCGACGACCCGCTGGGCGAGGCGCTGCGACAGGAGGAAGCGGCCGAGAAGATCGCCACGCTCGTCCGGCTCAACAAGGCGCTGGAAAGCGCGCTTGCCAGCCTGCACCGCTGCGGCGAACGCTTCCATGCCGCCTCCCCGGACGAGATCGATGCCGTGCGCGCGCGCTGGCGCCGACGCCATGCGGAAGCGGCGGAGGCGCTCTGGCACAGCCTCATCCAGCGCGAGCTCTGCGGCCTTCGCCGGCATGGCGGGTTCCTGAAGGAACTCGCCGTCCCCCGTTCGGTGCAGCTGCTGATGGGGCCGGCGGCCACCGCGGCAGATCCGCCGGACCCTCCTTCCCCGCCCGACACCGATACCGATACCGGCACCGGCACCGGCATCCGCGCGACGGCACAGCCCCGATGAGCGGCCGTCCCGCATCGCTTCACCCAGCCCTCGCACCCGACAAGACAAGCGGCCATTCCTGCATGAAATCCATTCGTTTCAGCCTTTTCCGTTCCCGCCCGGCCGCGTGCATGGCCAGCCCCGCCGAACAGGCAGGGGACGGGCCTTGCGCGCAAAGATTTGTTCAGGCTGTGGCCCGGTCGTCCTTCCCAACGCACCTCGCCCCGGTATATGCAAGGGGCGAGGCGGACGAGCGGCGGCTGGAAGCGGGAATGACACGACCAACGATTTTTGCGCGGCGCGCGCGCACCGCCCTGCGCGCTATGGCGGCAACCCTGTTGCTCGCCCTTCCCCTCGACATGGCACCGCTTGCCGGGCTTCCCTCGTTCGTGACGGGAGCGGCGGCGGCGAACACCGTCCCTGCGGGCAACCGCAACGCCCGCCAGCCGCGCATTCCCTTCGCGTCCGCCCGCCGCACGGCGGCCAGCAACTCCGCCTATGACGCGAAATTCGACCGGATCATCGGCGTGCTGCGCCGGGATTCGCGCCTGATCCGCGACATCAAGCGCGTCGCCGGCCTCTACGGCATCGATCCTGTCCACATGCTCGGCGCGATCATCGGCGAGCACACCTACAATTACGACAGTCTCGACAGCGCCCAGTCATACTATGTGAAGGCGCTCAGCTATGCCGGCGTGCGCATGGAATTCTCGCTCGGCGGCGAACATGTCGAGGACTTCGTCAAGCGGCCGCAATTCAGCCGCTGCAACAACGGTCGGCAGGACAGCAACACGCTCTGGAACTGCTACCAGAGGGTCTGGAACGCCTCGTTTCGCGGCAAGCGGATCGATGGCGACCGCTTTCCCGACAAGACCTTCAACGAGGCCTTCTTCCAGCCGCTCTTCGCCGGCCAGAGCTTCGGGCTTGGCCAGTTGTCGCCGCTGACGGTGCTGATGATGAGCGACAAGGTCGCCCGCACCAGCGGCTTTTCGAAGCTCTCGGCGAAGAACGAACAGGAAATCTACAGCGCCGCGATGGATCCGGGAAAGTCGCTGCACTACATGGCCGCGATCCTGCGCGATGCCATCGATGCCTACAAGTCGGTGGGGCGGGTCGACATCTCGAAGAACCCGGGCCTTACGGCCACGCTCTACAACCTGGGAGATCCCTGGGCGCGGGCCTCGGACTTTCGCCGGCGACGGGCGGCGGGCGCCCAGACATGGCCGGAAGAGAACTATTACGGCTGGCTGGTGAACGACAAGCTCGAGGTCATCGAGAGCCTGCTGTGACCGGCGGTGGCGGTTTCCCCGCCACCATCCGCTCCGGAAAGTGCCGCGTGTCGCGGCGGACGGGTCGTCACTCCATCCAGCACACTTCCTTCATCACATACACACTGGCGCCGGTATAGGGATCGCGCACCGGCGTCGGCATGACGTTGCAGACCTTGTAGCGGGTCAGCGTCGGGCCGTGGCCACCGCGGATATAGGGACCGCCGCGCATGTCCTGTTCCTTCAGCCGGTCCAGCCGCATCTGGCGGTTCGAGTTGTCCTCGGCCGCGGCGGTACCGGCGGTCATCGTGGCGGCCATCGCGGCAGCCAGGGCAATCCGCATCATCTTGCGCATGGGTTTGTCCTCCTGTTTCCGACCGGAACCGCTCCGGCCATCTGCCAGGACCCTAACGCGACAACCGGCCATGAAGCCGTGATGCCCGTCACGCGACCGCCGTTTGCCGCCAATGCCTATCTGAGAAAGGGATTGGTTGCCCGCTCATGGCCGATGGTGGAGGCCGGGCCATGGCCGGGCAGGAAGGTCACGTCGTCGCCAAGCGGCAGCATCTTGTCGCGGATCGAGGCGATCAGCGTCTCGTGATCGCCTCCCGGAAGGTCGGTCCGCCCGACCGATCCGGCAAACAGCACATCCCCGGAAATCGCGAAGCGCAGCTCCCTGTCGAAGAACACGAGATGGCCCGGTGCATGGCCGGGGCAATGCAGCACCTCGAAACTGCGGCCGGCCATGGTCAGGTCGTCGCCCTCGGCAAGCCACTGGTCGGGCTCGACCGCGCGCACCCCGTCGACGCCGAACTGGCGCGCCTGGTCCTCCACCTGGGCGATCAGCTCGCGATCCCCCTCATGCGGGCCTATCACCGGCACCTCGAGGGCCTCCGCCAGATCGGCCGCGCCCCCGACATGGTCGATATGACCGTGTGTGAGGACAATCTTCTCGACCTTGACGTCATGTTCGCGCAGCGCTGCAAGGATGCGTTCCACGTCGCCGCCGGGATCGATCACGGCGCCCGCCTTCGTCGCCTTGTCGAAGACGATCGAGCAGTTCTGCTGGAATGCCGTCACCGGCACGATGATGATCTGGATCGGCGGTTCCGTGCCCTCTGGCTCGCTCATGACGTCTCCTGTTGCTGTGTCCGGTCGCTCGCATGCCCGCCTGGCCGCTTTCGGCCGGTTGCGCGTTCGGCAAGGAATGCCCTGTTCCCTCGTAGCCCGGCAGATGCGCCACTGGCAACCGCCCGCCGTCCGGCCCGCCACGGCTCCTGTCAATTCGCACAGGGACGAAACGGCGCTTTCGCGAAAATGCTTCGAAAAAGACGACAGGGTGTCGGTTTCTCCGGGTTTTCCTTGCCCGAAAGCCCCCTCAGACCGTATGATATCGCCGCGGTTGGCAGGGCTGGAGCGGTGCATGGTTGCCGAAGAGCATGAGTTCGGGTGGTTCGGCGACAGGCAGGTCACGCGACAGGCAGGTTGCCGAAAACCGTCATGCCACACGGACACCACGCCTCTCCGACAAGGGTGACGTGCGATCCGGTGCGGATGACGACCGCGATTGAAGCCTGGCGGCGCAGGGCAAGAGCACAAAGGTCCCTGTGCGTCAGAAGAGTGTGATCGGCGAGCCCGGCGGACCAGCAGGCTCATACAAGGTGATTTGGACATGGATGACTGGCGTTCGGACAACCGTCGGCAAGGCAGACGGCGCGGCGGTTCGAAGGACTATGGCGGGGACGGGGACGAGTTCGGCGCTGGTCCCGATCACGGAAAGCGCAACAAGCCGGAACGCGGTGGCCGCCGCGACAATTTCGGCGAGCCCGCCTGGGGCGGCCCGGAGGGCGGCGAGCCGGGATTTCTTCCGGAGAGCCAGTTTGGCGGCGGCGACCGCTTCGGCGGCGGCGATCGCGGTCCCTCGCGGTCCTTCGGCGATCGCGGACCGGACAACCGGCGTGAGGGCGGTGGCCCGCGCGGCGGCGGGTACGGCGGACCTCCGCGCGAAGGCGGCGGCTATGGCGCACCGCGCGGCGGTGGCTATGGCGGCGGCGGTTCGCGTGAAGGCGGCGGCGGATATGGCGCCCCCCGCGAAGGCGGCTACGGCGCTCCGCGCGGCGGCGGATATGGCGGCGGTTCCCGTGACGGTGGCGGTGGTTATGGCGGCCCTCGCGAGGGTGGCGGCGGTTACGGCGGACCTCGCGGCGGCGGTGACGCCGACCGGGGTCCCCGGCGCAGCGGCCCGCCGGCCGAACGCGGCCCCCGGCAGCTTGGCACGGTGAAGTTCTTCAAGGCCGACAAGGGCTTCGGTTTCATCATGCCGGACAATGGCGATGCCGACGTGTTCGTCCATATCTCGGCGGTCGAGCGCTCCGGCCTGACCGGCCTTGAAAGCGACCAGCGCGTCTCTTTCGAGACCGAGCCGGACCGGCACGGCAAGGGCCCCAAGGCCGTCGAGCTGAAAATCGAGGAAGGCGGCGGCGACCAGCCGGAGTGATCCTCGCGCGGATGGCGGCCTCATGGCCACCGTCCGGGCACCCGGCCGGGCCTGCCCGCCGGACATGACGGGCACCGTGGCCGGTTTGCCTGTCCTTCGCCGGTGCCATCCGGCACCCGCGGGCACGCCCGCATCACGGCCAACATATCGCGGCGGCGGTTCCGGCAAGGGGCCGCCGCCTCCCTTTTTCCCGCCGCCGTCACGGCCTCTCCCTCGGGCGTGCGAAACGCGGCGCGGCATGGAACGCATCAAGAACCACGATGATCGATATCCGTCCCTTCCTCCCCGCCGATGCCGGGGCAGCGCGCCGCGTCAACGAAGCCAGTCTTCCCGCCGTCAACAGCCTCAGCGAGGCGGAGCTTCTCGCGCTTGCCGAGATGAGCGTGCACACGCTTGTCGCGGTTCGCGGCGAGGACCTTGTCGGCCTGCTCGTCTGCCTCGACCAGGGCGCCGACTATGACAGCCGCAACTTCACATGGCTGAAGGACAATCTCGGCCGTTTCGCCTATGTCGACCGCATCGCGCTGGCACCGGAGGCACGCGGGGCCGGCATCGGGCAGCTGTTCTACCAGGACCTGATCGCGCGGCTCGCCGCCGAGCCGGCGCGCGCCACCGCCCCGCTGGCCTGCGAGGTCAACACCCGGCCGCCCAACCCCGGCTCGCTGCGCTTCCACCAGAGGCTCGGCTTTGCCGAGATCGGCGCGCAGGATCTCGGCGACAAGGCCGTCGTCTATCTGTCCCGGCCGCTCGCGGCCAACGCAACGGGGAGCGCAAGCCGGTGAACTACCGCCACGCCTTTCATGCCGGAAACATCGGCGACGTCCTCAAGCATGCGACGCTCGCGCGCATCCTCACCTATCTCAAGGAAAAGCCTTCCGCCTTCCGGGTGATCGACACCCATGCGGGCCTCGGCCTCTACGATCTCACCAAGGGCGAGGCCCAGCGCACGGGAGAATGGCGCCAGGGCATCGCCCGCGTGCTGGACGCACAGCGCCCGCCCCAGGTCGAGGCCCTGCTGGCGCCCTGGCTCGATGTGGTGGCGAGCTTCAACGAGGGCAGCCGCAAGCTCGAGCGCTATCCCGGTTCGCCGCTGCTCGCCCGCAAGCTGATGCGCGAGCAGGACCGGCTGACGGCAACCGAGATGCACCCCCTCGACGCGGTGAAACTCGCCGAACTGTTCGATGGCGACTACCAGACCAAGACGATCGAGCTCGACGGCTGGAACGCGCTGCGCGGTTTCGTGCCGCCGAAGGAAAAGCGCGGCCTGATCGTCGTCGACCCGGCCTTCGAGGAAACCAACGAGTTCGAACAGCTCGCTTCCGGCCTCTACAAGGCGTGGCGCCGCTTCGGCACCGGCGTCTACATGGCCTGGTATCCGATCAAGGATCGCAAGCTGGTCAAGCGGTTCTACGATGCCATGTCGGTGTCCGGCATCACGCGGATCATGGTCGCCGAGCATTTCGCCGGACGGGCGACCGCCGACAAGCCGATGATGGGCAGCGGGCTGATCATGATCAACGCGCCCTGGACGCTGAAGGGCGAGCTGGAAACGATCCTTCCCTGGCTGACCGGTGTCCTGCAGCAGGGCCGCGGCGCCGAATGGCGGGTGTTCGACCTGACCGGCGAAACCGCGTGAAGGCCACCGCCTCGCCAAGGCTTGACCGTGACGGCGCCCTGCCGCATCGTCCAGCTGACCGCACCGGCCGAGGAGACGCCCGCATGCCTGCCCTTCACCGCCACGCCTTGCGCGCCATCGTGTACGCGGCCGCCTTCGCCGGCTTCTGCCTTTCGGCACAGGCGCAGGATCGGCCCTATTTTTCCTGGAACGGCGAACCGCGCATACCCGCTTGCGAGGAAGCGGCGGTCCAGCGCGCCGTCATCGGCCATGTCGCGCGAGCCGACGCCGTCTATTCGGGCGGCATCACCATCCGCGAAATGCACCGAATCGTCGAGACGGGCTACAGCGTCGACCGTCCCAGCCCCTATGCCCGCCGCTTCTGCGAGGCGCGGGCAATGATGAGCGACGGCCGCCAGCGCCGCGTCTACTACGCCATCACCGAGCACAGCGGCTTTGTCGGCCTGTCCTGGGCGCTCGAGGCATGCGTCGCCGGCATCGACCCCTGGCGGGTCTATGACGCGCGCTGCCGCACGGCGCGCTCCTATTGACGAGGCTTCTCGTGCCGAGGCTCCCGGCCTCCGCAAGGCGGCTCGCCGCCGGCTTTCTGGCGGCGGTGCTGCTTGTCGCCGCCGCCCTTGATGCGCGCGCCGAGCGACCCGGCGCCTTCGACTATTACGTGCTCGCGCTCTCCTGGTCGC
>NZ_JBLXFR010000041.1:0-34598 GCF_048261845.1 Stappia sp. | reverse complement strand
CCGGCATGCCTGCAGCGATCCGACCTCGGCGATCGCGGCGGCGACCTGCGATCCCAGATCGACACGCCGCGCGACCGCGGCCGGCAGCGGATCGGCGAAACCGGCCACCGCGTCGACCAGTTCGATGTCGAGTAGAACGGGCGAGCGCTCCAGAACCAGGGCCGCCACGTCCGGCAGGTCCGCGGACAGCGCGAGGATCACCTCGCGCGGCGCGTCGGCGCTGCGCGACAGCGCCTCGGCCAGCGCGCGCCGCACCTGGACGGCCGGGTCATCGAGCAGGATCGTCATCGCGGCCTCAGCCGCCTCGCGATCCGCCTCGGTCATTTCGGAATGGAGATAAGCCCGCGCCAGCGCGCTGGTTGCCTCGGCCCGCCGCGCCACCGGTGCGTCGGCCATCCATCGCAGAAACTGTTGTACGATCATGATGCGATAGTCTCCTGCCGCGCCGCATCGAGCGGCGACACAACCAGTGTGCGACAGAAACGCTTAAAGCTTCGTTCACCATAACGGAAAGCCGGTATCCGGCGTGCCGGTCGGCGGCAGCGGCCCTGCCGTGCCGGACCGGATGACCCGACAAAAAGCGCGCGCTCCGGGTGGAAGCCGCGCGCCTTGCAAATGGCTTGCAGGTCTCGCCTGCACAGATTTTCCTGCCCTGTCTCGCCTGCCCTGCGCGGGCGATGCCGGAAAGGGTCAGACCGGCGGCAGCAGGTCCTTCTGCTCGAGCGTCGGCCGGTAGTTGAGAAAGCCCGTCAGGTCCATCGGCTGCCCCTTGACGAGGCTGGCCGTACGGGTGGTGCCGGCTTCGGTGAGAATCCGCGAACGACGCTGGCTGTAGGCATCCGTCTGGTTGTCGGCCCGTGCCGCGGCGCGCTCGAGCGCCTCGGCCTGCCCTGCCTCCTGTGCCGCGAAGGCGGACGTGAAGCGCGAATCGAACGACACCCGCTTAGCCTCGACACCGTTGCGGAACAGCGCATGGAAGGGCGAGGACACATCGCTGGTCGCCGACCATGCGGTCAGGATCCGGCTCGTCGGGTCTCCCATCGCCAGCCCCTCGCCGGCCGGCTCCGTGCCCGTCGCGGCGGCGGCAATCGTCGTCGCGGCGGCGGCGCCGGGCTTGGCTTCGGGCAATGCGGCGACCTGGGTCGCGCCCGGCAGTGCCGGCATCGGGCCGCCATGCTTGGCAACGAGATTGGCATAGACCTCGGAGACGCTGCGCGCCCCGCCCCGGTCATAGAAGATCGGCTTGTTCGCCTTCGCCTGACGCGAGAAGACGCGGTCGGCGGCGAGGTCCGGCTGGCTCTGCGCAAGGCTGATCAGCTTGCGCGCCCCGCCCGCGCCGAGGAAGTGGGCAATGTAGAGCTCGCCCTCGCTCGGCGGACGGCCCAGCTTCTCGGTGAGATAGGCGGCGTTTTTCTGGGTCAGCTCTCCGGCCATGCGCGACGAGATCTCGGCATCGTTGCGCAGATCGAGGATCTTTGCCCGCATCGCCGGATCGGACACGCGGTACCGGCCGTTTGCCCCACGCTCGATATGTTCGGCATACTGGCCAAGGCCGTGCCGGCCGCCCGCCTCCTTGACGGTCTCCAGCCAGGTGCTTTCGATGAACTGGAACAGCCCGGTCGCACTCGAGGTGCGCGCCTTGGCCGTCTCGTCGAAATTGGATTCCCGCTTCGCGGTCTTGACCAGATACTCGAAGGATGCCCCGGTCGAGGTGCTCGCAGATTGAAAAGCTTGCTCGATCCTGGACGCGATCGAGAACGGTTCGGCGATTTTCATGCTCCGCTCTCCTGGCAACGCATGTCTTAGGATTTACTTAACACTCGTGAAGATTTGGTTAACGAGTGGTTAACGTCCGCTAAGGCCCGTTGCCCGTTGGGGTTTTGTGGCTTTAATCAGGAGAATCGATTCGCCGTTTTGGCGCCATTTCCTACGGTTCCACAGGGAGGACACCATGCCGGGCCTGCATTTCGAGGAATTCACCGTCGGCCACGTATTCCATCACGCGCTCACCCGCACGGTGACGGAGATGGACAACATGCTGTTTTCCAACATGACGCTGAACCCGCAGCCGCTCCACATCGACCGGCACTTCTGCGAAACGCAGACCGAATGGGGGCAGCCGCTGATGAACAGCCTGTTCACACTCGGCCTGATGATCGGCATCTCGGTCAATGACACGACCATCGGCACCACGATCGCCAATCTGGGCATGAACGACGTGAAGTTCCCTCACCCCCTGTTCCAGGGCGACAGCGTGCACTGCACGACCGAGGTGATCTCCAAGCGCGAATCGAAGTCGCGCCCCGACGCCGGCATCGTCGAGTTCGAGCACAAGGCCTTCAACCAGCATGACAAGCTCGTCGCCATCTGCCGGCGCCAGGCCTTCATGCGAAAGAAAGGCTGATCATGCGCTCGCTTCTCTTCGTTCCCGGCGACAGCGAGCGCAAGCTCGAAAAGGCCCTTGCGAGCGGCGCCGACGTGCTGCTTGTCGATCTTGAGGATTCGGTCGCGCTCGATGCCAAGCAGGCCGCGCGCGACATCACCGCCCGCTTTCTCACGGCCCAGCGCGAGGTTGCCAGCCGGCCGCGGCTCTATGTGCGGGTCAACGCCCTCGACACCGGCGAGACGGACGCGGACCTTGCGGCGGTGATGGCGGCCATGCCGGAGGGCATCATGCTGCCCAAATCCGTCTCCGGCGCGGATGTCCAGCACCTTGCCGCGAAGCTTGCCGTCCAGGAGGCGGAAAACGATATCCCCGACACACAGACCCGGATCCTCGCCGTCGCCACGGAAACCGCCGCCTCGCTCTTCAATCTGGGCACCTACCAGGGTGCGAGCCCGCGTCTGGAAGGGCTGACATGGGGCGCCGAAGACCTTTCGGCGGATATCGGGGCACTGGCCAGCCGCACGCCGGACGGCGCGTTCAGCGAGCCGTTCCGCCTCGCCCGCAATCTCTGCCTGTTCGGTGCGGTCGCGGCCGGCGCCGCGCCCATCGACACGGTTTTCACCAATTTCCGGGACATGGACGGATTGCGGGCGGAATCGCTTCAGGCGCTGCATGACGGCTTCACCGCGAAGATGGCGATCCATCCCGCCCAGGTGCCGGTGATCAACGAGGTCTTCACCCCGTCCGCCGCAGAGGTCGAAAAGGCGCGCGCGGTCATCAAGGCCTTCGCGGCGGCCGGCAACCCCGGCGTCGTCGGCCTCGACGGCGAGATGCTCGACCGTCCGCATCTGCGCCGCGCGGAAAAGGTGATTGCCCGCGCCGGGATGGCCTCCGCCTGAAACATGGCCGCATGAAACAGGGCGGCGAATGCCGTTCAACCGGCGATGTGCTGACCAGGAAAGACGCGGAAATCCGGTATCCGGTCCCGTTTCTTCCCGCCGTTTGTCACCAGGATTATGCGTTCACGGCCTAGGGAATTGCCGATAGCAGCAGGAAGACGGCGAAGATGCCGAGGTGCACGACCCCGTGCAGGATGGTCGTGCGCCCGGTGCCCAGTGTCAGGGTGCTGACAAACAGGGTCAGCACCAGCAGCACGATATCCTCCGGAACGAGGCCGAGAACGAGCGGCTTGCCCATGATCGCCGACACCGCCGCGACCACCGGAATGGTCATGCCGATGCTCGCCAGAGCGGAGCCCAGTACCAGGTTGATGCTGTTCTGCAACTGGTTGTGCAGCGCCGCGCGAACCGAGGCAATTCCCTCCGGCAAGAGCACGACGGCGGCAATCACCACGCCGACCACCGCCTGCGGCAGGCCCGCATGGGCGACCGCCGTATCGAGCGGATAGGACAGGATCTTGGCCAGCAGGATGACGATCAGCAGCGCTACCGGCAGCAGCACGGCGCTGACCAGCGTCACCGTCTTCGACGGCCCCTCGCCGGCCGTCTCGTCCGGATCAGCCATCTCCCCGCTCCTCACCTCCATGAAGTAGTCGCGGTGACGCACGGTCTGCACGAAGACGAAGGTGGCATAGAGCCCCAACGACACCGCGCCGATCACCAGAAGCTGCAGGATCGAGAACTGCCCCTGGCCTCCCGCCAGCACGAAATTCGGCAGCACCAGAGAGACGGTGGCAAGGGTACCCAGCACCGCCAGCGAGGCGGAGGCCGCGCTGAGCTGGAAGGATTGCTCGTGGTGGCGCTGGCCGCCGAACACCATACAGAAGCCGATCACCCCGTTGAGCACGATCATGATGGCGGAGAACACCGTGTCCCGCGCCACCTCCTCGTTCCCTTCCGCGTCCGAAAGCATGATCGAGACGATCAACGCCACCTCGATCACCGTGACGCAGACCGCCAGGATAATCGAACCGAAGGGTTCTCCGACCCGCGCCGCCAGCACTTCCGCATGATGCACGGAGGCAAAGACCGCCCCGCCGAGCAACACGGAAACGAGCCCCAGCACCGCACCGGAGTCTTCCGGCAGCACACCGGTCAGGACGAGCGCGAGAATGAAGGCGGCGGCGACCGGCACCAGCCAGGACCAGCGCGGAATGGAGCCATGGTTGGCGTGCGACATGAATTTCCCTCGTCAAAAACCGAATGAAACCGGCCCGCGCCGGTGCGTAATTCGGGTTTTCTAGCAGGAAAATCCGACAGGCCGGTTAACAGGCCGCCGCCCCAGGGTCTCCGGTCTCAGGCCTCAGACGTCAGGCCCTAGGCACTGGGTCGCTTCATCTGGAACACGGCGTCGACGACCGAGTAGTCCATGTAGCCAAGGCGGGCGAGCGGCCGGGCGCGGGTCACGTCGAAAAGCCCGTCCACCAGCACGCTTTCGTCGATATGCACGGCAACGACCTCGCCGAACACCACCCAGCTGTCGGCCGGCTGACCGTCCAGCCCGGCAAGGCGCAGGGTCTGCAGGTGGCGGCACTCGAACGCGGCCTTCGCCTCGGCAACGCGCGGGGTGCCGATCAGCGTCGATGCGGCGGGCGTGAGGCCCGCCTTCTCGAATTCCGAGACCCCGTGCGGATAGGGCGCCGAGGAAACGTTCATCGCGTCCTTCAGGTCTTCGCTCGCCAGGTTGAAGACGAACTCGCCGCTGGCATCGACATTGGTCACGCTGTCCTTGTAGCCGGACGAGGAGAACATCACGATCGGCGGCGTGTCGCACACGGCGTTGAAAAAGCTGTAGGGCGCAAGGTTCAGCACCCCCTCGGGCGAGCGGGTGGAGATCCAGCCGATCGGCCGCGGCGCGACGATCGCCTTGAACGGGTTGTGCGGCAGGCCGTGGCCCTTCGCGACTTCGTAGCTGTAGGTGCTCATGCGCCTGTCCACTCGCTGATCAAGCTGTCAAGATCGGGCCTGGGTCGCTCGCTCGGCGTCTCCGAGGGCGTGCCCAGGTGGACGAAGCCGGCGATCCGCTCCGCCTCGGCCAGCCCCAGCATTGCCGACACGTCGTCGTCGAAGGCCATCCACTCGGTCAGCCACTGGGCGGCAAAGCCGCTCGCATGGGCGGCGGTGACGAGGTTCATGCACACCGCGCCGACGCAAAGCTGCTGCTCCCAGACGGGGATCTTGGGATGGACGGCGGCGCGGCTGACGACCGCGACCACCAGGGGCGCACGGGTGAAGCGGGTTGCTTCCTGCTGGCGACGGTCCTCCGCCAGCGGCCCCTCCCGGGCCTCCAGCAGCGACACCAGGCGGTTGCCGAGGTCGGTGCGCGCCTCGCCCCTCAGAAGGACGAAGCGCCAGGGCACGAGCTTGCCGTGATCCGGCACGCGCGAGGCGGCTTGCAGGATGTCCCGCAGCGCCTCGCCCTCGGGCGCCGGCGCGATCAGGCTGACTGCCGGATGCGACCGGCGCGTCAGCAGCAGGCGCAAGGTTTCGGATTGCTCCGTCGTCATCGCATTTCCTTGATATCGGCCGTCGACCGGCGGTCGGGGCATGATGGAGGTGGGCTGAACTGGCAGCGTTTTTCACCTCAATGACCTAGTCAGGTTTTCGCCCCTGTCAATCATCCCATGCCCATCCGGCAAGATGACTTGAAATTGCCCCAGTTTTGGGGTGGAAACAGGTTCGACCAAAACGACGATGAAACGGTGGGGCATACCGGGCAATGCGGGTGACCAGGCTTATTGCATGCGCGCTGTGCGCCCTCGGGCTGGCGATCCAGCCGCTTTCCGCGCAGGACGTGGTCACGCCACAGGCAAAGCCAGGAGAACCGGGCGCTTCCGCGCCGAATGCGGCCTTGCCCGACGATCCCGCTCTGCTCAACGCTCCCGCCGCGCCCGATACGCCCCCGCCGCTTGGAAGTCTGCTCGGCGGCAACGCCGTGCCTGGCTCCTCCACCCCCGTCGTCCCCTATGCGCCGGCAATCACTCCGGACACCGGCATGCCCGGCCCCTCCACCCTGTCGCCGGTCTATCTGGTGGCCCGCCTTGCCGAGGACGGCCCGTCGCTGACCGACGGCGTGCGCTGGCGGGTTTATGCCAACACCCCGAACGACCAGGGCAAGCTCGAGCTGGTCGCGACAGCCCAGGGCGGCGATGCGGATTTCCGCCTCGCGCCGGGCGACTATTTCGTACACACCGCCTACGGCTATGCCGGCCGCACCAGCCGCATCGCCGTGCGCAACGGCCTGACCAGCCAGACGGTGATGCTCAATGCCGGCGGCATCAAGCTCGACGCGCAGTTCTCCGGCCAGCAGCCGATCCAGACCGGGCGCGTCGTCTTCGATATCTACGAGCGGGATTTCGACAGCCGCGGCGAGCGCAAGCTGGTCGCCGGCAACGTCAAGCCCGGCGCCATCGTCCGGCTGAACGCCGACACCTACCACGTGGTCAGCCGCTATGGCGCGGTCAACGCGACCGTGCGCGCCGACATTCGCGTCGAACCCGGCAAGCTGACCGAGGCAACCGTCTATCACAACGCCGCGCGCGTGACGCTGAAGCTCGTCAACCAGTCTGGCGGCGAGGCCATCGCCAACACCAAATGGTCGGTCCTCACACCTGGCGGCGACGTTGTCGTCGAGGGCACGGGCGCCTTCCCCGCTTTCATCCTGGCTGCCGGCGAATACCAAGTCATCGCCCGCAACGAGGACAAGCTCTATTCGCGCGAATTCGAGGTCAACACCGCCAACCACGGCGAAGTCGAGGTCCTGACCAGCTCACTGCTCAAGCAGTGATGCGGGCAATGTCCCTGTCGTCGTGATCCGGCGCAGGCGGCTGCGGTCGGCCCTGGGCCTCGGACGCGGGCGGGACGGCGCCATCGAGATCACCCGCTGATGCAGGTGCTCGATCATCGCCTTCTGGTCGCCGAAGGCGGCAAGTTCGGTGAAAGGGATGGGCGCGCCGACCCTGACCGGCAGGTCGCACCCCATGATGCGGCGAAACTCCCGGATATACATCGACAGGCGCAATGTCAGAGACAGCCGCGACACCAGGTGGAAGAGCGGCGAGTTCTGGCCGTCGAAATAGAGCGGGATCACCGTCGCCCGGCCGGCACGGATCATCTTCGCGGTAAAGGTCTTCCAGGGCAGTTCCCGCGCCCGGCCGAACGGCTTGTCCGCCGTCGCCACGCCGCCGCCCGGAAAGACGATGATGGTGACCCCCTCGGCGAGCAGGCGCAGCGCCTCCTGCCGGGTACGCATGTTGGTCCGCAGGGCCTCCGCCGTTTCCTCGAAGTCGATCGGCAGCGAATATGGCCGGATCTCCGGCGCTTTCAGCAGCTCGTTGTTGATGAGGATGCGGTAGGGCCGCTCGAGCCGCTCGGCCAGCGCCAGGATCGCCAGCCCGTCGCCGAGGCCATAGGGGTGGTTGGCAATCATCACCAGCGGTCCGCCGGGCAGGTCCTGCGGCGGCCAGTTGCCCTCCTCCACCACCACGTCGACGCCGATCAGCGCCAGCAGGTCGCTCCACTTGGTGGTCGAGGTGGCCGCGATGGCATCGCGCCAGTAGCGATAGTAGCCAAGCAGATAGGCCCGCCCCGACAGGGTCTCGATCACGCGGATCACGGAGCGCTTGAGCCAGGAATGCCCGTCGTTGGCGTAACTCAGTTCGGTCTCGTGCACCGGGCCGCCCTCGTGCCTGTCATCGGATCCCGCCGGCAGGCTCCCCGGCGACGCCTCGTCAATTTAGACGATTCTCGAAATGGGAATACTAGCCGGCATTCCATGACAGATCGGCGACAGGCCGGCCATGCCACGGTTGCCGACAGGCCAGCCCCGACGTGCTATAAATGGATCGAAGGAGAGATCAAGATGAGTTCGCGGGAAAAAGAAAAGCCGGTTACCGGATCCCGGGTGCAGAAACCGCCCCGCGACATCGGGTATGGCGTGTATCAGTACCTCGGGACACACCGCCAACCTGACTTGGCGACCGAAGCACCTCGGGAACTGCGCTCGATCAGGTCGTGGCCCGGCGGCGCGCGCACCGCTCAAGACCAGCGCCGCCCCAAGACGCTCGGCTTGCTTGCGGGGAAGTACACCCTTCCTGACGAGTTTTTCGACGATCTGAGCGAACAGGAACTTCAGGCCTGGAATGCCGGATCACCTGATTGACACTCACGTTTTCATCTGGGCCTTGTCCGCGCCGGGGAACCTGAGCGAAGTAGCGCGCAGCATTGTAGAGGACCCGGGAAGCGCGACCTTCGTCAGCGCGATCAGCGCTTATGAAATCGTCCTGAAACACCGTCTTGGCAAGCTCGGCGAGGCGGCCGGCTGGATCAACGGCATGTCTCGTCTGATCGTGGAAAGCGGCTTTGACCCGCTTCCGGTCACCTTCGAGCAAGCACAGACGGCGGCTTCGTTTACCGATGCACATCGTGACCCGTTCGACCGGATGCTTGCCGCTCAGGCAAACAATCTCGGCCTCATTCTCGTTTCTCGCGACGAGAAACTCGACCTGTTCACGGACCTACGTCGCTGGTAGCACAATGCTGTGAGCCGCGCTGTGAACGCGGCTCACAGGTTATCCGGTTCAGTCCGCGCCGCGCTTCAGGTCCGGCGCGACGGCCTCCTCGCGCAGGGCGGCGATCGCCTCGTCGAGTCCCATCGCGCTCTGGTGCTGCGACCCGAGCCGGCGGATGTTGACCGTCCGCTCCTCCGCCTCGCGCTTGCCGCACACGACGATCACCGGCACCTTGGCCAGCGAATGCTCGCGGACCTTGTAGTTGATCTTCTCGTTCCTGAGGTCGATATCGGCCCGCAGCCCCGCCTTCTTCATCGCCGCCAGCACCTCGCGGGCATAATCGTCCGCGTCCGAGGTGATGGTGGTGACGATGACCTGGCTCGGCGCGAGCCAAAGCGGGAAGTGACCTGCGAAGTTCTCGATCAGGATGCCGAGGAACCGCTCCATCGAGCCGCAGATCGCCCGGTGGATCATCACCGGCGTCTTCTTCTCGCCGTCCTTGTCGACATAGAACGCACCGAAGCGCTCCGGCAGGTTGAAGTCGACCTGGGTGGTGCCGCACTGCCATTCCCGGCCGATCGCATCGCGCAGGGTGTACTCGAACTTCGGCCCGTAGAAGGCACCCTCGCCCGGCAGGATGTCGGTCTTGATGCGGCCGCCGGACTGCTCGGCGATCTGCGTCAGGACTTTTTCCATGACCGCTTCGGCATGGTCCCAAAGGTCATCCGAACCGACCCGCTTCTCCGGCCGGGTGGAGAGCTTCACGACGATCTCGTTGAAGCCGAAATCCTCGTAGACCGACAGGATCAGGTCGTTGATCTTCAGGCATTCCGCCGCCATCTGCTCCTCGGTGCAGAAGATGTGGGCGTCGTCCTGGGTGAAGCCGCGCACGCGCATCAGGCCGTGCATGGCGCCGGACGGCTCATAGCGGTGCACCGCCCCGAACTCGGCCATGCGCAACGGCAGGTCGCGGTAGCTCTTCAGCCCGTGCTTGAAGATCTGCACGTGTCCCGGACAGTTCATCGGCTTCAGCGCGAACAGGCGCGTGTCCTCGGCTTCCGGGTCGGCGCATTGCACGGAGAACATGTTCTCCTTGTACCAGCCCCAGTGACCGGAGGTCTCCCAAAGCGAGGTGTCGAGGATCTGCGGCGCGTTGACCTCGTCATAGTCCTCGTCGAGCCGGCGGCGCATGTAGGCGACAAGGCTCTGGAACAGGTTCCAGCCCTTGGCATGCCAGAACACGACGCCCGGCCCCTCCTCCTGGAAATGGAAGAGATCCATCTCCCGGCCGAGCTTGCGGTGGTCGCGCTTCTCCGCCTCCTCCAGCATGTGGAGATAGGCCTTCATCTCGGCCTCGTTCGCCCAGGCGGTGCCGTAGATGCGGGTCAGCATCTCGTTGTCGCTGTCGCCGCGCCAATAGGCGCCGGCCACCCGCATCAGGCGGAAGGCATCGCCGATCTGGCGGGTGGTCGCCATATGCGGCCCCCGGCACATGTCGAGCCAGTCGCCCTGACGGTAGATCTTGACGTCCTCGCCGGGAGGAATCGCGTCGAGCAGCTCGACCTTGTAGATCTCGCCCTTCTCCTCGAAGTGGCGCCTGGCGTCGTCGCGCGACCAGACCTCGCGGACGAAGGCATCGCCGCGCTGGATGATCTCGCGCATCTTCTTCTCGATGACCGGCAGGTCCTCGGGCGTGAAGGGCCAGTTCTCTCCGGAATTGGAGTGGACGCGCTTGAAGTCGTAATAGAAGCCGTTCTCGATCACCGGTCCGATGGTGACCTGCGTTCCCGGCCACAGCGCCTGCACGGCCTCGGCCATGACATGGGCCGCGTCGTGGCGGATCAGCTCCAGCGCGCGCGGGTCCTCGCGGGTGACGATCTCCAGCCGTGCGTCGCGCTCGATCGGCAACGACAGGTCGGCGAGTTCGCCGTCAAGGGTCACGGCCACGGCCTTCTTGGCCAGCGACTTGGAGATACCGGCGGCGATCTCGGCGCCGGTGACGCCGGGCGCGAAGTCGCGAACCGAATTGTCGGGGAAGGTCAGATGGATCATGTCTGTCTCCTGCTCACTCCTGCAAACAAGGCAGGTAAGCGGTTCGGTGTTTTGGGAGCGGCAACCCTTAAGAGATTTGTCGCGGATCGGCAAGCACCGGCCGGTTTCAGGTGCCGGCAAGCGGCGGCGGCCGGCGGCGGATCGGCTGCGACTTGACGATGGAGGTGCTCGTCTCGGCCTTGTCGGCGATCTTGTCGAGGATGCCGTCAAGCTCGTCAATCGAAGGCAGCACCAGCCGCACGACGAAGCAATCCTCGCCCGTCACCTTGTCGCATTCGCAGAATTCCGGCGTTTCCTCGATGTGTCGCTGGACGATGTGCAGCTTGCCCGGCAGCGGCCGGATGCGAACGATGGCCTGCAATCCGTAGCCCAGCGCCTTCGGGTCGATATCGACGGTGAAACCGCGGATGACCCCGCGCTCCTGCAACCGGCGGATCCGCTCCGAGACCCCGGGCGAGGACAGGCCGACACGTCCGGCAAGCTCCTTCAGCGACATGCGGGCATCGTCGATCAGGGCTTCGACAATGCGGCGATCAATGTCGTCTATCATAGAAACCTCCTGAAAACTTCATGATCACCTTACAATAAAAGGCCAATACGTCAATTCACCTTACTCATCCGATGGAAACCGTACGCCGGCGGAGCGATTGTGGTGGCACATGTTCTCAGGAGATTCCAATGGACAAGACCCTGCGCGGCGCCACCGAAATGATCGCCGCGATGACCATCCTCGGCTCGATCGGCTGGTTCGTCATCATCTCCGGCCAGCCGGCCATTGATGTCGTCTTCTGGCGCTGCGTCTTCGGCGCGCTGGCGCTGCTTGTCATCTGCGGACTGCAAGGCGCGCTGCGGCACCGGCTGACCTGGCGGACCGCCGGCCTCGCCGCGCTTGGCGGCGTTGCCATCGTCGTCAACTGGGCCATGCTGTTCAGCGCCTATGGCCAGGCCTCGATCTCGATCGCGACGGCGGTCTACAACATGCAGCCCTTCATCCTGGTCGGCTTCGGTGCGCTGTTCCTGTCCGAAAGGATCACCGCGACCAAGCTCGGCTGGCTGGCCATCGCCTTTGCGGGCGTGGTGATGATCGTCCAGGCAAGGCCCGATACCGGCTACACCGGCGCCAACTATGCGCTCGGCATCGCCCTCGCCCTCGGCGCCGCCTTCTTCTGGGCGCTCGCCGCGCTGATCACCAAGAAGCTGAGCGGCACGCCGCCGCACCTGATTGCGCTGATCCAGGTCGGCGTCGGCATCGCCATGCTCGCCCCCTTCGCCAGTTGGGCCGAACCGCCGCAAGGCCCCGCCGCCTGGGGCGCGCTGGTCACGCTTGGCGTGGTTCATACCGGTCTCATGTACACGCTGATGTACGGGGCGGTGCAGAAGCTGCCGACCTATCTCCAGGGCGCGTTCTCGTTCGTCTACCCGGTCGTCGCCATCCTGGTCGACCATCTTGCCTTCGGCCACAGGCTGCAGCCTGTCCAGATCGCCGGCGCGGCCGCCATCATCATCGCCGCCGCCGGGCTCACCTTCGGCTGGCGGCTGCTCGGGCGACGGCGACAGGCGCAGGCCTCGTGAACGGACGGGACCTCCGGCCCCTCACCTTGCCTCGATGCGGCGCACGAACCAGCGCACCAGCCGTTCCCAGACCGCGTCCTTCTCGGCGGAATCCTCCACACCGTGGTCGAGATTCGGGTTGTCGTTCACCTCGATGACGACAACCCGGTCGCCGAAGGACTTGAGATCGACGCCATAGAACCCCTCGCCGATCAGGCTCGCCGCGCGCACCGCGGTTTCCACCACCGCCGGCGGCGTCTCGGCCAGCGACACGGACCGGAAACTTCCCTCCTTCGCCTGCTTGCCGTCCTCGTGCTTGACGATCTGCCAGTGCTTCTTGGCCATCAGGTATTGCACGGCAAAGAGCGGCTCCCCGTCGAGCACGCCGATGCGCCAGTCGAACTCGGTCGGGCAATATTCCTGCGCGATGATGATATCGCTGTCGTCGAGCAGTTCCTTCAGCTTTTCCGCGATCGCCGTCTCGCCGGCAACGCGGAAGACGCCCCGGCTGAAGGAGCCGTCGGGGATCTTCAGCACAACGGGCGAACCGAGCCGCGCTTCCAGCCCCGCCGCTTCCTTGACGTTCGACAGGATCGCGGTTTTCGGA
Source organism: Stappia sp. (assembly GCF_048261845.1). Classification (GTDB taxonomy): domain Bacteria; phylum Pseudomonadota; class Alphaproteobacteria; order Rhizobiales; family Stappiaceae; genus Stappia. The sequence goes on along the minus strand of NZ_JBLXFR010000041.1, from coordinate 21,533 downwards.
ATCGGGATGCCGTGCGATTCCATCAGCTCCGCCAGATAGACCTTGTTGGTGCAGCGGATCATCGACACCGGATCGTCGATCACCGGCATGCCTTCCTGCACCGCACGCCGGGCGAAACGGTAGGTGTGGTTGTCGATATTGGTCGTCTCGCGGATGAACAACGCGTCATATTGCGCCAGCCGGTCGAGGTCGCCCTTGCCGATGGGCACAAGCTCGACGCCCTGGCGCGCCGCAACCTTGGCCATGTGCCGCAGCGAGGCCTGGGCCGAAGGCGGCAGCTCCTCCTTCGGGTTCGACAGGACGGCCAGCGCGTGTTTCATCGGCACGCGCTGCTTCGGCGCCCGCCAGGCCCGGTGGGTGTAGCGCTCCAGGCTCTCCATCATGAAGGCGCGGGCATCCGCCTCCAGTTCCGAGACCGGGACGACGCGGATGCGGGTGATCGCACGCCACTGGCCGGCGGCCACGCTGACCTCGAGGATCGGCGCCCGGTACCAGTCGAAGAGCAGCCGGGCAAACGGCTCCAGCGCGGCAATCGCGGTATGGCCGAGACACACCAGAATGCGCTCGCCCGCCTCCGCCGCCCCTGGCTTGCCCAGGCATCGGTTGAGGCTGTCCTCAAGCTCGGGAAGCGCGTGCCGGTAGAGCCCCTTGCGCGACAATTCGATCATCGTCTCGACATTCGGCAGCACGCGGTGCTGGCGTGCCTCGGCGAGAAGCGAGGCATAATAGCCCGCTCCCTGGTAGGAATAGGAACGCGACAGGTTGATGATATTGGGATGCGTGCCGGTGAAGAGCTTCGGGCGCATCATGTAGTCGCGCACGCTCATCACCTTGTGCGGCGTGTCGGCGTTGGAGACATCCTTTGCGTTGTCGACAAGAACAACCCATGTGGCCATCGTGGCTCAGCCCTTTCTCAAGATGATCTGCGCACGCACGGGCGGCTTCCCCCAGCGTGCCATGCGCTCGAATTCGGCATCCGGCACCGGCAGGTTGGCCGCGTCCTGCGGCGTCTCGTAGCCCTCATATCCAAGCCAGGGGTCATGGATGAAAAGGTGGCCCGCATCCTCGCCCTGGACAAGCACCCAGTGCGGGCCTCGCCGTCCAAGCATCCGGTATTCGGAAATCAGCACGATTGCCAGCGCACCCCCGGCCAGTTCCCGTGCAAGGTCGCGGGCGCAGAGCTGTTCCTCGCTGACCGCGATGCCGAGCCCCGCCGCCTCGGCCCGGTAGTCGTCCTGGACGATCTCCATGACCCGCCGCTTGTCGGGATCGCGCACAGACGAGATGAACAGGTGGCCCGGCGGCGTCAGCCGCACCTCGGCGCGCAGGCCCCTCCGCGCCGCGGCGACCGCCAGCCCGAAGGGGCCGCAGCCGCCATGCCCCGAGGCGAGATAGATTGTCGTCGCCTCCCGCCACAGGCGCAGTTCCAGCCGCTCGCCGGTCTCGGTCTGCGGATCGAAATGCTTCAGTGCCATCATCAGGCAGGAGGGTCCGCAGGTGAATTCCGTCGTCTGCGCGAAATAGGGAACCACCGACCTTTGCGCCGCCGCGTCGCGCAGCGGTTTTTCCATGCGCAGCGCCGCGCAGCCGTCCTCGTAATAGTTCGCGACACGGCCATGGGCGCGATAGCCGGCGCTTTCATAAAGACGCCGGGCCGGCGCGTTGTCCTCGCGAACCTCCAGCCTGAGCACGATCCGGTCGCGGGCGAAGGCATCCGCCTCGGCCGCCGCCAAAAGGGCACGCGCATGGCCGCGGCCACGCATTTCCGGTATCATTGCGAAGGAATAGAGCCGGGCAAGCGCGGTGCCGCTGCGAAACAGCAGCAGGGCATAGCCGGCCGGCCGGCCGTCGAGGCTCGCCAGGATGCAGGACGCTCCGGCGCTTTCCAGAAACCGGCGGAACGAGCGCCGCGAGATCCTGTCCTGCGTGAAGCAGGAATTCTCGATGTCGAGAAGCGCGGAAAGGTCGTCAGGCGTTGCCGGGCGCAGGGCCAGCCCTGCGCCATCGGGAGTGCCCGAGGGAATGTCCAAGGAAATGTCCAAGTCCGGGTCCCCCGGAGACGGCTTGCGGGAACTGGTCTGCGGTTCCGCTGCGCATGGCCGGGCATGAAACCGCCGGCATCCGGCGCGATCGCGGAGCGGATGGCGACACGACCGGCAATGTGTCCGCGAAGCCTGCAACATCGATAGCGACCGCGTCAATTATCCGCATTCGAGGCGGCCGTCTTCAACACGTTTCGCATGGCTTTCGCGAAAATTGCATGACGCAAGGCAATGACGCCGGCTAACCGGCCGCGCCAGCCGTCAGTCGAGCCGCGTCGCCGGATCGATATGGCCCGAGGTCCAGTGGCCATAGCGCCATGGCAGGTACCAGCGCGCCCTCTCCGGCAGGTGTTCGGGAACCGGATCGAAGCCGCTCCCCCCGCCCGGCCTGCAGCGTTGCAGGCGGGCAAGGCCGATCCACAAGCCGGCCCAGAGCCCGTGGCGGAGGATGGCGTCGGTCATGTAGCCCGAGCAGCTCGGCGCATAGCGGCACGAGCGCCCGATAAAGGCGGACAGCGTCAGCTGGTAGGCCCGGATCAGCAGCAGCACGGCTCGCGCCAGGGCACCGGGCGGACGGGTGTCCGCACGGGCCGCATGATCGTGGTGGGAACACATGGCGACACCTCACGCCCGGCGGCCTGGAAATCCGCCCGTCGGCGCCCCTTGTCTCAGGCGGCCGCCTCGTCGCCGCGCCGCGCCTCGATCTGCTCGGCCGCATCGACGACCGCCTCGAAGGCCAGCAGGGTGGAGGCATGCCGCGCCTTGAAGTCGCGCACCGGCTGCAGCACCTCCGCCTCGGCGAAACGGCCGTCCGGCGGCGACCCGTTTTCCTTCAGCATCGCCCGCATCTGGTCGCGCGCGCGCCGCAGTTCTTCGAGCTTCGCGCCGATCACATTGCGCGCCACGACCGCCGCCGCCGCCTGACCGAGAGCGCAGGCTTTGACGTCCTGCGTGAAATCGGTCACAACTCCTTTTTGCATCTTTAGGTCGACAATGACGGTCGAACCACACAACTTGGAGTGAGCCTTGGCGGAAGCATCGGGGGCATCGAGGCGGCCAAGACGGGGAATGTTGCCGGCGAGTTCGAGAATTTTGGCGTTGTAGATATCGTCGAGCATTAAGCGCCTCTTCAAGAAAGCGTGACGCAGGCGATCCGGCTTCACAGCCCTTCAGCATTTCTTATATAGGGTGGAACGCAGGAAAGAAATGGACACAGGTGCCGCAAGAGCCGACCGGGCGGGCGAGGTCGTGAAAAACTGCCGCAATTCAAACAATCTGGCGTGCGATCCCGTCTCCGCCGAGACGGCCCGGAAGAAGCGGTCCGCGTGGTCCGAACACTCGGGAAATGCGTAAGCCATGCGGAATACAGTGGAAACGGGAGAGCCCGCGATGGATGCCATCTTGAAACCGGTCGCGCAGCGCGGCGATGCAGCGGACGCTTCGTCCGGACGTCCGACACGCGAGCAGGCCGAGGCGGCCGTACGCATCCTGCTGGCATGGGCAGGTGACAATCCGGAGCGCGAAGGTGTCATCGACACGCCCAAGCGAGTCGCCAAGGCCTATGAGGAGATCTTCTCCGGTTACTCCCAGGATCCGGCGGAGCATCTGCAGCGGACCTTCGAGGATGTCGGTGGCTACGACGATATCGTGCTCGTGCGCGGCATCCCGTTCTTCTCCCATTGCGAGCATCACATGCTGCCCTTTGTCGGCGAGGCGCATGTCGCCTACTACCCGACGGACGGCGTGGTCGGCCTGTCGAAGATCGCAAGGGTGGTGGACATTTTCGCCAAGCGCCTGCAGACGCAGGAAAACCTCACGGCACAGATCGTCGATGCGCTGGACAGCAATCTCGCCCCGCGCGGGATCGCGGTGATGCTCGAGGCCGAGCATCAGTGCATGACCATGCGCGGCGTGCAAAAGCAGGGCGTCTCCACCATCACCACCCAGTTCACCGGCGTCTTCCGCGACGATCCGAACGAACAGGTCCGCTTCATGAGCCTCGTCCGCGACACCCGTCGCGGCTGAGGCCCCCGTCGATCAAGGGACGCGCCGCCCGGCGCGGGCAACGAGAATGACTGAACTTTCCTTCGCCGGGCGCGGCAGCAAGGCCGAGATCGAGGGTGGCGACACCTTCCAGCCGAAATTCGATGCCGACGGGCTGATCGCCTGTGTCGTCACGGATGCCGATGACGGCACCGTGCTGATGGTCGGCTACATGAATGCCGAAGCGCTGGCCCGCACGATCGAGACGGGCGAGGCCTGCTACTGGAGCCGGTCCCGGCAGTCCTTCTGGAAGAAGGGCGAGACCTCCGGCCAGGTGCAGAGCGTCGTCGAGATACTCACCGACTGCGACCAGGACGCCCTCGTTCTCAAGGTCCGGGTCGCCGGCAACGGCGCCACCTGCCACGTCGGCTACCGGGCCTGCTTCTACCGCCGCATTGTCCGCACCCCCGACGGGGCGGTCCGTCTCGAAATGGCCGGCGGCGAGCGCGTTTACGATCCGAAGGACGTCTACGGCTGACGCGGATGCGCCGACCGCGACTGGCGGCCGGCGCAGTTCCGAATTCGAGGACGTGGACTCATAATTGTGCCAGAAACGGCGCCCGGTCCGGCAATGATCCGCCAGAAAGGCCGCGATGGCCGGGGGGGGACCCCGGTCAGGCGGCTTGACGCCGCGGATCGAAGCCGGACGGGCGCCCTCCGGGTATGAGAGAACGGGCTGGCAACGGCGTCGCACCCCCTTGAAAACCGGGCGGTTTCCTGCGGGTTTGCTCCTGGTATCCAGTCCCGTTCCCTCATACCGTTTCTCGCCAGAATGATGAGTTCACGTCCTAGGTCATGGCGATGTAGTTGCGCATGTCCTCGGCTTCCTGCTCGATCTGCGCGATGCGGTGCTTGACCACGTCGCCGATCGAGATCAGCCCGTCGAGCTTGCCATCCTTCACCACCGGCACGTGGCGGAACCGCCCGCCCGTCATCCGCGCCATCACCGTGTTGACGGTCTCCATCGGATCGCAGGTGACGACCCGCGCGGTCATGTAGGCCGAAACGGGCTTGTCGAGCGCGTCGGTGCCGTCCTCCGAGATGGCACGCACCACGTCGCGCTCGGAGATGATGCCCTTGATGCCGCCCTTTGCGTCGGTGATCACGATGGCGCCGATGCGCTTCGCCCCCAGAATGGCGCAGATCTCGCGCATCGACGTCTCGGCGCGCTCCGTCGTCACGTCCCGTCCCTTCTGGTTGAGAATAGATGCGACAGTCATCCTGTACCTCCCGGGTGGCTTGTCATCGCTTCGGTGGCCCCCAAGAGCGCACCGCCTTACGGCATCATGACAAATCCCGGCCCCGGCGCAATCGGCAAAGCTTGCGGGGGTGCCATTCAGGTCCGGCGCGGGCGCACCGGGTCAAACAGCGGAAACAGCAGGAAACCGGCGACGAACCCTCCGATATGGGCCTCCCAGGCGATGCTTGCCCCCTCTCCGGCGATCGGCAGGGAAATGATGCCGAACAAGAGATTGATGCCGAACCAGACCAGCAGGAACATGGCAACCTTGGGATTGGAGAGCGACTCGAGAGCGCCGCTGGCCGGGATCCTGTAGGCGAAGGCATCCGTCCGGCGCATGGCGCCAAGCGGGCCGCCGGGCAGGAAGACGAACCGCGTCGCCGCCGCCATCTGCCCCGAGATCGCCGCCGAAGCCCCGATCATCGGCACCGCCTCGCCGAAATGCATCCCAAGATGAAGACCGGCGCCAGCAACCGCGCTGACCGCCGACAGGAGCAGGAAGCGCAGCGTGCCGAAGCGCCGGGCGACCGCGCTGCCGAACACCGCCATCCACATCACGTTGACGAACAGATGTCCCCATCCGCCATGCAGGAACGCATAGGTGAGGAAGGTCCACACCCTTGCGCCCTCGCCGCCGGGCAACTGGTACTGCGCGACCGCATCGGGCAGATAGCGCAGGGGCAGAAAGCCGAAGGTCACCATCAGTTCGAAACGGCCGTCCCGCGACAACAGATTGCTGTCCATGAGATGGATGGCGATCAGCAGCACCGCCAGCGTCGAGACCACGCGCGGGAGGTTGAAGATCGGCTGGGAGGGAGGTGTTGGCGGCGGCGTCTGCATCCGCTCCGGGTCGTCCTTGGTCACGGGATCGAGCATGAAGGTCCTTGCGTCTGCGCAGTGGTGTGTCGGCACGAAACGGTTGCCTGCGGGCCTGTCCCGTTTCCGGATGCCGCCCCGGTTCAGATCGGCCCGATCCCCGGATCAGTCAAGACGGGCCTGTCGCGATCTCGCCGCAGCTCGTGCCGCCGGGCAAGAAAAAACCGTCCGCCGCGCAACGGGCGCGATCCGGACGGTTTGAAGTAGGGCCGGCAGGACGCTTGTCGCGCCTGCCCGGCAAGTCGAGGTCAGTTCCAGCTACGGTGCAGGTAAGCTTGTATTCACCAACTGGCCAATCTTGCGCAGTTATCCACCTCTACGGCAATCGCTACCCTTCGTTAACCCTAATGACAGGTTAACGAAACCGCTCAACTGCTTGGCATGCCGCCTGCTTCGTATCCCCCAGGAAACGCGGAAGCCGCCGCGAATGTCCCGAAGTCGGACATATGCGGTGGCTGAAGTCCCGCAAATGCACGCGGCCGCGCAGAACGCCGTTCAAGCGGCCAGGGGGCGAGGAACACGATGAAACATCCGGTCACACAGCGGCTGTACGAGTACTGGGACGAGCTGCGCGACACCCGTCCCGCTCCCGATCGCAGCGAGATCGAACCGGGCCGCATCCGCGGCGTCCTCGGCGATACGTTCATCCTGGAGATGGTCGACCGCGCGACCTATCGCTACCGCCTCGCCGGCACGCGCCTGTGCGCGCTGCATTGCCGCGAACTGAAGAACCGCAACATCCTGCGCGGCTGGTCGCAGGAAGATCACGAAGCGCTGGGGACGCTGCTCGCCGCCGTGACCGAGGATGCCGCGGCCGCGGTGATCGGCATCAGCGGCTATACCGAGCGCAAGCAAAGCGTCGACATGGAGATGCTGCTTCTGCCGCTGCACATCCCCGGCGAAGGATGCAGCCGTGTTCTGGGATCCTGCGTCGCGCTCGAGCAGCCCTATTGGGCCGGCATGCATCCGATCCTCTCGCAGACCGTGAAGAGCGTACGCCTCATCTGGCCGGACGAGCGCCCCGCTTTCCTCGACACGCGCAGCAACGTCGCGACCAGCCCGGTGCCTCAACTGGGCCGTCATTCCTCGGCGATCCCGGCTGTCACGGCGCTGCCGCTCGCCGCCAATGCCCGCCAGGTGCAGCATCTGACGGTCATCGAGGGCGGAAAGTCCTGACGAACACGCTGCGGACGCGGGTCGCACTTACCGTCTGTTAACCGTCATTGCCTATCTTTCCAATTGCAGCGTTCACGCGGCGTATCCTGCCGTTGTGCTCCAGGGAAGGTCGATGACGTATGGCGCAAGCCTCGGCACTCACATACACGACGGCTACGGCGGTGAAGCAACTTGACCTCCGTCGGCATGCACGTGTCTGCGTCAATATTCTTGGCCGCTTCATGCTTGAGGACCGCCGCGAATATCCGTGCCAGATCATCGACATGTCACCCGGCGGCGCCGCGTTGATCGCACCGGTCAGCGCCCGTACCGGTGAGCGCGTCATCGCCTATATCGACCATATCGGCCGCATCGAAGGCGAGGTCGTGCGCGAGATCGAGGGCGGATTCGCCATTCGCATCAACGCGCCGCTGCGCAAGCGCGACAAGCTCGCCAATGTCCTCACCTGGCTTGCCAACCGCGACGTCCTGAGCCTTCCGGAAGACCGTCGTCACGACCGTTTCACGCCGAAAAACCCGTTCACGCAGATCGTTCTGGCCGACGGGCGCAGCTACAAGTCGCGCATCATCGACGTGTCGCTGTCGGGCGCCTCGCTGAAAACCGACGTCCGGCCCGAGATCGGCCTGGCGATCGGGATCGGCAAGATGCGCGCGCGTGTGGTTCGCCACACCGAGGACGGCATCGCCGTCGAGTTCGCGCATATCCAGAACCGCTCCCTGCTCGAACAGCACATTTCCTGAGACCACAACCAGTCTCGTGAAACGATGTCCGGCGGAATGGCGCCGGAAACGGACGGCGCGCCTGCGGTCTTGCCCGGCCCGCGCAGCGCCTGCGGCCTGTTGACCGGAGTCCGCCAGGCCGGGTTTCACCAGGACAGGTTTTGCAACGGTTGCCGCACGGCCCGCCGGGTTTCCGCGCCGCGCCTCCCCGGTTTTTCCGATACGCCTCGGCGTCAAACCCATGCACGCCGCGTCAGGCGGGCCGCGATCCGCTTTTTTAAAAAAAATCCTGCTCCGGAAAATGCCCGCGGGAACGTCGCGGCATTGCCCCGCCGCACGCCCTGACACTCTCCTGCCCCCCTTGAAGACAATCGGCCTGAGGCCGGGAAAGCGCGCATTTCCGCGCTTTCCCGGCGCCCATCTTCATGTCGTTACAATTTTAGACAAATCAAGATAAATATCAAATAAAAACAAGATAAAAATTGATCATTATTTGAATTTACTTCATGTCAATTGCAGATACAGACCTTAGATCAGGATAAAAACCAGACTGCCATTGTGTCTTCAACCTTGGGGAAGGGATGAAGACATGACGAAAACGAACAAAAATCTGAAGTATATTGCCGCCGCATTGGGCATGGCCGCCGCCATGCTCTCCCTCGACACCGCGCTGGCGGATCAGCGAGCCGGCCGTTTCATGGATATCGGCGCCGCCGCCAAGGCGCCCGTCGGTCATATCGGGTTCTGCCGGGAAAACCCCGACGAGTGCAAGACCGGCAGCGATGGCGCCGTGGTCGTGAAGCTGGACAAGGAACGTTGGAACGAGCTGATCGCGGTCAATGCCGAGGTCAACAAGCGGGTCCGGCCGGTCACCGATATCGAACTGTTCGGCGTCGAGGAATACTGGACCTATCCGAGCGACGGCGTCGGCGACTGCGAGGAATACGTGCTGGAGAAGCAGCGCGTGCTGGTCCGGCGCGGCTGGCCGAAAAGCGCCCTGCTGATCACCGTGGTCAAGGACACCAACAACGCCGGACATGCGGTGCTGACCGTGCGCACCGATCAGGGCGACGTCATTCTCGACAATCAGATCGAGGCCGTCCTGCCCTGGTATTCCGCGCCTTATCGCTTCGTGAAACGCCAGTCGGTGAAAAACCCGGCCAGATGGGCGGCGATCTCCGACCGGCGCACCAGCACCGTCGCAAGCCTTGCCGACTAGGGTCGCGGCCGGCAAGAGGGGAAACCGGCCGGAGAGGCCGCAGCGGAACCAGGGGACGGGGCCGCTCGCGGACACCTGAAGAGACATCCCGGATCCGGCGTGATTTCGCCGGAACCGACAAGCTTCCGTCTCGTTTGAGACGGCCAACGGGACATTGTTTGCGCCCGACACCTAAGCAACCAGGCCCATCCCCCTCCCCCACACACCCCGGGTCGGGTTGCCCGGCCGGTCCTCCTTCAACGGGGGACCGGTCATTTTTTGCCTGTTGTCCACAAGGACAGGGCGGCAAACGCGCAACATTCAAGGTCTGTACGCCCCGTTTCAGTTCCCTCGTCATCGGCCGGGAAATGCGGCACGCACCCGTTTGGCGCTTTCACTGGCCGTAGCGCCATGTTCGTACGCGAGGGTCGATCGGCGCCAGCTGCGGGCATTGGTTTTGTCTTGCAGACATGATCTCATGCCACGGGCGCTCAAGCCGGGAAAGCGACGCGATGCAGTGGATTCTTCAGCAATTCGAAGACACACAGAAACTTGCTGATGCGCTGGATAGCCTTGGTTTTCGCTACTCCTGGCACAAGGTGGTCCCATTCATTGGCGAACTCGTTCCCGAGCCGGAAGTGCGAGACCCGCGGGCCGTGGTGATGTTCGGCTCCTACACGCTGTGGCGATATGCCGAATCCAAAGGGTTCAAGCCAGGCGTCTTCCGGATACCGCCGTTCGTCCATGAAGAACCCTGGCAACCCTACATGCTCAACGGTCCGGACGCGGTTTTTCTGACAGTCAGCGAGATCCATGCCCAGCTCTCGCACGAGGATCGTGCGTGGTTCATCCGTCCGGTCTCGGACAGCAAGGAACAGCCGGGAGCCGTAAGATCCTCTGCGGAAATCCACGAGACCGTTCGCGAGATCATGTCCCTCGATCCAAACGACATTCCGAACGGCTCGCTGCGTCCTGACACCCGGATGATGCTGACACCTCCCGCCCGGATTCTCAGGGAATGGCGCATCTGGATCGTGAACGCTGAAGTTGTCACCTACTCGCTCTACAAGGACGGCACCCGGGTGACATACCGCCACGAAATCGACCCGGATGCCCTCGAGTTCGCGCAATTCTTGGCGCGACTGAACGATGGTTACTCCCCGGCATATGTCATGGACATTTGCAGGACTTTGGAAGGGTTGTGCCTTCTGGAGACGAATTGCATCAACGCCGCCGGTTTCTATGCAGCGGATCTAGTGAAGCTCGCCGCGGTAATCGACGGCATGCCTCCGGGTCTCGGGTCAAATCCATAGCCGGACCGATGACGCCTTGCTCGGGCAAAGGCGGCAACCTCCGGCGTTGTGCTGTTTTGGACAACAGCTTCTTTTGGGGAAGAGGTGTCGGCTCAGCCGCCGACCGGCGCAAGGCCCGCCTTGAAACGGCGCCAGTTGCGGACATAGGCCTCGGCCGAGGCGACAAGCCCCCGCACCGCCTCCTCGTCAAGCGTCCGAACCACCCGGCCCGGCATGCCGACGACGAGGGAATTGTCGGGAATGTCCTTGCCCTCGGCGACCAGCGCATTCGCGCCCACAATGCAGTTGCGGCCGATCTTCGCGCCGTTCAGCACCGTCGCTCCCATGCCGACAAGGCTGTTCTCGCCGATCGTGCAACCATGCAGGATCGCCTTGTGGCCGATCGTGCAGTTGCGCCCGATGTCGAGCGGAAAGCCCATGTCTGTGTGCAGCACGCAGCCGTCCTGCACATTCGACCCGGCCCCGATGGTGATCGTCTCGTTGTCCCCGCGCAGGGTCGCGCCGAACCAGACGCTCGCCGCCTGTTCCAGGATCACGCTGCCGATCACCGCCGCGTCCGGCGCGATCCAGAAATCGCCATCGTCGGGGGTCACGGGGATACGGTCGTCGAGGCGGTAGATCGTCATGGCGGGGACTCGCAACTGGTCGGAAACTGGAGGAAATGCCGGCAGCGATGGCCGGTCGACTGGCGGGGCCGGTATCAGTCCGGCCCGTGGATCGCCAGTCTACAGCATCACCACCAGCATGAAATGCACCACCATCACGCCGGAGCACAGGCTCCACATGCCGGCGATGGTGGAGGACGCGACAAGCCAGCCGAGGGGCCGCTGCTCGATGCGTCGCCCGCGAATCGCATTGCGCATGATGATGAAAGGCCCGGCGAAAACGCACAGAACGCAGGACACGACGCCCTTGATCCAGGTCTCGACCGAAATATTGAACCGCAAGGGTTCGCCCGTCACCAACTGATAGAAACTGCCGGTGATTCCGGAAATCACGAAGCCCGCGCAGCCGAGATAGGCAGCCAGTGCCAGTTCGCTCATGATGTCGTTAACCCCCCGTTAACCAATGTTCTGGGAACCTTAAACTTGAACTCGTGTTCTGTTCCAGCAAATTGCGTGCCGTTTCCGCAACCCCATTAACGGACTGGTAACCATAAAATGGCGAGCGCACTGCCCCTCGTCCCGCAGCAAAACGGGACATCCGTCCCGCGACGGGACAGCAAGGCGACCCGCCGGGACACCGCTCCGGCAACGGGGGCGCACGGATGATGCCGCTGACCCTGCCGAGCGGAACGGGAATGCGCGCCCGGCACTTCACCCCGATGGTTCTGGCGCTGGCGCTGGCGGGCACCGCCCTTGTCGTGCACACGGTCGGCAAGTGGATGAACTACACGCGCGCGCCCTCGGGCTGGAGCGAAAGCGCCGACCGGGTACCGGTGCGGCTCGGCCCCGTCGGCCTCAAGGTTCCCGCAAACCTGATGCGGCGGGTCGAGGAGCGCATTGCCGGCGGCCCTGTCGAGCGTCTCAGCCTGGCGGTGCTCTGGCCGTCCATGGACGGATACAGCGAATTCAACGCCCGCCTCTTTGCGGATTCCGGCGATCATTCGCCGGTCATGCTGATCAGTGTCACCGCCGCCGGCGCCCTGCCGGAGATGAACACGAGCGAGCGTCTGGAACGGGTATGGATGTCGCTCGGTTCCGGCGAGCCGCTGCCCGGCCCGGCGGGCCTTGCCCTGCTGCCCTTGCCGGGAGATGCGGAAAGCGGCACCGGTTTCGTCGCCCACCGCGCCGAGAACGGCACGCTCTTCGCCGCGCGCTGCTTCACCCCGCGCGACGCGGCCCTTGCCGCCAGTTGCGAGCGGAGCATTCGCCTCGCCCCCGACCTCTTCGTCACCTACCGCTTCCGCCAGGCCCTGCTCGACCACTGGCGCGACATGGACGCCGCCGTGACCGGGCTGATCGCCTCGCTGAAGCCCGAAGCCGCCTCCTGAGGCGGACCGCGCGTCCCCCTGCCCCTTGCCCATAAAAAAACGGGCGCCGCCTGCCGCGTCGCCCGTTTCATCCCGTTCGACTGGCGCTCCCGTCAGGGACGGAAGGCGACCGTCTGGCGATCAGCCCTCGTCGATGTCGTAGGACAGGATCGCCATCTGGAAGTTCCAGCTCAGGTCGTCGTCATCGTCGTCGTCGCGGTAGATGACGCCGATGAACTCGTCGCCGATATAGACCTCGGCGGAATCGTCCTTCTTCGGCCGCGCCCGGACGACAAGCTTCTGCAGCTCGAACTTCTTCTGGAGGTAGGCTTCGAGCTTGCGGATCTCGTCAGGCTTCACGAAAGGCTCCTTTCGGCGACCGTCACGCTGGCGGGACGGTTCTTCTTCGATGTGGTTTCGGATTGTCCCGGTCGGCGGTTGACGGGACCGCCCCGCTCGCGAACGCGATACGGAACGGTGGCCGAGGCTCGCCGGCACCGGACCAGCCCGCCGACGAGGCGGCACGGCTGGCATCCGTGAAGCTGGACCCTACACAATCGCGCGCGCGAACCAAGGAAAAAGGCGCGCCTTTTCCCCAAGCCATGGCAAAAACCGGCAATTGCGGACCGCTCAGCCGGCGGCACCGCCCTCGTCCGAGGCGAGCAACTGGTTCATCGTGCGCGACGGCTCGGCGCAGCCTGCCGCACCGACCACGCGCGCCGGCACGCCGGCAACGGTCGAGTTGGCCGGCACGTCGGCCAGCACCACAGAGCCCGATGCGATCTTCGAGCAATGGCCGATCTCGATATTGCCGAGCACCTTGGCGCCCGCGCCCACGAGAACCCCGTTGCGGATCTTCGGATGCCGGTCGCCCTCTTCCTTGCCTGTGCCGCCCAGCGTCACGTTCTGCAGGATCGAGACATTGTCGCCGATCTGGGCGGTGGCGCCGACGACGATGCCGGTGGCGTGGTCCATGAAGACGCCCACGCCGACGGGAACCGCCGGATGGATGTCGACCTGGAACGTCTCCGAGGAGCGGCTCTGCAGGTAAAGGGCAAAGTCCTTGCGCCCGCGCCGCCACAGCCAGTTGGCCAGCCGGTGCGTCTGCAGGGCATGAAAGCCCTTGAAATAGAGCAGCGGCTCGAGGAACCGGGTGCAGGCCGGATCGCGGTCATAGACCGCGACGAGATCGACCCGAAACGCCTCGGCGATCTCGCGGCTGTCGACAAGCGCCTCCAGATAGGTCTGGCGGATCAGCGAGGGCGACACCACCACATGACCGAGCCGGTCGGCAAGCCGGTGAACCACCGCCTCCTCGAGGCGGTCGTGATTGAGCACCGTTTCATAGGCGAAGGACGCGAGCGCCGGTTCGCAGCGGACCATCGCCTCCGCTTCCTCGCGCAGGCGATCCCACACGGGATCGTGACGCGCCAGCGGGGTGGCGTCCGTAAGGGGGGTGGATTGCGGCATGCCTGCCTCCTTGTGGGCCCGCCGCCGGCCGTGTGCGGCTCGGTTCGGCGGTCCGGTTCAAGCACTGGTCTTGGACATCATCTTATAGCGATGTAAGGAGGGATGGCCATAGGTCAAGCAGGCTCCTGGCCGTCGCGGAAACCTCTTTCTTTCACGAATGCGTGCCCCTGATACGGGCGATGAATGGACTGGTTCGGGCAACATTGCCAAACAAGCCCCACGGGTATTTCGGGCAGCCAGGGTCCTGGCCATTGCGGAGACGAAGATGACGACAGCAACCGACACGCCCCCCGGCACCGCCCCGGACGGAACGCGCCAGCCCGATCCCGCCGGGCGTGTCCGCATCCATGTCGAGGGGCCGGTCGGCTGGATCGTCATCGACAACGAGCCCCGCCGCAACGCCGTCACCCTCGCCATGTGGGAAGCGATACCGGCGGCGGTGGCCGGCCTTTGCGCGAACCCGCAAGTGCGTGTGATCGTCCTGCGCGGCGCGGGAAGCGAAACCTTCGTGGCCGGCGCCGACATCTCCGAGTTCGAGACCGTGCGCCGCGATGCCGCCTCGGCGCGCGCCTATGAGGCGGCCAACGTCGCCGCCTTCGACGCGCTGCGCGAGGCGAGCCTGCCGACCCTCGCGATGGTGCGCGGCTTCTGCCTGGGCGGAGGCTTTGCGCTCGCCGCCGCCTGCGACCTGCGCATCGCCGATGCGACAGCGCGCTTCGGCATTCCCGCCGCCCGGCTAGGCGTCGGCTACCCGCCCTCGGCCATCGCCGATATCGTCCGCCTGGTCGGCCCCTCCCGCGCCAAGCTGATTTTCTTCACCGCGGGCCGTCTCGACGCGGCCGAGGCACACAACCTCGGCATCGTCGACCGGCTGGTCGCGGATGGTTCTCTCGAGGAGGCGACGGCAGGGCTGGCACAGGCAATTGCGCGCGGCGCACCGCTGACGCTCAAGGCCGCCAAGACCGGTATAGACGCACTGACCGCGCGCCTCTCGCCGGCCGACCTCGCCGCCTGCCAGGCGCTGGCCGATGCCTGTTTCGAAAGCCCCGACTTCGCCGAAGGCCGCACCGCCTTCATGGAGAAGCGCGACCCGCGTTTCACCGGCCGCTAGGACCAGAGGCGCCCGGCAATCGCGATCGGCCGCCCCGGGATAACGGGGACACTCGCGCGCCGGAGTCATTTCGTTAACCGACTCCTTGCAGCGTGAAAACGGATACGCCGGAACGGGCCGCCTGCTCGCGGCCGCACCGCCCGTCGCCCCGCGCTTGACGGCGGCTCCCGCGCCTGATTCCATGCCGCTGCCGGCTGCTTGATTCTCTTTGCGAAGCGCTTGAATCGGATTGTCAGCCCGGACCGGAGAAACCGGTTTAAAAGCGCCTGATTTCTCTTTTACCAAAGTGAATTGCAGAACCTTTTTAAGGCGATGCTTCAGCATGCGCGCGCCGTTCGAATTAACTTTCAATTAACCATGTAAGCACTTGTGGAATAATAAAAATCAAACCGAAGCCTCAATGGCGTCGGCCTGATCCCGCAATGTCCTTGGAATGTCTCCCGGCCGCCATCAGGACGGACATGACCGCCCTTGCGCCGGCGCGTGCCGGCCACGGTCGCGGGAGAATGTGGAACGATTGAACGCGCGCTGTCAGGCGGCTTCGAGCCGGTCCAGAAAGCGGACCACGGCGCCGGCAAAGGCGTCGTTCCGGTCGCCGGCGACCATGTGGCCGGCCCCTTCCACGTCCGCATACTGGGCATGCGGCACGAGGCTCATGAACTCCTCGACATGGTGATCGCTCACCAGTTCCGAGCGTCCCCCGCGCACCAGCAGCACCGGAAGCGTGAGCGTCCGCGCGGCCGCCACCAACGTGTCCTCGATGTGATGCGGCTCGACCTCGCGGTCGTGCCGTCCGCCCAGGAAGCGCGGGTCCCAGTGCCACCGGTAGCGCCCGTCCGCGTGCCGCCGCAGGTTCTTGGCAAGCCCGTCCAGATTGCTCGGCCGCTTGCGATGCGGCAGGTAGCGGGCAATCGCATCGGCCGCCTCTTCCACGGTCGCAAAACCGTTCTCGATACGGTCCGACATGAAGGAGATCACCTTGTTGACCCCCGAGGGATCCATGCGCGGCGTGACATCGACCAGCACCAGCGCCGACAGCGTGCCCGCCCGCAGCTGCCCCTCCGCCAGCAGCGAGGCAATGCCCCCGAGCGAGGCGCCGATGGCGATCGGACGGGCTCCCGTATCGCTCGTGATGCGGTCGGAAACGGCGACCACGTCGCGCGCGAAATCGGTAAAGTCATAGGCTCCGCTTTCCACCCAGTCGCTGTCGCCATGGCCGCGCTGGTCCATGCACCAGGCCTGGAAGCCGCGCTGCGCCAGCCGTGTGCCGGTGGCGTCCCAGGCGTGCCGGGTCTGGCCGCCGCCATGCAGCAGCAGCACCGGCCGCCCCGCCTCTCCGAACCGGTCAGCGGCAAGCCGGTTGCCGTCCGCGCCGGAAAAGCCGCCAGTGAAGACCCCGGTGGCAGGCGCGCTCATGCCACCCCGCCTCGCGAAACGGCCTCCAGGAAACGCAAGGCGCCGGCCTTGTAGACCTTGTCCCCGACGGCGACCATGTGATCGCGGTCGGGGATGTCGAGCACCTCCGCGCGGGGCATCAGCCGGGCGAGCCCGCTGGCGGAGCCGGCAATGTCGTCCTTGGTGCCGATGGCCACGAGGACAGGCTGGGAAATCCGCGACACCTCCTCTTCCGTGATCTTCTGCCGCGAGGAGCGCATGCAGGCGGCGAGCGCGAGCCGGTCGGAATTGGTCTGTTCGGCAAAGGCGCGGAACGCCCGGCCGGTCCTGTCGGGCACATCCGACAGTTTCTCCGCTTCCAGCGCGGCGGCGATCGGCTCGGGATCGCCGATGCCGGTGATCATGCCGGTCCCCAGGCCGCCGAAGATGACGCTGCGCACCCGCTGCGGATGATTGAGGGCAAGGAAGGCGGAAATCCGCGCGCCCATCGAATAGCCCATGACATCGGTGCGGGCGATATCGAGGTGGTCGAGCAGACGGCGGGCATCCTCCGCCATGGTCGGCGCCCCGTAGTCTTCCGGCTTGTGGCTGCCCTGGCTCCCGCCATGACCGCGATTGTCGATGGCGATCACCCGGCGACCGGCCTCGGTCAGCAGCTTGACCCAGCCGGGATAGACCCAGTTGACCTCCTTGTTGGAGGCAAATCCGTGGATCAGCAGGACGGGCTCGCCCCGCCCCTCATCCAGGTAGGAAAGTCGCAGGCCGGCGGAATCGAATTGGGGCATTGCAAGATTACCTTGACGTAAACGTAAAACGAACGAAGGCATACGATAGTTTGGCAGGGCCGGGATGAAAAGCCCCGCCGCGTTCCCCGCACCGGCGGGCGTTGCGGCCGGCCTGCGGCACGCGCTCGCCCCTCGCCCGCGAGACCGTGCGCGCGCCGCCGGATACGGTGACTTCCCACTGTTCAAAGCCATCCTTCCTGCGTATGGTCCGCCAAACTTCACGGGACTCAAGAAACGACGGACAACTGCGATGGCGCATGCTGCAATCCCCCACTTCCAGAACGACCGCGGCCACGACGCGATCGAGATCGGCGCGAAGGAATTCCAGTGCATCGGCGCACGCCCGCCCTTCGACCATCCCCATGTCTTCCTCGACATGGGCGACGACAACGAGATCGTCTGCCCCTACTGCTCCACGCTCTACCGCTTCAATCCCGCGCTGAGCGCCGGCGAGAGCAATCCGTCCGACTGCGTCTGGACACCCGAGGCCGCCTGAGCGCGGGCACGGCCGGAGACGCCGGATGGCTCAATCCCGTTCCGATGCGGACCGCCTGTTCATCGCGGGCGCGGGCATTGGTGGCCTGACAACCGCCCTCGCCCTTTCGCGGCGGGCGCGCCCGGTGACGGTGTTCGAGCAGGCCGCGACGATCGAGCCGGTCGGCTCAGGACTGCAACTCTCTCCCAACGCCATGCATGTGCTGCGCGGTCTCGGTCTTGAAGAGGCGCTGCGCAGGCATGCTGTCGCGCCCCGCGCGGTGCGCGTCATGTCCGCCCGAACCGGAAATGCCATCGCCGAGATCCCGCTGGGCGAACACGCCGAGCAGCGCTACGGCGCCCCCTATCTGGTGATCCACCGGGCCGACCTGCACTCCGTTCTGCTCAACGCCGCCAGGGCCTCGGCCGGCATCACGCTGCGGCTCGGCACCCGGCTGCGCGACGCCTCGCAAAATGCCGGAGCGGTCAAGGTCGAGCTGGAACAGGCTGCCACGGACGGCGGCGCGGCCCATGTCGACCATGGTTCCGGAGCGGGCCTGATCGGCGCGGACGGGGTCTGGTCGACCGTGCGCCGGCGGGTCATGAACCTGCGCCAGGCCGTCTTCAGCGGCCGCACGGCCTATCGCGCGGTCATCCCCGCCGAGGACGTGCCTCAGCACTGGCGCGATGTCACCGGGCTCTGGCTCGGCGCCAATGCCCATGTGGTTCACTACCCTGTTTCCGGCGGCCGGCAGTTCAATCTTGTCGCGCTGGTCAGCGAGGACTGGCGGGAAGAGCGCTGGTCGGCGCCCGCCGACCGGGAGGCGCTGCTCGCGCGTTTCGCCGACTGGCCGGCAGCCTGCCGCGATCTCCTCGCTCGTCCGCCCTCCTGGCTCAAATGGGCATTGTGCGGCATGGATCCCGGCACCGACTGGGTCGACGGCCGGGTCGCGCTGATGGGCGATGCCGCGCATGCGATGCTGCCTTTCGCGGCGCAGGGCGCGGGCATGTCGATCGAGGACGGCGAAGCGCTGGCCCGTGCCATCGACCGTATCCCGGACGTGCCGCGGGCCTTGCGGTCCTACCAGGCGGAGCGCCAGAACCGGGCCGAAAAGGTTCTCCGGCTGGCCCGCGCCAATGATCGCGTCTATCACATGAGAGGGCCGATGGCGCTGGCCCGCGACGCCGTCATGCGTGGATTGCCCGCCGGACGGCTTCTCGCGCGGCTCGATTGGCTATATGGATGGCGACCTCCCGCAGCCGGATGAGCGTGCGGGACGCGAGACGGCATGCCAGGCGGTGCATCGCCTGCGAAACACGAAGGGGCGGATCGGCATGAGCGCTGACCAGGCGTCGGACATCGTCACGGCGGGCTTTCTCGTCATCGGCGACGAGATCCTGTCGGGCCGGACCAAGGACAGGAACATCGGCTATCTCGCCGAGTATCTGACCGCCATCGGCATCGAACTGTCGGAAGTGCGCATCGTGCCCGACATCGAGGACCGCATCGTCGAGGCCGTCCGCGAGCTCAGCGCCCGCTACACCTATGTCTTCACCTCGGGCGGCATCGGCCCCACCCATGACGACATCACCGCCGATTCCATCGCCAAGGCGTTCGGCGTTCCCATCGATCACGACCCGCGCGCCATCGCCATCCTCACCGCCTTCTATCCGGAAGGCCAGCTGACCGAGGCGCGGGCGCGCATGGCCCGCATTCCGCAAGGGGCGGACCTGATCGAGAACTCGGTGTCGAAGGCGCCGGGCTTTCGCATCGGCAATGTCCATGTGATGGCCGGCGTGCCGGCGATCATGCAGGCCATGCTCGACGCGATCGCTCCCACCCTGCGCACCGGCGCGAAAATGCATTCGCTCGCCGTCGACGCGGACCTCCCCGAAAGCCGCGTCGCCGGCGCGCTGCGAGAGATCCAGGAGAGCCATCCCGGCGTCCTGATCGGCTCCTATCCGCGCTCCATCGACGGGCGTTTCTCAACCCAGGTCGTGGTGCGATCCCGCGACACGGAGGCCATGGAGCGCGCCGGTGCGGCCGTGCGCGCCGCCATCGCGGCCGTCGCCGCAACCAGCTGACCTCATGACAGAATGACCGACCGAACAGGACCGACCCGCATGGAAAACCCGCAAGCACCGAAAGCCTTTCCCGTCTCCTGGGACCAGCTCCACCGCGATTGTCGCGCCCTTGCATGGCGACTGTCGAGCCAGGGAAAGTGGGAGGCCATCGTGTGCATCACCCGCGGCGGCCTCGTGCCGGCGGCGATCGTTGCCCGCGAACTCGGCATCCGGATGATCGAGACCGTCTGCGTCGCCTCCTATCACGACTACGAATCGCAGGGCGCGCTGCAGGTGATCAAGCCGATCGACCACAACGTCATCGACCTCAAGGCAGGCAAGGGATCGAGCGTTCTGGTGATCGACGATCTCGTCGACACCGGCAAGACCGCCCGCGTGGTGCGCGACATGCTGCCCGACGCGCATTTCGCCACCGTCTATGCCAAGCCGATGGGACGTCCCCTGGTCGACACGTTCGTGACGGAAGTGTCGCAGGATACCTGGATCTATTTCCCCTGGGATATGGGCTGGCAGTTCCAGCCGCCGATTTCCACAAGCACCCAGGGCTGACGTAGCGGCGAAGGCGTTTCCCGCGAGGAAACAGCGCACGCGGCCGGGAGACGGAGTATCCCGCTATGTGCAAGGCTGCCTTGCGCTCGCGGGAAAGTGAGAACGTGCCCATATTTCGGCGCAATTTCTCAGCCTATAACGGCGCCATGACACAGGATCTCGATTTGCGGCGCACCGGCGCCCTCCTCAAAGACGCCAGGCGTTCGGGCTCCGGCCCGCTCAGCCGCCGCAGCCTGCTCGTCGGCCTCGGTTCGCTTGCGCTTGCAGGCTGCCAGACCAACGGCTCGAACCCGCGCCTGCAGGCGGTTGGCGTTGCCCCGGCGGCACCGGCCATCGACCCGTATTACCTGCAGATGTATGCGGCCATGCCGCACGAGAAGTTCCCCGTGCCGGCGGTCGACCTGCGCCAGGTGGACCCTGTCTATTTCCGCCAGGTCGTGCCCTATTCGACCTCCGAACGCGCCGGCACCCTCGTCGTCGACACCCCCAACCGGTTCCTCTACCTGGTGATGGAAAACGGTCAGGCGCTGCGCTACGGCGTCGGCATCGGCCGTGCCGGCTTCTCCTGGGGCGGACGCGCCCGCATCGCCTACAAGCGCGCCTGGCCGCGCTGGACGCCGCCGGCCGAAATGATCGAGCGCCAGCCGGAACTCGAGCCGTATCGCAACGGCATGGAGCCGAGCCTCGACAATCCGCTCGGCGCCCGCGCGCTGTATATCTTCGAGGGCAACCGCGACACCATCTACCGCATCCACGGCACGATGGAGGCCTGGACCATCGGCAAGGCGGTCTCTTCCGGCTGTGTGCGCCTGCTCAACCAGGACGTCATCGACCTGGCCGCGCGCGTGCCCAACGACACCCCCATCGTGGTGCAACAAGGCGGCGGCGGCATCGCCTGACGGGAAGCGGGCCGTCAGCCGAGAAGCTTGACGGTCCGGTCGGCGACGATCTCCTCACACGACACCCTGCAGCCGATCGCATAGGCCTCGACGCCGCGTGCCCGCGCCGCGTCGAACGCCGCGCCATAGGCCGGATCTATGTCGCGCGCGAAGGACAGCCGGTCGCAGTCCGGCCGCTGGACGAGA
>NZ_JBLXFR010000040.1:0-35208 GCF_048261845.1 Stappia sp. | reverse complement strand
TGCCGACATGGGGAGATCAGGCCCGGCGGCTCGCGGACCTGCTTGGCCGGCTTGCAAGGGAAGCGGGCGCTCCGGCAGCCGAACCTGCGAGCACTCGCTCATGAGCGGGTTCAGCGGTGACTGGCTCGCGGCGCGCGAACCGGCGGACCTTCGCGCCCGCAACGCGGATGTGCGCGCCGCCTTCTGCGCCCACCTGCGGGAGATCGCGGGAAGACGCGGCAACCGCCCCTTGAGAGTGCTCGACCTGGGCGCCGGCACCGGCGCGACCATGCGGGCGCTGAGCCCCCATCTCGGGATGCCCCATCTCGGGGTTTCGGTGCGCTGGCGGCTCGCCGAGCACGATCCGGCGCTGATCGCGCTTGCCCGCGATCTTGCAGGACGCGACGGGCACGAGGCGGAGGTGGTGGACGCGGACCTGTCGCGCGGGCTTTCGCGAGACCTGATCGCCGGCGTCGATGCCGTGACAACCTCGGCCTTTCTCGATCTGGTCTCGGCCGGCTGGATCGACGGCCTTGCCGAAACGCTCAAGCGGGCCGGCCTGCCGTTCCTTGCCATGCTGACCTATGACGGCCGGCAGTCGCTCGACCCCGAACATCCGTTCGACGAGACGGTGCGCGCGGCCATGGCAGCGCATCAGGGCGGCGACAAGGGGTTCGGTGCGGCGCTCGGCCCCGCCGCACATGCCCATGCATCGGCACGCTTTCGCGGCGAAGGCTACCGCGTCGTCGAGGGCATGTCGGACTGGCAGGCACGGCCCGAAGAGAGAGCCTTCCAGACGATGCTGGTCGAGGGCTGGGCGCAGGCGGCACGCGAAACCGGAGCCGGCGCATCCGAAGTCGAAAACTGGCTGGCGCTGCGGCTGACACAGATCGCGCAGGCGCGTCTCGTCGCCCGCGTCGGCCACCGGGACCTCGCCGCCCTGCCCGGCTGACGAACCGGCTGACGAAAAAGGGCGGCGCCAGCGCACCGCCCTTCCCGTTGCAAAATCCCGTGGTGGCGGGCCCTCGCCTCACGCCTTCTCGATGGCGCAGGCGATGCCCTGCCCGACGCCGATGCACATGGTGGCAAGCGCCCGCGAGGCGCCGCGCGCGGCAATCTCGAGCGCCGCCGTGCCGACGATACGCGCGCCCGACATGCCGAGCGGATGGCCGAGCGCGATGGCACCGCCATTCGGATTGACGTGTTCGGCATCGTCGGCGATCCCGAGTTCCCGCATCACCGCCAGACCCTGCGCGGCGAAGGCCTCGTTCAGCTCGATAATGTCGAAATCCGCAATCGAGAGCCCGAGCCGGGCCATCAGCTTGCGCGAGGCGGGAACCGGACCGATGCCCATGACGCGCGGCGGCACGCCGGCGGCAGCACCGCCGGTGACGCGGGCAATCGGGCTCAAGCCGTACGCCTTCACCGCCTCTTCGGACGCGATCAGGAGCGCTGCAGCGCCGTCATTGACGCCCGAGGCGTTGCCGGCGGTCACCGAACCGCCCTTGCGGAAGGGTGTGGGCAGCTTGGCGAGCTTTTCCGCCGTGGTGCCGGCGCGCGGATGCTCGTCGCGCTCGACCACGACCGGATCGCCCTTGCGCTGCGGAATGGTCACCGGGACGATCTCGCGGGCAAGGCGGCCGTTTTCCTGTGCGGCGACGGCGCGCGCCTGCGAACGGGCGGCGAAGGCATCCTGGTCGGCGCGCTGGACATGATAGTCCTCGGCGACGTTTTCCGCCGTTTCCGGCATGGAATCGATGCCGTACTGGGCCTTCATCACCGGATTGACGAAACGCCAGCCGATGGTCGTGTCATGGATCTCGGCATGGCGGGAAAAGGCCGTGTCGGCCTTCGGCATGACAAAGGGCGCGCGGCTCATGCTTTCCACGCCGCCGGCGATCATCAGGTCCGCCTCGCCGGTGCGGATGGCGCGGGCCGCCATGATCACCGCATCCATGCCCGAACCGCAAAGACGGTTCACAGTGGTGCCGGGAACGTCCTGCGGCAGGCCGGCGAGCAGCGCCGCCATGCGCGCGACATTGCGGTTGTCCTCGCCCGCCTGGTTGGCGCAGCCATAGATCACGTCATCGACGCGGGCCCAGTCGACGCCGGCGTTTCTTGCCAGCAACTCGCGGATCGGCACGGCGCCGAGATCGTCGGCCCGCACGGGCGACAGCGCGCCACCGAAACGGCCAATGGGGGTGCGGACATAATCGACGATATAGGCGTGGCGCATGGCGAACCTCCCTGTGGCCAGTCTCGGCGAAGGGCGGTCCGAACCGGATCCGGTCTCCTCCCTTCCGCAGTCGAGCGCTCTTTTCGGCTGTGAAGCCGGTCGGCGTCAATGACGAATGGCGGCATGATAATAATTGATCGACCGGACGGTCAATTAAAACAGGCGACCCCTGAGCGAATGTTCATGCCGCTCTCCCGGCGCCCCGCGCCGAAGCGTGGCGCGCGCCAAAACGAAGCAATCGGGTAAGACTTCGTTAACCCTTGGAGCAACAGAGGTCGCTCCGCCCGCCGATTTTAGAGATTGTCAATCGCGGTGTGAGACAAGCGAGCAAAGACCTGCCCCCGGAACAAGCGCCGGTCAGGAACATTGCATTCGATTTACACCATTCGCAGGAGAGGGAGCATGTCGAACATCGACGAAGTCCGCAATATTGTCGCAAGCCATGGCAAGCTGCCGGTCGACGTCAGCACGCTCGCCGACGATGCAGACCTGTATGCCGCCGGCCTGTCGTCCTTCGCCTCGGTCCAGCTGATGCTGGCGCTGGAGGAGAAGTTCGACATCGAGTTCCCCGAGAACCTGCTCAACCGCAAGACCTTCGCCAGCATCGCGGCGATCTCCGCCGCCGTATCCGGTCTGGTCGCAAACCATCAGGCTGCGTGATGAACATGCACAGCCCCGCCCGTGCCGGAACGCCGGCGCTTTGCGAGCGCATGCGCCGCGCCGCCAAGGTGGCAGCCGTTCACGCGGACGATGTCGACGCGCGGGCGCGTTTTCCTCAGGAAGCGGTCGAGGCGCTGCGCACCGAGCGCCTGCTCGGGGCGCAGATCCCGGCGGAGCTGGGCGGCGACGGCGCAACCATCTCGGAAATCGCCGAACTCTGCGCCATTCTCGGCCAGGCCTGTTCGGCCGCCGCAATGGTCTTCGCCATGCACCAGATCAAGGCCTCGAGCCTCGTCAGCCATGGCGAGGCAGCCCCCTGGCATCGCGCCTTCATGGCCCGCGTCGCCGGCGAGCAGCTGCTGCTTGCCTCGGCGACCACCGAGGGCGGCATCGGCGGCAACCTGCGCAACTCGATCTGCGCGATCGAGGTCGAGGGCGACACCTGCCGGCTGGAGAAGGATGCGACCGTCATCTCCTATGGCGACATGGCCGACGCCATCCTGATCACCTCGCGCGCCCATGCCGGGGCGGCCGCCAGCGACCAGGTGCTGACGGTGTTCCTGAAGGACCAGTACACGCTGGAAAAGACCCATGTGTGGGACACGCTGGGCATGCGCGGCACCTGTTCCGACGGGTTCCTGTTCAAGGGCGAGGCGCCGGCCGAGCAGATCCTGCCGCGCCCCTTCGCCGAGATCGCGGCCCAGTCGATGCTTGCCTATTCGCACATCCTGTGGAGCGCCGTGTGGTACGGCATCGCCGCCGACGCCTTTGCCCGGGCGCAGGCCTTCGTGCGCGCCGCCGCAAGGCGCAGCCCCGACCAGACGCCGCCGGGAGCCTTGCGCGTTGCCGAGGCCTCCAGCCTGCTGCAGGGTGTGAAGGCCAGCATCGTCGCCGCACTGGAGAAATACGCCGCCGCCCAGGGCGACGAGGACAAGCTGTCGGCGATGAGCTTTTCCGTCGCCATGAACAACCTGAAGATCGCCAGCTCGCAGACGGTGCTGACCATCATCAACCACTGCATGCTGATCTGCGGCATCCTCGGATACAAGAACGGCACGCCCTTCAGTCTCGGCCGGCACCTGCGCGACGCGCATTCGGCCCAGCTGATGATTTCCAACGACCGCATTCTCGGCAATACGTCGACCATGCTGCTGGTCCACAAGCAGGACACAAGCCTGCTGGGCTGAGGAGGGGAACACTCATGGACATGCAGACCTCGCTGCTCGACCGGCTGTTCGATGCCGGACTGCTGATCGACACCGGCGTCGACGGCCTCTATGGCCGGGGCGGCGCCTTCGAGGATGTCATCACCCGCTTCGAGGCACTGATCGGCGCCCATGCGCCGAAGGCCGAGACGCCGGAAGTGATCCGCTTCCCGCCGGGCATGAACCGGGCCCATTTCGAGGGCTCGGGCTACATGAAGAGCTTCCCGCAGCTGGCCGGCACGGTGCACAGCTTCTGCGGCTGCGAGCTCGACCACATGAACCTCCTGCAATGCATCTCGGAAGGCGGCGACTGGACGGAAGGACAGAAGGCGACCGGGATCGTGCTGACGCCGGCGGCCTGCTACCCGCTCTATCCGACCATCGCCCGGCGCGGCGCATTGCCCGAGGGCGGCGGGCTGTTCGACCTGCAGTCCTACTGTTTCCGCCATGAGCCGTCGAAGGATCCGGCGCGCATGCAGCTTTTCCGCATGCGCGAGTTCGTCCGCATGGGCACGCCCGACCAGGTGATGGCGTTCCGCGAGGACTGGATGGAGCGCGGCCAGAAGCTGATTTCCGCCGTCGGGCTCGATCCGGAACTCGACACGGCGAACGACCCCTTCTTCGGCCGCGCCGGCAAGATGATGGGCAACAGCCAGCGCGAGCAGAAACTCAAGTTCGAGCTCTTGATCCCGGTGACCTCGGCGGTCAACAAGACCGCGTGCCTGAGCTTCAATTACCATCAGGACCATTTCGGCACGACCTGGGGCCTGAAGACCGCCGACGGCCAGACCGCCCACACCGCCTGTGTCGGCTTCGGGCTGGAGCGCATCGCGCTGGCGCTCTTTGCCCGCCACGGGCTGGAGACGGCCGACTGGCCGGCGGACGTGCGCAAGGCGCTGTGGGGCTAGGCCGCGATGTTCGACCGGCTGCGCACTCTTTCGGCCAGGGATTATCGTCCGCACGCTTTGCATGACGCGGAGCGTATCTGGCCCGAGACCAACTGCTACGTGGACCTGTGGATCGAGGTGCTGTCCGCCCTCGGGCTGGAGCCGCGCGCCATGCTCGGCTTCACGCTTGCGCAGGACTTCGAGGGCGACCAGTTCACCTTCTTCAAGGTGCCGCTGGAGGATCTCGAGACGCTGTACGGCATTCGCGCCACGGAACTTGCGATCTACGATCCGGCGGAACGGCATGTGGCGACACAGATCGCGCGCGGCCGGCTCTGCCTCGTCGAGGTGGACAGCTTCTTCCTGCCCGACACGCAAGGGGTGAGCTACCGCACCGAGCACGGCAAGACGACGGTGGCGATCACCGCGCTCGACGCGGCCGGGCGGGTCTTGCGCTATTTCCACAATGGCGGCTTCTTCGAGCTTTCGGGTGAGGATTTCGACGGCGTCTTCCAGCGCGGCGACTTCGCGCAGCCCCTGCCCTTCCTGCCCTATACCGAATTCGCCAAGTTCCCGGACAAGGCGCCCGCCGGCGACCTGCGCGACACGGCGCGGACCCTGCTTGCCGGACACCTTGCGCGGCGGCCGGCGGAAAACCCCTTTGCCGCCTATGCAAGAACCTTCGCGGCCGATATCGAGGCGCTGTCCGAGCGTCCCTTCGAGGACTTCCACAAATACGCCTTCAACACGCTGCGGCAGGCGGGCGCCAATTTCGAGCTTGCGGCAACCCATCTCGACTGGCTTGCCGGCGAGGAGCTGAGGGGTGAAGCGGATGCCGCGCGGGCCATCGCGGAATGTTGCAAGACACTCCAGTTCCAGCTCGCCCGGGCGCTTGCCCGCAAGCGTTTCACCGGCCTTGCCGAGGCGCTCGCGCCGGCGGCCGCCGGCTGGGACGCGCTGACCGGCGGCCTTGAGGAAAAGCTCCGCCGGGACAGCAAGACCGGAGGGCGGCATCGTGCCGCCTGACCGCGCGATGCGGAGCACCGGCGCATGATCAGCCTTTCCGGGATCGCGCCCGACGCCAGCCTTCTTCGCCGCGCGCAGTGGCAGATGACGGTGACGCCGTCCGGCGCATGGCCGGACCCTTCCGCAATGGAGGCGGCTGCCGACTGGCTCCCCGCCACCGTGCCCGGCACGGCCGCCGCCGCGCTGGAGGCGGCGGGACGGTTTTCGCGTGGCACACCGGTCCCGCTGCATGACAGCGACATCTGGTACCGCTGCCGGGTCGAGCCGCGCGCCGCCGGTGCCCATGTGCTTGCCTGCGCGGGCCTTGCCACCATCTGCGAGGCCTGGCTCGACGGCGTGCCGATCCTCGTTTCGAACAGCATGTATGCGGGCCACGAGATCCGCCTCGACATCGACGGACCGGCCGAGCTTGTCTTCTGCTTCCGGGCGCTCAGCCCGCATCTTTCCCGCAAGGGGCCGCGCGCCCGCTGGCGCACGAAACTGGTCAGCGAACCCGGCCTGAGGATGGTGCGCACGACGCTGCTCGGCCACATGCCCGGCTGGTGCCCGAACGTGCATGCGGTCGGCCCCTGGCGCGAGATGGCTCTCGTGCCGGAAAACGGGATCATGGTCGAGGACCTGCGCATCGAAAGCGGCCTGACCGATGACGGCACCGGGCGGCTTGCGGTCTCCTTCCGCCCCGGACCGGGCTTCACCGCCCGCCCCGGCAAGGCCGCCGCCTCGATCGCCTGCGCCGGCTGGGACGCGCCGCTGGAGGAGGCCGGTGAGGGACGGCTTGCCGCCGAACTGCTGCTGCCGGGCATCGAGGCGTGGTGGCCGCACACGCACGGCACGCCGCATCTGCATGACGTCGGGCTCGCCCTGGGCGACGGGCATATCCGTTTGGCGCGCACCGGCTTCCGCCGGATCGAGGTCGAACGCGGCGCGGACGGCAAGGGTTTCGGTCTGATCGTCAACGGCGTGCCGGTGTTCTGCCGGGGTGCGGTCTGGACCAGCGCCGACATCGTCTCCCTTCCCGGCGACCGTGCAGCCTATGAGCCGTGGGTGCGGCTTGCCCGCGACGCCAACATGAACATGTTGCGGATCGGCGGCACGATGGCGCCGGAAACGCCGGCCTTTTTTGAGCTGTGCGACGAAGCCGGCATTCTCGTCTGGCAGGATCTTCCCTTCGCCAATTTCGACTATCCGGTCGCCGATCCGGCCTTCGCCTCGGCGGTGGCAGGGGAAACGGAGGACCTGCTCGCAAGGGCACAGGCCTCGCCCTCACTCGCCGTGATCTGCGGGGGCAGCGAGATGCACCAGCAGGGCGCGATGATGGGCCTGCCGGAGGAGCGCTGGCGCACACCTCTGACCGAGGAAATCCTGCCGCGCGCCGCCGGCCGCATCCGCCCCGACGTCCCCTATGTCGCCAATTCGCCGACGGGCGGCGCCATGCCGTTCTCGCCGAACGAGGGAATTGCCCATTACTACGGCGTCGGCGCCTATCGCCGGCCGCTGGAGGACGCACGCCGCGCCAATGTTCGCTTTGCCGGCGAATGCCTCGCCTTTTCCAACATACCGGAGGCAGGTTGCCTGCCCCGCGCCGAACGCGCTCCCTGCCACCACCCGGACTGGAAGCGCGGCGTGCCGCGCGACCGCGATGTCGGCTGGGACTTCGAGGACGTGCGCGACCACTATGTGCGCGAGCTTTACGGCATCGACCCACTCGACCTGCGCCATGGCGATCCGGCGTCCTATCTCGACCACGGCCGCGCAACTGTTGCCGAGGTGATGGAAGCGACCTTCGCCGAATGGCGGCGGGCCGGCTCAAGCTGCCGGGGCGCGCTGGTGTGGACTTTCCAGGACCTGATGCCCGGCGCCGGCTGGGGCGTCGCTGCAAGCGACGGCACGCCGAAATCGGCCTGGTACGCGCTGCGCCGCGCCTTTGCCCCGTTGCGGGTGAGCACCACCGACGAAGGCACCAACGGGCTCGACATCCATGTCGCCAATGACGGACCCGATCCGCGCCGGCTTCGCATCACGCTTTCCTGCCTGCGCGAGGGCGCGCTGCCGGTCGCCGGCGGCACCCGGGATTTCGAGATCGGCGCGCATGGCAACGCCCGGTTCGCCGCGACCGACCTGATCGGCGCCTTCTTCGACACGACGCATGCCTTCCGCTTCGGCCCGCCCTCTCATGACTGCGTGCATGTCGCGCTCAGCGATCCGGAGACCGGCACCGTGCTCGACGAGACGTTCCATTTTCCGCTCGGACGCGCAAAAGCGCGGCGCGGCGCGCGTATCGAGGCCCGTGTCGCGCAGCGCTCCGATGGCATGTGGGAGTTGCATCTGGAAAGCGACCGTATCGCGCAAAGCGTCGCGATCGAGGATGCCGCGTTCCTGCCGCAGGACAACTGGTTCCATCTGGCGCCAGGTCTGATGAAGACGGTGACGCTGGCTCCGCGCGATCCGGACACGGACGCGCGGCCCCAGGGCCGCATCAGCCCCCTTGGCGGATCGCCGGTGTCCTATTCAGCCACCTGACCGCCCGGCACCCTGACCATCCGGCACGGGCCCGTCCCCTGCCGTCCCTCGCCTGGCCGCCGCCACGACGCGGTCGGCAACGATCCGGCGCGCGGTGCGTGGTGTCAGGTTGTGATCGGCGTCGGCGATAATGGGGACACGCATGTTCGGACAGTCGGACAGCCGCGCCCAGCCGGCACCGAAAAAGAGCGCCATCTGGGCAAGACCCGGATCGCCTTCGCTGAAGATCAGCTCGACCGAGACATCACGGCTCGCCAGAACCGCCAGATTGGCGTGGACGGTCTTGTACAGCCGAGAAAACGGCAGCAGCCCGAAAAGCCATGGCGCCAGCCGGCGCTCGGCTGCGCGGTAGACGCGGTTCGCCAGGTTGCGCAGGATGCCGAGGGCACTTGTCCTGCCCGAAAGCATCCGCCGCCACTTCTGCATGCTCAGCATCTTGCGACCGTAATCGCGCGCCGAGGTATGGCCGAAGCGCAGGACCTCCGCCACATCGTCGCGCGGATCCCAGAGGAGCCGCTGCAGATTGACCGCGACCACATGGGCGACACGCGGGTCCCGGACAGCCCCGTTGAGCGCCAGATAGGCTCCGCCGCAGGTGCCGACGACGACCGCGCCATCCGCCGGCACACGCGCAAGCGCCAGATCCAGCGCCGTGGCGAGTTCCGCGTTCTGGCCTTCATGATAGTGAACAACCGCCGGCCCGTCCGGCGCGGGACGGCTGTCGCCGATATCGGCAAGATCGAAACGCAGGGAGGGTGTGCCGGCAGCCGCGAGGGTGCGGGCAATCTCGATCGTGCCACGCGCCCAGCCCGCATGCGGGTTGCCGCCGGCATTGAGCAGGATCACAGGGCGCGTGCCTGATGCGATGCCCTCACGCGGCGCGCACCAGATGCCGTAGAGGTTGGCGGCCGGGCCGAAGACCAGGGCCTCTTCGGTGAACACCTCGCCGGCGAGGCGCGGCGGATCATCGGTCACCGCCCTTGGCTCGCCGCCTGTTCCTTTCGTCGGCAGCACACCGGCAAGCCAGGCCTCGATCCGGCCGAAGTCGGCAAGCGGCGGCACGGCACCGGTCGGGTCGCCCATCATCTCGTCATAGCCGGCCATGATGCCATGCGTGCTTTCGGCCCCCGCACCGAGCGATGCGGCAAGGGCGAGCTCCGCCGGACGGCCGTCACGGGCCAGAACCAGCGCCGGAAGGTTGCCGGCAAGCACGGCGGCGGACATGTCGAGGTCGCGAATGTCGGCCGCCAGCCCCTCGCTCATCGGCAGTCCGGCAATCACCAGCGCCTCGCCGACGCCGGGGGCCGGCGCAATGCCGGTCAGTTCACCGATCATCATGGCGCGCGCCTGCACCTCGCGCAGCCATGTACGCCCCTTCACCACCGGCGCGAGCAGCACCAGGCCGGCGATCCCGCCCGGATCCGCCTCCACCTGGCGCATCGCGAGAGCCGCACCCAGGCCGATCCCGACAAGCACCACCGCACGCACGCCCGTCACCCGCCGCAAGGTGTCGCAGGCATCGGCAAGAGCTGCCTGCAACGGCTCCAGTCCCTGGATGTCGGCAGCGTCCGTGACCGCGTCACCCGACCCGGGCTGGTCGTAGCGCAACACCGGATAGCCACGCCCCGCCAGCCGATCGGCAAGGATGCGCAAGGAGCGCCGGGCACAGAGTGCCTCGTAGCCCCAGGGCTCGCAGATGACGATGCCGACATCCCCGTCCGCAGGGTGCAACTGCGCGAAGGTGCCGGTCAGGCAAAGCGGGCGAACCGGCGCCAGGGTCGTTCCCACTAGTTTCTCTTGAAGGCGCTGCACGCCTTTTCCTCCGGGTTTCGACGCTCGATGAGGCGGGAAATCGCAACCATTTGCGGCCGGTCCTCCCCGTCGACCGGCTGGATCGAGAGCGGATAGTCGCCCCACCAGTCGCCGGCCGCCCAGATCGCCCAGCCGAGCCAGACGTCGGGTCGCGCGTTGACCTGTCCGACCATGCGCGCAAGGCCACGATAGCAATCGGGACGCGGATGCCCTCCGAACTCGCCCAGGAAGGCGCTGTTGCCGGTTTCCGACAGCCAGCGGGTCATCGCATCGACGGCGGCAATCGCATCCCCGACCCGGTCGCAGGCCGTCTTCGTCCCGGAAAAGTCGGCGTCGAGATACTGATGGATGTCGAACGCATAGCGATCGAGCGGATCCACGACACCGGCCAGCACCTCGGCGTTGGAGCCGCCGGGCTGGGCCTCGAACCAGTGGGAGGCGCCGGTCCAGATGGTGCCGGGCACCATGACGAGATTGTCCGCGCCCGCCTCGCGGATCGCTGCAATCGCGGCGTTGACGGATGGCAACCAGTCGGCGGCGGAAATATGCGCCGGCTCGTTCATCAACAGGTAGATGACGTCGTCGCGCCCGGCATAGCGCGGCGCCAGGCGGCGCCAGAAGTCCGCAAAGGCGGAGGATGGCGCCTTCGGTGAACCGACCATGTGCCCGCGATATTTCGCATAATTGTGAGGATCGAGAATGACGGCAAGGCCCATGCCGGTGGCCATCGCCACCGTCTCGTCGATGCGGGCCAGCTCGGCCCTGTCGAGCGGCGCGCCCAGCTGCGGCT
Source organism: Stappia sp. (assembly GCF_048261845.1). Classification (GTDB taxonomy): domain Bacteria; phylum Pseudomonadota; class Alphaproteobacteria; order Rhizobiales; family Stappiaceae; genus Stappia. Next base: position 24,093 of record NZ_JBLXFR010000040.1, on the reverse strand, counting down.
GCAGCCGTTCCCAGCGAAACGGCAGGCGGACGACATTCATGCCCTTGCTGCGAAGATAGGAAAGCGTTGCGCGCGAGGGATATGTGTAGGTCTTTCCGGCGACCCCCGGCAGGTCGCCAAACTCGGCGCCCGCCACATTGGCGCCGCGCAGACACTCGGCCAGCCCCGGCGCGGGCAACAGCAGCGCGAGCATGGCTAGCAGGCCGCCCGCGCGGCGCAGGCCTGCGCGTGCCCTCTCACATCCGCCCATCGCCGCCTCCCGTCGCCGGGACGGATCCGCCGGCCTCGCGCGCCCGCCGGTCGGCCCGGCGCAGGCGGAACAGGGCGGTTGCCATGTTGTCGACCTGCCAGTTGCGCATGACCCAGCGCCGCGACAGCAGATGCACCGCAACAAGCTGGATCCAACCGGCGATGGCGACACCGTCGAGGCCATAGCGGGTGCCGAGCACATAGAGCGCCAGGCAGTAGAAGACGAAGACGACGCTGCGCATCCTGAGCAGGTAGGATTCGCCGCCGCCTATCATGATCAGCCAGGTGCCCGGACCGAAGAAGGCATGGCTGATCGCAGCCAGGGACAGCAGCACGAGAACGTCGAAATGCTCGACGAAGGCGGGATCGAACAGATGCAGGATGAAGGGGCCGGTCACGAAGAGGAAGACGCCGCCGACAAGGGCGAGCGCGAAGCTTCCGGCCGACAACATCGCCACCAGGCGCTGCGCCCCGACGCGGTCGTTTTCCTGGAACTTCGCCGAGATGAGCGGCACGCTCACCGTGTCGATTGCCAGCACCGGCAAGGTCAGCAGCATGGCAATGCGGTAGGCAACGAAATAGAAGGCGGCGACCTCCAGTCCGATGGCGATGCCGATCAGGATCGTTTCCAGATAGGAAGAGGCGGAATTGAAAAAGCCGTTGGCCGTGAAGTTGAGCGTCTCGCGGTTCCACTGGCGCCAGGGAATATCCCCGCTGCGGGCCGGCGCCCGGAAAAAGGCCAGGCCTTCCTGCGCGACGAAGCGGGCCGCCTGGTAGCCGACCATGACCGCGAGAAGGGCGGTCACGATCTCCGTCGCCGCGGCGCCGCTGGTCAGATAGCCGCCCCAGGCCAGCAGCGGCAGGGTGATGGCGCACAGCAGCCGCCAGAGGTTTTCGCGCGGCACCAGCGCCAGCACGATCTGGCCGTGGATGCGGAAATAGTTCTGGAAATACTCGCTGAGCGTGAAGACCGCGCCGAAGAGGAGCGCGATCGGCAGCGCATTGTAGGGGCTTGGCAGTCCGTCGGCGAACCACCACAGGGCGAGCGCGGCGACAAGCTGGCCGCCACAGCCGGCCGCCAGCCAGAGCGCGTTGAAGACGAAGAGCGCCTGGTTGGTCTCGCCTCGGGCATGGTCCTTCAGCCGGAAATGCTTCACCAGAACAACATGCTGCCCGAAAACGAAGATCACGCCGAGCGAGGTTCCGACCGAGAAGAGAAAGATGTAGAGGCCGTATTCCGCCGTCTCCAGCGCATGGCTTGCGGCAAACAGCACGGCGAAGCTGAGCAGCGTGCTGCCGAAGCGGCTGGACAACGACCAGAAGAGACGCCGGAGACCGGCCCCGGCAACGAGAGCGCGAAGCCGATCCATCACGCGACCTTCTCCCGTTCGCTCGCCCTGCCGGCACCACGCGCGACAGCCTCCTCCAGAAAGGCGGTGTAGAGCCCGGCAACACGCGGACGCCGATATGCGCCGGCAGCCTCAAGCGCGCCCGCCGAAAGCTTTTCATAGAGGGCTGCGTCGGCAGCGATGCGGCCGATCCGCTCGGCCAGGGCATGTGCCTCTCCGGGAGGGAAGAGCGCTCCGCTGACGCCGTCCTCGATCGTCTCGGCAATGCCGCCAAGGGCGGACCCGATCACCGGAATGCCGTGAGCGAAGGCCTCGATGGCGACGCGACCGAAAGCCTCGCGGCCGATGGAGGGAAAGACCAGCAGATCCACCTTCGGATAGAACTCTTCCGGTTTGCTCCATCCCAGGAACCGGGTGCGCTCGACCGGAAAGCCGGCGCCCGAGGTCTCGTGCCCGCCGCTGCCCGGCGGCGTTCCGGCGATGACGAACTCGACCGGCAAGTCCTGCGGCAACAGCCCGGCGGCCCGGGCCAGAACGTCCAGCCCCTTGAAACGGGTGTGGACGCCGATGAAGCCGACGCGCAAGGGGCGCCCCGCCGGAAACGCGCGCGGTGCGTCCGCCACCGTGTCGATGGTCCCGGGAATGCGACGGGTCGCGGCATTGGGGAAATAGCCGGCGGCGCGGTGACGGTCGATGATGTCCTGCGATTCCCCGCAGACCGCGTCAACGTAGCGGGAGAAGAAGCGCTTGCCGAGCGCTGTCGTCCGGCAACTCGCGCACTGGACCTCGCAATTGGCGCCGTTCTTCTGCATCACCCCGCGCCAGCACAGCAGGAAGGCACTGCGCAGGGTGTGGGCAACCGGCAGGCCGATGGAACGGGCCGCCGCCCAGGAGGCGACATTGATGTTCTCGATGCTGTCGGTGAGCAGCACGTCCGGCGAGAAACCGGCGATCTCGCTGCGCATCCGCCAGAAGGCGCGCGGGTTGCCGTTTTCCAGCGCATGCCAGACCGCCTTCTTCCAGGCCGGGCGCGGCACGCGATAGTTCCAGTAGACATTGGTGGCTCGTATGCGGCGGACCTCGATGCCCTCGACCTCGTCCCAGCCGTCCGCATCGCCACAATTGACGACACGCAATTCATGCCCTTCCTCGCCGAGCATGCGGGCGAGCATCAGGGCGGAGATTGGTCCACCGCCATCGATGAAGGGCGGGAAGGCGGCGCAAGCCATCAGGATGCGCATGGGGCCATCTCTTTCCTCGGGTCCGGTCGTGAAACGACATGCCGCGCGACCAGCCACGCAGACCGGCCCTCGCTAGAAAAGACAGGTAGCCGAGACATGTTAACCCACCGTATGCGGAACCTTTCCAATACCCGTGCCGGGCAGGTTTCATGCAACGCCCTTAACCGGACCTTGCTCCAACCGGCAAGCGCTCCCGATTGCCCCGACGCCATGGCGGGAGCGAGGCGGATGTGTTCACTATTGCTTTACCAAACCGGCAATCGATGGCCGGCACGGCGAAACTTCAACCTGTCGTTCACGCGCGGCAGCTAGCGTGGAGACAGGCAAGCCCCGCCCCGCAGCGCGAGGCAGACCCCGGACCCGCCCCGAGCGGCCGCAACAGGACATTTCGCAGGACGCATGGTTGTGCAACCGACCACCACTCCGAGACTGAGCCGGACCGACCGCTGGAAGCGCCGCGTCAAAACGTTCGGGCTGCGCGTCCTGTCCTCAAGCGGCGCGACCCGCCTGATCGCAACACGCTATGGCGGGCGCGGCATCATCCTGATGTTTCACAATTTCACCCAGGACCCGCGGCGCGACCTCGACCAGGGATGCCGTATCGGCGATTTCGAGCGGATCCTCGCCTACTTGCGCAAGTCGGGCCGCGACATCGTCACCCTCGACGAGGCGCAGCGCCGGCTGAAGGATCCCGCCGGGCGCCGGTTTGCCGTGCTCACCTTCGATGACGGCTATCGCTCGAACATCGACCTCGCCCTTCCCGCGCTGGAGCGGTTCGAGGCGCCGGCGACAATCTATGTGCCAACCAGCATGATCACCCGCGACATCAATGCCTGGTGGCTCGGCCTGACCGTCCTCTTCCGCGACCGGGAGCGGGTCGACATCGAGCCGATGGGCGCGCGCTACTCCTGTCCGGACCTCGACAGCAAGATCGCAGGACTGCGCCGCGCGCTCGCCTGGGTCTGGGGGGATTTCCGGCGCGCCGGGATGCTCGGTCCGACCTTCGCACGCCACGGCATCGACCTTCCCGACCTTGTCGAACGTGCCGCCATCGACGAGGCCGGCATGATCGCCGCCGACCGTCACCCGTTGATCGAGATCGGCGCCCACACGGTGAGCCACCGGGCGCTCTCCCTCCTGGATGACGCGGACGTGCGCACCGAGATGGCCGACAACAAGCTCTTCCTGGAGGAACGCCTGCAGCGGGAGGTCCCGCACTTCGCCTACCCGTACGGCGCGCCGTCGATCTCCGGTGCGCGCGAACCGCGCATTGCCCGCGAGACCGGCTTCCGCTCGGCCGTCACGACCACGCCCGGATGCCTGTTCCCGGAACATGTCGACAGCCCCTTCACCCTGCCCCGGCAGAATGCCGAATATACCGAAGACGGTGCCGCCTACACCGCCTGCGGCATGGCCGGCCTGTTCCGCGCTCTTGCAAGCCGTGGCGGAAGCCCGCTTGCAGGCCTCGCGGGAGCGGCGACGTGAGGGCGGCAATGCACCGGAACGATCCCCAGGAACCAGAGGCGACCGGACCGGAACCGGTCTTCGCCGGCGACACGCTGGTGCATGTGGTGCGCCAGTACAAGCCAAGCATTGGCGGGCTGGAGGATTTCGTCGCCAGCCTCGCGGCACGCCAGCAGGGCCGGTTCAAGCGCATCCGCATCGTCACCTGCGACGAGGTGTTTCGCGGCGACGGCGGCAAGCTGCCGTCCCGTGAGGTGATCGACGGGGTGGAGGTCGAGCGGTTGTCCTATTTCGGCTCGCCGCGCTATCCCGTATCGCCCCGCATCCTGTCGGCGATCCGCGACGCGGACCTTGTTCACGTGCATGCCGTCGACTTCTTCTTCGACGCACTCGCCCTCGCCGCGCCGTTCCATCGCAAGCCGATGATCGCCACCACCCATGGCGGTTTCTTCCACAGTCAGGACTACCGCCTTCTCAAGCAGATCTGGTTCCGCGCGGTGACCCGGCTGACGGCCAACCGCTACGGCGCCGTCGCCTGCTGCAGCCAGAGCGACTATGAAAAGTTCGCCGAGATCGCGCCGACGAAGGTGCGGCTGATCGAGAACGGCGTCGATCTGGGGAAGTTCGGCGATTGCGGCTCCCGCGTTCCGCGCCGTGGCCTGGTCACCATCGGCCGACTGGCGATCAACAAGCGCGTCGACCTGCTGCTCGACGCAATGGCGGACCTGAGCGCGCGAGACGACAGCTGGACGCTCGACATCATCGGCACCCCCTTCGACTGGAGCGCGGATGACGTGCTGCGGATGATTTCCGCACGCGGGCTGACCGAGAAGGTCCGCCTGCATGTCGGCCCGTCCGACGCCGAGATCCGGGATATCCTGGCCAGCAACAGCCTCTTTGTCAGCGCCTCCGCCTACGAGGGCTTCGGCATTGCCCTGATCGAGGCGATGAGTGCCGGCCTGACGCCGGTGGTGCAGCGCAATGCCGCCTTCTCCGCCTTCGCGGCAAGGCATGACGGCATATCCTTGTGCGACTTCACCGACCCCGCCACGACCGCGCGCCAGATCGAAAGGGCCCATGCCGCACTGGTGAAGGCTCCCGCCGCGACGCGCGAACAGGTGATGGCGGTCGCCGATACCTATTCCTGGGCCGGAACGGCGCGGCGCTATGAAGATCTCTACCGGGAAGTCGCTGGCCGCTGAGAGGGCCGCGTCCCCGCACGCGCCTGCTGCGCAGGCTTGCGGGCAAAGCCGGGCCAGACATCAACAGCCCCCACGCACAGCCATAGCAGCGCCGCGGTCTTGATCGAATAGAGGGAATTCGAGACCACCATCAAAAGGCAGATATAGGTCGCGACCAGCGCACGGAAGCGCCAGGCATCGACCGAGCGCGTCCTGGCGAAAATGAACAGGGACCACAAACCCGCGACCCCGATCAGCCCGAACTGGTGCAACGTGTAGGCATAGCCGTTGTCGTCAAGGAACGTATCCATGGCGGAAATGCCGAAAACGCCCGCCAGGTCGAGCTTGAGGAACAGGCGCGCGGCATGGAACCAGCGGCCGCCCAGGTCGTCCTCCCAGCTCAGCCGCGTGGTCCAGCTTCCGTAGATCACCAGGCTGACGATCACCATCGCCGGCAGCAGCCACCACAGGACGCGCGGCACGAAGCGATGTACGACGAAGGCAGCCCCGAAGCCGAAGCACACGAACAGGCCGAACCGCGCATCGCCCAGGATGATCACCGCAGCGGCGGCGGCGAACAGCAACTTGCGCCGCGCCATGTCCTTGCGAAACAGCGCCCACATGCCCAGGAACGCGCCGAAATTGCCCATCGAGACCGGCTCGAGGAAGACCGAGGAAACCCGGTGCTGGCCGAGAAAGGGGAAGAAGTTGCGCCCTTCCGGCCGGATGCCGCTGATGAACAGGCTCGAACCCTCGTTGAAATTGTCTCCCTGCTGGATGGTGCCGCGCGCCACGTAATAATCGTTGATGTTGACGTTGGCGACGAAGAGGTCGAGCAGGAAATACTCGAAAAGCCCGACGCCGATGACAATGCCGGCGCAGCCGAGCACGAGCCGGTCGGCGGTCTCGATATCGCGTATGCCGCGGCCGAGAAAATAGAACACAATGGGGATCAGTCCGTCGCGGATGGCCTTCAGGTCGAGTTCCGGCCTGAGCGCCAGGATCATCGCCATATAGGCGAGATAGATCATCAGCACGACATAGAGATCGACGCGCCGGTCGATGGCGAGCATCAGGCCGATGCCGATCAGGATCACCTCGAGCAGCATCACGTGGCTGGCGGAAATGCCGAACAGGCGCGTGTTGACGAAGGCGAGGGCGAAATTGAAGACGAGCCCGCCGAGAACGACGGCAACGACCGCCTTCAGCCACAGGTCATAGGGCTCCGGCCGCGCCTCGAAGGGGCGGCGCCGGGCCGGCAGGCCGGCCGTGCGAGGCGCGGCAAGCGCCTCAGGCCGCGAGTGCCACATTGCCGATCATCCGGTCCTGCCATGGCTGCAGCAGCGCCAGCGTCCGGTCGAGGTCGCGGCGCGAGGTCTGGCCGACGCCGGACACGAGCACGATGGCATCGCAATAGCCAAGCAGCATCGGCAGATAGGGGTTGGAGAGCGCCGAGCCGCCATCGATGACGAGGAACTCGTCCTCCTCCGCCTCGCGCAGACCAGGCACCGCGCCTCCGCACCCGTCCAGGCGCTCGACGGCGAAGGGGCTTGCGGGCGCGGCACGCCGCGTCGCGGCCGGCTCGGCAAGAGGCTGTGCCTCACGGCGCAGGCTCGACAGGCGGCTGCGCGCCGGCGAGGCGAGCGGCTCCGGCTCCGCAGGCGGTTCCTGTGCGGCGGCCGAGCCGCCGTCATTCATATGCGCCAGAAGAACGTCCTCGCCCATGTCGTAAAGACCGGCGGCGATTGCCCTGGTGAGCGGCGATATCCCTGCAGCATCGCCCGAGGAGAGGACGAGAACATGGGCGGGGCGCTCGTTTTCGAACGCATGACGCAGGGCGTAGGCGATGCGGGCGACCGCGAGCTGGCGCTCCGCCGTTTCCGCGGGCTCTCCGGAGCCCGGCAGCAGCCGCGCAAGACGCCTGGCAGACACCCCACGCCCGGGTGCGCGCAGGCTGGCGAGCAACGGCACTCCGGTGCGATCGACCAGTTCCCGCTCCGACCCGAGTTTGCCGTTGACCATCTCCCAGCCGACGCTGCCGGCCGCGGCCAGGGCAAAGCCGAAGAAGCCGGCGGCGAGCAGCACGATGATGGCGGAAGGGCCGGTCGGCGACAGCGGGGCAACGGCGCGCGAGATGATGCGCGAGTTGGATGTGTCTATTTCCTGTTGCTCCTGCAGCTCCTTGGCGCGGCTGAGGAAGGACCTGTAGACGGCATTCAGCGATTCCGCCTCGCTTTCAAGCTGGCGCAGCCGGATCTGGGACTTGCCCTGGCTCACGTTGGAGGACGCAAGCCGGCGCGATTCCTCTTCCAGCGCGACGACATTGGCCTCGGCCCGCTGCGCCTCGCTGGTCACGGAGCGGCGCACACGGGACAGTTCGTCGGCGATCTGGCGGCGCGTGTTGTCAAGCTGGGAGCGCAGTTCGCGCAGCTGCGGGTGGTTGGCGCCGAGCGTCGTCGCGGCCTGCGCCTCGCGTTCGGCGACACGCGCGTATTGCACCCGCAGCGTGCCGAGCGTGGTGGTCTGAAGGTTGGTGGGCAGGCCGCCCGCCTCGATGTCGGTCACCGTCAGCTCGGCAAGAAGATCCGCATTCGCCTTCGCCCTTTCCAGTTCCAGCCTTGCCTGGGTCAGCTGGGTGTTGACGTCCTGGAGCTGCTGGTCGACGACCAGCCCGCGCTGGCCGGTGCTGATCAAGCCGTTCTCGGCGCGAAAGGTCTCGACCGCCGCCTCGGCGATCTCGAGACGCCGGCGCAGGTCCTCGGCCTGCGACTGCAGCGAAACGCTGGCGCGCAGGGTCGTGTCGGCGCGCGAGCGGCGCGCCTCGTCGAGATAGGTGCGGGCTGCTTCGTTGGCGATGGCGGCCGCCTTGAAGCGGTCCGGATGGCTTGCGTAGATGTTGAAGACAAAGGCCTTCTCGATGCGAATCGCCTGCAGGCTCTCGCGCAGGCCGGCAACGGCGGCGGCGCGGATGTCCTCGGCGGTCGGTTCCGGCCCGCCCCGGCCCAGCAGACGGGCGAGCCTGCCCGGGCCGACCGGCCTGGTGATGGCCGGATCCTTCTCCAGGTCCAGCTTCTCGATCACCTCGTTGAGCACGGCGTTCGACAGGATCACATAGGCCTGGCTGTCGATGGACAGGCGCTGCAAGGTGTCCCCGCCCTCGCGCGCGACAATGTCGTTACCGACGATCTGCAGGCCCTGCGGCTCGATCAGCATCTCGGCCATTGCCCGGTAGACCGGCGTGCGCATCGCAAGAAAGGCCATCGCCAGGGTGACGAACACCAGCGGCAGCACGATCAGCCAGATCAGGCGCTTCCTGAGAATCCCGGGGATCTGGTAGATATCTATCATGCTCGATAACCGCTCTTCCTGTCCGGCACCGGGGTCGTAGCGGCCCGATCATACCGTGTCCTGCATCACGAAGGCATGCCGCAGCCACATGACCGGACGCTCAGGAGTGTCGCCGTTCATGGTTAACATTTCCCAAAACGCCCCTTGTATTTCCCGGTATCGCATCGTCGTTTAAGGACTTGTTCACCCCTGCGGGACGCCATTGCGATAGGTTCGAACACCATTGAGCCGAAACCGTCCATTCCCTTGCCCCAACCGGAGCGGAACGAACAGTCATGAACGAGCAAGTGCCATCGCCCCCCGCCCGGGATTCCAGCGCCGAGACACTGTTTCCGGCGGTGAGAATCGGACCGGTGGAGCTTGCCCGCCTGTCGCGGGAGACTGCCGTGGCACTGCTCCTCGACGACGTGGCGCAGCAACGAAGACGCGCCGTCGCCTTCGCAAACGCGCACGGACTGCTGCTGGCCATGGACGATGCCGCCTATGCCGAGACGCTGTCGCGCTTCCTGGTGCTCAACGACGGGATCGGCGCGGAGATCGGCGCGCGCGTGCTGTCCGGCACAGGCTTTCCGGACAATCTCAACGGCACGGATTTCGTGCCCGCATTGCTTGCCGCCGCACCGGCCGGCACCCGCGTCTACCTGCTCGGCGCCCATCCCCATGTGGTCAAAAAGGCGGCCGCGACCTTCACCGCCCGCTATCCCGCCATCGAGATCTGCGGTTGGCGCGACGGCTATTTCAGCCCTGACGACGAGGCCGGGATTGTCGCAACGATCAACGCCGCGCGCCCGGACATCCTTCTGGTCGCCATGGGCAATCCCAAGCAGGAATACCTGATCGACCGGCTGTTTCCCCGTCTCGACGCGCCGCTGGCGCTCGGTGTCGGCGCGCTGTTCGACTTCACCGCCGGCGAGGTGGCACGGGCGCCTGGAGCGATGCGCCGCTTCGGCCTTGAGTGGATTTTCCGCTTCCTGCAGGAGCCGCGCCGCCTCGGCAGGCGCTACACGTCCGGCGTCGCCCGCTATCTTTGGAACATCCTGTGGCTCCGGCTGAGGGGCGGACAACGGCCGTCAGCCTGACACCGTCAGCCTGACACTGCGCCGCCGGCCAGTCGTTCCAGCCATTCCATCGCCGCATCCACGTCCTCGGCCCTCTCGCCCGCCAGTCCGGTTTCCGGCCGGCGCACCATGATCACCGGCAGGCCGAGCCGGCGCGCCGCGACAAGCTTCGCCGCACCCCAGCGCCCGCCGCTGTTCTTGGCAACGACATGGGTGGCTCCGTGGCTTTGCAGCAATTCGGCCTCGGTGTCGGCATCGTCCGAGGGCCGCGCCAGCACCAGCCTGCCCCGGGGCAGCGGCACGCCCTCGCCGGGCGGGTCGATCATCCGCATCAGGCAGTGGAGGTCCCCGCGTCCGGCAAACCGGAAAATCTCCTTGCGGCCGACCGCAAGGAAAGGCCGGGCACCCTGGGGCAACGCCGCCGCCGCCGCGTCGAGATCGTCGACCTCGCGCCAGTCGTCCCCGGAAGAGGGGCACCAGGGCGGACGCTCCAGCCGCAGCAAGGGGACACAGGCAGCCTCGGCGGCGGCCACCGCATTCGCCGAGATGCGGGCGGCGAAGGGATGGGTCGCATCGACCAGCGCCCCGATGCGTGCCTCCTCCAGGAAACGGGCCATTCCTTGCGCCCCGCCGAAGCCGCCGGTCCTGACGGGAAGCGCATAGGTGTCGGGCCGCTCGACCGCGCCGGCGAGCGAGACGCTTGCCTGAAAGCGCAGGTCTCCGGCGAGCCGCTTTGCCAGGGCGCGGGCATCTCCGGTACCGCCGAGCACCATGAGGACAAGCGGCCCGCTCATGCGGGCGCGTTCGTGTCGAACGGCGCATGCGCAACGACGGTGCCCGCCCGGTCGACCACCAGCACCTCGACATCGATCGCCGCATCGCGGAGCACGCTCCGGATCTGCGTCTTCGCGGCCCGCGCAACGCAGGCGGCAACGTCGACGCCCTCAACGAAGGCGCGGTCGAGCACTTCCTTGGCCGTGTTGGCATGGCGCGCGGCATCGACCAGCGCCGGCGATGCCCCGGCATCGGCGATGATGCCGGCCAGGGCCTCGAAATCCACCTGGCTGCGCGCCGAATGCAGGTCGAGCGCGCCCTGCGCCAGCTTGACGAACTTGGCAAAGCCGCCGGCCATGGTCAGTTTCGGCAGGGGATGGGCACGCAGATACTTGAGCAGTCCGCCGGCGAAATCGCCCATGTCGAGACAGGCGAGCTCGCCGAGATGCGGATGGCGGGCAAGCGCGGCGGCCTCCGACGTCGATCCGGTGGCGCCGACCACATGGACAAGCCCGGCGGCGCGCGCCACATCGACGCCGCGATGGATCGAGGCGATCCAGGCGGCGCATGAGAAGGGGCGGACGATGCCGGTGGTGCCGAGGATCGACAACCCCCCGAGGATGCCCAGACGCGGGTTCATGGTGCGCCGGGCAAGGGCCTCGCCGCCGGGGATGGAAATTTCCACCTCCACGTCGCCGCTGGCGCCGAAACGCTCCGCCACCTCGGCGATCGCCTTGCAGATCATCTCGCGCGGCACCGGGTTGATGGCCGGCTCCCCCGGCGGCACCGGCAGGCCGGCAAGCGTCACCGTGCCGACCCCTTCGCCGGCGCGGAAACGGACGCCCGAGCCGGCTTCGCCCTTTCGCACCGTGGCAAGCACCAGCGCCCCGTGGGTGACGTCGGGATCGTCGCCCGCGTCCTTGACGATGCCGGCACGCGCGTAACCCTCGCCCAGTTCCTCGCGCGCCAAAGCGAAGGCCGGGCGCTCCCCCTTCGGCAGGCTCACCTCGACGGGATCGGGAAACGTGCCGGTCAGCAACGCCTCGTAGGCCGCCTTCGCGGCGGCGCTGGCACAAGTCCCGGTGGTCCAGCCCCGGCGCAGCTCGGAGGGCTGCTTTTGTTCGGTTTTTCCCGCATTCATGGGCGCGACTATAGGTGCGCGGGCGGCCGGGTCGCAATTCCAATAGCGACGGACGCAAAGCAACCTTGGCTGGACAGCCATGGCGGCGTACAAAAAGGTCAGCATGACAGACACGACCGATACCAAGACGAGCGCCGGAAACGAAGCGACGACAGTGCATGGCAAACCGCTGGCAGGGCTCCTGCCGGACGATTTCGCCCTGCCGGCCTTCGAGCCCGGCTGGGTGTGGCTGGCCGGCGCCGGCCCCGGCGACCCGGGCCTTTTGACGCTGCATGTGATCAACGGACTGCGGCAGGCGGACGTCATCGTCTACGACGCGCTGGTCGACACCTCGATCCTGGCACTGGCGCGGCCCGATGCCACCATCGACTATGCCGGCAAGCGCGGCGGCAAGCCGAGCCCGAAGCAGCGCGACATCTCGCTGAAGCTCGTCGAGCACGCCCGGGCGGGCAAGCGGGTGCTGCGACTCAAGGGCGGCGATCCGTTCGTCTTCGGACGCGGCGGCGAGGAGGCACTGACGCTGGTCTCGCAAGGCGTGCCCTTCCGCATCATTCCCGGCATCACCGCCGGCATCGGCGGGCTGGCCTATGCCGGCATCCCGGCGACCCACCGCGACACCAACCAGGCGGTCACCTTCCTCACCGGCCACGACCAGACCGGCCTGACCCCCTCGGCCATCGACTGGGAGGCGATCGCGCGCGGTTCGCCCGTGATCGTCATCTACATGGCGATGAAACATCTCGCCCATATCACCGAGCGGCTCGTTGCCGGCGGACGCAAGGAGAGCGAACCGGTCGCCATCGTCTGCGATGCCTCGCTCCCCACCCAGAAAGTGCTCGAGACGACGCTCGGGACGGCCGCCCGGGACGCGGCACATGCCGGGCTCGAACCACCGGCGATCGTCTGTGTCGGCGAGGTGGTGCGCCTGCGCGCCGGTCTCGACTGGCTCGGTGCACTCGCCGGGCGCCAGCTCGACGCCGATCCGCTCGACCTTGGCCGCCGGACGTCCGTGACCGGATGAGCGCCGTGCGCGGTTCGGGTCTTGTCATCGCCGCGCCGTCCTCGGGCGCCGGCAAGACCACGCTGACGCTGGCGCTGCTACGCGCGCTGGCGCGCCGGGGCCTGCGTGTCGCCAGCGCCAAAACCGGGCCGGACTATATCGACCCCGCCTTTCATGCCGCCGCCAGCGGCCGGCCTTGTGTCAATCTCGACCCCTTCGCCATGCGCAGCGAGTTGCTCGGCGCGCTTGCCGCACGGCAGGCGAGAGATGCCGACATCCTCGTCGTCGAGGGGGTGATGGGCCTGTTCGACGGAGCCGCCGACGGCACCGGTTCGACCGCAGATCTCGCCGCGCGCCTGTCGCTGCCGGCGGTGCTTGTCGTCGACGCGGCGAAGCAGTCGCAATCGGTCGCGGCGCTGGTGCGCGGCTTTCGCGACCACCGGACCGACATCGATGTCGCCGGGGTGATCCTGAACCGCACCGGCAGCCCTCGCCACGAAACGATGCTGCGGGCCGCGCTCGATGCCATCGGCATGCCGGTCCTCGGCGCGGTTGCGCGCGATGCAGGGTTCGAACTGCCCGAGCGCCATCTCGGTCTGGTGCAGGCGGGCGAGCACGGCGATCTTGACGCCTTTCTCGACCACGCGGCGACACGCGTCGCGGCCACCTGCGACCTCGATGCGCTGATCCGGCTGGCCCGGCCGCTTCCTGCCGCCGGCGAGACGCCGACGCTTTCCCCGCCGGGCCAGCGCATCGCCATCGCCCGCGACACGGCTTTCGCCTTTTCCTATCCGCATCTGGTCGAGGGCTGGCGGGCACTAGGCGCCGAAATCACGTTCTTCTCGCCGCTTGCCGATGAAGCCCCCGACAGCCTGGCCGATGCGGTCTATCTGCCCGGCGGCTATCCGGAACTGCATGCGGCACGCATAGCGGAAGCTTCCGCCTTCCGGTCCGGCATGCAGGGCGCGGCGGCTCGCGGCGCGCTGGTCTATGGCGAATGCGGCGGCTACATGGTGCTCGGCGACGGGCTTGTCGATGCGCACGGCGCGCGCCATGCCATGCTTGGCCTGCTGCCGCTGGAGACGAGCTTTGCAACGCGCAAGCGGCATCTGGGCTATCGCCGGCTCCTCGCCCATGCCGGCGCCCCCTGGCAGGGCCGGCTCACCGGCCACGAGTTCCACTATTCGACACTTGTCCGGGAGGGAGAGGCAAGCCGCCTGTTCGAGGCCCGCGGCGCGACCGGCGCGTCCCTTGGCGATGTCGGCCTGCGCGTCGGCCGCGTCATGGGCTCCTATATCCACCTGATCGACAGGGCGTGAGGAACAGGCGCGCCGCCCGCGATCAGGCGGCCTCGAGCACGCAGAGCTTGCAGCGATAGCCTTCCTTTTCGTGATAGGGGGTGTCGCGCACGGCCCGGATACGAACCAGGCCCCGGTTCTCCATCGCCTTCAGATGGCCGGGATAGCCGTCCGGCTCCCAGACCTTCTCATGCACGGTGACGACCACAGGCGCGCCGGGCCTTGCCACACGGGCAAGCTCGTCGATGGCCTTCGGTCCGACATGGCCGCTGGTGAAAACGCCGACGCTGACGACCCCGTCATAGGTGTTGTCGGGAATGTTCAGCGGCCTCGTCATGTCCGCTTCCGAAAGATGCCGATAGACACCCTTCGCCCCGGCCTGTTCCAGCATGCCGGGGCTGAGATCGACGCCGTCGATCGCGGCCTCGATGCGGCTGTCCAGCTCGCGGCCGACAAGCCCCGTGCCGCAGCCGGCATCGAGCACGGCCTGCGCCGGGCCGAGTATCGCGGCCAGGGCCTCGGCGGCGAGCGCGGGCGCGACATAGCCCATGCCGCCGACCGTGTCGCCGTCATAGCTTTCCGCCCAGTCGGCATAGAGGTCGCGGATCTTTTCCGCGTCTCCATCAAGGGCGTAGGCTCGTTTCAAGAGCGCGTTTTTCGGCTCCATGGCGGGTCTCTCCTTTGGCTGTCGGGTGTGGCCCGAGCCTAGGGGGATGGGCGCCATGATGCAAATCCGGGCCGCCCGGAAGCGGCTTACGCCCCGGCTTTCGCCTTTTTCTTCTTCGGCCGGAGCACATGCACGTGGTCGGCGTGGTAGAGCGCCGAATCGCGAAAATCGGCTGCGGGCTGCAAGGCCCGGCCGACAAAGATCAGCGCCGTGCGGGTGATCTTCGACAGCCTGACCTTCTCGCGGATGTCCGACAGCGTGCCGTGGATAAAGCTCTGGTCCGGCCAGCCGACCCGGTAGGCGACCACCACGGGGCAATCCTCGCCATAAAGCGGCACCAGTTGCCGCTCGATCTCGCGCAGGTTGCGGATGGAAAGATGAATGGCGAGCGTCGCGCCGCTCCTGCCGAGCGTCTCCAGGTCCTCGCCAGGGGGCATGTCGGAGGATTTCATCGTCGTGCGGGTGAGGATCACCGTCTGGGCGATCTCGGGCACGGTGAGTTCCTGCCCCAGCGCGGCGGCGGCGGCGGCGAAGGCCGGCACGCCCGGCGTCACGTCGAAGGGAATGTCCTTTTCGCGCAAGCGCCGGATCTGTTCGGCGATCGCGCCATAGAGCGAGGGATCGCCGGAATGGACGCGGGCGACGTCCTCTCCCCGCGCATGCGCGGCCTCGATCTCGGCCATGATCTCGTCGAGCGTCATCGGCGCGGTGTCGACGACGCGCGCGCCCTCGGGCGCCGCCTTGACGATCGCCTCGGGCACCAGCGAGCCGGCATAGAGACAGACCGGGCACGCCTCGATCAGCTTCAGCCCGCGCACGGTGATGAGGTCGGGATCGCCGGGGCCGGCGCCGATGAAATGAACGGTCATAGCTTTTCCTCGATGCGTTTGGCGTAGCCGCGCGGGGTGTAGACGAAGGGCTTGCCTGCGCCCGTCATCACCGCGCGCGAGGCGGACGAACCGACCAGCACCGTGGTCAGCATGTCGACGTCGTCGACGCGCAAGTCCCCCAATGTCGTCACGGTGATCGTCTCGCCCTCGCGGCCGAGATTGTAGCCGAGCACGACGGGCGTGTCGGCGGGACGGCCCGTCAGCAGGATCTCCCGGGCGGCGGCAAGCTGGGTGCGGCGACGCTTCGACACCGGGTTGTAGAAGGCGACGACGAAATCGCCGAGGGCCGCCGCCTTGAGCCGCTGCTCGATCGCCTCCCAGGGGGTGAGGAGATCGGAGAGCGAGATGGTGCAGAAGTCATGCCCGAGCGGCGCGCCGACAAGGGCGGAGGCCGCCTGCAGGGCCGAGATGCCGGGCGCGTTGACCACCTCGATGCGCCGGGCCGCGTCCGAAACGCCGCCCTCTTCCTGCGGTCGGTGCAGCAGTTCATAGACCAGCGCGCCCATGGCGTAGATGCCGGCATCACCGGAGGAGACGAGCGCCACCGAGCGCCCCTCGCCGGCGCGCTCCAGCGCGAAGCGCACCCGCTCCTCCTCCGCGCCGAGCGGAAAGGCGTGGCGCGGCTTGCCCTGGATCAAGGGCGCAACAATGTCGAGATAGAGCGAGTAGCCGACCGCCTCGTCGGCCTCGGCCAAAAGGCGCGAGGCCTGCGGCGTGCGCCAGTCGTCGCGTCCCGGGCCGATGCCGATCACCGAGAGCCGGCCGCGTGCCCGGCCGATCTCCACCGGATCGAGGGGCGCGGGTGCGCGCGCCACCGCGACCGTCGCATTGGCGCTCTTGCGCTTTTCCACGACCAGTTCGCCATCCGTGCCGCTCGCGGCGAGAGCCGCGCCTTCCGAAACGCCATGACAGCCGACTTCCGCGAAAACGACGTCGGACGGGTTGGCAAGACGCCCTGCCTCCTCCTCCAGCCGGCTTGCCGGAAACACGCGCACCGGCGCGCCGAGCGCCTTGCCCAGCGCATGCACCGCCGGTTCGTCCGCCTTCAGGTCGAGCGTTGCGACCAGCGCCACGGCGCCTTCGGCAAGCCCCGCCCCGGCGAGGGCCTCCCGGACGAGCGCAACCAGTTCCTCGGGCGGGCAGCCGCGGGCGCAGCCGACGCCGACGACAAGGCATTGCGGATGATAGACCAGCGCATCCGGCGTCGCGGGGCGGGCCTTTTCGGTGACGGCAATCGCCAGCGCCGCACTGTCGGAAACCGGCAGGCGCGAGCGGCTCAGCCAGGAGGCGGACCCCTCGATGCGCACCGGCTCGCCGGCGAGCAGCCGCGCCATCACGCCTTTGGCATGTTCCGGATTGGCCAGCCACCAGCCCTTGGGCGGCGAATCGAGCGCCACGCCGAGCGCCGTGTCGCCCTGCGTCGTCACCGCCGCGTGGGCGTCCAGCGCACCCGCCACCTGGCGGGCGAGCGAGTTGGCGCCGCGATGACCGCCAAGCAGCGGCACGACGCTTTCCCCGTCCTCGGAGACGGCGATCACCGGCGGTTCGGAGCGCTTGTCCTCGATCACGGCGGCAAGCGCCCGGATGAGGATGCCGGAGGCACAGACGCCGATGATCGGCGTGCCGGCCTGGTAGAGCGCGCGGATGTGGTTGAGCGTCTCGGCAAAGGGGACGTCGAGCCCCGGCACCCGGTGGGCGAGCCCGTGCAGGGTCGCGCCCGGCAGGGCGGCGGCAATGCGCCGCGCCGTGGCGAGCGCCGCCGGTGTCAGGACGAGGATTGCGGCGGAAGCATCCACGCTTCGTCTCCCTTGTAAATCAGGATCATCGAAAAATAGGGGGCGGAGGCGTCATTCACCTTCGCCAGCGGCATCGCCTTTTCGCTGGCAAGCGTCGCCCGTTCCACATAGCCGGCATGACCCAGCAGGCCCAGGGCGGAAACCAGCGCCTTGAGCCGTTCCAGATGGCGGCCGACCTTCATGATGGCGATGGCGCCGGCCGCCTCGATGCGGGCGGCGATCTCCTCGTCGGCAAGCGGACCGGGTATGACGGTGAGCACGTCGTTGCGCGCGGTGAGCGGCCGGCCGAGCCGCGCGGCACAGGCCGTCAGCGAGGTGACGCCCGGCACGATCTCGCAAGGATGGCTGCCCGACAGCCGCTCATAGAGATACATGAAGGAGCCGTAGAAGAAGGGATCGCCCTCGCACAGCGTCACCACGTCCTCGCCGGCGGCAAGGGCGGCGCCGATCTCCTCCGCCGCGCGGTCATAGACGGCCTGCGCGGGAAACCGCTCGACGCGCATCGGCACGACGATCGGGATCTCGCGCGCCCCGTCCGGAATGACATGGGCCGCGATCGAACGGGCGAAGCTCTCGCCATCGTCAGGCGCGGGGTAGGCGACGACCTTGGCCGAGGAGATCAGGCGATGCGCCTTCACGGTCATCAGTTCAGGGTCGCCGGGCCCGAGCCCGACGCCGTAAAGCGTTCCGGTTTTCGTCATGGCAGAATGAAGCTCCATTGCGTCACCGGCATCAGGGGCCGCCAGCCGGTCATGCCGCCGACCGGGCCGGCGCGCGAGATGGCGATGCGCGCCAGCTCGCCGCCATGGCGGGCATGGGCCGCGGCAAGCACCGCCTCGCTTTCCAGCGTCACCGCATTGGCGACAAGCCGGCCGCCCGGCTTCAGCGCGGCAAGGGCGGCCTCGAGCGCGCCGGGTGCGGTCAGTCCGCCGCCGAAGAAGATCGCATCGGGCGGCGGCAGGTCCGCGAGCCCGTCCGGCGCGGACGCGGCGCGCAGGTCGAGTTGGGGCACGCCGAGCGCTGCCGCATTGGCCCGCGCCGTGGCGCGGCGGGCATCGTCCGGCTCCAGCCCGATGGCCTGGCTGCGCGGCGCGGCCCGCAACCACTCGATGGCGACCGCCCCCGATCCCGCACCGATATCCCACAGCAGCGCGCCGGGCACCGGCATCAGCCGGGCGAGCGTCACGGCGCGGATCTCCCGCTTTGTGATCTTGCCGTCATGACGGAAGGCGTCGTCGGCAAGCCCCGGCACGCGGGCGCGCAAGGGCGTGTTGGCAACCGCCTGCGCCTCGATGGCAATGACATTCAGCGCCGCGACCGGCCCGCGCCAGCTCTCCGCCATCGCCGCGAGAACCCGCTCGCGCGGCCCGCCGAGATGTTCGAGCACGGTGATCCGGCTCGCGCCATAGCCCTCGTCGACGAGCAGGTCGGAAATCTCGTCGGCGGCGGCCACTCCCGACGTCAGGCAGAGAATGCGGGCGCCGGGAAAGAGGACGCCGCGCAGGAGGTCGAGCGGCCGGCCGTGCAGCGACAGCGTCTCGGTCTCCTGCAGCGGCCAGCCAAGCCTCGCGGCGGCAAGCGACAGGGAGGACGGCGCGGGCAGAACCAGCATTTCGTGCGGGGCAAGCACGCGCGCAAGGGTCGCGCCGACCCCGAACCACATCGGATCGCCGGAGGCGAGCACCACGGTCGGCGTGCCGCGCCCGGCAAGCAGCATCCCGGCGCCCGCCTCGAAGGGAGAGGGCCAGGGCGTCACGCTCTTGCCGAGTGCCGCCACCAGTTCCGCATGGCGCGCGCCGCCGAAGATCCGCCCGGCTTCCTCAACGGCGCGGCGGGCAATCGGCGTCAGTCCGTCAAGGCCATCCTCGCCGATGCCGACCAGCGTCAGCCAGGGTGCGGCGCCCCCCGGCGCGCCGTTCTCGGCCGGGCTCATGGCGCCGTCTCTTCCGGCACGCCGGCGGCCAGCGCGTTGAGCGCGGCGGCGGCAATTGCCGAGCCGCCCTTGCGACCGCGCAGCGCCAGGCACGGGATGCCGAGCGGGCTGTCGAGCAACGCCTCCTTGGATTCCGCCGCGCCGACGAAGCCGACCGGAAAGCCGAGGATCGCCGCCGGACGCGGAAAGCCCTGGTGGATCCGTTCCAGCAGATGGAAGAGAGCCGTCGGCGCGTTGCCGATGACGACGACAGCCCCGTCCAGCCGGTCCGCCCAAAGGTCGACGGCGGCGGCCGAGCGGGTGGTGCCGAGGCGCTTCGCCAGGTCCGGCACGCCGGGGTCATTGAGCGTACAGACGAGGCTGTTATCAGCCGGCAAACGTCTTGCGATGATGCCCTCGCAGACCATGCGCACATCGGCGAAGACCGGAGCTCCGGCGGCAAGCGCCTGCGCGACAATCGCCGCCACGTCGCCGCGCCAGCCGATGTCGGCGACGATCTCCGGCATGCCGCAGGCATGGATCATGCGGATCGCGGCCGGATGCAGGCTTTCGGGCAGGCGCGCCAGGTCGGCTTCGCCGCGCACGATGGCGAAGGACCGGCGGTAGATCGCCGCCGGATCGTGCTCGTAGTCGTAGAAGGGGGGATCGCCCGCGTTCACGCCGTCATCCTTGCCGTCGTCACGCCGCGCTCACCCGCCCGACTTGCGCATGGATTTCGGCCCGTGCGGGTGGTCGGCATGCGGATAGACCGGGTGATGGTGGTCGTGATGGTCGTGCCCGTGCCCGTGCCCGTGTGAATGGGAATGTCCGTGCCCGTGGTCATGGTGGTGATGATCGTGGGAGTGGCCGTGATCGTGGTGGTGATGGCCGGCGGCGGCCTGTTCCTCGCAGGCGCCTGTGCAGGTCACATCGCAGAGCTTGCACTCGGCATCGGCGCCGAGCCCCTCGACATGGTGGTGATGGCTTTCCTGCGGCCGGCCGATGTCCTCCTCGAAGCCCAGCACCTGCTCCCGGTACTTGCACATCTGGCAGTTCATCAGGTTGGCGCCCTGCAGGATCTCCTGCACCCGGTCCGCCATCGTGTCGATCACCTGCGGATGGTCGTTGAGATAGCCGGCCTTGAGGAACTCGATTTCGGGATGGCGGGCGGCGACCTCGTCGGTGTGATTGTAGATGCGGCTGACGAGCACGCCGGAGAACAGGAAATAGGGGAAGACGACGATGCGGCGGTAACCGAGCTTCGCCGCATGCTCCAGCGCCGGCTGCACCAGCGGGAAGGTGACGCCCGAATACCCCGTCTCCGCCCAGCCGAAGCCGAAACCTTCCCACAGCATGCGGGTGATCTTGGCGACATTGGAATTGGCGTCCGGATCGGAAGCGCCGCGCCCGATCACCATCAGAAGCGTCTCGTGCAGCGGCACGTCGCCGCCGGCCGCGCCTTCAAGGGCCTCGCGGATGCGATCGCCGGCGGCGCGGACCATGCGCGTGTCGACGGCCAGCTCCCGGCCATAGGTGATGGTGACGCCCGGGTTCTGCGCCTGATAGGTGTTGAGGACGGACGGGATGTCGTTCTTGGCGTGGCCGGCGGCGAACAGCATGCCCGGCACCGCGAGAATGCGGGTGCAGCCTTGCGCGCGCAACCGGTCGAGACCGTCCTTGATCACCGGATTGGCGAATTCGAGATAGCCGTATTCCACCGGCCAGCCGGGAAAGCGGGCCTTCAGCCGCTCGGCAAGCTGTGCGAATTCACCGACCGCACCGCGGTTGCGGCTGCCGTGGCCGCAAATCATCAGCCCCAGCTTCTCGCCTGCTTCGTCCGTCATGCCGGCCATTACGCTCCCCCCTCGAATGCATCCGAGGGACGCTCCGTCAAAACCGCGCCGAAGACAAATTCGTGTTTCATCTCAAAAGCTCCCTCTCGGCCTGACGGCCAGTGCCCGCTGCCCGGTGCCGGCCTGATGCCGGGTCACCATTGGCGTCGCTTGTGAGGGAGAAACCGGTCGCGCACGCCATGCCGGACGCAGCGCGAACCGCGCAACGCCTGCCAAACCGCTCGGACAGCTCCGGACTGGATCCCCGACATGGGTCGATCGGCACCGGAATCGCTTTCAGTCCCTCCCGGGACGCCGTCATTGGCCGGGCACGCTAGTGGAGCCGGTCGGAGGCATCAAGCACCAAATCCGGCGGAACCTGTCGGCAGAGCGGCAGCCGTCTCCAAAACCCCGGCGTGTTCAGGCGGATAGGCACAATCGTCAGGATCGCGGAAACCGGATGTTCACCGCCTTGCCTTATCCTTGGTTGCAACAAGAATGAGGGAGAGAATCGTTCATGACGCAACTCGCCGCGGCAATCGCCCCCGCCAGCGCGATGACATTTGCCGACCGCACCCCCGCCGGCCTGACGCTCGCCCGCCTGGACGGGCTGAAACTTGACCCAGCGCCGATCAATCCGGACTGGGTGCTGGAGGGTGCGCCGCAGGCGCGCGCGGTGCAGCTGGCGCAGGGCGACGACCGCAATGCGTCAATGTCGGTCTGGGATTGCACGGCCGGCCGCTTCAACTGGTATTTCGGTTGCGACGAGGCGGTCTACATCCTCGAGGGGTCGGTGACGGTGACCGGTCCGGACGGCGAGACGCGCGTGCTGAACGCCGGTGACACCGGGTATTTTCCGGCCTTTTCCTGGTTCGAGTGGCACGTGCCGGACTATGTCCGCAAGGTGGCCTTCTGCCATGACGTGGTGCCGCCGCTGGCGCGTCTGCCGGTCAAGGTGCTCGTTCGACTGTCGAGGGTCGCCGACCGGCTTTACACGGCGGCCTTCGGCCCCCGCGCCGCGCCGGGCAACAGCAAGACCCCGTGACATCACCAGCCCTGTGACGCGGCCGGGCCGGGTGGAACCGTCGGGCCTTGCGAAAACGGACCGGTTTCCCGGGACGCCGAAAGGCACTACCCTCCCGGAAAACAACCCGGGAGAGCTCCTTTCATGTCGATGATCTCGCTGGTACTGACGGCGCTTGCCGATGATCGCCCCGGCCTCGTCTCGCAGCTGGCGGACGTGATCGCCGCGCATGAGGGCAACTGGATCGAAAGCTCCATGTCGCGGCTTGCCGGCGAGTTTGCCGGCATCGTTCGCGTCGAGGTGCCCGAGAACCGGATCGAGGCACTGGAAGCCGCGCTCGGCGCGCTCGCCCCGCACGGCATCACCACCACGTTGAGGCGCAGCGGTGCTGCCCATGAGACCCATGGCCAGGCGGCGCGGATGACGGTCATGTGCCAGGATCATCCGGGCATCGTTCATGCGGTTTCCGCCGTGCTGGCCGCCAAGGGCGTCAGCATCACCAGCCTGGAAACCGAGATCTATGCCGGCTCGATGAGCGGCGAGCGGATGTTCCGCGCCGCGGTCGACATGGTGCTGCCGGTGGACCTTGCCGCCAGCGACCTGTCAGCCGCGCTGGAAAACCTTGCCGGCGACCTGATGGCCGAAGTCGACTTCACCGATATCGGCTGAGCCTCGCTGCCCGTTCAGGCGGGGCCAAGCGCCACGATGTGATTGTCCCAGGCAATGCCGGGCGTGGCCGCCAGCAAGGCCGGCGCGCCGGCCGGATCGGCGCTGTCGCTGAGGCCTCCCCGGCCGTCGGAAATGAGGAAGGCGCCCTGGTCGAGCGGCGCCAGTCCGCAGGCATCGACGCGGTCCTGGGCGGCCAGGAACGTGCCGTCGCCGGCCCTGAAATAAAGCACCTTGCCGGCGCGCGGGCAGGAGGCGGCGACCACCTCTCCGTCGCGACTGAGCGCGACCGAGCCGATATAGTTGGCAAGCCTGCCGGAGAGGTCGTCCGGCACGTCATG
This sequence comes from Stappia sp., assembly GCF_048261845.1. Lineage (GTDB taxonomy): Bacteria > Pseudomonadota > Alphaproteobacteria > Rhizobiales > Stappiaceae > Stappia. Next base: position 862 of record NZ_JBLXFR010000040.1, on the reverse strand, counting down.
CAGCGCCAGCCGGCCGCTTGCGATGTCGAGCGAGGCCACAAGCGGCGGCGTGTCGTCCTGCGGCCCCTCGTACTGGCCTCCGATCCACACCTTGCCGGCCGCCCCCACAGCCATGTGGCGCAGCGACAGCTGGTGGAGATGCGCGGGCGCCTCGATGGTGGCCAGAATCGAGCCGCTCAGGCAGTCGATCAGCGCGATATTGGGCCGCATGGTGGCGACGTTCAGCTTCTCGCGCTCGTGGTCCGGATGCGTCTCGATGCCGCCATTGGCGACCACCAGCGTGCGGCCGTCCGGCAGGGGCAGGATGTCGTGCGGACCGGTGCCGCCGGACCAGTACTCGCCGACGCGCTCCGGCGTTTCGCCAGAGACGTCGTAAACGCCAATGACGCCGCGCGAGGTCTCGAAGTCGTTCTCGGTGGCATAGACCAGCCGTCCGTCAGGCGAAAAGGCGCCGTGGCCGTAGAAATGCCGGCCGGGCACGGCGGTGACGGTCACCGGCTCGCCGCGCCCGAGCGGATCGAACAGAACCGCGAAGGTGCCGGGCCTGCGGGCGAAGGCGAGACAGCGGCCGGTGCCCGGGCAGACGGCAACGTCATGGCCCCGGTCCGGCAGCGGCACTCTCGCCCTCGTCGATCCGTCGAGACCGGTGACGACGACCGAATGGGTGCCGTCGGCCTCGCGCCGCGCGGCGGCAAAAAGCGGGCCCCCCGCCTCGAGCGCCCGCGCCCCGGCGGCAAAGGCCGCCGGCCCGCGCGCGGCAAGCGCGGCAAGGCCCGCGCCGGTGCCCAGAAGCAGCTGCCGCCGGTCAATCCCCGTCAAGCGCATTGAAGCCTCCCCGGAAATCGAGATGCCCGGCAAGTTC
>NZ_JBLXFR010000039.1:0-37855 GCF_048261845.1 Stappia sp. | reverse complement strand
CCGTCGGCCAGCAGGCCCGCCGCGAGCGAGGGCAGGGCGGCCTGCACGCGCGCCAGGTCACGCGGGCGCCTGGCGGTGGCGATCTCGTCGCCGACCGTGAGCGTCGCCAGGGCGCGCTTGCGCAGCAGGGTGCGCAGCGTGAAAACACCGGCCAGCCGCCCGGCCGCATCGGTAACGCCGATATAGCGAAGATTGCGGCGCGCCATCAGGCCGAGCGCCCGATAGAGGAAGGTTTCGGCCGGGGCGCTGATCACCGGATGGCTCATGATGCTGCCGACCGTCACCGTGGAAGCGGCGGCCCCCTCGCGGGCAAGGGCGTGCAGCACGTCGCGCTCGGTGAGAATGCCGGGATCGCCGCCTGTATCGCGGCTGGCATCACGGGCGCGTCCGTCACTCGGGCCGTCGCCCGTGTCATGCCCCGGGGCGGGCGGATCGACGATCAGGCAGCCGATGCTGCGCTCGGCCATCAGGGTTGCCGCCTCGTGCAGGCTCGCCTCCGCGCGGATCGAGATCGGCGGGCTGTTCATCACGTCGCCCAGCCGCTGGCGGTAGAGGAAGCTGTCTATGGCGCGCTGGCTGCCTGTTTTCAGCGTGGTGCGGGAAAAGTCGGGCCTGTCGGTCGGGCGGGCAAACCAGCCGGCCTCTTCCTGCCGGGCGATCAGGCCGGCGGGTCTGCGGCAGAGGTTTTCGGCCTCGGCAAGGGTGCGGATGCCGCTGGCCAGCAACCGCGGGCTGAAGGCGGAATAGATCCTGGCGGTGGCGAGCGCATCGCCAATCGCCGTGTGCCGGCCCTCGATCGGAATCCCGAGGCCGAGCGCAAGACTGTCGAGCGAGGTGTCGATCATCTCGCGGTCGAGGCCCGCGACCATCAGCGCGACGTCGAGGGCGCGCGGCTCGCGCCAGGCGATGCCGTGGCGGTCGGCCTCGTGACGCAGAATGGCGAGATCGAAATGGATAGAGTGACCGACGACGACGGCATCGCCGATAAAGTCGAGAAGAGCCGGGCCGACCTCGGCAAACCCGGCAGCACCGCGCAAGTCCTCGTCGCCGAGCCCGTGAACCCGGCGCGAGACGTCCGGGATCGGAATGCCGGGATCGACCAGACGTTCAAAACGCCTGTCGGCATGGATCTCGATGCCTTCCATCCGCAGCGCGCCGACCTGAACGACGCGATCCTTGCGGATGTCGAGACCGGTCGTCTCGGTGTCCAGCACAACGACATCGAGCCCGATCAGGGGGGTGGCGCCGACCGGTTGGCCGTTGCCGTTCCCTGCGGGCCCGAAAATCATGACGGTGCGGCCATCCGCTCCGCCAGTTGTACGGCGAAGGCGTCAAGATCGATCCGCTTGCGCAGGGTCGCCTGGTAGTCGATGAAGCGAAAGGCGACATTGTTGACGACCATGATCTGGTCGGCCTCGCGCACGGCCTTGTCGATCGGTGCGTGATCGAGCAGGCGCATGGCGGTGGCGATGGAAATCGCGTCCGGCTTGAGCGGCGGTTTCGACATGTAGACCTCAAGCCGGGCGTCGAACTCGGCGATCACGTCGCTCCATCCCTTGTCGGCCCGGTGCCCGGGGATCTCCTCGCTGGCCAGCACCTCGCGATACAGCTCGCCGAGCACCCTGGCCCGTCGCGCCGGGTCGGCCGGCAGATCGTCCCTGTGGTCGGCCTCGATGATGAGAATCAGGTCCTGCACCGCAACAGCGAAGGCCTCCCATTTGCAGATCTGCAGGGCCAGTCCGAATCCCTCGTCCTGGAACAGACGGGGGCCTGCAAGCAATGTACGGGCCCGCAAGTAGGAGTAGCTGGCGCCCTGGGCCAGGAAAGCGGCGCCGGCCCGGATTGCCTCAACGGCAGCCGGCCAGTCGGACCGTTTGCGGCGCGGCATCAGGGTTCCAATTAATTCAAGCACTTGGCGTCTCTCCCCGCGGTTCGGCTCCCGTGTCGGGATTTGCCGATTAGTCTTTCGGATAACTTCCCTTTTCTACATTGAACAGAATAACCTTGGCGCGCAAGTATCTCTGCGACGCAATATAATTCATGCTGCTAGTGCGAAAAGTCGGGAGGATCGACAGTTCGACTTTAGGATTACCTTGCGCCGGAGAGGATGGGGCTGACGAAGGTCGATCAGCCGACGAAATGCATCAGTGGGAGGATTTACCTTGACCGAGAAACTGCCACCGGAAGTGGCGGAGGCGCACTGGACGAAGACGCGAAACCTGATGTGGGTGACGCTGGCGGTCTGGGCGATTTTCAGCTTCTTCATCCATTTCTTCGTGACGGCGTTGAACAATGTCGTCATCCTGGGCTTCCCGCTTGGCTTCTACATGGCCGCGCAGGGATCCCTCATCGTCTTCGTCGTGCTGATTTTCTGGTTCTCCGCGCGCCAGAACGCCATCGACGAGGAATTCGGCGTGGCCGAGGATTAAGGGGGGATCACCGATGGGCTTTTCAATGAAAGGTGACTTCACCGACAACCTCGGCAAGATCTACGGCATCTATGTCGGCGGCTTTGCGTTCTTCGTCGCGCTGATGGCGATCTTCGCCACGATCGGCGTGCCGGACCACATCATCCTGTGGTGCTACATGGCGGCGACGATCGGCATCTATGCCTTCATCGGCATCATGTCGCGCACCGCCCAGGTGTCGGAATACTACGTTGCCGGGCGCTCGGTGCCCGCCGTCTACAACGGCATGGCAACCGGCGCCGACTGGATGTCCGGCGCCTCCTTCGTCGGCATGGCGGGCACGCTCTTCGTGCTTGGTTATGACGGCCTTGCCTTCGTGCTCGGCTGGACCGGCGGCTATGTGCTGGTGGCGGTGCTTCTCGCGCCGTATCTGCGCAAGTTCGGCGCCTATACGGTGCCCGACTTCCTCGGCACCCGTTACGGCGGCAACATGGCGCGCCTTGTCGGCATCGTCGTCCTGTTCTGCTGCTCCTTCACCTACATCACCGCGCAGGTCTATGCCTCGGGCATCATCGCCTCGCAGTTCCTCGGGATCGATTTCCGCTATGCCGTCTTCGCCGGCCTTGCGGGCATTCTCGTGTGTTCGATGCTGGGTGGCATGAAGGCCGTGACATGGACGCAGGTGGCCCAGTACATCGTGCTGATCGTCGCCTATCTGCTCCCGGCAATCTGGATGTCGACCGTCCAGTTCGGCATCCCGATCCCGCAGCTCACCTATGGCGGTGCGCTGGCGCAGATCTCGCAGTACGAGCAGCTCCTGGAGGTCACGCGGACGCATGTCGCGCCGTTCCAGACCTACAGCCCGATGGACTACTTCTTCCTGATCTTCTGCCTGATGGTCGGCACCGCTTCGCTGCCGCACATCCTGATGCGCTTCTTCACGACCCCGACGGTTCGTGAGGCACGCAAGTCGGTCGGCTGGTCGCTGTTCTTCATCTTCCTGCTGTACTTCACGGCACCGGCCTATGCCGCCTTCTCGAAGTTCAACCTGATGGGTCTCTTCGTGGCGGCCGGCGCGGATGCAAGCTACCAGCTGGCGTTCACGGCCATTCCGGAGTGGATGACCCAGTGGGGCTCGATCGCCGGTCACCAGCTCGTGACGATCTGCGGCGTCAAGGCCGAGACGGTTGCCGCGATCCAGGCGGCCTGCGAGGCGAAAGGCTTTGCCACGGGCTTCCCGTATACGGAGCTGAAGCTGAACAACGACATGATCGTGCTTTCGACCCCGTCGATCGCCGGCATGCCGATCTGGGTTGTCGGTCTCGTCGGCGCGGGCGGTTTCGCCGCGGCGCTGTCGACCGCCGACGGCCTGCTGCTGGCCATCGCCAATGCCCTGTCGCACGACGTCTACTACAAGATGATCGACCCGAAGGCCGACTCCAAGCGTCGCCTGATGGTTGCCAAGGTCCTCCTTGTGGTGGTCGCTCTTGCGGCGGCGTTCCTGGCGCGCACCAAGCCGTCCGACATCCTGTCGATGGTGGCGTGGGCGTTCTCGATCGCCGCGGCCGGCCTCTTCGCCCCGCTCGTCATGGGCGTGTGGTGGAAGCGGACGACCAACATGGGCGCGGTTCTCGGCATGTCCGCCGGCTTCCTCGTGACGATGTACTACCTGATCGGCAACGTCTACGGCTTTGACTTCGTCAAGGGCACGGGCGACGAGATCTCGTGGTTCGGCGTCGCGTCGATCTCCGCCGGCGTGTTCGGTGTCCCGGTTGCCTTCGTCGTCACCTATGTGGTGTCGCTGGTAACGCCGGAGCCGAGCGAGGAAATGCAGGACTTCGTCGACCGTCTGCGTCTGCCGAAAGGCGGCACGATGATGGTTCAAACGCACTGACGAACCCGCTATAGACATGACGCAGGGCCTCCGGGCCCTGCGTTTTCATTCCGGATCGGACATTCCCCATGAAGGCTTCCGCGCTCAGCGGCGTTCTCCTGCTCGTCGGCACCTATCTGCTGGCGGTCGTGACATTTGTTCTCAGCGGCGCGCCGACCGAGGTCGCCGTGTTTCTCGGCGGGACCTACGCGCTCACCGCGATCGCCGCCTTCCTGTTCTCGCGCGGCATTCTCGAGCTTGTCGTCGGCGCGGACCGCGACATCACCTTCTTCGTGGTGCTGCGCAAGCTGACGGACCCGCTGCTTGCCCTGACCGCGCCGATGACGCCGGCATTCCTGCTGCCCTTCGCGGTCTCGCTCTACGCTGCGTTTCTGTTCTTCTTTCTCAAGTTGTTCCTGTTCGGCGATGCCTTCCTCAACGTCCCGCCGCTGTTCATCGTGCTCTACCTGATGGTGGCCACGACGCTTCAGGGCTGAGGGCCGGCGGGGTCCGAGGCCGATCTCCGGTGATCCCGGGGGCGGGGCGCTTCAGGCCTGGCAGGGGATGCCGAAGGCGGACAGGAAACGACCGACGGCGGCGCGGATCTCCGGCCCGGAATCGTCCGGGCAGGGCACCTGATAGACGTATCGGCGGGTGCCGATATAGACGATGCCGCCATGCAGGTTCCAGATGTCTTCCATCTCCGGCCTGTCCGGGCCGGGAGCGGCAAGACGAACCTCCTCCAACAGCGGCCGCAGCAGCAGCCCGCTGACGAATTCCAGATAGCGCCGGTTGAGCTCGGCGCCGGCAAGGCCGGAAAACATGAAGATGCGCATCCACTCGTAGCTGAAGATGGCTTGCGTGTATTCGCGGTAGAAGGTCAGCGTCCGGTCATGGATCGGACGTGACCTGTCACTGATCAGCGCCGGCCAGTCAGGCGAGATACGGTCGAGATAAACGGCCCGGTAGACGGCCTCGATCAGGTCGGTCTTGGTGTTGAAATAATTGAAGATCAGCGACTGCGTCACCCCCAGCCGCTTGGACAGCTCACGGGTGTTCCCCTCCAGCCCCACTTCCGAGAAATAGGCGGTGGCGCCGGCGATGATCATCGCCCGCCGCTCCTCCGGCGACAGGCGCTTGCGGTCGCCCGAATTCGTCTCGCTTTTCGTCATCCCGCCCGCTCGTTATGGCCCAGACCGCTGGAAAACCTTCTTGTTCCGGCCGGCACCGCCGCCGTCAAGTTTTCTCTTGCATTTCGATAAACCGTAATAGATCATTTGATCAATAAAGAAAGGCGCCGTTGCCCCATCCGCTTCTCCACGCAGGAGCATCCGGACGGGACTGCGGCCGTCGGGGAGGAACATCGACATGAAAGCCGCAGCGGCCGGATACGTCCGGGCGAACGACCTTTCTCATGCCATTTCCCTGCTTGCCGGCTCGCAAGGGCAGGCGCGGGTGCTGGCCGGCGGGCAGAGCCTGATCGCCTCGCTGAACCTTCGCCTTGCCGGCGACACGGCGCTGATCGACATCAATGGCGTCACGGAACTTTCCGGCATCGCGCTTGACGGCGACGTGCTGCGCATCGGCGCGCTCACCCGCCACCGCGAGCTTGCAACTTCCGATCTTGTCGCTCGTCACGCACCGGCCATTTCCCAGGCCGCGCCGCTCATTGCCCATGCGGCGATCCGCAATCGCGGGACGATCGGCGGGTCGCTCGCCTATGCCGACCCGGCGGCGGAATTGCCGGCCTGCATGATCGCGCTGGACGCAACCATTGTCGTGCAGGGCCCGGCCGGTCGGCGTGGGGTGAGGGCGACCGACTTTTTCATCGACCTGTTCACCACGGACCTTGGCGAAGACGAGATGATCGTCGCGGTCGAGGTGCCTGCATGCGCGCCCGGCGAGCGGCAGGCGACGATGGAGCTTGCCCGGCGCTCCGGCGACTACGCCCTTGCCGGCATCGTGCTGGTCCGGCGCGCGAGCGGTGCCCGGGCCGCATTCTTCGGTGTCGGTCCGACCGCGATCCTGGCGCGCGCGGCCATGGCGGTGATCGACCGTGGCGGATCGCCGGACGAGGCGGCGGCTGTTCTTGATGAAGACATCCAGCCGCTCGACGACGTGCATGCTCCCGCCGGCGTTCGTCTTCACCTGGCGCGCGTGCTGCTGCGCCGTGCCCTCAACGCGACCCTTGCCGCGGAGGTCGATCATGTCTGATATCGCAGGCTTTCCCACCAAGGTGGACATCTCGCTCACGGTCAACGGCGAACGGGTCGAGGCGCGTGTCGACGTCGCCCGGCATCTGGTTGACTTCCTGCGGCTGGATCTCGGCCTGAGCGGCAGCCATGCGGGTTGCGAGCACGGCGTGTGCGGCGCCTGCACGCTGCAGGTCAACGGCGAGGTGGTGCGCGGCTGCCTGACGCTGGCCGCCCAGCTCGACGGGGCCGAGGTGTGGACCGTGGAAGGTCTGACCGACACGGGCGACCTTGCCGATCTTCAGGCGGCATTCGTTGCCCGCAACGCCCTGCAATGCGGCTTCTGTACGCCGGGCATGCTGTTCGCCGCCGCCGACGTGCTGGCGTCGGGCGCGGTGCCGAGCCGCGCGGAAATCCGCGAACACATCTCAGGCAACTATTGCCGCTGCACCGGATACGAGGCGGTGGTGGATGCCATCGAGACCGTCGCACGGTCCCGCGCCGGCGACGGGGAGGCCATGGCATGACCATCAATTTCGGCAATCCCGACCGTCCCAACAGCTATATCGGCCGCACCGTTCCCCGTCCCAATGCCCGCCGCCTGGTCGAGGGGCGGGGCCGCTATGTCGACGACATCGTGCTGCCGCGCATGCTGCATGTCGCCTTCGTCCGCAGCCCCCATGGCCATGCGCGGATCCTGGCCATCGACACCGCAGCGGCGGCGGCCGTACCGGGCGTGCGCCGTGTCTTCACGGGCGCGGATGTCGCGGAGTTCTGCAGCCCCTGGGTTGCCGTTCTTGCCCATCTGAAGGGGCTGAAGTCGGCTCCCCAGCATCCGCTTGCGATGGAGCGGGCCACCTGGACCGGCGAGGCCGTCGTCGCTGTCGTCGCCGACACGCGCGCGGCGGCGGAGGATGGCGCGGCGCTGGTGGACGTGGAGTACGAGACACTTCCCGTCGTCACCGACATCCGCAGCGCTCTGGACGAGACGACGCCGCTGATCCACCCCGAGCTCGGCGACAATCTCGCCTTCCGCCGCCTGCACGAGCATGGCGAGGTGGACGCGGTCTTTGCCGGGGCCCACACGGTGGTGGAAGCAAGCTTCAAGACGGCGCGGCACACGGGTGTGTGTCTCGAGCCGCGCTCGATCCTTGCCGACTACAATCCGGCCGAAGGCCAGATGACCGTCTATCACTCGACCCAGGCCCCGCACATGATGCAGAGCATCATCGCGCAGCATCTCGACATGCCGGAAGGCAGGGTGCGGGTGATCTGCGGCGACGTTGGCGGCTCCTACGGGATCAAGGTGCATGTCTATCCGGACGAGATGGCGACGGTCGCCATCTCCCGCGCCATGGGCCGGCCGGTGAAGTTCATCGCCGACCGCATCGAGAGTTTCGCCGCCGACATCCATGCCAGAGACCACGAGATCGACGCGCGCATCGCGGTGGACGGGGATGGCCGCATCCTGGGCATCGATGTCGATGACTGGACGGGAATCGGTCCCTATTCGGTCTATCCGCGAACCTCGGCGATCGAGGGCAACCAGGTGGTCACCCTGTGCGGCGGTCCCTATGACTTTGACGCCTACCGCGCCCGCACCACGGTTGTCCTGCAGAACAAGGCGCCGACCTGCCAGTACCGGGCCGTCGGCCATCCGATCGCGGTGGCGATCACGGAGGGGCTGGTCGATTTCGCCGCCGAGGCGCTCGGTCTCGACCCGGTCGAGATGCGCCGCCGAAACCTGATCAAGGACGATGCCTATCCGTGCACTTCGCCGGCCAACATGCGCTTCGAGGGCCTGTCGCATCACGCCTCGCTCGCCAAGCTTCTGGAACTGATGGACTATGACGGGCTGCGGGCCGAGCAGGCCTCCTTGCGCGAGAAGGGCATCCATCGCGGCATCGGCATCGCCAGTTTCATCGAACTGACCAATCCGAGCCCGTTCATGTACGGCATCGGCGGTGCGCGCATCTCGGCGCAGGACGGCTGCACCGTGCGCATGGATCCCGACGGCAGCGTCGTTGCCATGTCGGGCATCACCGAGCAGGGACAGGGCACCGAGGCCATGCTGTCGCAGATCGTGGCGGAAGCCGTCGGCGTCCCGGTCACGCGCGTGAAAGTGGTGACCGGCGACACCCAGACCACGCCGTATGGCGGGGGAACCTGGGCCTCGCGCGGCGCCGGTATCGGCGGCGAGGCGGCGCTTCAGGCGGGGCTGGCGCTGAAGGAGAGCATTCTGACGGTCGCCGCCTCGATGCTGCAATGCGCGCCGGATGACCTCGACATCGTCGAGGGCCAGGTCTGCGACAAGGCCGGCGGCGAGCCGCGCATGCCGCTCGAGGAGCTTGGCCGGATCGTCTATTTCCGAGGCGATACGCTGCCGAAGGACTTGCCGCGCGAACTGGTGCAGACACGCCATTTCATCACCTCGGACTATCCCTTCGCCTTCACCAACGGCGTGCAGGCGAGCTACCTGGAAGTCGACACGGAAACCGGGTTCGTCAAGCTGCTGAAACACTGGTGTGTCGAGGATTGCGGCCGGGTGATCAACCCGCAGCTCGTCGACGAACAGATCCGGGGCGGCATCGTCCAGGGCCTTGGCGGGGCGCTTTTCGAGGAGTGCCACTATGACGAGGACGGCCAGCTCCTGAACGCCAACATGGCGGACTATCTGGTGCCGATGGCTGCCGAAATGCCCGACATGGTGATCGGCCACGTGGAGACGCCGACACAGGAGTCGCTGCTTGGCGCAAAAGGCGCGGGAGAGGCCGGCACGGCCGGCGCGCCGGCCGCGGTGATGAACGCCCTCAACGACGCGCTTCGCCCGCTGGGCGGGCGGGTGACGCAGATGCCGTTCACGCCGGCACGCATCCTGGCGTCGATCGGAGTTGAATGATCCGCATCCGGGAAGGATGCGCATGCCCCCGGAGGAGGGGAGCGAACTGGGAAGCGAACTGGGAGGAAAGTCATGAACATGAAGCATCTCTTCGTGGCCGCCACGATGCTCGGCACGGCCTTCGCCATGCCGGCGGCGGCACAGCAGTCGATCACGGTCAATATCGGCTCCAGCCACCCGGAGGCGAATATCTGGGTCTGGGCGATGAAGAACGTCTTCCAGCCGGAAGTCGACCGCCTGCTTGCCGAAAAGGGAGAGTACAAGGTCAACTGGGTCGAGGCCTATGGCGGCACCCTCTACAAGTTCACCGACACGCGCGAGGCTGTGCGTGACGGCATCGTCGATGTGGGCATGGTCGGCACGGTCTGGGAAGGCGCCACCATGCCGCTCCAGAACGTCACCTATTTCACCCCGTTCGCGACCTCCGATCACCTGCTTCTGATCGACATCTTCGACAAGCTGTCGGACGACCTGCCCGAGTTGCGCGACAGCTGGGCGGAACAGAACATGGTGCACCTGTCGTCGCTGATCACGGACAGCTACGACGTCTATGCCAATTTCGAGATCGACACGCTGGCCGACCTGCAGAACCGCAAGATCAATGCGCCCGGCACCTCGGCCAACTGGCTGCGCGACACCGGCGCGACGCCGATCGACGGAGCCTTGACCACCTACTACACCAACATCCAGACCGGCGTTTCGGAAGGCGCGCTCTCGTTCGCCTCCGGCATCCTGCCGACGCGGGTCTACGAGGTTGCGCCGAAGCTGACGCGGGTCGGCATCGGGGCCATGTATTTCGGCGGCATCGCCGTCAACAAGACCTTCTTTGACGGGCTTCCCGCCGACGTCCAGGCCGTGTTCCGCGCCGCCGGCAAGGAGACGTCCCGGCGTCACGGTGCCTATGTGACCGACAAGGCCAACACCGCGATCACGGAAATGCAGGCGGCGGGCCTTGAGATCACCGAGCTGTCGGCGGAGGAAAAGCGCAAGTGGGTGAGCAACCTGCCGAACATCGTCGAGCCGTGGCTCGAGAGCGGCGGTGATGCGGCAAAGACCGTGCTCAAGGCCTATTTCGCGGCCCTTCGCGAGGCAGGCGTCGAGCCGCTGCGCGACTGGGATGCAGGCCTCTAGGGAAATAGCCGTTTCCGCACCGGACCCCGCCCGCATAACATCCAGGCGGGGTCCTTGCTCTGCAAAGCGCGAAACCGGGGAGAGTGGGTGAATGGCCGACGAGATCGATCTGGAAACGAGCGTCGAGGCGCCTCCCGCGCGACAGGTGGCGCGTGGCCCCTTCGCCCTGGCTGCCAACGCTCTGGCGGCGATCGGCACCATCTGGATCTTCGTGATGATGCTGGTCATCGTCGCCGATGTGCTCGGCCGCAATCTCTTCAACGCGCCAATCACCGGCGTTGCCGAAGTCTGCGCACGCTCGGTCGTCGCCATCGTCTTCCTGCAGGTGTCCTCGGCGGTGCTCAGTGGCCGGATGACGCGGGCGGATTTCTTCGTACGGGGTCTGGAACTGGCAAGCCCGCAGGTCATGCGCCTTGTCGATGCGCTGTTCGCGCTGGTCGGTGCGGCCGTCTTTTTGGCAATTCTCTACGCGACCTGGCCGGACACGGTGGCGGCCTGGCGCGGCAGCGAATATTTCGGCGTGCAGGGGGTCTTCACCATCCCGTCACTGCCGTTCCGCGCGATCATCATCATCGGGTCCGCCTTTGCGGCCGCCGCCTATCTTACGGTCGCCGCCTCGCATCTTGTTTCCCAACCGAAAGCCGACGCATGACCGCCCTGACCATCGGCATCCTCCTGATCCTCGCCTTGATCTTTTTCGTGTTGATGGGCATGCAGATCGCGGTCGCGCTGTTTGCCGTCGCGTTTGCCGGCGTGTGGATCATCCGTGACAATTTCGAGCTCGCCATGCGGCTCCTGTCGCTCACCGCCTACAACGGCATTGCCGACTATCTGTTCGCCACCATTCCGCTTTTCGTGCTCATGGGGCTCTTGGTGAGCATCTCCAATGTCGGGCGCGACACGTTCGAGGTGGCGGAGGAACTGCTGCGCCGGGTGGCGGGCGGTCTTGGTGTCGCGACGGTTGCCGCCAACACGGTCTTTGCCGCCGTCACGGGCGTTTCCATCGCCTCGGCCGCGGTGTTCACCCGGGTCGCGGTACCGGAGATGCGCCGGCATGGCTACCGGGCGGGCTTTTCCGCGGGCACGGTTGCCGGCAGTTCCGTGCTCGGCATGCTGATCCCGCCGAGCCTGCTGCTGATCATCTACGGCGTTCTGGCGGAGGTCTCGATCGGACGCATGTTCGTTGCCGGCGTCATTCCCGGGCTGATGCTGGCGCTCGGCTTCGTTCTCATGATCGTGTTGCTTGCAAGGTTCCGCCCGGGCTTCGTCTTCACCGATCCGGCGGCGCGCTCGCGGGCTGCCACGGACGAGGGGCCGCGTCTTACGGGGCGTGAAATTGCCGTCAAGCTGCTGCCGATCCTGGCGCTCGTGATACTGGTTCTCGGCGGGCTCTACAGCGGCTTCTTCACACCGACCGAGGCCGGTGGCGTTGGCGCATTCGGCGCGCTCCTGATCGCGCTGGTGCGGCGCAAGCTCGACCGTCACCGCATCTGGGAAGTCCTGAAGCAGACCGGTACGGTTTCCGTCGGCATTCTCATCCTGCTGATCGCGGCGGGCTTCTACAGCCGCATGCTGTCGGTTGCCGGCATCCCCAACGCGATCGGCGACATGGTGCAGACGAGCGGTTTCGGCCCTTACGGCTTCCTGGCGCTCTATGTGGTGCTGCTGCTTCTGCTCGGCATGATCCTCGACAGCAGCTCGATCCTCCTGATCATGGTGCCGATTGCAGCTCCCATCGCCCAGTCGATGGGGTTCGACCTGATCCATTTCGGCATCGTTACGGTGATCGCGGTGGAAATCGGCCTGCTGACGCCACCCTTCGGCATATCGGTTTTCACCGTCCACAACACGCTTGGTGACCCGAACGTCGGGGTGGAGCAGATATTCCTCGGCACGATGCCCTACATGGCGGTGATGCTCGCCTCGCTCGCCGCAATCGCCGTCTTTCCCGCCCTGGCACTGGCTCTTTTGTGAAAGGCCCGGCACCGGCGCGATAACTGTTATTGCGCCGGTGCGATTGACCCTCGTGCCCCCTGCATGCGACCGAGAATGCAAGGCCCGCGCAGCATGGCGATCCGGCACAGCCGCCGGGAGCGCGCGCGGGAAACCGGGGATCACCGACCGCGAGAAGTCGGACCCGGACCATTCTTCAAGGAGGGGTTGAAATGCTGGATCTCAAGGGCCGCGTGTCGATCTACCAGCCGGAGCAGGAGGGGCTGCAGTTCCCCTACGAGCCTGCTTTCGAGAGCGTTGAGCACGAACAACGCCATCGCAAGGAGCGTCTCGTCGCTGCCTGTCGCGCCTTTGCCCTGCAGGGGTTCGACTACGGGGTCGCCGGCCATCTCACGGTGCGCGATCCGGAGCGTCCGGAACTCTACTGGACCAACCCGATGGCGGTGCATTTCGCCAAGGTGAAGATGTCCAACCTGATCCTCGTGGATCACGAGGGCACCGTTGTGGAAGGCACTCACGCGGTCAATCGGGCCGGTTTCGTGCTGCATGCCAATGTGCATGAGGCGCATCCTGACATCATTGCCATGTGCCATGCGCACACGGTCTACGGCACGGCATTCGCGGCGCTTGCCCGTCCCATCGAGCCGATCACGCAGGATGCCTGCGCGTTCTTCGAGGATCACGTCATCATCGGCGACGAGGCCGGTGCCGTCGCGGTCGAGAACCATGCGGGTTCCAACGTCGCGGCCGCCTTCAAGGGCGTGAAGGCGGCGATCCACCAGAACCACGGCCTTCTCACGGCAAGCCGCCACAGCATCGAGGCGGCGGCCTTCTGGTTCATTGCGCTGGAGCGTTGTTGCCAGCAGCAACTGGCGATCGCGGCGACCGGCATTCAGCCGACCTATGTCAAGCCGGACCGGGCCCGCTACAGCCGCGAACATGTGGGAAGCGAGTATATCGGCTGGCTGCATTTCCAGGCGATCTGGGACCAGCTGCGCGAGGACAGCCCGGACATGTTCGACTGAGCGCAGTTTCTTCAGTCAGGTTGCCCGACTTGGCGGCCGGTGCGCTCCCCGCGCCCGGTCGCCGCTTTTTTTCAAGGCCGGCTGACGAACGTGGCCGGTGTTGATACCATTCCCGTTCGAGGGACAGGTCGCCCGACGCTGTCCGGCACGATGCCTTGCGACGGGACTTCATGAAAGACAATCGCCTGCTTGAAATGCGGGTCTTCCGGGCTGTGGTGGAGGCTGGCGGTTTTCGCCATGCGGCCGACCAGCTGGGGGTCAGCCAGCCGTTCGTCAGCCAGAGCGTATCGGCGATGGAGACGCGGCTCGGCGTCAAGCTGCTGCACCGCTCGACACGCGGTCATCGGCTCACCGGGGAGGGGCAGACCTACTATTCGGCCTGCATCAAGGCGATCGAGACGATCGATGCTGTCGAGGGAGAAGTGACGGCGGCGACGCGACAGGCAGCGGGCGATCTTCGCGTCAGCGCGCCCATTGCCTTCGGCACCGACCAGATCGTGCCGCGTATCCCGACGTTTCTCGTGACGCATCCGGAAGTCAACCTGGTGCTCTCGCTCACCGACCGGTTCGCCAACCTGATCGAGGAAAACATCGATGTGGCGGTGCGGATGGGACGCCTCGACGATTCCTCCCTGATGAGCCGCAAGCTTTGCGACCTGCAACGGGTCGTGGTGGCGTCTCCGGCCTTCCTTGCCGCGCATGGCCCGATCGAGCACCCCCATGACCTTGCCCGCTTCAACTGCCTGACATGGGAGGGCCGGAGGGGGCATCTCAACCGGTGGCCCTTCGTCATCGACGGGGCGATGGAGACCGTCTCCGTCAGCGGAAATTTCCGCAGCGCCAACGGCCTGTCCCTGGTGCAGATGTGCATGGCCGGCGTCGGCATCATGCGGATGGCCGAGCATCTTGCCAATCCGGCGATCGCGCGTGGCGATCTGGTGCGGCTTCTCGTCGATTTCCAGGCGAGGGACGAGACGGCATTTCATGCGGTCTACCTGCCCGAGCGGCGCCTGCTGCCGCGCGCGCGCCTGTTTATCGATTATCTCGCCGAAGCCTTTCGCGACCCGCCCTGGCAGTCGGCCGATTGACGGGAAAAGGAATTGCCGCGACCCGGGACAGGTGAATTGTGAGCGGCATGAAACCGCGCTACACAGCACCGGGCAGCAGGATGCAGGGCAGGATGAGCGGGCTGGTTCGCGGACAATCCCGGAACAGGGATCAACAGGCATTGAGGAGCGCGGTTTCCGCGCTGATGATGCTTGTCGTCCTCGTCTCCGGCCTTGTCCCGCAGGGCATGATGCCGGTGCGGGGCGCGGATGGTCACCTGACCGTCGTCATCTGCACCACCGAGGGCCTGCGTGCGGTCACGCTGGATGCGGCAGGAAGGGAAGTGCCGTCGCAGGATGACGGTTCCGACCGGTCTTCCGCGCCTTGTCTCTTCGCCACCGCCGTCGCGCTTGCCGCGTCCCTCGATCCGGTCTGGCAGCCGTCCCTTGCCGCCGTCGAGGTTCCCTTCCGGGCGGCCGGATACGACGCCCCGACCACCCGGCTGCAGCCGTTGCCGCTGGGCGCCCGGGCGCCTCCCGTTACTCTCTGAGCCACATCTTTCATTCCTGACGCGGCGACTTCGCGCACCCGACACCGGGGGCGGACGCCGCGCATGTCGACATGTGCTGGAGAGTTTTCATGAGCGTTTCATCCGAGGGGGCGAGCGCCCCCGTACGGCCGGTTTCAGGCGAGGCCGACCGCCGCTTCTATCTCGCCGCCTGGCGCTGGCATTTCTACGCCGGCCTCTATGTGGCGCCGTTCCTGGTCATGCTGGCCATCACCGGTCTGGCGATGATGTATATCGCTGTCTTCGACGGTCGCGACGGCGAGCATATTGCCGTGACCGTGCCGCCGTCGGCGACCCCGCTGAGTGTCGTCGGCCAGTCGGAGAAGGCGTTGCAGGCCGTCGCCGGCGGCACCCTTGTCGAGTGGATCAAGCCGGCCTCCACTGAGCGGGCCTCCGTCTTTCGCATCGCCGTCGGCGATGATCAGTCCATGGTCGCGGTCGATCCCTATACCGGTGCCGTGCTGGAGACATGGGACCGCCGCGCCGGCTGGTACGATTTCGTCAACGACATCCACGGAACCCTGCTGATCGGCACGACCGGTGACCGCCTGATCGAGATCGCCGCCGGTTTCGCCATCGTTCTGGTCGTGACGGGTCTTTACCTGTGGTGGCCGCGCGGCACAGGAGTGTTGCGCGCCTTCATGCCCGACCTGGCCGAGCGCGGGCGCGCGCTGCTGAAGGGCCTGCATGTCACGGTCGGCGTCTATGTGTCGCTGATCCTGATCGTCTTCCTGCTCTCGGGCCTCTCCTGGGCCGGTATCTGGGGCGAGCGCTTCGTCCAGGCCTGGAGCACCTTCCCGGCAGAAAAGTGGGACAATGTCCCGCTGTCCGATGACGTCCATGCCTCGATGGACCACGGCGCGGTGAAGGATGTGCCCTGGGCGCTGGAACAGACGCCGATGCCGGCCTCGGGGTCTGATGCCGGCGTCACGGGCATTGCCGACGGCGTGCCGGTCGACGCGGACAGCGTCGCCGTTCTTGCCGGCGCCCTCGGGTATCAGGGCCGGTTTCGCATGTCCTTCCCGCGCGGCGAGACGGGCGTGTGGACGATCAATCAGGACACGATGAGCAACGATGCGCAGAACCCGGTTTCCGACCGGACGGTCCATGTCGACCGTCACACGGGCCGGGTGCTCGCCGATGTCGGCTTTGCCGACTATTCCGTCGCCGGCAAGGCCATGGCCGTCGGCATCGCCTTCCACGAGGGGGACATGGGTCTGTGGAACCTCGTCCTCAACACGGTGTTCTGCCTGTCGGTGATTTTCCTCGCCGTCAGCGGCGTCGTCATGTGGTGGCTGCGCCGGCCGAAGAAAGGGGCGATCCGCCTCTTCGCGCCGCAGGTGCCGGAAGGGCTGCCGCACTGGCGCGGCGCGATGCTGGTCATGCTCGCCCTGTCGCTTGCCTTCCCGCTGGTCGGGCTGACGCTGGTCGGGGTCCTGGCGCTCGACGTGCTGGTGCTGTCCCGCCTCGCTGTCTTCCGGCGGGTCTTCGCCTGAGGCAACGGCATCTTCCGGGGCCGGTTCGGCCGGCTCCGGACTGCACTCTTCCTCGGCTCCGCATGTTGGTGTAGCAAGGTTGGAGGGCAGTTCGGCAGCGCAGGGAGGTGCCGGCATGAACAGGTTCGTCTGGCTCGCCGCCTTTCTTGTTCTCGTCGTCGGCGGAGGGCTCGCGCTGGGCGGCCTGACGGTGACCGGTGGCTGGTACGCGGAGCTCGCCAAACCGGCGTTCAATCCGCCTGCCTGGGTCTTTGCTCCGGCCTGGACCGTGCTTTACATACTGATCGCGATAGCCGGTTGGCGGGTGTGGCTGCGGGAGCCCACCGGCCGGGTCATGCAGCTCTGGTGCCTGCAACTGGTGCTGAACTTCGCCTGGACGCCGGTGTTTTTCGGCGCCCATCTTGTCGGGCTGGCGCTTGTCATCATCCTTCTGACGCTGGTCGCCATTCTGGGATTTGTCGCGCTCGCCTGGCGGGCACATCGCTTTGCCGCCGTTCTGTTCCTGCCTTATGCGGCCTGGGTCGCCTTCGCAACTTTGCTGAACGTGTCGATTGTCATGCTGAACTAAACGGCAAGTCCGTTGTCCCGGCAGGCCGGTTGCGACGAAACGTACCGGCGGCATGATCGCAACGGTCATCCCGGGGCCGGTCTCTCCCCGAAAGGGAATGCTCCGCCAACCATTTTCCGGAGACGCACATGAAGATCATCCGAGCCGAAGACAATCCGGCGACAACGCCGCCCGAGGCCTATTTCAGCGGTGAAGTCAGCATGGCCTCCCGCTTTGCCACGGAAGCGCCGGCACGCGCCGGCGGCGCGATCGTCACTTTCCAGCCGGGCGCACGCACCGCCTGGCACACCCATCCACTCGGCCAGACGGTGATCGTGACGACCGGCATGGGGTGGGCTCAGTGCGAGGGCGAGCCGAAGAAGGAAATTCGTCCGGGCGACATCGTCTGGTTTCCGCCGGATGTACGGCACTGGCACGGCGCCACCGACACGAGCGCCATGACCCATATCGCCATTGCCGAGGCGCTCGACGGGGTTTCCGTCGACTGGATGGAGCATGTCCGGGACGACCAGTATCTCGTGCCTTTGGGCTGATGCAGAGGCTTGGAGCCGGGTGTGAAACGGAGTTTGTGTGTGAATACGATGCTACTTGAACGGACATTCGAGCGGACGCTCGACCGGCTGGTTGCCGCGGCGGTGCCCGGCCAAGCCTTCGAGGCCTGGACATTCGACGACCGGGAAAGTCGGGCCGAGGCCGAAAGGCGGCTTGCGGAAAAGGGCGTGACGGCACGGATCCGCAGCGCCTACAAGCCGTTGCTGCATGCCTTTCTCGAGGAGATCGATCTTGCCGGCGTCACGGCGATCGGGATCGGCTATCCGGTTCGTCCGCACACACCCGAAAACCGCTTCCGCCTTGAGGCCTATCCGCTGGCGGCGCTGGTCGGGGACCGGGAGATCCGCTTTTTCCCGAGTACGGACGAGAGCCCTGATTATTCCGTCATGCTGACCGGTTCGGACGGCCGGGTGCGACACTGCCGGGTCCGTGCTCCGAACCGGGTTCATGTCGACGTGGCGGGCGAGACGAACCTCTCTCCGACCGGCTGGTACGCAAGCGGCGCGGATGACACCGGCGAACGGCTTGAAACCGACTACGAGATGCTGTTCGAGGCGGCTGTCGCAGCGATTTCGGAACATGACTGGGGCGCGGCGGAACCGTTCTTCGAGGAGCTCAACATTCGTGTCGAGCTCCCGTGTGCCGACGCGGTGCTTGCCCATCCCGGCGAGACGGTCAGCCTGAAGGAAGCGCTGCACGAGGAGCTCTACTTTTCGCTCCTGGAGGTTTTCCAGCGCAAGACGGGTCGGCCGATTGGCGACAGGGGTCTGAGGCCCGGCCAGATCGTGCCGGAGGTGGTTGCGAGCGACGGGCGCATCGTCTTGCGCATCGAGACGCGCGCGCTGTCGGGAGACGTTGAAGAGTGCGCATTCCAGCCGCTGGACGCGGCGCGCGAACCCCTTGCCACGGCACAGGTCGCAGCTGAACTGGACGGGCTCGGCGGCGGGGCCTTTCAGGCAAGGAGCCGGTCGGGGCGAAGGGTTAGGGCATGCCATGTGACCGGATCCGACGCGGCCGTCATGATCAGCGCCGGCCAGCACGCAAACGAGACGACCGGCGTTGTCGGCGCGTTGCGCGCCGCACGAAGGCTGGCGGCGCGACAGGGGGCCCATTTCACCGTCTCGCCGTTGGAGAACCCGGACGGCTACGCCCTGCATCAACGCTTGCGGCGCGACAACCCGCACCACATGCATCACGCGGCGCGGTACACGGCGTTCGGCGATGACCTCGAATACCGTCCGCGCGATGCCGGTGATCTGAACGAGACCGAGATCCGTCTCACGGCCGAGCGGCTGAGCGGCGCGCGCCTGCATGTCAACCTGCACGGCTATCCCGCCCACGAATGGACGCGGCCGCTTTCGGGCTATGTTCCGCGAGCGCACGAAATGTGGACCGTGCCGAAGGGGTTCTTCCTGATCATGCGGTATCATGAGGGCTGGTCGGAGCCGGCGGAGGCGTTGCTCGACAAGGTGACGCGCCGTCTGGGCGAAGTTCCGGGCCTTTTGCAGAACAATGCCCGCTGGATCGACGTGTTCGAGGCACATGCCGGCGATACCGGATTGCGTCTGGTCAACGGTATTCCGTGTCTGGCCGACGTTGACGACCGCCATGCCGTGCCTTTGACGCTGATCACCGAATATCCCGACGAAACGATCTACGACGCGGCCTTCGTCGCCGGGCATACGGCGCAGATGGAGACCGTGCTCGCCGCCTATGATGCCTGGCAGGAGATCGCGCCTGCCTGCGCCTGACCGGCGGAGTATGTCTGCCGGTGGCTCCCGCGTCAGCGGATCAGCGTCACGTTCTTCGCGCCGGCGAGCCAGAGGATGGTGCGTACGACCAGCAGGCACGCGATGACGATGGCCATGATGCAGACCGAGAAGGCGGCCGCCTGATTGACCGCGCCGCGATCGGAGAGCTGCAGCACGGAGACGGCTGCGAGCTGGGTCGAGGGGGTCACCAGGAAGATCACGGCCGACAGCGAGACCATGGTGCGCATGAAATAGAACACACCGACCCCGAGCAGCGTCGGCCACAGGAGGGGCAGGGTCACCTTGCGCAGCGTCGTCACGGCGCTGCCGCCGAGCGTGGTCGAGGCCTCGTCGAAGGTGGAGCCGATCTGTTTCAGGCTGGTGGAGGAGATCAGGAAGGCGTGGGCGTGGTTGTAGTAGACGCTGAGGATGACGATCAGCGCGAAGCTCCCGTAAAGCACGTTCAGCGGGTTGGAGGGCTCGTTGAAGGTCAGCACATAGCCGAGGCCGAGCACCATTCCAGGCACCGCCGCGGGAAGGATGGCCAGGAGGGAGAGGGGGCCGGTCAGCGGGTTCCTGAACTTCTGCACGACGATGGCGGTCAGGCCGGTGATCGCGACGCCGACAATGGCAGTGGCAAGCGAGACGCCGACACTGTTCCACAGCGGGGCGGTTCCGTTCTGGACGTCGAACTCGTAGTGCTTGAGCGTGAAGCTCATGTTGTAGGGCCATAGCCGCACGAAGCTGGCGACGACGACGATGGCCAGAACGCTGAGAATGAGGGCGACGATCACATAGGCATAGACCGAGAACGCCATGTCCCTGCGCAGCGAGGGTTTCACCACCAGCGGCTTGGACTGCGCCGTCACCGAGGCGTGCTGCTTGCGTGAGATCCGCTTCTCGATGAGCTTGGCGAGAATGGCCGGCACCAGCAGGACGATGCCGATGACCGCGCCGAGCCCGAACTGCGCCTGGCCGATCACCTGGTTGTAGACCTCGGTCGCGAGCACGCTGAAATCGCCGCCGATGACCATCGGGTTGCCGAAATCCGTCATCACCAGCGTGAAGACGACGAAGATCGCGGCGGCGAGGCCGAAACGCGTTGCCGGCAGTGTCACGTCCCGGAAGATGCGCAAGGGGCCGGCACCCAGCGCCTCGGCGCTTTCGTAGAGACGGGCGTCCGCGACGGCGAGGGCGGCCGACAGGATCAGATAGGCATAGGGAAACGCGTAAAGCGCATTGGCGATGGCCGTTCCCCAGAAGCCGTAGATGTCGATGTCGAAGCCGAGAAAACGGTTGAGCACGCCGTTGCGACCGAGCAGCAGGATCA
Organism: Stappia sp.; assembly: GCF_048261845.1. GTDB lineage: Bacteria > Pseudomonadota > Alphaproteobacteria > Rhizobiales > Stappiaceae > Stappia. The sequence goes on along the minus strand of NZ_JBLXFR010000039.1, from coordinate 17,062 downwards.
ACCCTTGTGCCTGCACCAGCGAGGGCGCGAAAAGCGGGGTGAGCACGGCGATACGCAGGAACGGCTTGAACGGGATCTTCGCCCGCTGCAGGGCATAGGCATAGAAATAGGCGAGCACGACTGCGGCGAATGTCGCCATCAGGGACATGGCGATGCTGTTGTAGACGAGCTTCCAGAAGCGCTCCGCTCCGAATGTGTCCGTGAAGTTGCCGATGCCGAACCCGTCCGCCGTCTCGAACCCGCGCAGCAGGATGCCGGTCAGCGGCAGCAGCAGGAAAAGGAGGATCGGAAGCGCCGCCAGGACGGACAGGCCAAGGGTGATGCTGCGGTCACCCGTGAGGCCGCCACCGCGCCTTGTGGCGGGCGGTGCGGTGGTTTCGGCGGCCAGGCTCATGACAGGACCCTCAAGGCCTCGGCGGGAATGGAGATGGCGAGTTGCTTTCCCTGGTCGGGAACCTGCGAAGTGCCGTGCAACTCGATCACGATGGTGCTGTCCCGCCGCGCCTCCGGTTCGACCTCGACACGGGTGACATTGCCGAGGAAGGAGACCGAGCGCACCGTTGCGGGCAGGACATTGGCACCGGTGTCGGCCCGGTCCGCGAGCGAGACCGCCTCGGGGCGCACGCCGAGCATTGTTGCGCCGTCCCGCACGGGATGGCCGACATGCAGCGGCATGCCCCCGAAACTAACGGTGCCGTGCGCGTCGGTGTCGACGGGAAGCACGTTCATGCGGCCGATGAAATCGGCAACGAAGGCCGTGGCCGGTTCGCGATAGAGCTGCTGCGGTGTGCCGATCTGCTCGATGCGCCCCTTGTTCATCACCACGATGAGGTCGGCCATGGCGAGTGCCTCCTCCTGGTCATGGGTGACCATGATGGTGGTGATGCCGAGGCGTTTCTGGACGGACCTGATCTCGATCCGCAACTCCTCGCGCACCTTTGCATCAAGGGCCGAGAGCGGTTCGTCAAGCAGAAGGGCTGACGGATCGGGCGCAAGCGCGCGGGCGAGCGCGATGCGCTGTTGCTGGCCGCCCGACATCTGCGCGGGGAGCTTTTCCGCCTGGTCGGAAAGGTGCACCAGATCGAGCATCTCGGCGATGCGGGTGCGGATCCGCTCCTTGTCCCAGTGCCGGCACTCCAGCCCGTAGCCGACGTTGCGCGCGGCCGTCATGTTGGGGAAAAGCGAATAGGACTGGAAGACGACGCCGAAATTGCGGGCCCTGGCCGGGATCGAGGACAGATCCGCCTCGCCCAGCCGGATGCTGCCGGCATCGGCCTCTTCCAGTCCGGCGATGACACGCAGCAACGTTGTCTTGCCGCAACCGGAAGGCCCCAGGAAGCAGACAAAGGAGCCGCGCGCCACGTCCAGCGAGACATGGTCCAGCGCCGTGATACGGCCGAAGCGCTTGACGAGATCGTGGATCGAAAGGTCCATGGAAGGTTCCCCTGCTGCGGACGCAGCCTTCAAGAAAGCAAAAAGCGGAGCCGCGCCGAGCGGTGCCCGTCAGACGATGGCGGGCATCGACGAAGACCGTGCGTCCCCGAAACGCGACAGGAAGGCGACCCCGCGCGGTTTGCGGGGGCGCCGTGTCCTGACCGGTCGAGGATGGCCGGCGGAGACTTGCCGCGCGGCGCCTGAAGATGCGCAAGAGCGTATCAGCTGGTCAGGCGCCGGCCTTGCTCCGCCGGATGCGGTTCAACGCTCGTATTTTTCCTGCCAGGTCTGAATGATCCGGGTGCGATCCTCGGCCGCGGCCTTGAAATCGACCGGGAAGAGCACTTGCGAGACGTCCTCCGGGAGACCTGCCTTGGTGAAGCGCTCGGGCATGGTGCCGCCGGGAACCGTGACGATCGCCTTCCAGGAGAAATAGGCGTTCGCGGCTTCCTTGCTCACCGTCCAGTCGAGGAAGCGTTTGGCGGCTTCCTTGTTCTTCGACGCGGCGACGAGCCCGTTTGCCTCCAGTTCGTTGCCTGCGCCTTCCGAGGGCACCACGAGCGTGATCGGATAGCCTTCCTCGATATTCTTCACGGCACGCAGTCCGAAGGAAGCGCCGACCGTGTACTCGCCGGCCGAGGCGGCGTTGCAGGGGCGGGAGCCGGACTTGATGTACTGCGCGACGTTCTTGTCGAGCTTGTCGAGGAAGGCCCAGCCTTTCTCCTCGCCCATCATCTGCAGCAGCGAATCGATCTGGATGTAGCCGGTGCCGGAACTGGCCGGGTTGGGCATGACCACTTCGTCCTTGAAGGACGGGTCGGTGAGGTCGGCCCAGGAGGTCGGCATCTTCAGGCCCTTGTCCTTCAGCCGCTCGTTGTTGACGCAAAATGCCGCCATGTAGCCGGTGACGGCGAACCACTTGCCGTCGGGATCTCGGAAGCGGGCGGGAATTGCATCAAGGCCCTCAGGCTTGTAGGCCTCGAGACCCTCGAGAATCTGCGGGTTGACCATCGAGGTGACCGCGAAACCCCAGAGCACGTCATGTTGCGGATTGGCCTTCTCGGCGATGATGCGTGCCGCCAGGTCGCCGGTGGACAGGCGCAGCAGGTTCACGTCGACATCGGGAAGCGCCTTCTTCGCCTCCTCAAGGAAGGCGGCGGCCTCGTCTTCCTCGTAGGCCGTGTAGACCGTGATGGAATCGGCCATCGCCGTGCTCGAAAGCATCAGTGCTGTCAGGCCGCCAAGGGCCCACCTCATACCCGTGTGCATGTCCGTTCTCCTCTGTTGGAAAGGCAACATTTGTTCTTTTTTGGCATTTAACGCGCAAACCCGGTGCCTTCACAACAGTCTAAATGAAACTTGCGAGATTTTTTAGCCGTCGAAGGGCATGCGGGCGCATTTGCGCCTAGGCGATGTGCAGGTTGACCTGCGAGGCGGCAAGGATGTGCTGTAGTGCACCTTCCGGCTTCGCGTCGGTGACAAGGTCGTTGACCTCGGTGACGTTGCCCAGATGTACGAGCGCGGTGCGGTAGAACTTGCTGGAATCGGTGGCCAGCAGCGTCGATCGCGCCTGACCGATCGCGGTGCGCACGATCGAGACCTCGTTCTGGTCGTCGTCCCCCATGCCGCCGTCCTCGTCGATGCCGCTGACGGCGATGATGGCCGTGTCGAAGCGGAAGCGGCGGATGAACTCGGACATGCTCTCGCCCATGACACTGCCGGCGACATTCTTCACGAAACCGCCGGGAACAGCGACCGTGAAGTCGGTCCTGTCGGTCAGGATCACGGCCGCGCGCAGGCTGTAGGTGACGATTTTCAGATCGTTGCGTTCACAAAGCGCCTCCGCCACGGCTTCGCAGGTCGAGCCCGCGTCGAGGAACAGCGAGGCACCGTCCGGCACGAGTTCGGCCACGCGCCGGGCGATCCGGTGCTTGATCGTGAAGCGTTCCACCCGCCGTTGCCGATAGGTCTGCGCGTCGATGGGACCGGCCAGCGCAACGCCGCCGTGATGCCGCCTTACCCGCCCCTGCAGGGCGAGGTCGGCGATGTCGCGGCGGATGGTCTGCGAGGTGACGGAGAACCGCGTTGTCAGTTCCTCGACCGAGGCATAGCCCGCCTTTTCGAGGAAACCCATCATCTCCTGCTGCCGCAGCGTTTTCTTCTTGGGGCTTTCGTCCATTCGGAATTGCGCCGCTTTCATGCACGGCCTGCCTTTCCGGCAGCGCCGTCGTCCCGAGCCCGTGTCCGTATCTCACGCATATGTTGAAAAACCGACATTTCAGTCGGGAATAGGGACACGGTCCGGCGGTCAAGGCAAGTCCGCGTCGGTCATTGCCGACGAAGACGGGCGGCGGCGGCGAAAATACCTGCCGAAAGCGGGGCCGTCTTATCCGCAGGACACGCCGGTCCGGCGTCGTTCGCTGGGCGAATGACCGAAACGTTCCTTGTAGTCGCGCGAGAAGCGTCCGAGATGCGAGAAGCCGCAGGAATATGCGGCCTCGGTGACGCCAGGGGCGTCCTTGTGTGCCATCAGCTGGTAATGCGCCGTGTCGAGCCGGGCGTTCCGCAGCACCTGCATCGGCGACAGGCCGAAGACCCGCTGAAATCCCTTTTGCAGGGTGCGCACATTGATCCCGGCCGCCGCCGCGATGTCGGCCAGTGTCACCGGCTCCGAGAGATTGGCGTGGATGTAGTCGAGCGCCTGACGGATCGCCCGCGGGCGCGCCTTTTGGTCGGAGCGCTCGATGATGTGGGAGATGTTGCTGTGCTGAAGCGTCAGCAGAGCGTGGGCCAGGTCGTATTCGACACGCAGGTCTCCCCCGCCCAGCGGACGCCGGAACAGGTCGCCGTTCTCGACCGCGTCGACACAGGCGGTGACGATCCGCTGCAGGCGTCGCCCGGACGGAGAGGCAAGGTCGACTTTCATGTCAAACCTGATCGGGCCGGGCAGGGGCGTCCCCACCAGTGCCTGCGCCACGTTTTCCAGATGCGCCCGGTCGATCTGGACCAGCAGCTTGCTGCAACCTTCTCCCCAGTGCAGCCGGGCATCCCGGTCGGGATTGAGGATCGCCGCCATCGACGGGCTTGCCGTCATCTCCTCGCAGCGATGCTGCACGCGCGCCGTGCCTGCAAGGGGAATGTGAAACAGGTAGAACGAGCCCAGAAGTCCCGGATCGACGGTCACCTCGGGTCCGTAGGCGAGGTAGTTGACCGACAGGTTCAGCCCCCTGACCGCGTTGTGCCTTACCGACAGGCTGGCCCGGCGAGTTTGCACGTCCAGCCGGTGGTCGCAGAACTTCTGCCCGATGCTGTGACGTGCCTCGTCAAGGTCGGTGGTGCGCAGCACGGGATGGCTCGCGAAATATTCGCGCGGTGGCAGTGTCCGTTCGCCGGTCATGGCACCTCCCGTGGTTTCCGGTCTTCCGGTCATGATGAACGCAAGAACCGCATTTTATTTCAAGTCTAAAATATCTCCCGCAACAAGCGTTCGTTTTTTGGATAGGTGGTTTTGCGGTTTCGGGGCAGGCTTGCGTGAGAACTGCCCAACAACAGCGGACCGAAACGGAGTGCGTGCAATGGAACCCGGTTTGACCAAGGCCGATGCCGGCCTGAACGGACATGCTTGGAACGTGGTCGGGCATACTTATGTGCCCAAGCTCTGGAACGAGGATGCCTTCATCTGGCATGCCACGTTGCCGGATGGCACTTTCGTGCCGCCGCATATCCATCCGACCCAGGATGAATGGATCTACATGCTCGACGGCGAGCTGGAGGTCGAGTTCGGCGAGGAGAAGGTCGTTGCCCGGACCGGCGACACCGTGAAGATGCCTCGCGGCATCGCCCACGGCATCTTCAATCGTTCCGGCACGACAGCCTTGTGTGTCTTTGGCGTCGCGCCTTCGCGCCGGCTCTACGACCTCTTCATCGCGCTGGACGGCGTCACCGATCCGGCGGAACTGGTGCGCCTGTCGGCCCTGCACGAGGTCGACTTCCTGCCGCCGCCGGATGCTGCCTGAGCATCGGCGAAGATCATGACGACCATTCTTCCTCCCGTCCGCGACTGGGACGATGCCTTCGCGAACATGGCTCATGTGGCGAACTCGCATGAGCTTCCGGGCTTCTGGTCGGCGCGTGCGGCCGAGTACCGCGCGCGGATGCAGGCCGAGGGCCACCGGCTCGACCTCGACATCGCCTATGGCGGGCACCCGCGCGAGGCGTATGACATTGTCTGGCCGCAAGGGGAGGCGCGCGGGCTCGCCGTCTTTGTGCATGGCGGCTACTGGATGCGGCTCGACAAGTCCTTCTGGACGGATTTCGCCGAAGGCGCACGGGCGCGGGGCTGGGCGGTGTGCCTGCCGAGCTACACGCTTGCGCCGGAGGCGCGGATCTCGCAGATCACCGCCCAGATTGGCCGTGCCATCGAGCATGTCGCGGCGCGCGTTGCCGGTCCGATACGGCTTTCGGGTCATTCGGCCGGTGGCCACCTGGTCAGCCGGATGGTCTGCTCCGACAGCCCGCTCCCGGAAGGCATTCGCGCCCGCATCGCGCATACCCTGTCGATCAGCGGGCTGCATGACCTGCGCCCGCTGCTCCACACGAAGATGAACGAGACCCTGCATCTCGACCTTGCCGAGGCGCGCAGCGAAAGTGCGGCGCTGGCGCAGCCCGGCCTTGCGGCACCGCTCACATGCTGGGTCGGCGGCGGCGAGCGGCCCGAATTCATCCGGCAGGCACGGCTGCTTGCCGATGTCTGGGGCGGGCTCGACGTTCCGGCTGCAGCCCATGTCGAGGGCGACCACAACCATTTCACGGTACTCGAAGGGTTGAAGGATCCGGCCTCGGCGATCACCGCGGCCTTCGTCGGCGACGACTGACCCCGTCCCGGCGACGCAGCATGAAAGGACAGACCATGACCGCAATGGCCCCCGGTATCGTGAAATCCGGCGAGAGCATCGAACAGATCCGCTGGAACATCCTCGGCCAGACCTATGTGCCCAAGCAGATGACCGAGGAGTGTTTCTCCTGGCATGCGACCCTGCCGCCGGGCACTTTCGTCCCGCCGCATATCCATCCGGACCAGGACGAGTTCCTGTACATTCTCGAAGGACGGTTCACGTTCCTGCTCGACGGGGTCGAGGCGATCGGCGAGCCGGGCGATCTGGTCAAGCTGCCGCGCGGCGTGCCGCACGGGATCTTCAACAAGTCGGAGAGCGCCATCAAGACACTGTTCTGGGTGACGCCGGCGGCGCAGCTCTACGACCTGTTCTGGGCCCTGCACAACATGGGACCGGACGCGGACCCGGCGGAGATCGTCGCGGTCTCGGCGGCGCATGCCATCGACTTCCTGCCGCCGCAGGACAGCGAGACGACGCAATGACTGTCCTGATCGCGGGCGCGGGCATTGGCGGGCTGACCACCGCCTTGATGCTGCACGCGCGGGGCATACGCTGCCAGGTGGTCGAGCAGGCGCCGGAGGTGCGCGAGGTCGGGGTCGGAATCAACACGCTGCCTCACTCGATCGCCGAACTGGCGGAACTGGGGCTGCTGGAGAGGCTGGACGGGGTGGGCCTGCGAACGCGCGAGTTGCGCTACCTGACCCGCAATGGCCAGGAAGTCTGGCGCGAGCTTCGCGGGATGCATGCGGGCCACAAGCACCCGCAATTTTCCATCCATCGCGGGCGGCTGCAGAAGCTGCTTTACGACGCGGTGATCGAAAGGATGGGACCCGGCGCGGTTGCGACCGGGCTGAAGCTTTCCGGCTTCGTGCAGGACGAGGCCGGCGTCACCGCGCATTTCACGGATGTGCTCGACGGGCTGTCCTCGCGCACCTTGCGCGCCGAGGTGCTGGTCTGCGCCGACGGCATCCACAGCATGGGGCGCAGGCGCTTCTACCCGAACGAGGGCCCGCCGAGCTGGCAAGGCGTTGTCATGTGGCGCGGCGCGGCCGAGTGGCCCGTCTGGGAGGACGGCGAGACCATGGCGATTGCCGGCGGGCTGGGCGGCAAGCTGGTGCTGTACCCGATCGCGCCGGCGAAGGACGGCCGGCAGCTGATGAACTGGGTGGTGAATGTCCGCGTCGCCGATGCCTCGGTGTCGCCGCCGCCGCCTGAAAGCTGGTCGAAGCAGGCGCCTCTTTCCAGGGTGCTGCCCCATGCCCGGCGGTTCACCGTGCCCGGTTTCGACGTGGAGGCACTGGTGCGCGCCAGTGGGGCGATCTTCGAATATCCGATGGCGGACCGAGATCCGCTGCCGCGCTGGACCCATGGACGGGTAACGCTGCTCGGCGATGCCGCGCACCCGATGTATCCGGTCGGCTCCAACGGCGCGGCGCAGGCGATCCTGGACGCACGCTGTCTTGCCGATCACATGGTCCGGGCCGAGCACCCCCGCGAGGCGCTCTACCGCTACGAGCTCGAGCGGCTGCCGAAGACGGCGGAAGTGGTGCGCACCAACCGCAAGGGCGGGCCGGAGCGGGTCATTGACGAGGTGGAGCGGATCAGCCCGCGCCGCTTCGACAATATCGAGGATGTCCTCAGCCACGCGGACCGAAAGGCGATCGTCGAGGGCTACGCGAAAATGGCGGGCTTTGCCGCGAAAAAGACCGGCTGACAGCGAAGCCGGCAACAGGAAGGACCGGTGGACGGGAGGCCGGTACGACAGGTCAGCTTGCGGCGGGAGACCGTCTCAAGGGCGACCGACTTGCAAAGATCCGACCCCGAGACGGGGCGTGAAGAGGGGAATAATCATGACTTCCAGATGGACACGGAAACTCGCGGGACTGGCAACGGGCGTCGCGCTGGGCGCGCTCGCCACGTCCGCCGCCCTTGCCGAGGATATCAAGATCGGCATGGTGGTGACGCTCTCCGGCCCGCCGGCGGCGCTGGGCCAGCAGATCGTCGACGGCTTCCAGCTGGCGCTGGAGCAGAACGGCGGGATGCTCGGCGGACAGCCGGTGGACCTGATCGTCGAGGACGACGAGCTGAAGCCGGATGTGGCCCTGGTCAAGGCGCGCTCGCTGCTCGAACGAGATCAGGTCGACTTCGTTGTCGGCACGGTGTTTTCCAACATGCTGCAGGCGATCTTCAAGCCGGTCGTGCAGTCGGAAACCTTCCTGATCAGCCCGAATGCGGGGCCTTCGACCTTCGCCGGGCGCAACTGCAACCCCTACTTCTTCGTCACCTCCTACCAGAACAACCAGCCGGCCGAAGTCAGCGGCATGATCGCCAACGAGGAAGGTTTCAAGAACGTCATCGCCATGGTGCCGAACTATCAGGCGGGACGCGACAATATCGAGGGCTTCAAGCAGACCTTCAAGGGCGGTGTGGCGGACGAGATGTTCACCCCGCTCGGCCATCAGGACTTCTCTCCCGAACTGGCGCGCATCGCCACGTCGGGGGCCGATGCGCTGTTCACCTTCATGCCGGGCGGCATGGGCGTGCGGCTGGTCCGGCAGTTCGACGCGGCAGGCCTTTCCGACAAGCTGAAGTTCCTGTCGGTCTTCACCACGGACGAATCGACGCTGCCCGGTCAGCAGGACGCTGCGCTCGGTTTCCTCTCCGCCGGGTCGTGGGCGCCCGACATGGACAACGAGGCCAACAAGGCCTTCGTCGCCGCGTTCGAGGAAAAATACGGTTATGTGCCGGGTTCCTTCGCGGCGCAGTCCTATGACGCCGCCCAGCTCATCGCCAGTGCCCTGGAACGGACCGCGGGCGATACCACGGACAAGGAAGCCATGAGGGCGGCGCTGGAGGCGGCCCAGTTCACGTCGGTGCGTGGAAAATTCTCCTTCAGCAACAACCACTATCCGATCCAGGACTTCCACATGCTGAAGGTCGCCAAGCGCGAGGACGGCAAGTTCTGGACGACGGTGGTGAAGACCGTTGTCGAGGACTACGAGGACAGCTTCCATCAGGACTGCAAGATGTAGGATCTGGCAGGTGCCTGGCCCGTCCGCCATGTGCAGGCGGGATTTGGCGCCGCCGTTGCGGCAGTCCTTTGCATGACAAGGCCGGGAGCAGCCCTCCCGGCCTTGATCGTCGCCGAGCCGCCGCTTCAGACGCCCGGCGCCCGCCACATGGGCGAGGTCATGCCCGGGTCGCGCCGAGTTTTCCGGTCCTGCAACCTCGGATGCGTGTGCCTGTTACAACATTTCGATCCGCATGCAACTTCAGCAACCGGGCGTGTCCTTGGAATTCAGCGGGGTCATGGTCACGCTGGGCGAATGGCGATCACGAGTTCGCCATCTGCTTGCGGGCGGGGCCTTCACGGTTCTATGGCTTGGCCTCAGCCAGGGCCTCCCCGTGAGGCGCCTTCTCGTCAGGAGCGCCGGGTGAAAGCGCGGTGATGACGGCGTCGGTCGTTCGCTGGACATGCACGGAGATGATGCCGGCGGCCTTTTCCACATCCCGCGCCATCGCCGCCTCGAACAGGGCCTCGTGCTCGGCGTGGATGTTCCGGGTCCAGACGGTCTTGATGCGGCTGAAGCGGCGGTAGCGTTCATGCTGCCGGAAGAGTTGTTCGCGCAGCCGCAGGAGCCACGCCGAACCGCAGGCCGCGACCGTGGCGTCGTGAAAGGCCGAGTTGTGCTTTTCCCAGAGGTCGAGCGCCTTGATGCCCTGATCCTCGCCGGTCTCGAGCCGCGACAGCCGGTGATACGTGGTGATCAGCCGTTCTTCCCATGCGGTGTCGCCGCGCGGGATCGAGCGCGTCAAGGCCTCGACCTCGAGCAGCTTGCGCAGGTCGCCGATTTCGGCGGCGTCATGCACGGAGATCGGCGCCACCACGAAGCCGCGCTGGCCGATGACATTGACGAGGTGGTCGCCGGACAGCCGGGACAGGGCCTCGCGCAAGGGGGCCGCACCAAAGCCGTAGCGCTTGCGCAGGATGTCGATCTTCAGCTTTTCGCCCGGCTTCAGTGTGCCGGACACGATGTCTTCCCGGATCGTGCGATAGGCACGCTCCGCGATGGTCTTCTCCGGACCCTGTGAATCAGCACTCAAGCCCAAGCCTCCTGCCCATGATTTTGATAGCCCTTTGCAGAGGATACGCCAATCTGGCAAAAGTGCAATAATATCGATTTTTTGTTTGACACCGTAAAAATATCGATATTCACTCGCGCTCCGATCGCCAATAGTGGATCAAGGCAAGGGAGATGCGAATGGCTGCGCCGGGGAGGGCTGACGAAAGCACGGGATTTCGCGGCCGGTTGATGCGGATGAGCGATGCCGTGGCCTGGGTCGAGGCGCGTTTCGCCGGCGCAATCGTTGTCGCCATTCTGGGCCTCCTGCTTGCCAATGTCGTGTCCCGCGCCTTCGGCCGGCCGTTGATCTGGACGGACGAGCTTGCCGTCTACCTGATGGTTCTCGGCGCCTTCGCCGGGGCGTCCCTGGGCCTTGCCAACCGCCAGCACATCGCTGTCACGCTGGTGTCCGACGGGCTGGGCGAGGGCGTCCGCAAGGTGCTGGCCCGCATCGTCGATACCGTTCTTCTGGCGCTCTTCGCGCTCTTTGCCTGGATGCTGTGGAACTGGTTCGATCCGCTCGGGGTGCTTGCTTCGGACAACCTCCAGGCCTATTCGCTGAAGAGCTTCAACTTCCTCTATCAGGAACCGACGACGACGCTCGGCGTGCGCAAGGTCTGGTTCTGGCTCATTCTTCCCGTTTTCTGCCTGACGGGAATGGTGCATGTGCTCGCCCGCTTCGGCGCCGTTTCGGAGCGCGCACGATGATCGGCGGCGGTTTCTTTCTGGCTTTCCTGATCGCCGGCGTGCCGATTGCCTTCGCACTGATGGCGCTGGCCGTCGTCATCATTCTTGCAGGCGGCAACCACATCCTGTTCCAGAGCTTCCCGCAGCAATTCTTCGGCGGGCTCGAGAATTACGGCTTGCTGGCGCTGCCGCTCTTCATCCTTCTGGGCGAGTTCATGAACGAAGGCGGGATCGGCCGGCGGCTGATGGCCTTCGCCATGGCGCTGCTTGGCTCGATGCGCGGCGGGCTTGCCTATGTCAATCTCGTCGCCAACATGATGATGGCCTCGATCCTCGGCTCCACGGTCGCGCAGATCACCATCATGTCGCGCATCGCGGTGCCTGAAATGGAACGCGCCGGCTACCCGCGCGATGTTTCGGTGGCCATCACCGCCGCTGGCGGCATGCTGGCGCCGATCATCCCGCCGTCGATGATGTTCATCATCTTCGGCGTCATCGCCCAGCTTCCGATCGGCGACCTCTTCATTGCCGGCATCGTGCCGGGCGTCATCCTGTTCCTCGCCTTCCTCGCGGTCATTGCCTGGCTCGGGCATAGGTACAATTTTCCGAAAAGCGGGAAACTGGAGCTGCGCGAGCGCGTCGTCGCCGTCCGTGACGCGCTGCCGGCGGCGGCCATTCCCGTTGTCATCATCGGCTCGATCCTCGGCGGCATCGCGACGCCGACCGAAGCGGCCGCCATTGCGTCGGTGGCCGCTGTTTTCGTCGGCATGTTCGTCTACCGGGAAATGTCGCTAAGCGATATCTGGCCCGCCTTCATGCGGGCGGCGGCGTCCTCCGCCGTCGTCCTGTTCCTGATCGCCGCCGCCGGGCTCTTCTCATGGGTCATCACCTTCGAGAACGTGCCGGCCATCGTCTCTGCCTGGGTTCAGTCGCTGACGACGTCGCCGATCGTCTTCCTGCTGACGATCAACCTGATCCTGCTCTTCCTCGGCATGGTGACGGATCCGATCCCGGCGATCATCCTCGTCGTGCCGGTGTTCCTGCCGGTGGCGACGGGCGTCTACGGCATCGATCCGTTCCAGTTCGGCGTCATCGTCTGCCTCAACCTGACGGCCGGCCTCCTGACGCCGCCCGTCGGCACGGGCCTCTTCACCGCCGCTCTTATGGGCAATGTCAGGGCCGAGCGTCTGGCGCGGCTGATCATGCCCTTCTTCCTCGCGGTTGCGATTGTCATCGTGGCCCTGTCCCTGTTTCCGTTGCTCTCGACGGGTCTTGGAGCGGCGCTGCAATGACCCGCGTGGCGGTCATCGGAGGCGGGCTGATCGGAGCGGGGTGGGCCGCGGCATTCGCCGGCGCGGGGTGTCAGACGCTGGTCGTCGATCCGGATCCGGGCGCATCCGCCCGCGTTGCCGCCACCTGGGAGCAGGCGCGCGCCGTGCTCGCCCGGCTCGGCAATCTGGCGGAAGAGGCGGAGCCGCCGGCGGTGGTCACGACATTTCCGCAAGGCCGCGTCGACCTCGTTCAGGAGGCCCTGCCCGAGAACCTCGATCTGAAACGGCGCGTGCTTGCCGATGTCGAGCAAGGGAGCGGGCCGGAGACGGTCATTGCCTCGTCCTCATCGAGCTTCACAGCCGATGCGATCGCGGTCGGGCTGAAACGGCCGGACCGGCTCCTGATCGGCCATCCCTGCAATCCGCCTTATCTGATGCCGGTGGTCGAGATCGCGGGCGGCTCCGCCACGTCGCCCGACGCGATGGCGATGGCGCGCGCGATCTACGAGGCGATGGGCAAGACGGTCCTGGAGCTGAAGAAACCGGTCGCCGGGCATCTGGTCAACCGGCTGCAGGCGGCCTTGTGGCGCGAAGCCGTGCATCTTGTCGCCACGGGCGCGGCGAGCCTCGAGGACACCGAGCGTGCCGTGACCGAGGCGCTGGCGCCGCGCTGGTGCCGGCTTGGCCCGATGAGCGTCTTCGCCCTTGCCGGCGCCGAGCGCGGCATGGCCGGCTTTCTCGAGGCGCTCGGCCCGCAATTCCAGGCATTGTTCGACGATCTCGGGGCACCGGAACTGGATGCCGAAACCTGCCGGGCGATCGCCGAGGCCTATGAGGCGGCGGATCTGCCGTCGCTTGCCAGGATCGCCGCCGATCGCGACGCGACCATGCCGGTCCTCCTGGATCAGGTGGCGAGAATGAACCGCGAGCGCGACAGCACCCTCTGAAATAACGAGAAAATTTCTTTCTTGGCAAAAATATCGATTTTTTGTTGATCTTCTAAAAATATCGATATTTTATAAAGCCACGGTCGGCGCTCTCATATCCGCACGACCGAGCGAAAAGGGGAGGTAGGACATGCAACGCTTCAAAGGCGCCGCGCTGGCGGCATCCATCCTGGCAATGACCGCCGGTTCGGCGACCGCCGAGCAGTACCGGCTCGGGCTGATCACGCCGCCGCCGCATCAGTGGACGGTGACCGCGACCGCCGCCGCCGAGGAGATCAAGGACCGCACCGAGGGCCGGGTCGAGATCCTGGTGTTCCCGTCGGGCCAGCTCGGCAACGAGGCGCAGATGCTGCAGCAGCTGCAGAGCGGCGTGATGGACTTCGCCTTCTTCACGCTTGGCGAGTTCGCCAACCGCGACCCCAATTACGGCATCTTTCTCGCGCCCTACATCGTCAAGGACGTGGCCGGCGCGCGGGACCTCCTGAAGGGCAAGACCGCAACGAAGCTGCTTGAGGGCATGAACAATTTCGGCCTTGTCGGTCTCGGCTGGGGCATGGCCGGCATGCGCATGATCGTCACCCGCGGCGAAACCAAGACGGTCGAGGACCTGAAGGGCAAGAAGATCCGCACCATCCCCTTCGCGCCGGAACTGGCCTTCTGGGAAGGTCTTGGCGCTGCGCCGACGCCGATGCCGCTGCCGGCGCTCTATGACGCCTTCGCCAACGGCCAGGTCGACGGCATGCAGATCGACGTCGAGGGCACCTGGAACTCGAAATACTACGACCACGCCGGTTCCATCGTCATCTCCGACCACATGATGTTCCCGATGGCGGCGATCGCCTCGGGGCGCAAGTGGGGCACGATCGCGGAAGCCGACCGCGCCATTGTCGAGGAGGTCTTCGCGGCGCGGCTGGACGGGCTGGTCGCCGGATATGCCGGGATCGACGCCGACTACCGCGCCAAGCTGGAGACGACCGATGTTCCGGTCATCCAGGTCGGCCGCGAATGGTTCGGCGATGCGATTGACCAGTGGTACGCCCGCTGGCGCGAGGAAGCGCCGCTCCTCACGGAGCTTGAAGCCGAAGCTTCCGGAATGTGACCTTCGGGTCGGAATAGCGCACACGGGCGGTTCGTCGCCCGTGTGCACCTGGAATGCAAGGAGCCGATTGATGAAGTACCGTGACCTCAGATACCTGCGTGTGGCCGTCGACAATCTCGACGAGGCCGCGCGTTTTGCACGGGATGTCCTCGGCCTGCAGGCGTCTGACCGCGACGACGAGCGTGCCATGTTCCGCTCCGATGACCGCAACTACTCGCTGTGCCTTTCCACGGCGGGCGACGGCGAGGCGATCGCGCTCACCGTGGCGCGCGAGGAGGACCTTGGCGCGCTCAAGGCACGGCTCGAGGCTGCCGGGTATTCGTCGCGCATGCTCGGCGCAGACGACGCGCGCCTGCGGCAGGCAAAGGCGGTTCTGGCCACCGAGGCTCCGAACGGCGTCACCGTCGAGATCGTCTGGCGGCCGCTGACGTCGGGCTGGCGCTATCACGGTCCGCGCGATGCCGGCATCATCGACTTCAATGCGGTCCAGCTTGCCTGCACCGACGTTGCCGCCAACGAGACCTTCTTCGTCAAGGGGCTGGGCCTGACTGTGTCCGACTGGGCCGGCGACACCGCCTATCTGGCGCTCGACGAGGCGCATCACCGCATCGCGCTCTACCCTTCCGCCCGCGACGGCATTCTCGGCGCGGCCTACGAGGTCGACGCCAAGGACAGCCTGATGCGCAACTGGTATTTCATCCAGAAAAGCCAGCTTCCCGTCATCGCCGGCCCGGACCGGCAGGCTGCCTCAGGCGCCATGTACGTGACGACGCGCGGCCCCGGGGGGCTGCTGCTGAGCTACATGACGGGCATGGAGAAGGGCCCGCAGATCGAGGCTCGCGGTCCGCGCCAGTTCCCGGACACCGCGATGAGCCATGGCCAATGGGGCTCGGTGACCGGGCAACCGGAATTCCTGGGAGGAGATGCGCGATGATCGAGCTGAAGGACGTCGTCTACTGCCGCCTTGGCACCACGGATCTGGCGGGGGCGGAATGGTTCGCCACCAATATTCTTGGCCTGGAGGTTTCCGAGCGCCGCCGCGGGGCGACCTATTTCAAGTCCGACGAGCGGGCCCACACGCTGTGCTATGTCGAGGGCGATCCGGCCGATCAGGTGACGGCCTTCGAACTCGGACGCGGCGAGGACCTGCAGACGGCGGCCGCAACGCTCGAGGCACTGGGCCACGCCGTGCACTACGGCACGCGGGAGGAATGCGAGGCGCGGCTGGTACGCGAGTTCATCCGTTTCCGCGATCCGACCGGCAATGCGATCGAGTTCGTCGTCCGTCCCGAGACGACGGGCCTGCGCTATCACGGCACCCGCGACGCCGGCATCACCGGGTTCTCCCATGTGGGGCTCTGCACCACGGATGCGGCGCGCGACGAGGCCTTCTGGACCAGTGTCTGCAACGCCCGCGTCTCCGATCGCATCGGCGATGCACCGTTGATGCGGCTCGGCACGATCCATCATTCGATCGCGCTCTTCCCCTTCCACAAGGCGGGGATCCAGCACATCAACCATCAG
The DNA here is from genome assembly GCF_048261845.1 of Stappia sp. Lineage (GTDB taxonomy): Bacteria > Pseudomonadota > Alphaproteobacteria > Rhizobiales > Stappiaceae > Stappia. Next base: position 1,081 of record NZ_JBLXFR010000039.1, on the reverse strand, counting down.
GTCGGTGGTACGGACGACATCCAGCGCTCGTTCAACTTCGTCTCCGACAACCAGGTCAACGTCACCTTCGGCCCCGGCCAGCACCCGACCTCGTCGGCCGAGTTCCTGTACTTCACCGGGCCGGACGGCATGACCTTCGAGTATTCGACCGGGGTTTGCGAGATCCACGACGAGCCGCTCTGGCGCGACCGGCAGTTCCATTTCGAGCCGAAGGGCTTCTGCAAGTGGGGCTCCGCCCCGCGCATCGCGGCGTTTGACAACGCCAAGGGCGGCGACGGGCAGGGCTGATGAGCGATCTCTCCCTTACCGTCCGGCTGGCGGCCCGCGCGCTTGCCCGTGCGAACCTCGTCCATGCCTACGGGCACTGCTCGGCGCGTATCGACGCGGAGCGCTTCCTTGTCTGTCCTCCGGAGCCGATGGGCCTGATCGCGCCCGGCGCCGACTGCACCGAGGTGCCGGTCGACGGGCCCTTGCCCGAGGGCGTGCTTGGCGAGGTGCGGCTCCACCAGCAGATCTACCGGCGCCGGCCGGAGGCGCGCGGCGTCGTGCGCTTCATGGGTCCGAGCGCGATGGCACTGGGCGCGACCTCCACCGTGCCTGCCATGCGGCACGGTTTCGGCACCTATTTCGCCCCCGCCGTCGGCCTCTGGGACGACGTGCAGCTCATCCGCGACGATGCCCGTGCCAGGGGCGCCATCGACGCGATGGGGGAGGGCGCGGGCCTTCTGATGCGCGGCAATGGCGCGGTGACGGCGGGTGCGAGCCTCGAGGAAGCGACGGTGCTTGCCTGGTATCTGGAGGACATGTGCCGGGTGGAGCTTGCGGCCCGCGCGGCCGGGCTCGCCGAGGCCCCGACGATATCGCAGGAAGAGGCGAGCCAACGCGCGACCCGGGCCGGGCGCATCGTCGAGCGCATGTGGGATCATCTGACAGCAGGGGACCTGGAAAAGACCCCGCAGGAAAAAGGCGGCACAACGTGACCGAATTCAGGAACTTCATCGACGGCCGGTTCGTGTCCGGCCGGGGCGACGGCTTTGCCAACCACTTCCCGACCACGGGCGAGGTGATCGGCGAGATCCGT
>NZ_JBLXFR010000038.1:0-38255 GCF_048261845.1 Stappia sp. | reverse complement strand
CGCCCCGCCGGCGGAGCCGCCCCGCGCCACGCTCCGGTCGGCCGAGGTGAACCCCTCCGCGGCCAAATGCCGGGCCGCAGCGATGAAATCGGTAAAGGTGTTGGCCTTCTCTGCCCGCCGCCCGGCGGCATACCAGCGAAAGCCCTTGTCCTTGCCGCCGCGGATATGGGCGATGGCGTAGACAAACCCGCGATCGGCCAGCGACAGGCAGTTGGTGTTGAAACTCGCGGGAATGGTGATCCCGTAGGAGCCATAGCCGTAGAGCAGGCAGGGGGCGGAGCCGTCGAGCGGCGTGTCCTTGCGATAAAGCAGGGAGACGGGGACGCTTTCGCCGTCTTCCGCCGGCACGTGGATGCGGCGGGTGACATAGTCGGCCGGATCGTGGCCGGATGGCACGTCCTGCGTCTTGCGCAGGGTGCGCGCACGGGTCTCCATGTCGTAGTCGAAGACCTGGCCCGGCGTCGTCATCGACGAATAGGTAAAGCGGATCCGGTTGGTGTTGAACTCGTAGCCGTCCGACATGCCGAGCGAATAGGCCTCCTCGTCGAAGGAGATCGCGTGTTCGAGACCATCGGCGAGCCGGTGGACGACAATACGCGGCAGTCCGTCCTCGCGCTCCAGCCGCACCATGTGCTTGGCATAGACCGTGTGGGAGAGGATCAGCCGGCCGGAGCGGTGGGGGACGACATCCGCCCAGCCCTCGCGCCCCGGCGTGGCGAGTACCGTCGCGGCGTCGACCGAAACGATGCGGAAATCCTCGGCGCCGCCAGCGTTGGTGAGGATCAGGAGCGTTCCGGCGCCGTCATCCTCGACCGAATATTCGGTGCCCGTCTCGCGCGGTGCGACGAGGCGCGGTTCGGTTGTCGGTTCGTCTGCCGGGATCAACCGGACCTCGGAGGTCTCGTGGTCGTGGATGTCGACGGTGATGAAGCGGCCCGACTGGGTCTTGCCGACGCCCATGAAGAAGCCGGGGTCCGTCTCCTCGTAGACCAGGACGTCGCCGGCCGGATCGGTCCCGACCTCGTGGCGGAAGAGCTTCGAGGGGCGGTGATTGGCGTCGAGGCGGACATAGAAGATGTGGCGTCCGCAGGCGGACCAGACGCCGCCGCCGCCGGTGTCCTCGATGCGCTGGTCGAGGTCGCGCCCGCTCTTCAGGTCGCGCACCAGCAGCGTGTAGAATTCCGATCCCTTGTCGTCGAAGGCCCAGGCAAGCTGCGAATGGTCGGGCGAGTGCATGGCGCCGGCCAGACGGAAATAGGCCTTGCCGGCGGCTTCCTTGTCGCCGTCGATCAGCACTTCCTCGGCTTCGCCGCCCTTGTCGGCCGCCTCGCGGGCCATGCGCACGAGGCGCGGATGCTGGCCGCCGGTGACATAGGAAACGCCATAGGCGAAGGGGCCGTCGGGCGAGGGGACGGAACTGTCGTCCTCCTTGATGCGACCCTTCATCTCGGCAAAGAGCACGCCCTGCAGCGCTTCCGTGTCGGCCATGCCGGCTTCCAGATGGGCGTTTTCCGCCTCCAGATAGGCGCGGATGTCGGCGTCGAGCGTGTCGGGCTCGCGCATCACCTCCTGCCAGTTCCCGGCCCGGAGCCAGGCATAGGGGTCGTGGCGGGTGATGCCGTGGATCTCGTGCGTCGTGTCGCGCTTTTCGGCGCGGGGAGCGGAGGTCCGGGGAGCGGCGTCGGCGGCAGGGGATGAGGACTTTTTCAGCATCACGCGGAGGTAGGCACTTTGACCCGGGAAGGCAAGAGCTCAACGGCACCAACGCGGGATGGATGCATGCCGCCGCGCCTTGTGGTAAAAACGCACCATGAGCGACAAGTCGACGATCCTGAAGCCGGAGCGCAAGACCCGGACCGAGAGGCCGCGCCTGCACAAGGTGCTGCTGGTCAATGACGACTTCACGCCGCGCGAATTTGTCGTCGCGGTGCTCAAGGCGGAATTCCGCATGAGCGAAGACGAGGCCTTCCAGGTGATGCTGACTGCTCACAAGCTGGGGCTTTGCGTCGTTGCCGTCTTCCCGCGCGACGTGGCCGAGACCAAGGCAACGCGGGCGACCGATGCCGCCAAGGCAAATGGCTTCCCGCTGCGCTTCGAGACCGAGCCCGAGGAATAACCGGGCCGGGAAAGCTGCGCTCTTCCGGCCCGTTCGCTCACGTTTCGGAGCGTTCGATCCATTTCGGTGTCGCCGGCGGGGTGTAGCTCTCAAACAGGTCGATCAGCGCGGCCGGCGCGTCCGCCACCAGCACCATGTCGCGCATTTCCGGCTTCACGAACGCTTCGTCGCGTTGCAGGTCGAGGAAGGTCAGAAGTCCGTCATAAAAGCCGTCGACATTGAGGAAGCCGCAGGGCTTGCGGTGATAGCCGAGTTGGCCCCAGGTCCAGACCTCGAACAGCTCCTCCAGCGTACCGGCACCGCCCGGCAGGGCAATGAAACCGCCGGAAAGATCGGCCATCATCGCCTTGCGCTCATGCATCGACTTGACGACATGCAGCTCGGTCAGGCCGGTATGGGCCAGTTCCTTTTCCTGCAGGGCGACCGGCAGCACGCCGATCACCTCGCCGCCGGCGGCGAGCGCCCCGTCGGCGACCGCGCCCATCAGCCCGACCCTGGCCCCGCCATAGACGAGACGACGGCCTGAGCGGGCAATCGCCTCGCCGGTCGCCACCGCCGCGTCGCGATAGGCGGGTTTGGCGCCCATGCTGGAGCCGCAGAAGACGCAGATGGATTTCATCGTGCTCAGCCCTTCGCCAGTTCGCCGAGGACGCGCGCCCAGGAGCGGATGCCCTTGTGGTAGCTCGTCATCTCGTATTTCTCGTTGGGCGAATGCACCCGGTCGTCGTCGAGACCGAAGCCGATCAGCAGCGAATCCATGCCGAGCATGGTCTTGAAGTCGCCGACGATCGGGATCGAGCCGCCGCAACCGATCAGCGCCGCCTCGTGGCCCCACTCGTCGGCGAGCGCCTTGCGCCCCTTGGCCAGCGCGTCGCTGTCGAAGGGCAGGCGCAGCGCCGGGCTGCCGCCATGCTTGGAGAAGCTGACCGTGCAGTCGGCGGGCAGGTGCTCGCGCACATAGGTGCGGAAGGCGAGGCGGATCTGGTCGGGATCCTGGTCGCCGACCAGGCGGAAAGACACCTTGGCATGGGCCTCAGACGGGATCACGGTCTTGAAGCCGGCGCCGGTATAGCCGCCCCACACGCCGTTCACCTCGCAGGTCGGCCGCGTCCAGATATGCTCCAGCGCGCCGCGATCGGTCTCGCCGGCGGGGTATTTCAGGTCGACGCCGCCCAGGAACGCCTCATGGTCGAAGCCAAGCTTGTCCCACAGGGCGCGTACGTCCTCGGGCATCTCGATGACGCCGTCGTAGAAATGCGGCAGCGTCACGCGGCCGGTCTCGTCATGCAGTCCGGCCAGAACCGTGGACAGGACATGCAGCGGGTTGCGCGCCGCGCCGCCATACATGCCCGAATGCAGGTCCTTGTCGGCGGCGGTGATGGTGATTTCCTCGCCGACGAGGCCGCGCAGCATGGTGGTGATCGCCGGCGTCTCGCGGTTCCACATGCCGGTGTCGCACACGAGCGCCAGATCGCAGGAAAGCTCGCCCTTGTTGGCGGTCAGGAAGGGATGCAGCGAGGGCGATCCGGACTCTTCCTCGCCCTCCAGCAGCACGGAAACAGGGACCGGCAGGCCGCCGATCTCGGCGATCCAGGCGCGTGCCGCCTCGACGAAGGTCATCAGCTGGCCCTTGTCGTCGGCCGCGCCGCGCGCAACGATCATCTTCGAACCGTCCTCACGGGTGACAACGGCCGGGTCGAACGGGTCGCGCTCCCAAAGATCGAGCGGATCGACCGGCTGCACGTCGTAATGGCCGTAGAACAGCACGTGCGGGCCGGTCTTGCCGTCATCCTTGCCCCCGGACTTGCGATGCCCGACGACCATCGGGTGGCCGGTCGTGTCGCGCACGTCGGCGTCGATGCCGAGCGCGGTCAGTTCGCTTGCCAGCCAATCTGCCGCCTGCCGGCAGTCAGCCTTGTAGGCCGGGTCGGTGGAGATGCTCTTGATGCGAAGGAGGTCGAAGAGGCGGGCGAGCGAATTGTCGAAATCGGAATCGATTCGAGACAGGACCCGGTCGATATCGGACATGGGAAAGCTCCGCTGTGAAGGGTGCGGCGGCCGGTTTCTTGCAATCTCCGGCGGCGCGAATGGGGACGCCTAGAAGGACACAGAACGGCAGGCGTGGCAAGGCGGGGCGGAGGCCCGAACCGGTGCCGCAGCGAAATGCCGCGATGCCGGTGAGGCCCCTCGCGCCGTTCAGAATCCGCGCTTGATCGAGCCCAGGACACCGCGCGCCAGCGCCCGGCCGAGCGCCGAGCCGAGCGAGCGCACCACCGACTTCACCGCCGCATCGGCAACGCTGTCGGAGCGCGAGCGGCTGGAGCGGGTGCGGCTGCGCGAGGGAGCCGGGCGGTCGCCGAGGCCGAAATCGGGGATCTCGAAACCGGAGCGGGTGCGCCGGGGAGCGCCGCGCCGCGCGGTTTCCTGTTCCTCGCGCTCCTGTTGGCGCTCTTCCATGCGCGCCGCTTCCTCGGCCCGGCGCTTCAGGACCTCGAAGGCGGAATCGCGGTCCACCGTCTGGTCGTAGAGATGACCGACCGGGCTTGCAGCCAGAAGCTCGCGGCGTTCCGTGTCGCTGATCGGGCCAAGGCGCGAGGAGGGCGGGCGGATCAGGGTGCGCTGGACGATCGAGGGAATGCCCTTGCCCTCCAGGGTCGAGACCAGCGCCTCGCCGACGCCGAGTTCCATGATCGTGCGCTCGGTGTCGAGATCCGGGTTGGGCCGGAAGGTTTCGGCCGCCGCCTTCACTGCCTTCTGCTCGCGCGGGGTATAGGCGCGCAGCGCATGCTGCACCCGGTTGCCGAGCTGGGCGAGCACCGTCTCCGGAACGTCGAGCGGGTTCTGGGTGACGAAATAGACGCCGACGCCCTTGGAGCGGATCAGCCGCACCACCTGCTCGACCTTTTCCAGAAGCGCCTTGGGCGCCCCGGAAAAGAGCAGGTGCGCCTCGTCGAAGAAGAAGACGAGCTTCGGTTTTTCGGGGTCGCCGACCTCGGGCAGTTCCTCGAACAGCTCGGACAGCAGCCACAGGAGGAAGGTGGCATAGAGGCGCGGCGCGCCCATCAGCTTGTCGGCGGCCAACACCGAGACGACACCGCGCCCGTCGCGGGTGGTGCGCATCATGTCGCGGATGTCGAGCGCCGGTTCGCCGAAAAAGGCATCGCCCCCCTGCCGGTCGAGCACCAGCAACTGGCGCTGGATGGCGCCGACGGAGGCCTTGGAGACATTGCCGTAGACCCGCGACAGTTCCGAGGCGCGCTCCGCTACATGGGCGAGCAGCGCCTGCAGGTCCTTCAGGTCCATCAGCAGCAGGCCCTCGTCGTCGGCCAGCTCGAAGGCGACGTTGAGGACGCCTTCCTGGGTCGCGTTGAGGTCCATCAGCCGGGCCAGCAGCAGCGGCCCCATTTCGGAGACAGTCGCCCGGATCGGATGCCCCTGTTCGCCGAACAGGTCCCAGAAGATCGTCGGGAAGTTCTCGTAGATGTAATCCTGCGTGAAGCCGATCTGCGCGGCGCGCTTTTCCAGGAAGTCCTTTTTCTCGCCGGGCGCGGCGATGCCGGACAGGTCGCCCTTCACATCGGCGCAGAAGACCGGCACGCCGGCATTGGAAAACCCTTCGGCGAGGATCTGCAGCGAGACGGTCTTGCCGGTACCTGTGGCCCCGGTGATCAGCCCGTGCCGGTTGGCGAGCTTCAGCGTCAGATATTCCGGCTTGTCCGAACCGCCGATGAAGATCCTGTCTGCGTCCTGCACGTTTCTCACCTCCGCTGCCCTGAAGATCGCGCGCCCTCGTCGCGGCGAATGGTACGTTTGTCATGTAACGCGCGCGCGGCGCCCTGTATAGCGGTTGTGATCGGGCCGGCTCTCGTGTCAGATTGGGATGAGACTTTCTTTCGATTCCAAGGGGGAAGAATGGAAGAGATCATCAGGCGGATCGCCGCCGCAGCCGGTATCAACGAGGACCTGGCGCGCGAGGCGGTGGGTATCATTCTCAATTTCCTGAACCGGGACGGACCGCCGGACAAGGTGCGCCAGTTGCTGGACGCGCTGCCGGGCGCCCGCGACCTGGTTGCCGGCACGGAGGCCCCTGGCGGCCTTCTCGGCGGTCTTGCCGGCAAGCTCGGCGGCAGTCTCGGCGGCGGCATGGGCGCCATGGCGGCGCTCAACGAGCTGACCAGCGCCGGCCTCGACATGGGCCAGGTTCAGACGGTGACGCGCGAGCTTGTCGGCATCGCTCGCGAGAAGGCGGGCGCCGATGTGGTCGACCAGGTGGTCGATGCCATTCCCGGGCTTGGCCAGGTGCTGTGAGACAAGGTGTTGTGAAGCCGGGCGGCCTCGCCCGGTCGTTTTGAAATCCGGCACCGTGCGCCGGGTCATTTTGGAGACGCAAGATGTCCTATTCCATTGACGAAATCGAGGGTATCGGCCCGGTCTATGCCGAGAAGCTGAAGGCTGTCGGCATCAAGACCACGGAAGCCTACCTGGAGCGTGCGAAGGATCCCAAGGGTCGCAAGGCGCTGGCCGAGGAAACCGGCATCGATGACAAGCGCATCCTGAAATGGGGCAACATGGCCGACCTGATGCGCATCAGCGGCGTCGGTGAGGAATATTCGGAACTGCTCGAGGCCGCCGGCGTCGACACGGTCAAGGAACTGAAGCACCGCAACGCGGCCAATCTCCACGCCAAGATGGCGGAAGTGAACGAGGAGAAGAAACTCGTTCGCCAGCTTCCCAGCGCGTCCGCGGTGGAGAAGTGGGTGGCCCAGGCCAAGGACCTGCCGCCGACGATGACCTACTGATCTTCTGACCGGCTGATCACAGGGCGCGGCGGGCCGCGCCTGCTGCCGAAGATTTGCGGCGCCGGGCTGGCAACAGTCCGGCGTTTCGCGTTTGCGGGACCTGTGCGCCGCGCCGGGTCGGGATTCCTGCTGGTCCGCCTGGGGGGCGAAACCGTCCGGAGGGAAACTGTCCGGATGCGGTCTCAGCCCGGCGGGCAGACCGCATCGCCGCCGCGTGTGGCGGGGGCGCCGTTCATGATCACATTGGCCGACCCGCCCGCGACACAGCCCTCCGCCGGCGCGGCGAAGCGCACCGCCGGCTGGCCCTCGATGGAGATCCCCGGCACCGGCTCGAACATGCCGGGCGGGCATGTGGCGACATCGGAAAGCCGCAGCGCCGGCCGGCCGTTGATGATCACCGAGGCGGCGCCCGTGACGGCGCAAGGCGGTAAGGGTTGGGCGATGGCGGCGGAGGTTGCGGACAGGAGCGCGAGCGCAGCGGCAAGCGGGGCGAGGCGGCGGCAAGCGTGTCGGGTCGTCATTGTCGTCGTCTCCGCGTGAAGGGCGCGCCGGGCGATGTCGCACGGCCGGCAGGGTTGCACGGACACGGCACGGTCGACAAGACCGGCCGGTCAGCCGGGTCGGGCGAACTCGACCCGGTCGCGTCCCGTCTCCTTGGCGCGGTACATCGCTTCGTCGACCTCGCGCATCAGAAGGCCGAGATCGGCGGTGCCATCCTCGGTCAGCAGCGCTCCGATGCTGGCGGTCACGGCGAGCGGCTGTCCGCTGCCGAGCACGACGGTCTCGCGCAGCTCCCTGGCAATGCCGTCCAGCACCGTCAGCAGGCGAGGCCCGTCGATGTCGCGCATCACGAGACAGAACTCTTCGCCGCCCATGCGCGCCACGAGGTCGCCCTCGCGGACGGCGTCCCGCAGGATCTCGCCGACCCGCACCAGCACGGCGTCGCCGGCTTCATGGCCGTGGGTGTCGTTGATCTCCTTGAAGCGGTCGAGATCGACCAGCGCGACGCCGAAGTTGCCCGAGCCTGGCCGGTAGTCGCGCGCCAGTTCGGCGAAGATCCGGGTAAAGGCGCGTCGGTTGTAGGTGCCGGTGAGCGGGTCTGTGTCCGACAGCACGGCCATCTTTTCCACCTGACGGTGAATGCGGATGCTGGCCGCCACCCAATGGGCCATTGCCTCGAGCCGGTGCATGTCCGCCTCGGTGAAGGCGTTCGTCTTCACGTCGCCGACGTTCATCGTGCCGAAACAGTGGTCGCCGCTGACCAACGGCACATCAAGGCAGGACTGCAGGCCCTTTGCTTTCAACAATGCGCAGTCGAGATCGCCGGAGGTGGAAAAGTCGTTGCAGATTTCGGGGCGCCGCTGTCCGAAGACACGACCGATCATCGTGCCGGCGATGGGCACGGGCATGTCGAGCGGGATGGCGTTGTTGCCCTGCATTGCGATCAGCTTGAGATGGGTGGGCGTGTCTTCCAGCGCGATGGTGGCACGGTCGGCCTTGAACACGACGCGCGACCATTGCGCGACGGTGTTCAGCACGTCGTCGAGCGTCTCGGCGGCCGACAACTGGTGCACGAAGCGCACCGGCAACTCGATGACGAGTTTGTCCGTGACCTGGCCGATATCGCCGGTCTGCTGTCCTGCTTCGGATTCCATGCCCATCTGTCTGTCCACCTTCGCACGGCCCGCCTCGAAGCCGCCGATGTTTCCGCTCCCGACTCCAACCCTGCAGTCAAGGACGTAAAGATTTTGCGACCTCCGGCCTCCACGAACCGGCCCGGCGCGGCATCGTCCGCTTCCATGCCCATGCACTCGCCGCCTTCGCCGTGGCGGTGCTGCTGTTTCTCGTGCTGCCGATGGTGCCGGTGGTGTAGACGGGGAAGGGGCTGTTTCGTCCGGCCGGACACGTCGCACTTGTCGGGGTGTTTCGCCGCCTTGCGGCAATCTTCCGTCCCGCCTTGTCGCCAGCCGACGATGTCACGGATCATTCCGCAAGAATGCTTGCATGGCCAGCGGTTTGGGGTGGCGGAAAGGCTGACGGTGCGCCTGCGGCGCGACTGATGTCTGGATGCCGGATCACGCGATGGCGCTTGCGCGCCACACGGTCCGGCATGACGGGCGAGAGACATGGAGCACGGCGTCCCGGGCGTCTTCGGCCGGGTTCGCTCAAGCCGCGTGGCGAGGCTTGTCGAGGCCGCTCGGTCGCCTGTACAGTTCGGTTCTTCCAGTGGTTGTGAGGTTCGGATCAGATCGGTGACAGCCTGGGTTTACATCTTGGCATCACAGCGAAACGGCACCCTGTATGTGGGAGTGACACGCGACCTTTCACGGCGGATGTTCGAGCATGTCCAGGAACTGACCGATGGCTTCACCCGTCGCCATCATGTCAAGCGGCTGGTCCATGCGGAGCAGTTCGAGCGGATCGACGAGGCAATCGCCCGCGAGAAAAGACTGAAAGGTTGGCGCCGGGCCTGGAAGATCGAGTTGATTGAAGCCTCAAATCCGGACTGGCGGGATCTGAGCGAGACATGGCTGTTCTGAATGGTCACTCGGTCACCGGTCGTCGCGTGAAACTTGTCGCGTCCCACAGCCGTCATGCCGGACGGACTGCGGCGAAGCCGCACGGCCAGATCCGGCATCCAGACATCAGGGCGGGCGAAGCCCGCGCGTTGCCCCCTTACACTCACCGCCTTCGCCGTGGCGATGCTGCTGTTTCTCGTGCTGTTGATGGTGCCGGGGGAGGGGCTGTTTCGTCCGGTCGGACACGTCGCACTTGTCGGCATGTCAGCCACCTTGGATCAAAAGGCCTTGCGCATGAGCGCGACATCCTTGCGCGGGATCTCGCATGACCAGCCGAAGAGCGCGGCGAGGTATCGCAGCGTCTCCTCCCTGTAGAAAACCACATGGGTCGGATCCCGGCGATAGTGCCAGTTGGCAAAGCGGCTGTCCTCCGTCCTGAAGCAGGTCATCAGGCCGAGCCAACCGCCCGGTTTCAGGAGCCGGTCGAAAAGGGCAAACTCGCGCGCCGGCTCGTGGAAATGCTCCACGACCTCGCTGCAAACGATGAAATCATAGCGCTCGGCGAGCATGCCTCGGTCCGGGGCGAAAAAAGGGTCATAGGCGGCGACCGAATGGCCGTCTTCGCGCAACATCTCTGCAAGGCCGGGTCCCGGTCCGCAGCCATAGTCGAGACCACGGCTTGCGGGCTCAAGCCGTTCCTTCAGCGGATCGGCCAGCCTTGACAGAAAACGCCGGTATCCCGGGTCCTGCGGATCGTTCTGGTGGGTGAGATAATGCGCGCGTTCCTCGGTCCCCGTGGGCAGTTTCGAGCGCTCGACAAGGACCGCCTCGCAGGTCTCGCAGCGCCAGTAGGCGGTGCCGCCGACTGTCTGGAACGGATGGCAGGTGCGCGCGCCGCAAACACGGCAAGGTTCGTCATGCCCCTGGCCGTGCCTGTCGGTGGCCTTCAGAACCGATGCCGGAACGTCCACACCGTCAGCCTCCACTCATCTTCCCGGCCTGCCGCTCTTCTTCGAGCGGCCGCCCCGGCGGCGGTCCTCGCCCGGGTCCTCATAGGAGCCCGCGCCGACCTTGCCGCGTGCCAGCGGCCTGACGTCGTCGGCATGCCCGTCGCCGGGCTTTTGCGGCAGCGGGCCCGAGGACAGCGGCACCTCGGTGCGCCCGACCGTCATTTCGTCGAGCGTGTTCTTGCGCACCTTCGACCTGGCGGGGACATTGGCGCTGGCGCCGTATTTCTTCTCGCCGCGATAGCCGCCGCTGCGGTCCTCGACCGCCGACTGGCGGGCCAGCGGATCGTCGGCCAGCGCCAGTTCCGTTTCCTGCAGCCGCTTGACCTCGTCGCGCAGCCGCGCGGCGGTCTCGAATTCCAGGTCGGCGGCTGCCTCGCGCATCTGCTTTTCCAGGTCCTGGATATGCGCCTTGAGATTGTGGCCGACGAGATTGCCGCTCTCGGCGAAGCCCGCCTCGACGGTGACGTGGTCCTGCTCGTAGACCGATTGCAGGATGTCACCGATGGAGCGGCGCACGCTTTCCGGTGTGATGCCGTGTTCCGCGTTGTAGGCTTCCTGCTTCTCGCGCCGGCGGTCGGTCTCGGCGATCGCCCGCTCCATCGAGCCGGTGATGCGGTCGGCATAGAGCAGCACCTTGCCGTCGATGTTTCGCGCGGCGCGGCCGATGGTCTGCACCAGCGAGGTTTCCGAGCGCAGGAAGCCCTCCTTGTCCGCGTCGAGAATGGCGACCAGCGCGCATTCGGGAATGTCGAGTCCCTCGCGCAGCAGGTTGATGCCGACCAGCACGTCGAAGGCGCCAAGACGCAGGTCGCGGATGATCTCGATCCGCTCCAGCGTGTCGATGTCGGAATGCATGTAGCGCACGCGCACGCCGTTTTCGTGCAGGTATTCGGTCAGGTCCTCGGCCATCCGCTTGGTCAGCACGGTGACCAGGGTGCGCATGCCCTTGGCCGCCACGGCGCGCACCTCGCCCAAAAGGTCGTCGACCTGGGTCTTGGCCGGCCGGATGTCGATCCGCGGATCGACAAGGCCGGTCGGGCGAATGACCTGCTCGGCGAAGACGCCGCCCGACTGTTCCATCTCCCAGGAGCCGGGTGTGGCCGAGACGCAGATCGTCTGCGGCCGCATCGCGTTCCATTCCTCGAAGCGCAAGGGCCGGTTGTCCATGCAGGAGGGCAGGCGGAAGCCGTATTCGGCCAGCGTCGCCTTGCGGCGGAAGTCGCCGCGATACATGGCGCCGATCTGCGGAATGGTCACGTGGCTCTCGTCGGCGAAGACGAGGGCGTTGTCCGGCAGGTATTCGAACAGGGTGGGCGGCGGCTCGCCGGGCGCGCGTCCCGTCAGGTAGCGCGAGTAGTTCTCGATGCCGGCGCAGGAACCGGTCGCCTCCAGCATCTCCAGGTCGAACAGCGTCCGCTGCTCCAGCCGCTGCGCCTCCAGCAGCCGGCCGTGGGCGTTGAGCTCCTCCAGCCGCTGGACCAGCTCCGACTTGATCGACTTGATCGCCTGGTTGAGCGTCGGTTTCGGCGTCACGTAATGCGAGTTGGCGTAGATCTTGACGCTCTTCATCTCCGCCGACTTCTGCCCGGTCAGCGGGTCGAATTCGGTGATCGACTCGATCTCGTCGCCGAACAGCGAAATGCGCCAGGCACTGTCCTCGTAGTGGGCCGGGAAGATCTCCACCGTGTCGCCGCGCACCCGGAAGGTGCCGCGCTGGAAGGCGGCGTCGTTGCGCTTGTATTGCAGCGCGACGAGATCGGCGAGCAGCTGGCGCTGGTCGATGCGCTCGCCGACCTCGATGGCGAAGGTCATCGCCGTGTAGGTCTCGACCGAGCCGATGCCGTAGATGCAGGAGACCGAGGCGACGATGATGACGTCGTCGCGCTCCAGCAGCGACCGGGTCGCCGAGTGGCGCATCCGGTCGATCTGCTCGTTGATCGAGCTTTCCTTCTCGATATAGGTGTCGGTGCGCGGAACGTAGGCTTCCGGCTGGTAATAGTCGTAATAGGAGACGAAATACTCGACCGCATTGTCGGGAAAGAACGACTTGAACTCGCCATAGAGCTGGGCGGCCAGCGTCTTGTTCGGCGCCAGGATCAGCGCCGGGCGCTGGGTGCGGGAGATGACCTGGGCCATCGTGTAGGTCTTGCCCGAACCGGTGACGCCGAGCAGCACCTGGGTGCTGTCGTCATTGGTGAGCCCCTCGACGAGGTCGGCGATGGCGGTCGGCTGGTCGCCCTTCGGCTCGTATTCGGAAACGAGCTTGATCGGGATGCCGCCTTCCGACTTTTCCGGCCGCGACGGGCGGTGCGGCACCCAGGCCTCGCCGTTCTTGTGCAGCGGATTGCCGGAGGTGATCAGGTCGGTCAGCGCCTGCACCGTCGCCGTGTGGCCGGTGGTGCCGTCCGACATTTCCGGCGGCGGCTTCTTGCCTCCCTTGCGCGCCTTCTTCGTCTCCGCCACCTGCTTGGCCAGCAGCGCCTCGGCCTCCTCCAGGCTCATGTCGAGCCCGGAGACCGGGTTCAGACCGCCGGCGGCGCGTTCGCGCGGACTGCTGGAGGTGCCCATCGATGTGCCGCGCGCGCTGCGGGCGGGCTTTTCCGCCTTGCCCGCGGCCTTGTCTCCGCTTTTGCCGGTAGTCTTGCCGGACGTCCCTTTCACGGGCGTTCTGGCCGGCGTCGCCTTCGTCGCCGGGACATCCTCCTCGATCTGCCGGGCCCAGTCGGACACGGGTCCCGACAGGGGCGCGCCCTCGAACGCCGCCTGCGGCGCTTCGCCGAACCCTTCCGGTGTCGCGGGCGCGTCCGTCCCGCCGGCGGCCGGCAGGGCGTCACCGCCGCCGGAGCGGGCGGCGCGTTTGGCGGAAAGGTCGGGGGACGGGGAGGAAGGTCGCTTGGCCATGGCGGCAATATGGTCCGAAAGCCGGGTTTCGGAAACCCCGCGTTCCGGCTTTGTCCGCCTGAATCCCGCAACATGCTGACACAACGGTGTCAGGAGGGGGGATCAGTGCTTGAAGATGCGGCTTTATTTCAGAAGACCACTGACCCAGCACGGATTGATGGGAATAAGGTCGTACTTCTCACCAAACCAACCTACGAAATCGGGAGGTGAACATCCTTGATGATAATGGCGTGCAAGATATACGTTATCGAGGCCCGTATCTTGAATATCGATCGCGTATTTCTCGACCAACAATGTGTTGGTGTGCGATAGCCAGTGCGAAAAATCTTCGTCGAGTAACATCAGAATGACACCTTGAAGTTTTCCGGTGATACGATAGCCGATCTCTCGATAGGGTGTGTCATCAGGAATGCCTTCGGGCTCCGGCGGAAATCGAAAAGCCGAACAAGTGAATAAGAATCGCTAGCTTCCCTCGAAAATTCCATCTCGTTTCGCGTTATGAAAAATGGCGTTCGCTTCGAGCCGACAGTTGTCTTGACCTCGATAAATTTCTCTCGGCCGGAGGACTCATAGGACAGGATATCGAATCCCGCTCCGTCGCCTTTACTGTCGGCGATCCAGTCGACCTTCCGTGCGAGGCCATCTTGTCCTTCTGCCCTTAGACGAGCGACCTCGCGCTGGAACACATACTCCTCTCCAGCTCTTCCCAACTGCCGGTTTCGGAAGTCGCGAATGGATGGGTCGAATTTCCGCACGAGCCGTTCGATGTAATCTGGTCGCTCCGCTGTTGTAGGATCTGCATCAGGCATATCTTCGACGATCAAGAGTTGACCGGACGGTTGATAGGCGAGTTGCGGGGACTCTCCAAATCCAAGAGCTTCGTTGTGACCGGCCGAATCTGGCAGGGCGACAATCTTCTCCTCAATGAAGTCGGCGAGAGCCTGTTGGTAATGGAATGAAGGCGCAAGGCCGGATATCCACTCCATTCCCAACACGTCTAGGACAGCTGAGATATTTTGAAACTTGCGCTCCACGGATTTGTGACTGCGGCCGATCTCCTCGGCAATCTCCTTGTAGACATGAAGCTTGGGGCGAACACCACCAGCACGCTGTGCGTCCAGATACTCGAAATAGGCATTGACGGTCCGTGCGATCTCGTCGTCGGTCCAGTCCTGACCGTATTTGACTTCCGAGTTCATCAACGAGCTCTTGATGCTAATGCCAATGACCGGAGTTGCGTTGCAACATCCTCGCTTTAGAGAAGTTAGAGGCGTTTGCACATCCAGCGCAACTGCTCCTCCTCACGCTTCCCCCTTGTGCCCGTCATTGTGGCCAAGGCTCATCTCCGGCCAGACAAGGTCGCGGACGCGCTGCTTCAGCACCTTGGCATCCGGAAAGCCGCCATCCGTCTTGCGGTCCCAGATGGCGGCGCCGTCGCAGGTGATGGTGAAGGTGCCGCCGGTGCCCGGCACCAGCGTCAGCGAGCCGATCTCCTCGGAAAAGGTGGAGAGCAGTTCCTGCGCCATCCATGCGGCGCGCAGCATCCAGTTGCACTGGCGGCAATAGGTGATGGTCAGGGCGGGCTTGGGCGTCTCGGTCATGGCGGTTCCGCGTGCAAACAAGGGGAGGGGCGCTCCGGCCGGCCCGGGTGCCGTGACGGTTGGGTCTCGGCGGGGCCGGATCTCGGCGGGGCAGGGGCTTTCCGGCTGGATCGGGGCCGGGCTCCGCATGCGCGGGCTTCCGTGGCGGCCGGTCTGGCTGGGCTTCAATATGGCGGCAAGGCGGGGCGCGGCAAGTCCCTTCGAGCGGGGCGCCACCCACCGGTGGACGCCATGAAAAAATCCGAAAAGGCCTGTTGACCTGGAGCGCGCTCCAGCTCCCAGGATGCGGCGCTGTTGACACAAGGAGACAGCGCAATGAGCGTCATCGAAGCATTTTTCACCGCCCTGAAGAGCGGCGATCCGGACAAGGTCCTGCCACTCGTCGCCGGCGATGCCACCATCGTCGGCGTCCGGGGCGAGGCCGACCCGCGCCTGCCGATCTACGGCACCTATCGCGGCCACGAGGGCATGCGTGTCTTCCTCGGCGCGTTGCGGACGGCCTTCGACACGGAGGCCTTCGAGGTCGACGAGGTGCTGGAGAGCGACACGCTCGGTTTTGCCTCCGGCCGCTTTCGCCACCGGGTGCGGCACACGGGACGGCTCTTCGTTTCGACCTGGGCCTTGCGGGCCAGGCTCGCCGACGGGAAGATCGCGCATTACCTGTTTTTCGAAGACACGGCGGCGCTCGAAGCGGCGTTCGGGGTTTCCACGGCGGAGAAAGCGGCATGATGATCGGCGACCTTGCACAGCGCACCGGCCTCAGCGTCGATACGTTGCGCTATTACGAGAAGATCGGGCTTGTCCCGGCTCCCTTGCGGGACGGTGGCGGGCGGCGGGTCTATGACGAGGCGATCCTCGGCTGGCTGCGATTTCTCGACCGGCTGAAGGCTACGGGTCTGGGCATGCGCGACCGGCTGCGCTACGCCGACCTGAGGACGCGTCCGGGTGTTGCCTCGGTGCGCGAGCGCCGCCAGATGCTGGAGCGCCACCGCGACAAGGTGGCGGCGGATCTGGAAAAGCTCGCCGACACGCTCAAGCTGCTCGACGAGAAGGTCGATCTCTACCGCCGCATCGAGAGCGGCGAGGTGGCCGATCCCGTGGTGCCGCTTGCCGACGCGGTTGCTGTCCCGCCCTCCGGCAAGGCGCGCGGGAGGGTTGCCTCATGAGCACCGCACTCGACAAGGGGCGGGATATTGCCGCCCGGCTGAACCCGGATCTCGAGCAGGTGCTGGCGGAGCGCTACGACGCGCTGCTGCCGGGCTTTTCCGAAAGCCTGATCGAATGGGCCTATGGCCGCCACTACGCGCGCGGCACGGTCGACCTGAAGACCCGGCAATTGTGCACCGTCGCGGCGCTCACCGCGCTTGGCGGCCAGACCGGGCCCCAGCTCAAGGTCAATATCGAGCACACGCTCGCCGCCGGCGCCAGCGAAGGGGAAATCCTCGAGGTGATCTGGCAGATGGCCGTCTATGGCGGGTTGCCGGCGGCGATCAACGGGCTCAACGCCGCGCGCGAGGTGTTCGAGGCGCGGACCTGAGAGGCGGACTATGGGCATTGACAGGGCGCGGTTCTCGCGCCCTGTCAAGAATGCTGATATACTTGGATCAGGGGAGACAACCGCCTGCACGGACGGGTGCGCAGACGGACCATGCACTCCAGCAGTGGAGGCCTGCCATGTCCGCAAGGATTCTTGCCAACTCTCAGCGTTCCATCACTTGCATCCACGCCGGCTGGCGCGCCGGACTGGTCCCGGCATCGCTGCTTGCGTTCGCCGCCCTGTCGATCCTGGCCGGGGGGCTCGCCCGGGCCGACCCTGTCGGGGAGGGCTGCGTTCCGGTTGTGAGCGCCGTGTCCACCGGTGACATCGTTCTCGCCAGTCTCGGGGCCGGCGAGGCGGTGACCGCCGGACCGATAACCGGGCGGCGGATCGTTCCGGACTTCGACGGGACCGCTGATGCGACCATCAAGGTACGACCGATCGTCGTTGCCGGACGCTGCGGCTCCTCACAATCCCGTTGCGACAGTCCCGGATTCACCTATTGCTGCGGCAACTCGACGGACGGGTTTTATTGCGCCGCCGATGTAAACGGCTGCACGAAGTAACAGGGCGCCGGCGCGGCCGGGCGGTTCAGCCGCGCGGCCGCGCCAGCTTGCGGCCCGGCAGCAGGATCAGGACATGGGGCCAGGTGGCGAGCGCCGCGAGAAGGCAGGCGGCGATCCCCTGGCCGAAGGATGTTTTTTTGCCAGGAACCGCGCCCTTCACTGTCGGGTTCGGCGCCCTGTCCGCCATGCTTCGCCTGTCTTGCAACCGCCGCCATGCCCGTTTCCCCCGGAGTGCTCATGCAGTTCCTGCAATGACAGCTGGAATCAAGGGGTGCCCGCAACGTCTGTCCCGGATGCCTGACGGTCGGCCGCCTCAGCCTTCGCAAGCAGGCCCGCCATCAGTCGCAGCGCTGCCTGGGTGGTCGGATGGTTCTGCGTCAGCACCCGCGCAAGCGGCGGCGCGACGGCCTTGATCTCGTCGAGGGCCGCCGCGTCCTTGCCTTGCTCGGCCAGCGAGCGCGCCTTCAGGTAGCGTGTCGTCAGCACGGCCGGGTGATCCGGCGCAAGGTTCTGGCCCTCCAGGGAAGCGATGGCGTCGAGTTCCTCGTAAACGGCCTGATGGTCCCCCATCATCTCCATCACCTGCGCCTTGAGGCGCCGGGTCGCCAGAACTCCCGGATGGCCCGGCGACAGGGCTTTTTCCTCACGTGGCGCGAAGGCCTCGATTTCGGCCAGCGCGGCCGCGTGCTCGCCCAGATTGTTCAGGATGCGCGCCTTCAGCCGCCGGGTCGCCAGGACGTTCGGATGGTCCTGCGTCAAGGCCGCCTCCTCGAGCGGCAGGACCGCGTCGACCTCCGCGAGCGCGGCCTGATGGTTCCCCAGATTGTCCAGGACCCGTGCCTTCAGTCGCCATGTCACCAGGAGGTTCGGATCGTCCGCCGGGAGGGCCCTCTTCTGGTCGGGCAGCAGGGCGTCGATCTCGGCCAGCGCCGGTTGATAGTCGCCCAGATGGTTCAGGACGCGGGCCTTGAGGTAGCGTGTCGCCAGGACGCCGGGATGGTCGGGTCGTCCGATCCGTTCCGCGATGATGCCGGCCCGCCGGTTGATCAGCCCGGCCACGTGATAGTGCCCGTCTTCAAGCTGCTTGAACGTCGCCGTGTGCAGGGCGGCGAGGGCCGGCAAGCCGTCCTGGCTGCCCGGATAGGCATCGTGCAGGTCGTCCCAGGTGGTGAATTCCCTAGGTGTCGGGATGCCGGACGCTGCCGCGAGAAGATCGATTTCGCTCAACAGCCCTTCCCGGGAGGGTGTCGCCCCGCCATGCAGGACGGCAAGGCGGGCATGGCGGCGCGCCTCGGAAAGATGCGCGGGATCGCCGTCGAAGGCCATGGAGACGTGGTGCCGGGCGAGATTGTCCGCCGCCTCCGCCAGCGGCTGCGCAATGGTCCGCAGCTCGTCGCGCAGGAAGCCGAGCGCCAGTTCCTCGTTGCCGTCGCGCCGCTCCTTCCCGGCGACGTCCATCCAGAAGGCGGGCAGGCCGCGCTTGAGGGATGCCAGTTCCGCCTCGGCCTCGTTGAACTTTTTCAGCCATCTGCGCGAGGCGTCCTTTTCCTCGGCCAGTTCGACGGCGAGATTCTTGTTGGCGCCCAGATAGTAGCGGCGCATGCCGGCAAGCGAGGCGAGCACCGGTCCGAGGACGGTCAGGGCGGCAAGGACCTGTTCGGCGGGAGTGAGGTCGGTGAGATAGGAAACCCAGACGGAGGCAAAGAACTCCACAAATCCCATTGTATGAACCTCTTCAGTCAAATCAATGGAGAAGAACCGGCCGGCCCGGATGGGCGCGGCTGCGATTGAATCCGCTCTTCGCCGGTTGGGCAAGCGTCCCGCCGGCGCGCAACCCGCGATGCCGTCTTGCTCTCCTTTCCTCCTTGCCCGCAAATGCGCAAGTTCTGTCAGGCTGTCTCGTTTAGCGAGGAGCGTGAACGGAGGAGCCCATGCCGAAAACGGAAACAGATGAGGAAACGGAGCGGGAGCTCAAACCCGCCACCGCCCGCGACTATGCCAGGCGGATCGCCCGCGTCGTCGATCACATCGCGGCGCATCTCGACGATCCGCTCGACATTGCCACGCTGGCCGAGACGGCATGTTTCTCCCCGTTCCACTTTCACCGGATCTACCGCACCCAGACGGGGGAGACGGTCGCCCACACGGTCAGGCGCTACCGCCTGCACCGGGCCGCCGCCGACCTCGTCGCCGGGCGTCTGCCGCTGGCCCGGGTGGCGCGGCGGGCGGGATATGGCAGCGCGGAAGCGTTCTCGCGCGCCTTTGCCGGCCATTACGGCATGGCGCCGGCGGCCTTTCGCGACATGCCGCGCGATCCGGTGCTCGAGTTCCCCAAACGAGGAGAGAGCGCAATGACGGAAAAGCTGGATGTCACGATCGAGACGCGGGACGGGCTGCGGCTTGCCGGCCTGCCGCATCAGGGGCCCTATATCGAGATCGGCCGGGCGTTCGAAAAGACCTTCGCCCATGCCGGTGCCGCGGGCCTGTTCCGGCCCGGAATGCGGATGATCGGGCTTTACTATGACGACCCGAAGTCCGTGGCGGAGCGGGAGCTGCGCTCCTTCGCGTCGGTGACCGTGCCGGCCGGCGCCGATCCGGCCGCGCTCGCGCCGCTGGAGGTGAGGGACCTGCCGGGCGGGCGCTACGCCATCGCCATTCACAAGGGCCCTTACGCTGACCTGCACCTGACCTGGGACAGGCTGTTCTCCGCCTGGCTGCCGCAGAGCGGCGAAGAGGCGGAGGACCGGCCGGCGGTGGAGGAGTATCTCAACAATCCGCGCGACACGCCGCAGGCGGACCTCAGGACGGCGGTCTGCCTGGCATTGAAGGGCTGAGGGACGGACATCCCGGGCGCCGGTTGCTCCGGGAGAACCTTGGAAGACGGGGCGTGCGGCAAGGCGCGCCCCGCCTTGCGTCAGGCCTGGCGTTCGGGAATGCGCACCACCAGGCCGTCCATTGCCTCGGTCACCTTGACCTGGCAGGACAGGCGCGAGTTCGGCTGGACGTCATAGGCGAAGTCCAGCATGTCTTCTTCCATCGCCTCCGGCGCGCCTGTCGTCGCGGTCCAGGCCTCGTCCACATAGACATGGCAGGTGGCGCAGGCGCAGGCGCCACCGCATTCGGCCTCGATCCCCGAAACCATGTTCTTGATGGCGTTTTCCATCACGGTGGAGCCGACAGGCGCGTCCACGGCTGTCTCTGCGCCGTCGGCGGTGATGTAGGTGATCTTGGGCATGGGCGGAGGATCTCGACGCTGGAATTGCGGAAGGTCGTGTCAGGTTCCGACATAACCATTCGCGCCGAAACGTCAAGCGCCGCACCCCGGCCTGAATGTCCGGAATGGCCATCCGCGGCCGGTTGTCGCGCCCGGACAGGGGCCCGCTCGCTACGGCGGGCGCTTCCCTGCGAGACGATGGCGGCGCTCAGGCGTCGAGCAGGGTCCCGATGAACTCCGCAGATTCGGCAACGGCCGCGCTCACCGCCGAGAGCTCGGCGCGGCCGTCCTCGTGCAGCGCCTGCTGGGCCTGTTCGACCGCCTCGGCCACCTTCCAGGCGCCGATGCTGCGTGCGGACCCGAGCAGCGTGTGCAGGCAGCGCTCCAGCGCCTCGCCGTCGTCTGCGTCCCGCATCCGCTCCGTCAACATCTTCGACTGGCGGGAGAAGAGACGCAGCACCTCGCGCTCCAGTTCCCGGTTGCCGAGCGTGTGGCGGGCCAGGTGCACCAGATCCACCGGCGCGTCGGGCGTGTCCGCCCGCTCTCTCGCCTGAGCCATGCCGTCCATTTGTCTTGCGGTTGCCTGCATCATGGCGGAGCCTTTCCTGGTCGCGATGCCGGTCACCGGAAAAGCCCCGGCGAGCCTTGCGTCTGTCTGCAACCAAGCCTCGTCAAAATTCGCGAAAACGAGGTTAAGCATGGTGGTGGGAATTCGGGCCCCGGCCAACAAAGTGAATCTTTGGTTAACGTGCGTTCACACATTCGCCGGATCGAGGGGGAGCGATCCGGCTCCCGCCGGCATGCGGGCGCCCCTTTCCGGGTCCGTCCCGTCACCCCTCGCGGTCCTCGCGACGGGTGGACGTACCTTTCAGTATTGGTCGCCCTGGAGCGCGGCGCGGCCGGCATCGGTGAGCCGGCAGACCAGCCAGTCGGGCTTGATCGGGTTGGAAAACCAAGGCTCTGCCCATCCCGCGGCGATGCAGGCGCGGATGGTTTTTTCGGCCACGCGGCGTCCGTCGGCGTCGAACAGGGGAAGTTTTCCACCTGCCTGATCGAGCCCGCGAGCCAACCAGAGGGCCTGTGCCGGAGATGGTCCGCGATCTGCCGGGGACGCTCCGGAAGCGGCCTTGCCACCGCGCTTGCCGCCTGTTGCCGCCGTCCGCGCGGGACGTTTCGACGCCTCTGTCATGCCCCTCATCTCCTTGTCATGACTCTGCAAATTGTTGTTCGAGCCGCCGGATTGTGTCATTAGGTTGATGTGTGCGGCAAGTTTGGGAGAGGTGTGTTTTCGAACCAGAGGCCGGTTCGTCACGCCGTTTTCACTTCCCGGCTATCGATTCCGGCGTGTTCTGCCGGAACCGCCTGCCGTGCACGGTCTTGCGGCGCCACAGTGAAGCGCCGTGGCACCCGATGTGTAACGAGTACGGACGCGAGGCGAACTGACCATGGCAAATCCCCCGAAGGCGAAGGATCCCGCCGAGGCTGCCCTTTCGGCTGTCGAGGAGGCGCTGAAGATCGATTTCGGCGACCTGGAAGACGGCGACGGCACGGCATCCGTGACGAGCACTCCGGAGAGCGCGAATGCGGGCTCGTCGAGCCCGGTGCGCAGCGACGCGGAGCGGACGGCTTCGACCGGCAAGACATCGGGCGAGGCTGACGGCCAGCGTGGCAACGGCCGGCGCGGTCGTGGCGGTGGTCGCCCCACTTCGGCGGCGAACGATGATCGCCGCACCATCGGAAACCTCATCTACGCGCTTCAGCGGCGACCGACCTCGGCGCCGTTCTGGTTCGCGCTCGCCCTGTCCATCCTGTGGGTGGGCGGCGGCTGGTGGCTTGCCTCGGCCGCCTTCTCCAGTGAACTGGCGGCCCTTCAGGGTTTCGGTGACATCGCCTCGTCGCCCTCCCTGATCCTGTCCGCCGTCGCCGTCGCCGTGCCGGTCGTCTTCTTCTGGACCATGGCCTTGATGATTTTCCGTGCACAGGAAATGCGCATCGTCGCGCGCGGGATGACCGAGGTCGCGTTGCGTCTCGCCGAGCCCGAGGACGTTGCCAAGGAATCCATCCTGAGTGTCGGCCAGGCGATCCGCCGGGAAGTCGCCGCCATGGGCGACGGTATCGAGCGCGCCATTGCCCGGGCCAGCGAGCTGGAGGTCCTCGTCCACAACGAGGTGTCCTCGCTCGAACGGTCCTACAATGACAATGAACTGAAGATCCGCGCCCTGATCGACGAACTCGTCACCCAGCGCGAGGCGGTCGTCTCCAATGCCGACCGGGTGCGCGACAGCATCACCGGCGCGCATGAGGGGCTGGCTGCACAGCTTCAGGCGACATCCGAGAAGATCGGCGAAGTCACCGATGCGGCGACCGAGCGTCTGACGGGCGCCATCGAGTCGCGCGTCGGCGATTTCAACGCCACGGTCGACGGCCGCGTGCGCGAGATTGCGGACACGTTCAGCACCGCCGGCGGCGAGCTGATCGAGAGCCTTGCCTCGCACGGCGAAAGCTATGTCTCCCGCCTGACCGGAACCGGCGAAACGCTGGTCGACAGCATGAACCGCACCGGCCAGGAATTCGCCTCCACGCTGGAGAGGCGCGGCACCGAGATCAACGATCGCTTTGCCTCCACCGCGGACGGCTTCGTCGAGACGCTGACCACACGCGGCGAGGAGATCACCGCCAACCTGTCGCTCACCGGCGGCAAGCTGATCGACACGATCACCACCCGCACCGACGACCTGCTGTCGACCCTCGACAGCCGCGTCACCGGGCTCGATGCATCGCTGGCGGAAACCGGCGACCGCGTTGTCGAGAGCATTTCCCTGCGCGGTCAGGAAGTCACCGACACGATTTCGGTCAAGGGCGCGGAAATCGTCGAGACGCTTTCCTCGCGCACCAACGAGGTCGCGGAGATCCTGCGCGGCACGGGCGAGTCCATCGTCGTCGACCTGTCGCTGCGCGGCGGCGAGATCGCATCCAAGCTGGACGAGACGGCCGGAAGCCTGACCGAGACGATCACCGTGCGCGGCACGGAGCTTGCCGACCGGCTTGGCGCCGTCGGCGACAAGATCCACGAGGCGATTTCGGTCAATGGCGAGGCGCTGGACCAGCGTCTGGAGAACCGCAGCCAGGAAATGGCGGATCTCATCGACAACCAGACCCGGGCCTTCCGCGCGGCGCTCGAGGACGCGTCCTCGACGCTTGGCACGTCGCTGTCGATGCATACCGGCGAATTTGCCCGCACCCTGTCGGAAACCGGCACGGAGCTTGCCCATCTGATCGGCTCGCGCGGCGAACGCGTGGCCGGCGAATTGTCGGCGATCGGCGACCGTCTCGACGCGACTCTGGAAGAGCGTGGCGGCGCGCTGCAGAGCGGTCTGGGCGGCCATCTCGAGCAGATGGAAATCCTCATTGGCGAGCGCGGCCAGGCACTGGTGTCTTCCTTCGACCAGCGCACGGCCGAACTCGGCGCGACGCTGGACGGCCGCATCGAGTCGCTCAACTCGACGCTGGACCTGCGTGCCTCGTCGATGGCCGATGCCCTCGACACGCGCATCCACGGCTTCGACGAGACGCTGTCGGGTGGTATCGAGAAGCTGTCGATGACGCTCGACGAGCGCACCGGCCAGTTCGAAGCGACCCTCAACGAGCGCACCATCGCCCTGTCGGACGTGCTGGAGAACCGCTCGCAGGCGATCACCATCCAGCTCTCGGAAAAGGTCGACGAGGTCGGCGCGACGCTTGGCGCCCGTGCCGAGGAAATCGGCACCAGCCTGTCGGAACGCTCGCGCCTCATCGGCGAGGCGATCGAGCAGCACCTCGTCACGTTCGAGGGATCGATCGGCACCAAGGTCGAGCAGGCGGCGACGTCCATGTCGGAGAAGGCCGAGCATCTGGCCAACACCATGTCGCTCGGCACCGAGCGCATCGACCATGCGCTTGACGCCCGTGCCCGCCAGATCAGCGAGACGCTGATTGCCCGCACGCGCGAAATCGCATCGGCGTTTGTCGACGGCCAGACCGAAATGTCGAAGTCGCTCGACCAACGCCTGACCGATGCAGGCCAGGTCCTGTCGCGCCAGAGCCAGGAACTCACCGATACGCTGTCCGACCGCATCGCGGAGATCAACGTGTCGCTCGGTTCCAAGGTGTTCGAGGTTGCCGAGACGCTGGACAGCCGCTCCGCCGAACTGGAGCGTATCCTGGCCGAGCGCCTTGCCGCGATCACCGGCACGCTGACCAGCGAAAGCGATCGCGCCCGCGAGACCCTGTCGGAGGTGATCACCGAGGCCGGCGGCACGGTGGAGCGCCTCACCGGCATGCTCTCGGGCGAAAGCGGCAAGCTGCGCGAGATCGTGGAAACGACTCTCGGCGATGCCACCCAGAAGCTGGAAGACGAGGGCGCGCGCCTGCGCCAGATCGTTCTCGGTTCGGTCGGCGAGGCGCGCGGCGCCCTGCAGAGCGAAAGCGAGAAGGCGGCCGAAACCATCGTCGCCTCGCTCACCAGCGCAACGGATTCGCTCTCGGGCGAGAGCGACAAGCTGCGTGACCTGTTGTTCTCCGCCGTCGGCGAGGCAGCCCGGTCGCTGGCCGCCGAAAGCGAGAAGGCCCGGACCCTCTTTGTCGGCACGCTCGGCGAGATGAGCGGTGCGCTGGGCAGCGAAAGCGACAAGGTTCGCGAGGACCTGACCCGTACGGTGACCGATGTCACGGGGATGCTGTCGAGCGAGAGCGAGCAGGCCCGCATGGTGCTTGCCCGGACCGTCGAGGAGATCCGCAACACGGTCTCCGGCGAAGCCGATGGCGTGCGCTCGGAAGTCGCCGGTGCCGTTCGCGCCGCCGCCGACCTGCTGGCGGAGCGCGGCAATGCGGTCGCCGAGGACCTTGTGGCCCGCGCCGATGCACTCAACCAGGCCCTGGAGGAACGCTCGAGCACCCTGTCGCAGATCCTCGGCACGGACGGTCATGCCGTCGTGACGGCGATCGAGGAACGCGCCCAGGCGCTTACGACGCGGGTTGCCGAGATCCACGACGCGATCCTCGATGCGATCACCGTCAAGGGCCGCGACGTCACCGACAACTTCGCCCGCACGGGCCTGGATGCCACCCGCAAGCTGGTCGAGGCCGGCGATGCGCTGGTCG
Source organism: Stappia sp. (assembly GCF_048261845.1). GTDB lineage: Bacteria > Pseudomonadota > Alphaproteobacteria > Rhizobiales > Stappiaceae > Stappia. The sequence goes on along the minus strand of NZ_JBLXFR010000038.1, from coordinate 12,853 downwards.
CCAAGCTCGACGAGCGCAGCAGCTCGGCGGCGGAGATCCTGACCCTCACCAAGACGCAGCTCGAGAGCGACATCACCGGGCTTCTCAACCGTCTGACGGAATCGAACAGCCTGCTGAGCGATGTCGTTGCCAATGCGGGCGAGAATCTCGGCAATGTCGAGACGTCGCTGTCGCGCAGCGCCGGCGAGTTCCGCACGGCGATCGACCGCGCGGTCAGCGAGACGACCGCATCCACCGGTACGCTGGAGAACCAGACGGCGGTGCTGCGCAAGGTGTCGGAATCGGTCCTTGCGGATATCGGTTCGCTCTCCGGCCGTCTCGAGGAGCATGGCTCCATGCTGAACGAGGCCGCCCGCAATCTCGACGAGATCAACCGCTCGGTCGATGCGCGGGTGGGCGAGCGCAAGACCGCGATCGAGGAGGTGGCAGACACGCTGCTGGCCAAGACCGAGGCGATCGACAGCCTGATGCGCAGCTTCTCCAAGCAGCTCGAGGCCTCGCTTGCCAGCGCCGACGAGAAGAGCCGCGAGGTGACCCTGCAGCTCACCGCCGCCGCGGAGGCGGCGACCCTGGCGGTCACCGAGCAGTTCGAATCCATGCGCATGTCCGCAGGGCTCGAGGGCCAGAAGGCCCGCGAGGCGGTGCGCGCGGCACAGGACGACGTCGTCTCGGAGATGACCAAGACCCTGTCGGATGCGTCCGAGCGCTTCACCGAGGCGACCACGCGGATGCGCGACGTGGCGCGCGGCGTCCACAGCGAGCTGGAGAAGACCCGTGCCGAACTGAAGCGCGGCATTCTCGACCTGCCGGAGGAGGCCGAGCAGTCGACGTCCGCCCTGCGCAAGGTGGTCAGCGAACAGGTGCGCGCGCTCACCGAGCTTTCGGAGATCGTCGCCCGCCAGTCCAATTCGCTGGACATCTCGCGTGCCGGCGAGAAGGCCGTCGCGCAGGCCGCGACGCTGGCCGGTGTCAGCTCGCCGTCGCCTGCACCGGCGCGTCCGGCTCCCGAGCCGGCGCCGCGGGCACAGGCTCCCGCCGCCGCTCCGGCGCGTGGCGAGCTGCGCGGCGAGTTGCGGCGCAAGACGCTGAGCGACTTCGACACGCCCAAGGCGCAGCCGGCGTCGGAACCCCGCGGTGGCAACACCCAGGGTGGCGGCAAGGGCTGGGTCAGCGACCTGCTGCGTCGCGCCTCCCAGGACGAGGCGGGCGCGGGCGAGCAGGAACCGCAGGGGCGCTCGCCGCTGCAGATGGTGGAGAGCCTCAACTCCCTGTCCATCGACATCGCCCGGGCGATCGACCACGAGACGTTCATCGATCTGTGGGAGCGCTACAAGCAGGGCGAGCGGCATGTCTTCACCCGCCGTCTCTACACCCTGCAAGGTCAGCAGACGTTCGACGAGATCCGCCAGAAATACGCGCGTGACGCGGAGTTCCGGGGGGCGGTCGACCGCTATCTGACCGATTTCGAGCAGTTGCTGGCCCAGGTTTCGCGCAACGACCGCGACAACATCATGAGCCAGACCTACCTGACCTCGGACACGGGCAAGGTCTACACCATGCTCGCCCACGCCAGCGGCCGTCTCGACTGAGACTGCCTGCGGGCCGGGGACTGAAACGAAAACGCGGCCCTGAAAGGGCCGCGTTTTTGCTTGGTCCGATGCGTGGTCCCGGACGCCGCCGCGGGGCGCGGGGGCCTATTCCTCCTCGAAGGACAGGGCCGTGCCGTTCATGCAGTAGCGCAGGCCCGTCGGCGGCGGGCCGTCGGGAAACACGTGGCCGAGATGACCGTCGCAGGTGCCGCAGCGGATCTCGGTGCGAACCATGCCGTGCGAGCGGTCGACGATCTCGGTGACGGCGTCCGGGCTGACGGTCTCGTAGAAGCTCGGCCAGCCGCAGCCGGCGTCGAACTTGGTGTCCGAGCGGAACAGCGGCGAGCCGCAGCCGACGCAGGAATACAGCCCCGTGCCGAACGTGTTCCAGAACGGTCCGGTGAACGGGCGTTCGGTGCCGGCGCGGCGCAGCACGTGGAACTGTTCCGGCGTCAGGCTGGCCTGCCACTCGGTCTCGGACTTCTCCAGCTTGCGGTGGTTGTCGGCGTTCGACATGGATGGGACCTCGGGTGTGAAGTGACGTTTCCAACGTCTGGAAATAGGTCCTTCGCGCAGGGGCGACAATAGGGCGCGCAGCTTTTGCCGAAAGCTGTCGCCCCTGACCCCTAAATCGCTTGCCCGTCAGGTTGTGCTGGTTATATGTGGGGCAAATCTTGGCAAACACTCGGTAAGATGGGCCGAATCGATTTGATTCTCCGATTGCCCGGCGTGTTTCATCTTCCAGGGGAGGCTCATGGCGCTCACAGGTTCCGAGGCGACTGTCTTCGCCGTACTGGCCCCTTTCGCGGCCGCGCTCGTGGCGCCGGCGCTGACCCGGCTGATGGGGGCGAACGCGGCCTGGCCGCTGGCACTCGTGCCCGCCGGCATCTTCCTGTTCTTCGTCGGCCTGCTGCCGGACGTAGCGGCAGGTGCCCGGTTCACCCCGGCGCTCGAATGGGTGCCGTCCTACGGCGTCACCTTCTCCTTCCACATTGACGGGCTGTCGACGCTCTTCGCATTGCTGATTTCCGGCATCGGCACCTTCATCATCCTCTACGCGGGCGGCTACCTCAAAGGGCATCCGCACCAGGGCCGGTTCCTGTCGTTCCTGTTCCTGTTCATGGGCGCGATGCTCGGCCTGGTGCTGGGCAACGACCTGATCACGCTCTTCATTTTCTGGGAACTGACGTCGATCACCTCGTTCCTGCTGATCGGTTTCGACCATCTGCGCGCCGCCTCGCGCCGGGCCGCGATCCAGGCGCTGGTCGTCACAGGCGGCGGCGGACTGTCGCTGCTGGCCGGCTTCCTGGTGATCATGAGCGTGACGGGCGAAGCGGACATGTCGGCGGTTCTGGCCTCCGGCGACGTGCTGCGCGAACACGCGCTCTACCCGCTGATCCTGCTGCTGGTCCTGGGCGGCGCCTTCACCAAGTCGGCGCAGTTTCCCTTCCACTTCTGGCTGCCCAACGCCATGGAGGCGCCGACGCCGGTCTCCGCCTTCCTGCACTCGGCAACCATGGTCAAGGCCGGCGTCTACCTCCTGATGCGCATGCATCCGGTGCTCGGCGACACCATGCTGTGGACGACGATCCTGCCGCTCTTCGGCGGCGCGACGCTGATCGTCGGCACGCTGCTGGCCGTGCGCCAGACCGACCTGAAGCTGATGCTCGCCTATACGACGGTCGCCTCGCTCGGCCTTTTGGTGATGCTCACCGGCACCAGCTGGGAGAAGGCGATCGAGGGCGCGGTGCTCTATCTTCTCGCCCATTCGCTGTTCAAGGGCGCGCTGTTCATGGTCGCCGGCACCATCGACCACGAGGCCGGCACCCGCGACGTGACGAAGCTGGGCGGGCTGCGCAAGGCAATGCCGATCACCTTCGCCGCTGCCTGCCTTGCCGCGCTCTCCATGTCGGGCCTGCCGCCCTTTGTCGGCTTCATCGCCAAGGAATATCTCTACGCCGGCATCTGGGGCGAGGGGGGCATGCAGCTGACGCTGACCGCCGTCGCCCTGGTCGGCAATGCGCTCATGCTGGTGATTGCCGCCGCCGTGGCGATCAAGCCGTTCCTGGGGGCGAAGGTCGACACGCCGAAACATGCCCACGAGGGCCCGCCGCTGCTCTATGCCGGGCCGGTGGCGCTGTCGCTCGCCGGTCTTGCCGCCGCGCTTCTGGCCCATGACACCGGCGTCTATTTCATCTCGCCGGTGGTGTCCTCCATTCTTGGCAGCCGGGTCGCGGTCGATGTGCACCTGATCCCCGGCTATATCGGTGCGGCGGCGATCCTGTCCGTCATCACCGTGGCTCTCGGCATCCTCCTGTTTCTCAGGCTCGAGGCGCTGCGCGATGCCATGGCCCGTCTTCTCGCGGCCATCGGCTGGGGCCCGGACAAGGGCTTCGATCAGGCCATCGCCGGCACCGTCGCCTTCTCCGGCTGGCTGACCCGGCGCGTCCAGGGCGGGCGGATGGACGTCTACATGACGATGACCTTCATTGTCACCGCGGCCGCGCTGCTCGTGCCGCTCACACTGACCGGCAACTGGCCGGACGCGTTCGAAATGCCAAGTCTCCGCTTCTACGAATGGGGTGTGCTGGCCATCGCGGTGAGCGGCCTGGTCGCCGTGCTGGTTGCCAGGACGCGCCTTACCGCCATCGTTTCGCTCGGCATCCAGGGGTTTGCCGTGGCGCTGGTCTTCATGCTGTTCGGCGCGCCGGACCTGTCGTTCACCCAGTTCATGGTCGAGACCCTGTCGGTGGTGATCCTGGCTCTGGTGATGACCCGGCTCAACCTGCAGCCGCGCGACCATCGGCCGATGGTCCCGCGCCTGTTCCATGGCGCGATCGCGCTTGCCATCGGTATCGGCCTTGCCGGGCTGCTGATGCGCATCACGCAGATGCCGTTCGACCGGTCTCTCTCGGACTTCTTCGAGCAGTACAGCCGCACCATCGCCCATGGCCGCAACATCGTGAACGTCATCCTCGTCGACTTCCGCGGCTTCGACACGTTCGGCGAGATCGCGGTGGTGATGCTCGCCGGGCTTTGCGTGTTGGCCCTGATCCGGGTCCGGCCGAAGAAGGACCGGGCGGCGGCGCTCGACCACGCGGCCGGTGACGAGGCGCTGCAAAAAAGCGGGGAGGCACACCTGTGAGGACGATCATCTTCCGCACCATCGCGCCCTATCTGACGGCTCTCATGGTGATGTTCTCCATCTTCGTTCTGCTGCGCGGCCACAACGAGCCGGGCGGCGGCTTCATCGGCGGGCTGATCGCCGCATCCGCCTTCGCCATCTACGGCATCGCCTGCGGCGTGGCGGCGGTGCGCCGGGCCATTTCGCTGCATCCGATGAGCATTTCCGCCGCCGGCTTGTTCGTCGCCGGCCTGTCGGGTCTGCCGTCGCTGTTCATGGCCCAGCCTTTCATGACCAGCCAGTGGTGGTATCTGAACCTCTTCGGGGTCGAGGTGCCGCTGTCGACGCCCCTGTTCTTCGACATCGGCGTCTATCTGGTTGTTGTCGGGTCGATCGGTTCGATCGCCCTGGCCCTTGAAGAGAGGGAGAGCGACTGATGGAGAACATCTTTTCTATCGTCATCGGCGCTTTCTTCGCCGTCGCCGTCTACCTGCTGATGTCGCGCCAGCTGGTGCGCGTCCTGCTGGGCATCGCCATTCTCGGCAATGCGGTCAACCTGCTGATCTTCACCTCCGGGCGTCTGCTGCGGGAGGTGCCGCCGATCATTCCGGAGGCGCTGCCCGTGCCGGACGAGACGATCGCCAATCCTCTGCCCCAGGCGCTGATCCTGACGGCGATCGTGATTTCCTTCTCCTTCTTCGCCTTCCTGCTGGTGCTCGCCTTCCGCGCCTACCAGGAACTGGGCGCGGACGACACCAGCGAGATGCGGGTCGCCGAGCCGACGGGCGAGACCTCGCCGCCGCAAGGGTACTGACCGATGGCCGCTTCGAACTACGACGTTGATCTTTCGCTGGCCATGCGGATGGAGCCGGTAGCGCCGGGAGACTGGCTGCTGGTCGCACCGTTGATCATCACCGTGCTCGGCGGTGCGCTCTGCCTGATGACGCGCAAGAACACGGACGCCCAGCCGAAGGTGGCCATCATCTTCCTGTCGTTGCTGGTGCTGGCTTGCGCCGGATTGCTGGCCAGGGTGCTCGACAAGGGCGTGATCACCATGGTCGCGGGCAACTGGTTGCCGCCCTTCGGCATCGCCTTCACGGTCGATGCTCTCGGCGCGACGCTGGCACTGACCTCGTCGGTCGTGGCGCTTGCCGCCGCCGTCTACGGCATCGGCGACGTCGACAACTCCGGCCGGCGCTATGGTTTCTATCCGTTCCTGCTGCTGCTGATGACCGGCGTCTGCGGCGCGTTCCTGACCGGCGACATCTTCAACCTCTATGTCTGGTTCGAGGTGCTGCTGATCTCGTCCTTCGGCCTTCTGGTGCTGGGCAACGAGCGTGCCCAGCTCGATGGCGCGGTCAAATACGCGCTGCTCAACATCATCGCCACGACGCTGTTCCTGATCGCCACGGGCCTGCTCTACGGCATTCTCGGCACGCTCAACATGGCCGACATCGCCATCAAGGCGCAGGCAGCTGGCCTTCAGGGCCCGCTGATGACCGTCGCGGTGCTGTATTTCCTCGCATTCGCCATGAAGGCGGCAGCCTTCCCGGTCAATTTCTGGCTGCCGGCCTCCTACCATACGCCGCGCATCGTCATCGCGGCCGTCTTCGCCGGTCTGCTGACCAAGGTCGGCGTTTATGCGCTGTTGCGGATCTTCGCGCTGCTGCTGCCGGATGCCCGCGTCGCGCTTGCCGACATCATCGCCCTGGTCGCCATCGCCACCATGCTGACCGGTGTTTTCGGCGCCCTGGCGCAGACGGACATACGCCGCCTGCTGGGTTATCTGGTGATCTCGGGCATCGGCTCGATGCTGGCGGGTCTTGCCATCGGCACCACGCCGGCGCTCGCCGGCACGATCTTCTACGCGGTGCATTCGATCCTGGTGATGACGGCGCTCTACATGGCGGCTGGCGTCATGCGCGGGCTTGGCGGCTCCTACTCGCTGCGCGAGCTTGGCGGCCTCTACCGGGCAAGTCCGGCCTTCGCGGCAGTGTTCCTGATGCTCGGCTTCGCCGTTGCGGGCCTGCCGCCCTTTTCCGGGTTCTGGCCCAAGGTGTTGCTCGTGGACGCGGCGCTGGTCGGCGGTCACGGCTGGATCGCTGCCTCGATCCTCGTCACCGGGCTGCTGACGACGATCGCCATGGGCCGGGTGTGGATCTACGCCTTCTGGCGCGGCGGTGCGGAAGGCACGGCCGACGGCCAGCTCACCAGCGTGCTCGTTCCCGCGCCCGGCATGGCGCGCGCCAGCATCTGGTTGCCGATCGGCCTGCTGCTTGGCCTGGTCGTCCTGCTCGGAGTGCTGCCTGAATTCATGATGCAGGTCTCGGGGCGCGGCGCATCGACGTTGACCGAGCCGCTTGGGTATCTTCGCTCCGTCTTCGGAGGTGCTGTCCAATGACAAGCCTTTTCCTGATCAACATCCTGCTGGCGCTCGCCTGGGGCGCGGTGACCGGCAGTTTCGCCGAGGCCAACCTGCTCTTCGGCTTCCTGCTGGGCACGTTCGGGCTCTACATCATCCGTGAGCAGGTCGGCACCGGCCGCTACACCCGCCGGCTGTGGCAGATCATCAGCCTGGCACTGCTGTTCGTTTACGAGCTGTTGCTGTCGGCGCTTCGCGTCGCGGTCATCGTGCTGCGCCCGAAGATCGACCTGAAGCCCGGGATCATCGCCTATCCGCTCACGGTGGACCGGGATTTCGAGATCACCATGCTCGCCAATCTGATCACGCTGACGCCGGGAACGCTGTCCGTTGATGTCTCGGAGGACCGCAAGACCCTCTATGTGCATTGCATCGACGTGCCGGACAAGCAGTCGACCATCGACGACATCAAGAACGGCTTCGAACGCAAGATCCTGGAGGTTTTCCGATGAACGGGATGCTTGGCTATTCGTCACAATTCCTGGATCTGTGCGTCGACATCTCGCTGGCGATCCTGACGGTCTCGTTCTTCCTGATCGTGGTGCGCATCGTGCGCGGGCCGACCTTGCCCGACCGGGTGGTGGCACTCGACATGCTCGTTGCCGTGGGCATCGGTTTCATCGCCGCGATCGGCGTTCAGACCGATTATTTCCTCTATGTCGATATCGCCATCGCGCTCGGGCTTGTCGGCTTTCTGGCAACCGTTGCCTTTGCCCGTTTCGTGCTCAATCGCGGGCTGGCCAAGGATGTCACGATCGTCGACGAGATCCGGCGGACGCAGACCGAAGGAGAGGGTGGACGATGATGCCGGTTTTCGAAATCGCCGTCGGTGTGGTGCTGGTCGTCGGGTCGCTGTTCTCGCTGATCGCCTCCATCGGCCTGCTGCGGCTCAAGGATGTCTACATGCGCATGCATGCCGGATCCAAGGCCGGCACGCTGGGATCGGGTCTGATGCTGATCGCGCTGGCCATCCATGCCCACCAGATCGACGTCATCACCCGGGCGCTGGCCGGCGTGGTGTTCTTCCTTCTGACGGCCCCCGTCGCCGCTCACTTGCTGGCCAAGGCCGCTTATGAGGCCGGTTACAGGCCGTGCCCGGATACGCATATTGACGAAATGGCCAAGAGTGACGACTGAGCCGGGCTATCAGGCGTGCTGGTGACGGGGCGTCATGTGTTTTATTCGCGCTTTGCTTGATTTTGAATTGGCGAAAACTAACCACCGGATGGCAATTAGATCAGCAATAAGGCAGCCCTACATGAGAAAGCGGTAGAAATTTCTCTTGTGGTCCTGATTATGTCGATATATACGACACGCATGCATTTTGTCCGGCAGAATCGAAGTCAGATCCTCACGCGCGTTAGTATCGGGACAGTACGCTGAGTGAGCCTGGCGGTTCTTTTTGTCGGTCTATTTCGTAAGTGTTCCGACTTAACTGATGGGTGGAAAATGACTGAAACGGTCGCCGACGACAATCTCATCGACCTGACTGCCGACATCGTTTCGGCTTATGTGTCGAACAACACTGTTGCATCTTCCGACCTCGCCGGACTGATCAACGAAGTCTACAACGCGCTGCATCGCACCAGCAGCGCGGCCGTTGAGCCGGAGCCGGAGCCGCTTCGCCCGGCCGTTGCCGTCAAGAAGTCGGTTACGCCGGACTACATCATCTGCCTCGAGGACGGGAAGAAGTTCAAGTCGCTCAAGCGGCATCTTCGCACCCACTACGACATGTCGCCCGAGGAGTACCGCGAGAAGTGGGGCCTGGCGAGCGACTACCCGATGGTGGCGCCGAACTATGCGGCCGCCCGTTCCGAGCTTGCCAAGAAGATGGGCCTCGGCCAGCAGCGCAAGCGCGCCAAGTAAGCCGGTCTTCCGTCGAGACAAAAGCCGCCGTGGTCACCACGGCGGCTTTTTTCGTTCTGCGCTTGCCCGCTTCCGGATGTTTCCCGCTGCGGGCGCGGGCGAGGCTCACTCGGCTGCGGGCAGGATCCATCCGCCGGTGAGGGCCAGCGGCACGACCTCGCCCGGGGCGGCCTGGCGCGGCAGGTGCAGCACCAACGGTTCGGCATGGCCCTCGATCGCGGCCGTCGCCTCCCAGAAGCCGCCGCGATAGCTGGTGTGCAGGATCCGTGCATCAAGGGTTTCACCGGCGCCTTGCGTGCCGACGCGGATGTCCTCCGGGCGCAGCATCAGCCGGGCGGTTCCGGTCCGGGCGGCACTGCCGCAAAATGCCTCCACCGTCGTTGCGCCGACCCGCGCCAGTGCCCGGCCGCCGTCGCAGCTCTCCACACGCGCGTCGAGAAGGGCGGAGCGGCCGATGAAGCGGGCGACCTTTTCTCCGGCCGGGCGGCGGTAGACGGCTTCCGGGCTGCCCGCCTGCAGAAGTTGCCCCTCCCACAGGATCGCGATCCGGTCGGCAAGCGCCATGGCCTCGCGCTGGTCGTGGGTGATGTAGAGCGTCGTGGTGCCGGTCTTGGCGTGAAAGGCGGCCAGTTCCTCCTCCATCGACTGGCGCAGATGCGGGTCGAGATTGGCCAGCGGCTCGTCCATCAGGATGGTGCCGGCGGCCTGGGCGAGGCAGCGGGCGAGGGCGACGCGCTGGCGCTGGCCGCCGGAGAGCGATGCGGGCTTGCGCGCGGCAAGACCCGAAAGCCCCACCGTGGCAAGTGCGCCCGCCACCCGTGCGCGGCGCTCCTCCGCCGAAAGCCCGGCGCCTTCCACCGGGAAGGCGACATTGTCGTGAACGCTCATGTGCGGCCACAGCGCGTAGGACTGGAACACCACGCCGACATTGCGCGCCTCCGGCGGCACATGCAGCCCCGGGGCGGCCATCGGTTTCCCGCCGATGCGGATCTCGCCGCCATCGGGCGTCTCGAGCCCGGCTATGAGGCGAAGAAGCGTCGACTTACCGCAGCCCGAAGGCCCGAGAATGGCAAAGAAGCTGCCGTCCTCCACCTCGAGGGAAATGTCGGAGATCGCGGCAAGGGTGCCGAAACGCTTGGCGAGGGAACGGAGGGAAACCGACATGCGATGCAGGACATCCGGTTGCAAGGAGGGAGGGGGCCGGCCCTGTGCTTAGCCGGTGCGGGCGGTGGCCCGCAAGTGCGCCCCAATGGCACAAGGATGTGAGGAGCGCATGACAGTCGCGACGGGTTTCCGGTCCGGTTGACGGGAGCGCGCCCTACTTGACCGGTGCGGGACGCTCCGTGCCCCAGTTGGAGAAGATGCGCGAGCGCTGGGTTTCCTCGACCTGGCCGTAGCGATTGCCGGTCTGGCAACCCTTTTCAAGCTGCACCACCTCGGCGGCGAGCTTCTTCCAGGCCGTGTTGGCATCCCAGACCTTGTCGCTCGAGGGCGTTTCGATCTCCAGCGCGTCGATCGCGTTGCGGTAGGAGACGAGGCGGAAGCGCAGTGCCTGGCTGGCCCAGTCCATGTAGCGGCGGTTCTCCCAGACCCGGGCCTGCGCGCCGGCAAGCTCTTCGCCGGTCGAGATTTCGCGCCGCCCGAGCGCGCGCAGCCGCTCCTGGTCGGCGGCCGTCACCCGCATGGCGATCTCGCAATAGGGTGGCACGAGCGCCGCGTCGGCGGTCGCATCGGCCGCGACCCGGTCGTAGCGCGCTTGGCTGGAACGGTAGCGGTCGGAGCGCAGGAAGGCGTAGTAGCGGTCCGGATCGCCGCCGCCGGTCTCCGGCAGGATGCGCGTGCGCATCAGCTCGGTCCGGCTGCCCTCGATCCAGTCCTCGGCCGAGGGCGGACGGATCAGCGACCAGGCGCGGTTGCGCATTTCCTTCTCGTCATCGGTGAGATTGAAGCGCGACACAGGCTCGCCGCGATTGATCGCGAGCTCGTCGCCGGCCGCCGGCATGATCGTGTCATGCACGACGGAGGGTGCGGCACGGCCGAAATCGCCGGTCGGGCGCTGGCATGCGGCAACCAGCATCAGCGCGGGCAACAGGGCGGCGAGGGCAAGTCCCGGGCGCGGACGGCCGGCGCGCGCATGCCCCGACGCCGCCTGCGCGGCGCGTCTGCGCTTCCGGTCAACGTCTGCTCGGCGCTTCGTCACCCTGTCATCTTTCCCGTCGCGGACGCGCGACACGTTGCCGGCGGACAGGCTCGGTGCCGCCGGAGCGGAACCCGGCCGCCCCTAGTGCGTCTTGCCGGGGTCGCGGTCCTTGCCGGAAAAACCGGCTCCTTCCTGTTTGCGCCCGATTCGCGCGCTCAGATCAAGAGCCGTGGCGGCGTTGTGACGTTCAATCCGCACGCCTGGAAAGATGACGATCTCCGCCGGCGCATGCCGGCAGGACTGCATCGGCCGCCGGGCGAGGCGTCCGGGTCTGGCCTGGTTGTGGAAGTTCAGCACGGTGCCCATGGCATCCTCCTGAGTCCTGCGGGATGGCAGGATCGCCGGCCCTTGAACCCTGGCAGGTCACGCAAAACCATCTGCCGTAACGGTAGTAGGAATGAGTCACGGTTAATAAGTTGCTAACGCTTTTGCTCCAGTTTGAAGCGGTTCGTGTATCCCTGTGGGGGTCAAGCGAGCGCGTGTGTAACTGCGTAGCGTAAGCAAGTCCGGCCCAGTGTCCCGTCCTCCCGAGAAAAAAGGGCCCGTCAGCGGCCCTCCGGTATCGTCGAAGGACCCGGTTTTGCCGGGGCAGCCGAGCGCGCACAGGCAGATGGAAGGCGTGGTGGATCTGTCGCTCGAACCCGATCGCAAGAGCAAGGCCGGCGTGCTGCTGGCGGCGACCGAACTCTATGTCGCGCGCGACCGCCATGACGCGGCCGAGCGACGCATCTTCTCCGAGCTGTTCCGCCAGCTCCTGCCCGACACGCCGACGGACCACCGCCGCATGATCGCAACCCTGCTTTCGGGCTACGAGCATACGCCGGCGGATTGCCTCTCCCAGCTTGCCGCCGATGCCGACGCCGGTGTCGCCGCACGCGCGCTCTCCTCGTCCGGGCAACTGGCCGAGACCGACCTGCTGGCGGGTGCCGCCAGGGGCGACGAAACCGTCCGCCGGGCGATTGCCGGCCGCTCCGGGATGCCGGCGCGTGTGGCCGGGGTGCTGTTGCGCCATGCCGATGCGGAAACGCTGAAAGTTCTCATCGCCCGCCCGGACTGCCCGCTTGACGATGAGGCCCTGGCCATTCTCGCCGACCGGCCGCAGGTGCTGGCCGCGCTGGCGCCCGAGCTTGCCAGCCGGAGGGCGCTGCCCGCTCCCTTGCTCTTCGCGCTGTTTCTCGATCTCGATCCGGCCGGACGCATGGAGGCGATTGCCGCCGCCGAGGCGAGGGCGCTCGGCGAACTGGCCCGCAAGGGCGATCCGCGCGTGCTCAACGCCGCCTTCAAGCCGGCGGTGCTGAAATCGCTGGTCGATGCCGCCCTGTCCGGCGGCGTCGCGGTGTTCGCCGCCCATCTCGCCTATACGCTGGCGCTCTCGGGCGACACGGCCGCCCGCCTCGTTGACGACGGGGGCGGCGAGGCACTGGTGGTGGCGCTGAGGGCGCTCGGCACCGGCGACAGCGAAAGCGGGCGCATTCTCGTTCGCCTGCTCGGCCAGAGCGTGTCGCTGGACCGCCTGCGGCAGCTGATCTCCCTGCATGACCGGATCACCCCGCGCGCCGCGATGCTGCTTGTCGAGGGCCTGCGCGCCGGAATACCGACGCCCACCGCCCGGCCGGCGGCATCGGGCATTGCCTCGCCGTTCGGCGGCGTCG
>NZ_JBLXFR010000037.1:0-38460 GCF_048261845.1 Stappia sp. | reverse complement strand
ACAAACAATCCAGAGCCAGCCAAAACCCAAAAAACAAACCCAAACACAACAAAACCGTCATCAGAACGTCGGCAACAAACCCCATGATCCCAGGCCCGAAAACACAAAAGCAGGCACCCGGGCACACCGGAGGCCGGAGCCGCCAGGGCTCCGCGGCGGCTTTGCGCTCTCCATTGCCCCCCTCACGGCCCTTCCGGTCGGACCCCACACCGGATCCTGTAAAAATGACCGAGCCGCCACCAATCCGGCAGCTCGTCACAAATACGCCAGATTGCTCTTGTCCATCGGGGTTTCTAATATGGAACCGCGCGCCCGCGTGAGGGGGGTCCCGAAGCCGGCGCGATCGGCCATCGGTTTTGCGCAATCCGCTTGCGCGCCGGAACCGGGACAAGGGCTCCCGTCCGGCGGATCATCACGGCCTGCCGCATCGCCGGGGCAACAGCGACCGGCACGCCATTGCAGGGAACAGGCCCGGGCGGGCCTGAAGGACAGATTTATCCGGCGCATGCCGCTCGACGAGCGCATTTTCCGCGTCGGATTACCGGAATGACGAGAAGGACGCGATGCATCTCGGCGCGACACACCGCGATCAGGTCGACCTGGGCGATGAACCACCGCTCATGGTCTATGACGAGCGCGACCAGCTGCCCGACCGGCGGCGGGTCAGTCTGAGATGGCTGACCGGCTCGGTGCTCACCGGGCTGACGTCGGTCACCTTGATGGGCGGCGCCCTCTTCGCGGCGCTGGACGGCCAGTACGAGGTTGCCGCCGCTCCCTCGCGCGGCAATGTCGACGAACCCGCCCGCGCCCCGGGACTGGGCAACGGCACGGCCAAGGGCGACCGGGTGATCCGCGCGGCTGCCCAGTATTCCAACCGCCAGGTGATCCCGGTTTCCACCGTCAACCGCATCGACGGGCGCGACCACATCAAGCTGCGCCCCTATGCGCTGGTCACCGCCACGCTCGCAACCCGCGCCTCGCGCGAGACCACCGACGAAATCCCTCCCTTCAACCCGCTCAAGCTTTTTTCCGACAACACCGTCATCCCGGTGCGCGCGGTCAGCGACGCTGTCTATGACGCGCGGGTGGAGGGCGAGGTAACGATCAGCAGCCGCGATTTTCCCGTCGACAATCCTCTGGCCACCGCCGATGCCGGCTATGAGGAACTGGAGATCGAACAGTTCGTGCGCCAGTCGGCGCGTTTCCTGTCCGGCAACGCCATCGACGAGGCCTCCGGCCCGGTCATCGATCCCGGCCGTTTCGACTTCAACCTGGCCCAGCAGCCGGAGCTTTCCCGCCTGACGGTCCGCATCACGCCGGAAAACGTGTCCTTCGTTTCCAAAAGCGACACGACGGATGTCTTCGCCGGCATGGAAGAGAAGATCGTTCCCGTCACCGGCGAGGAGACGTTCCAGGAAGCCCTCATCGCCAATTCCGCCAGCGAGGAGGAGGCCGCCGATATTGTCGATGCCTTCGTGCGCGAATTCGGGATCGAAAAGCTGGATGCCGGCCAGCGGCTGCGCATCGCGCTCGCGCCGAGCCCGGACGAGGCGGGACGCATGCAGCCCCAGCGCGTCAGCCTCTATGCCGACACGGAGCACCGTGCCACCATCGCAAGGTCCGACACCGGCGAGTTCGTGCCGGCCGAGGCGCCCGACACCTTCCTTGCCGACGCCTTCGCCGAGGCCGACCGCGTCGGCTATGCCGGCACCACGCCGACCATCTATGACAGCCTCTACCAGACCGCACTGGAACAGCAGGTCGAGGCCGACCTGATCGCCGACCTTGTGCGCATCTTCTCCTTCGATGTCGACTTCAAGTCGCGTGTGAAACCGGGCGATTCCTTCGAGGTCTTCTACGGGCTGGAACAGGGTGGCGACGACGTTCCCGCCGAGATCCTCTACACCGCCCTGACCACGCGCGGTGCCACCCGCCGCTTCTACCGGTTTCGCACGCCGGACGATGGCGTCGTCGATTTCTATGACGAGAGCGGCAAGAGCGCGAAGAAGTTCCTGATGCGCAAGCCCCTGTCCGGCGGCCAGTACCGCTCCGGCTTCGGCCTGCGCCGCCATCCGATCATCGGTGTCACCCGCATGCACAACGGCGTCGACTGGTCGGCCCAGCGCGGCACGCCGATCATGGCTGCCGGTAATGGCGTCGTGTCGAAGGCCCGCTGGGTTTCCGGTTACGGCCGGCGGATCGAGATCAGCCATGCCAACGGCTACGAGACCACCTACAGCCACCAGACGAGCTTCGCGGACGGCGTCCAGGAAGGCGCGCGGGTCCGCCAGGGACAGGTGATCGGCTATGTCGGCTCAACCGGCTTGTCGACCGGTCCGCACCTCCATTACGAGGTCAAGGTCAACGGCCGCTTCGTCAACCCGATGCGCATCCGGCTGCCACGCGGCCGGGTTCTCGACGGAGACCTGCTTGCCGCCTTCAACCGCGAGCGCGAACGTATCGATGCATTGATCGACCGGGCTGCCGGTCCCTCGCGCATCGCCTCGGCCGCTGTCACCGACTGACCGACGCCCGCTGATCCGCACCGGGTTTTCCGGGACGAATGACAAGAAGGCCCCGGGTTTCTGCACCCGGGGCCTTCGTTTCCTGTCGACCTGAAGCCGTCGCAACATGCCTCTTCAGGCGGCGGCCGCCTCGCGCTCCGCCACCTTGAACAGCAACCGGTCGGACCCGGACGAGGCTTCGACCGACTGGCCATCGGCGATCTTGCCGGCGAGGATCAGCTCGGCGAGCGGATCCTGCACCTCGCGCTGGATGACCCGCTTCAGCGGCCTTGCGCCATAGGCGGGATCGTAACCCTTTTCGGCCAGCCAGCCACGCGCGCTCTCGTCCAGAACCAGCCGGATCTTGCGATCGGCCAGCAGGCCTTCCAGCCGCTTCAGCTGGATGTCGACGATCGCCGCCATCTGCGTGCGCTGCAGCCGGTGGAACAGGATCTGGTCATCCAGCCGGTTCAGGAATTCGGGCCGGAAGGCCGAACGCACAACCGCCATCACCTGATCGCGCACGGCGGAGGAATCCTCGCCGTCCGGTTGTCCCACCAGATACTCGGACCCGAGATTGGATGTCAGGACGATCAATGTGTTGCGGAAGTCGACCGTACGTCCCTGCCCGTCGGTCAGGCGGCCGTCATCCAGCACTTGCAGCAGCACGTTGAAGACATCCGAATGCGCCTTCTCGATCTCGTCGAACAGGATGACCTGATAGGGCCGCCGGCGCACCGCCTCGGTCAGCGCCCCGCCTTCCTCGTAGCCGACATAGCCCGGAGGCGCGCCGATCAGCCGGGCGACGGAGTGCTTCTCCATGTATTCCGACATGTCGAGGCGCACCATCGCGGTCTCGTCGTCGAACAGGAACTCGGCCAGGGCCTTGGTCAGCTCGGTCTTGCCCACGCCCGTCGGACCCAGGAACAGGAACGAGCCGATCGGCCGGTTCGGATCCTGCAATCCGGCGCGCGCGCGCCGCACCGCCGTCGACACAGCATGCACCGCTTCCTGCTGCCCGATCACCCGCTGCGCCAGTTCGTCTTCCATCCGCAGAAGCTTCTCGCGCTCGCCCTCCAGCATCCTGTCGACAGGAATGCCGGTCCAGCGGGACACGATATGGGCGACATGATCGGTGGTCACCGCCTCCTCGACCATCGCCCCGGCGACGTCTTCCTTGGCTTCCGCATCGGCCAGGGCCTTTTCCAGGCCCGGGATCACGCCATAGGCGATTTCGCCGGCCTTGGCGAGATCGCCCTGGCGCTGCGCCTTCTCCAGATCAATGCGGGCCAGGTCCAGCTGCTCCTTGAGCTTCTGCTCGGAGGAAAGCTTTTCCTTCTCGCCCTGCCAGCGTGCGGTCAGCGCGGCGGACTCCTCCTCCAGATCGGCGAGTTCGCCCTCGAGCCGGTCGAGCCGGTCGATGGTCGCGTCATCCGTCTCCTTCTTCAGCGCCTCGCGCTCGATCTTCAGCTGGATGATCCGCCGGTCGAGTTCGTCCAGTTCCTCCGGCTTGCTGTCGACCTGCATGCGCAAACGGCTGGCCGCTTCGTCGATCAGGTCGATCGCCTTGTCGGGCAGGAACCGGTCGGTGATGTAGCGGTTCGACAGCGTCGCAGCCGCAACGACCGCCGAATCGGTGATCCGAACGCCGTGATGCAGCTCGTATTTTTCCTTGATGCCGCGCAGGATCGAGATCGTGTCCTCCACCGTCGGCTCCGACACGAAGACCGGCTGGAAGCGCCGCGCCAGCGCCGCGTCCTTCTCGACATGCTTGCGGTATTCGTCCAGCGTCGTCGCGCCGACGCAATGCAATTCGCCGCGCGCCAGCGCCGGTTTCAGCAGGTTCGACGCATCCATTGCGCCATCCGCCTTGCCGGCACCGACCAGCGTGTGCATCTCGTCGATGAACAGGATGATGCCGCCGGCCGCGGACTGCACTTCCGACAGGACCGCCTTCAGCCGCTCCTCGAACTCGCCGCGATATTTCGCACCCGCGATCAGCGCGCCGAGATCGAGAGCCAGAAGCTTCTTGTCCTTCAGGCTCTCCGGCACGTCGCCATTGACGATCCTGAGCGCCAGGCCTTCCGCGATGGCGGTCTTGCCCACGCCGGGATCGCCGATCAGCACCGGATTGTTCTTCGTCCGCCGCGACAGCACCTGCATGGTGCGGCGGATCTCGTCGTCACGGCCGATCACCGGATCGAGTTTGCCGTCGCGCGCCACCTGGGTCAGGTCGCGCGCATATTTCTTCAGCGCGTCATACTGGTTTTCCGCCGATGCGCTGTCGGCCGTTCGTCCCTTGCGCAGGTCGTTGATCGCCTCGTTGAGCCGTGCCGGTGTGACATCGGCAGCCGCAAGCGCCTTGCCCGCGTCGGTTTCCTTGGCCATGGCCAGCGCCAGCAGCAGGCGCTCGACAGTGACGTAGGAATCGCCCGCCTTCTGGGCGATCTTCTCCGCCTGGTCGAACACCTGCGCGAGCGCGGGCGCCAGATACAGCTGCCCGCCGCCACCCGAAACCTTCGGCAGGCCGGCAAGGGCTTTCTCGGTCGCGGCAAGCGCGTCCTTGGCCCGCCCGCCGGCGCGCTCGATCAGGCCCGCTGCGAGCCCTTCCGGGTCATCCAGCAGAACCTTGAGAATGTGCTCGGGCGCGAATTGCTGGTGCGACTGCCCGATGGCGTGGGACTGCGCGGACTGAACGAAGCCGCGGGCCCTCTCGGTGTATTTCTCGAAATCCATGCTTACCTCCAGAACCGGCCATCTCCCGAAGCAAGAAAGCCTTTTCGGACTGCGGGCCCTTCACGGCACCCGCACGGCCATCTCGCGGCCGCCCACAGGATATAGTGTTGCATTTCGACCACAAAAGAGGGGAAGCCCGTAGACGACCCGATTTTTCACGGCTCGCGGAGCCCGGCAAACGCCACGGCCGGGAAAGAACCGGCAAAGAAAAAGGGCCGCGGCGAAACCGCGACCCTTTTCTGTCTTGTTGCCGGCAAGCGTTCCGACAGCGCCTCATCATGGCAAACCGGCCATGTCGGGCGCCGGCCTCACGCGTCGCTGGAGGCCGTTTCCGCTTCCGCCGGCTTGGCGCTGCGCGCGCGCGGCGCGCGGCGGGCCCTCGGCTTCTTTTCAGGCTCGCCCTCAGCCGGGGCGGGAGCGGCTTCCGCCGCCGGCGCGGCGTCGCCGCCACCAGCCTCGGCACTGCCCGTCGTGTCGGACCCGGTATCGTCGCCACCGCCCGAACGGGCGCGGCGCATGCCGCGACCCCGTGCGCCGCGCACCCTGCGCCGGCTGCGGTCGTCGCCGTCACCGTTGTCGTCGGACCCCTCGTCGTCACCGCCGTCCTGCTGCGAGGCTCCCGCCGACTGTCCGGCACCTGCCGACTTGCTGTTCAGCACCGGCATGTTCTCGACAAAGGGCTGCGGCGCATCGAGCGGCATCACCGGCTTGCCCGGCGTCGGCGGCGACGCATCACGTTCACGGCGATCATCGCGTTCGCGGCGATCATCGCGTTCGCGGCGGTCATTGCGTTCGCTGCGCTCCGCGCGCTCGTTCCGCTCCTCCGCCTCGTCGCTCTCCTCGTCGCCATCGTCACCACGCGGCAGGACCACGGGCTGGTGCATGCTCTGCTGCGCCGCAGCGATGATCCGGAGATAATGCTCTGCGTGCTGGAAATAATTTTCCGACATCACCCGGTCGCCCGCGGCGGCGGCGTCACGCGCCAGCTGCTGGTATTTCTCGGCGACGTGATGCGCGGTTCCGCGGATCTTCACATCGGGGCCGTTCGACTCATACGTCCGCGAAAGCGGATTCGGTCCCTTGCGGCCCCGGCCACGAATACGTTTGTTGTTCTGATTTCCTGGTCTCATTCTGCCGTTTTCTCTCACGAACGGCGACCGGTTGAATCCGGTCAACAGTCCGACCCGCAGTGGGGTCGGCTCCATGAATCGCAACGACACGAAGCCGGTGTTGCGTGATCCGAACAAGAGACCTTGGTATGGACGACATTCGGCAACCGCCGAATATCCCCGCAAGACTTTAAGGGTTCATCTTGAACAGGCCATTGCCGAGTGCCCCCGACCTCAAGGTCGCCGGAGCAGTCCTGCCGACGGTGTACTCCGCCATGCGATACGAGTTGTGGCCGGAACGAAAAGTCTCGAAACTTCCGATCTGCCTACCCGTGGCTTTCTACGCCACCCCCGTCGGGCCTCGGCGAGGTGAAACTAGCCGGTTCCGCCCGCTTTTCCAAGCGTCTTTTTCAAAAGCGCCGATTCTGCCGCTATTTTGCAACACATCTCGCCTGTACGACCCGATCGCGTCCGGCAAGATCTTGAAATACTTCGATATCCTCAAAGCCGGCAGCGCGCGCCAGCCGGCTGACGGCCGCAGCCTGATCGGCTCCCGTCTCCATGAAAAACGGGGCGAATCGGCCAAGCACGCGGTGCCCCTCCGGCAGCATCGACGCATAGGCGTCGAGCCCCTCCGGCCCGGCGAAAAGAGCGAGCGCAGGATCGTGACGCGCCACTTCGGGCCTGAGCCCTGCGGCCTCTGCGGTGGATATATAGGGCGGGTTCGAGACAAGGAAATCGAGCCCGGGCACAATTGCCGCCGCAAGATCCGCCCGCGCCGCCAGGAACCGCTCCCCGACGCCGCAACGCACGGCATTGCCGCGCGCCGTCACCAGCGCGCCCTGTGCGATATCGACGGCAAGCGCGACCGCTCGCGGCAGTTCGCTAAGCAGCGCGATGGCGATGGCACCGCTCCCGGTGCCGATATCGGCAAAACGAAGCGTGCGCTCTCGCCCGCCCGTCTGGTCGCACCAGTCCAGCACCGCCTCGACAAGCCGTTCGGTGTCGGGTCGCGGCTCGAGCGTTTCCGGCGACAGCGCCAGCTCCAGCCCCCAGAACTCGCGCCGGCCGAGGATGCGGCCCACGGGCTCCCCGCCAAGCCGGCGATCAACGAACCCGGTCGCGGTGGCAAGGATCTCGGCCCCTATTTCAAGATCGGGCTCCAGCACGGCCCGTGAAGGGTCGAGCCCGGCGGCCGCCGTCACCAGGAGCCGCGCGTCGAGCGCGGCATTGTCGACACCCCCGGCTGCCAGCCTGTCCCGCGCCTCGCGAACCAACCGGCCGAGCGGGACCGGCGGACCCGAGCCTTCCCGCCGTCCCGTCACAGACCTTCCGCCGCGAGCAGCGTCGCCTGATGGTCCATGGCCAGTGCGTCGATCACCTCGTCCAGCGCCTCGCCCGAGATGATTTCCGGCAGCTTGTAGAGCGTCAGGCCGATGCGGTGATCGGTCACCCGCCCTTGCGGAAAATTGTAGGTGCGGATGCGCTCCGAGCGATCGCCGGAGCCGACCTGCAGGCGACGCGCCTCGGTTCGTTCGCTGGCAAGCCTTGCCCGCTCCTCGTCGAAGATGCGGGCGCGCAGCAGCTGCAACGCCTTGGCCTTGTTCTTGTGCTGCGAACGCTCGTCCTGCACCGCGACGACGATACCGGTCGGGATATGTGTGATGCGAACGGCAGAATCGGTGGTGTTGACGTGCTGACCACCGGCGCCAGAGGCGCGGAACGTGTCGATGCGCAGATCGCCGTCATTGATTTCCACGTCCACATCCTCGGCCTGCGGCAACACCGCAACGGTCGCCGCCGAGGTGTGGATACGCCCGCCCGATTCCGTTTCCGGCACCCGCTGGACCCGGTGCACACCGGACTCGAATTTCAGCCGCGCGAAGATCTGGTCGCCGGAAACGGACGCGATCACTTCCTTGAAACCGCCGACCTCGCCCTCGCTCGCCGACAGGATCTCCACCTTCCAGCCCTTCAATTGCGCATGGCGCTGATACATGCGGAAGAGGTCGCCCGCGAAAAGCGCCGCTTCGTCACCGCCCGTGCCGGCCCGCACCTCCAGGATGACGTTGCGGTCATCGGCGCTATCGCGCGGCAGGAAGCCGATGCGCACCTCCTGCCGCAGCGCCTCGACGCTGTCCTCAAGCTCCGTCTGCTCGAGTTCGGCAAGCGCGCGCATCTCGGCATCGGCGGCGGGGTCCGCCAGCATCGCCTCGACACCGGCAAGCTCCTCCTCCGCCTTGCGCAGCGACATCACCCGGGCAACGAGCGGTTCGAGCTCGGCATAGTCGCGCGACAGCTTCACATAGGTGACGGGGTCGGGATTCTGGGTCATCCGGTATTCGATTTCGGCGAACCGGGACAGGAGACCATCGAGTTTTTCCGCCGAGATCATGGCGTGTCAGCATCCTTGATTGAAAGCGGGTCGGAAACGAGTGCGGGAACAGGGTCCCGGCGGATCGGCGGGACCGGAGCAGCAGCGGGACTGCGCCTCGCTACAACGCCGTGTCGTTGTCCTGTGCGAAACCGCGCAGGAACTCGCGCAGGTTCCCGGTGCCGCCCGGCTGGTCGAGACGCGGCAGGAAACGCACCGACAGGCGGGCGAGGTCGAGGGATCGCACCATCGCCTTGACCGGGCCCAGCGCCGAGGCGGACATCGACAGGTTCCGGTAGCCGAGCGCGGCCAGTGCCATCGCCTCGAGCGGCCGGCCGGCGATCTCGCCGCACAGCGTCACCGGCGTGCGATAGCTGTCGGCCTTGTCGACAATGTGCTTCAGCGCTCTCAGGAAGGCCGGGCTCATCGTGTCGAAGCGGTCGGCAACCCGGGTGTTGCCGCGGTCGACCGCGGCGAAGAACTGGAACAGGTCGTTGGAACCGATAGAGGCGAAATCCACGGCCTGGAAAAGCTCGTCGAGCTGGTAGAGGAGCGAGGGAACCTCGATCATCACGCCGAGTTGCATCCGCTCGGGCACCTGGTGCCCGTGCCGGCGCAAGTGCCTGATCTCGCGATCCAGAACGGCCTTCGCCTGATGGAATTCGGAGACATCCGTGACCATCGGGAACATCATCTTCAGGTCGCGGCCGGCTGCGGCATGCAGCAGGGCCCGGATCTGGGTGCGCAGGATGCCCGGCCGGTCGAGGCCAAAGCGGATCGCCCGCCAGCCCATCGCCGGATTCTCCTCCTGGATGGCACGTAGATAGGGCAGCACCTTGTCGCCGCCGATATCGAGCGTTCGGAATGTGACCGGCCGCCCTCCGGCCGCGTCCAGCACCTGCCGGTAATAGTCCCTTTGTTCGCTCATCCTGGGAAAGGCGGAGGCGACCATGAACTGGAGTTCGGTCCGGAACAGGCCGACACCGCTCGCCCCGGATTCGGAGACCGCCGGCAGGTCGACCAGCAGACCGGCATTCAGCTGCAGCGAGACCTCGACGCCGTCGCGCGTGATCGACGGCTTGTTGCGCAGGCGGCGGTACTGGGCCTGACGACGGGCCCGGAAGCGCACCTTCTCCGCATAGGCGTTCTCGATATCCGAAGGCGGACGCAGATGGATCTGGCCGCTCTCGCCATCGACGATCACGGCGTCGCCCGACTCGGCCAGGCTGACGAGATTTTCCGCGAGCCCGACCGCGGCGATGCCCAGCGCCCGGGCGACGATGGTCACATGGCTGGTCGGCCCGCCCTCCTCCAGCGCGATCGCGCGGATGCGGTCGCGGCCGTAGTCGAGCAGTTCCGCCGCACCCATGTTGCGGGCAACGATCACCGCGTCCTGCGGCAGGCTTTCCGACACCGGCCCGTGCTGGCGGCCCATCAGTTCGCGGATCAGCCGGTGCGCGAGATCATCGAGATCGTGCAGGCGCTCGCGCAGATAGGGGTCGGTCTGGCGCATCATCCGCGCGCGGGTGTCCGACTGAACCTTCTCCACCGCGGCTTCCGCCGTCAGGCCGTTGTTGATCGCTTCCTCGATCTTCCGGATCCAGCCGCGATCATGGGCGAACATGCGATAGGCCTCGAGCACCTCGCGGTGCTCGCCATGCTGGGCAAAATCGCCGGAATTGAGCAGGTCGTCGAGCGAGATCCTGAGCCGGTTGATCGACCGCTCCAGCCGCTCCAGCTCGGCCGTCGCGTCCTCCGCGATCAGGTTGGTGACGACGACGCGCGGCTCATGCAACACCACGTGACCGAGACCGACGCCGTCCGACAGCGCCACACCCTGGAAATGCATCGGCCGCGACAGGTCGAGCTTGGTGCCCTGCTGGACGATCGCTTCCAGTTCGCCGGCGGCGACCATCTCGGCGATGACCATCGCCGTGGTCTGCAGCGCCTCGACCTCGTCCTCGAAATAGGTCCGGTGCGACTGGTTCTGGACAACCAGCACGCCAAGCGTGCGTCCCGCACGCAGGATCGGCACGCCGAGAAAGGAATTGTAGGCCTCCTCGCCCGTTTCCGGGCGATAGGCGAAGGCGGGATGCGCCTGGGCATTGGGGAGATTGAGTGGGCGCGCATCCGCCGCGATCAGGCCGACGAGGCCTTCGCCGACCTTCAGGCTGGTCTTGTGGACCGCGTCGCGGTTGAGGCCCTCGGTGGCGTAGAGCTCGAGCACGCCGTCGGCGCGCAGGATATAGACCGAGCACACCTCGGCCACCACATTGGCCGCGATCAGGACAACGATCTTGTCGAGCCGCTCCTGCGCATTGATCGGCTCCGCCATGACCTCGCGGAGACGCCGCAACAACACGCGCGGCCCGGCGAGAGTGCTCCGCATCACCCGTCAAGCCCTTTCCGCACTGTCTGCACGGGTCCGGGACACGGCACGCCGCCCCCGATACGAAGCGCTGCCGGCATCTGCCGGGCGCTCACCCGTCCAGATCGTATAGCGAATGGAGAGTCCGCACCGCAAGCTCGGTATAGGCGGAATCGATGAGAACGGAGATCTTGATCTCCGACGTGGTGATCGCGCGGATGTTGATACCCTTGTCCGCAAGTCCCTGGAAACAGCGGGCCGCGATGCCCGCGTGAGAGCGCATGCCGATGCCGATCACCGACACCTTGACCACGTCGCGCGCGCCCTCGATCGCCTGGTAGCCGATCAGGTCCTTCTTCTCGCGCAGGACCGCGAAGGCCCGGTCGTAGTCGCTCTCGGGCACCGTGAAGGTGATGTCCGTGGTACGCCCGTCCGGCGAGATGTTCTGGACGATCATGTCGACATTGATGTTGGCGTCCGCCAGCGAACCGAACACGGCGCTGGCGACGCCCGGCTTGTCGGCCACGTTGCGGATGGAGACCTGCGCCTCGTCCTTGGCGAAGGCAATGCCGGTGACAACTTGCTGTTCCACGATCTCGTCCTCGTCGCAGATGAGTGTACCCGGCGGCAGGCCGCCCGCGCCGACCTGCGGCGCATCCGGGTCGTCAAAACTGGAGCGCACGAAGGTGCGCACCCCGTGAACCATGGCCATCTCGACCGAGCGCACCTGCAGCACCTTGGCGCCCAGCGAGGCCATCTCCAGCATCTCCTCGAAGGCGATGCGCTCGAGCCGGCGGGCGCGCGGAACGATCCGCGGATCGGTCGTGTAGACGCCGTCGACATCCGTGTAGATGTCGCAGCGGTCGGCCCGGATCGCGGCGGCAAGCGCCACGGCGCTGGTGTCGGAGCCGCCGCGCCCGAGCGTTGCGATGCGGTTGTCCGGCGCCACGCCCTGGAAGCCGGCGACCACCGCCACCTGGCCCTTCTCGAGACGCTCGACCAGCCGGCTGCCGTCAATCTCGGTGATCCGCGCTGCCCCGTGCTGGGAATCGGTCTTCAGCGCGATCTGCCATCCCTGCCAGGACCGGGCTTCGACGCCCATGTCCTGCAGCACGATGGCGAGCAGTCCGCTCGTCACCTGCTCGCCGGACGAGACGATTGCGTCATATTCGCGCGCATCGTGCAACAGCGACGCCTCGCGGCAGAGGCCAACCAGCTTGTTGGTCTCCCCGGCCATGGCGGAGACGACGACGGCGACCTGATGGCCGGCGTCGACTTCCCGTTTCACATGTCGCGCCACGTTGCGGATGCGTTCGAGATTGGCGACGGACGTGCCGCCGAACTTGAGAACCAGACGGGCCATGGGATGCGTGGAATGTCTCGAAACGGTGTTGGGGCGAACGGCCCGCGCGGGCCGTCCGGATCGGCGCACATCCATACAGACTGCGACGCGCGACCGCAACCGTCGCGCTTGACAAAGCCGGCCGGAGCGCCGACCAAACCGGGAACCAACAGGGAGACGCAGCCATGAGCGCGGCAGACGATTTCGGGCACGCTTCAAAAGGCACGGTCGACGACGCCGAAGTGGCGCGGTTCTCGGCGATGGCTGCCGAGTGGTGGGATCCGGCCGGAAAGTTCCGGCCGCTGCACAAGTTCAACCCCGTGCGCCTTGCCTATATCAAGGAGCAGGTCTCGGCCCGCTTCGGCCGCGACGCGAGGGCTGCCGACGCCTTCACCGGCCTGCGCATCCTGGATATCGGCTGCGGCGGCGGCCTGCTTTGCGAACCCATGGCCCGACTGGGCGCCACCGTCACCGGGGCGGATGCGTCGGCGACCAATATCGAGGTCGCCAGGATCCATGCAGACACGTCCGGCCTTGCCATCGACTACCGGGCAACCACGGCGGAGGCACTGGCGGAGGCCGGCGAGCTCTACGACGTCGTGCTCAACATGGAAGTTGTCGAGCATGTCGCCGACGTGCCGCTTTATCTGGAGGCCTGCGCGCGGCTGGTGAAACCCGGCGGGCTCATGTTCATGGCCACCATCAACCGCACATTGAAGGCCTATGCGCTCGCCATCGTCGGCGCGGAATACGTGCTGCGCTGGCTGCCGGTCGGTACCCACAATTTCGACAAGCTGGTGCGACCGGACGAACTGGAGGGCCCGCTTTCCGCCGCCGGGCTCGAGGTGATCGACCGCTGCGGCGTCAGCTACAACCCGCTGGCAGACAGTTGGCGGCGCTCGGCGGACATGGACGTCAACTACATGATGCTGTTTTCGCGCCCGACCTGAGGAAAGACCTACGCTCCATGGATCCGCTCGTTTTCGTTCCAGGCCTTCTTTGCACCGAAGCCCTGTTCACCCCCCAGATCGCGGCACTTGCCGCCGACGGCGCCTTGGTCAGCGTCGCCGATCATCGCAGCGACGACACGGTTGCCGCCATCGCCACGCGCCTGCTTGCCGAGGCGCCGCCGCGTTTCGCTCTGGCCGGCCTGTCGATGGGCGGCTATGTCGCGATGGAGGTGATGCGCCGGGCGCCCGAGCGCGTCTCGCGGCTGATGCTGCTCGACACGACCGCACGCCCGGATCTGCCGGAGCAGACCGAAAATCGCCGCCGCCAGATGAGCCTGGCCGAGGCCGGAAAATTCGCCCAGGTGGCCCCGGCCCTCTATCCGCTGATTGTCCATGAGAGCCGGCTGGAGGATGCGGCCCTGCGCAACATCGTCTTGCAGATGGCGGAGGCAACCGGCCCCGAGGCCTTCATCCGCCAGCAGCAGTCGATCCTGACACGGCCCGACTCGCGGCCCGACCTGCCGTCCTTTTCCTGTCCCACGACAGTGGTCGTCGGTGCCGGCGACCGGCTGACGCCGCCCGATCGCGCCCGGGAGATGAGCGAACTGATCCCCGGCGCCCGGCTGGAGACCGTCGTCGGCGCCGGCCACCTGCCGACGCTGGAAGCCCCGGACGCGGTAACCGCCTTGATGCGGGACTGGCTGATCTCCTGACCCCGGGGGGCAGGACCCTAGCTGCCGCTCGCCGCAGCCTCGAGCCCGGCAATGTCCAGCTTCACCATGGTGAGCATGGCTTCGGCGACGCGCTTGGCGACCGCCGGATCCGGATCGCCCATCAGTTCCGTGAGGCGACGCGGCGTGATCTGCCAATAGAGACCCCAGCGGTCGCGCAGCCAGCCGCATTGCTGGATTTCGCCGCCGTCCGAGAGCCCGTCCCACAGGCGGTCGACCTCCGCCTGGTCCTCGCACTCCATCATCACCGAGAACGTGTGGTTGAAGCTCCAGGGCGCCTCCGTCTCGATGGCGCGGTAGCGCTGGTCGCCGAGCCGGAAGGCGGCGATCTTGACGCTGCCGGCCGGGCCGGAGGGTGAATCGGCCGGCAGCGCCGACGTCCACTCGACCGCCGATCCGGGGATCAGCCGGACATAGGTTTCAAGCGCTCCTGCCATGTCCTGCCGGAACCACAGGTGCTGGATAACGGTTGCCATCGGATCCTCCTGGTTCTGCCGTCTGGGGCGCGCCGCCCGCAAGCGAATGCGGGACGACACGCACCAGCTCGTTCACGTGTCGAGGATCGGCGCGAAGCCGCCGAAGATCATCCGCTTGCCGTCGAACGGCATCCGGTCGCCAAGTTCCTTCATTCGCGGATCGGTCATCATCTTCTGCATGGCGGAATCCCGCACGTCCTTCGAGGGGTATTCGATCCAGGAGAAGACGACGACCTCCTCGTCCGTCGCCTTCACCGCGCCGCGGAAATCGGTGACCTTGCCTTCCGGCACGTCGTCGCCCCAGCACTCCACGATGCGGGTCGCACCGAATTCGCGAAACAGGGGAGCGGCCTCCTTCGCATTCTGCAGGTAGAGTTCCTTGTTCGCCGCCGGCACCGCCGCGACAAAACCGTCGACATATCCAATCTTGCTCATCTGCACGTCTCCCGTTTGCTGCTCTTCCTTGCGTACTCGCTTACACGGTCGCCGGCTGCATGCCGGCAAGCGCCGCCTGGTCCATCCAGACCAGTTCGAAGATGTGACCGTCCGGATCCTCGTAGCTGCGGCCATACATGAACCCGTGCTCCTGAAGCGGAGACGGATCGGCCTGTCCGCCGGCCGCCGCAACCCGGCCGACCATCTCGTCGACCTCCGCCCGGCTCTCTGCCGAGAAGCAGAACAGTCCCTGTACCTGACGCTTTGCGTCGATGATCTCCTTGGTCGTGAAATCGGCGAACCGCGACCGGTCCAGCAGCATCACGACGACCGCATCCGAATAGACCATCGCTGCGGTTCGCTCGTCGCAGAAGCGGGTGTCGGCGACCGCTCCCATCGTCTCGTGGAACCGCCTCGCCCTGGCGACATCCGCGACCGGCAGGTTCAGGAAAAACATCTTCGGCATGCTTCGTCTCCGCACTCGCTGCGAGGCTGAAAAAGTGTGAAACACCTGTTTCACACGCCTTGCGCGTGTTGACTTTTAGGTTGATATCAACATAATAATCCCATGTCAAAAAAAGTTCCGTTCGAAACGACGATCCATGTGCGCGACACCTGCCTGTGCCTGCATGCCCAGCGCGCGGCGCGGGCGTTGGCACGCCGCTTCGACGAGGCGCTGCGCCCGGTCGGCATCACCAATGGGCAATTTTCCCTGCTGATGTCCTTGAACCGTCCGCACCCGCCATCGATCGCGCCGGTTGCCCGTCTTCTGGCGATGGATCGCACCACCTTGACCGCCGCACTGAAGCCGCTCGAACGGCGCGGGCTCGTCGTCACCGAGCCGGACCCGAAGGACCGCCGCAGCCGCCTCCTGCTGTTGACGGGCAAGGGGCACGAGACGCTGCTCGCCGCCCTGCCGATCTGGCAGGCGACACATGCGTCGGTCGATGCGGAGATGGCGGAAAGCCTGCCGGAAACCGCTCAGGGCGATGTGCAGGCGATGCTGGTCGCGCTTGGCGGGAGTGGCGCGGGCCGCGTCAGTTCCGGTCCTCGGGCAGGACCGGAAGCGGCATGACCGCCACGCCTTCGTCGAGAAGCTCGCGCACCTCCTCCCTGGAGGCCGCGCCGTAGATGCCACGCGCTTCTGTCTCGCCGTAGTGGATCTTGCGCGCTTCCTCGGGGAACGCCTCCCCCACATCGACGGCATTCGCCGTGACCTGCGCCCGCAATTCTCGCAGCTTGGCAATCAGCTCCGCCTGCGCCGGCGCCACCGCCGTTGCGACGGGTTCGCTCCGGGACCGGGTCTGCGGCGCTGGTTCGGCGATAGCCGGCCCGGTTGCGGACCCGCCGGCATCTCCCCTTGTGGCCGCCGGCTGCTGTCCGGCACGCGCCTCACGGGCGCGCGAGGTCGCCACGGCCGGCGCCATCAAGGTCTTGTCGACATGCGTCGTCCCGCAGGTCGGACAGGCCACAAGCCCGGCGTCCCTCTGACGTTCGAAATCCTCGAAACCGCGAAACCAGGCCTCGAACGCGTGCCCGTTGCCGCAGCCAAGCGCATAGCGGATCACTCGGCCGCCTCCGCGTTGCCGCCCGCGCGCCGAACCGAGAAGCCGCGTTGATTGGCAATTGCCGGGATGCGGCGGCGCGCCTCGGCCACCCGGGACAGGTCGAGAGAAGCCAGGGCGAACCCCGGCGCATCATGATCGATCTCGGCCAGCACCTCGCCCCAGGGGGCGACGATCAGGCTGTGACCATAGGTCTCCCGACCGTCCTCGTGACGCCCGCCCTGCGCGGCGGAGATCACGAAGGCACCGTTCTCGATGGCCCTTGCCCGCTGCAGCACATGCCAGTGCGCCTCGCCCGTCTGGCGTGTGAAGGCCGCCGGCGCCGTCAGGATTCCGGCACCCGCGCCCGCCTGGGCGCGAAACAGGGCCGGAAAGCGGATGTCATAACAGATGCCCATGCCGAGCTGCACCTGCGGCAGACCGACGACCACCGCCGCCTCGCCGGCGCCATAGGTCGCGGACTCGCGCCAGCTTTCGCCATTGGGCAGGTCCACGTCGAACATGTGGATCTTGTCGTAGCGTGCTGCCAGGCTGCCGTCGGGCGCGAACAGGAAGCCGCGGTTCGCCGCCTTTGTCTCGCCGGTGCGGATCGCCATCGACCCGACATGCAGGACGATCCCGAGTTCCGCCGCAAGCCTCGAGAAAGCGGTCACGCCCGCATCCTCGCTCTCCGGCACGATCTTGGCGAAAAGATCCGCCCGGCTCTTTTCCAAGAGGTTGGTCATTTCCGGCGTCTGCACATAGGTGGCGCCGGCAGCGGCGGCTTGCCGGATCAGGGCCGACGCCGTCGCGATATTCGCGGCGACATCACGTCCGCTGCGCATCTGGACGACCGCGGCGACAAACTCGCTCATGTCCCTCGTTCCTGCTCTTGTCGACAATCCCGGAAAGCGTATCTCACGTGGCGGCGAGCAGGGCGTCCAGCTTGCCGGAGCGTTCCAGCGCCATGAGCTCGTCGCAGCCACCCACATGGGTCTCGCCGATGAATATCTGCGGGAAGGTCGTACCACCTCGCCCGGTGCTGGCGCGCTGGATCATCTCCTTGCGCAGCCCCGGATCGAAGGTTGCGTCCATTTCCCGAAACGACACGTCCTTTTGCTGCAAGAGCTTCTTCGCCATTGCGCAATAACCGCACATCTGACGTGTATAGATCTCGACCGACATCGCACCCCGTTCCCGCGTTGGCCACGAGGCCGTCCGGCCCCGCTCCTGTGTGACAAGCATATATTGAGCTTTGCCGGCCGGCCGCAAGTCCTTGCCTCCCCCCGAACGCCCATATCTGCGATGCCGGCAGTGCGTCAGCCGAGTGGCGTATCGGCGCCCGCATGGGCGAAAACAAGCACGTCCACCGACAGGGCCCCGGCCCGCAGCAGGCTGCGCGCAGCCGCCTGCGCGGTCGCGCCGGTCGTATAGACGTCATCGATGAGCACCGCTCGCCGGCCGGACAGGCGCATCTCGCCCTCGTCCGTCACCGCGAAAACCCCGCGCACATTGCGCGCGCGCGCCGCCGCATCCAGCCCCACTTGCTGCTTCGTCGCCCGTTTGCGCAGGAGAGCATGCGCGGCGACCTCCAGACCGCTTCGTTTCCCGACCGAGCGCGCCAGCAGGCCGGCCTGATTGTAGCGCCGGTTCCATCGGCGCATGCCGTGCAACGGCACGGGAACGAGCACCGGCGCGGCCTCCTGCTCCGACGAGGCCAGCAATTCCGCTCCCGCCCTCGCCATCCAGCCGCCCATCGCCCGGGCCAGAGACGGACGGTCATGATACTTGAGCCGCGCCACCAGCGCCCGGGCCGGTCCGTCATAGGCGGTAACGGCCCTGAGGCGGTCGAAGACCGGCGGATGCGCGATCGCCTGCGGCGACACGGCGCCCGGTCCCAACTCGAATGCGAACGGCACCCCCAGCCGCTGGCACCAGGGTTGCGACAGGAAGGGCATGCGCGCCCAGCACGCCGGGCAGACCGACCCGTCGCTGGCGACCAGCCGGTCGCAGGCAAGGCAGGTGGGCGGCAGCAGCAGGCGCAGCAGGCCGGACGCACCCCGCGTCACCGTTTCGGCAATCGCGCCGGGTGCCGCGGACAAGGTCCGCAACACATTTTCCGTGGCCGGCCTGTCGGTTCTGTCCATGTCGCACCTGGCTCCCGTCGAACTGCCCGCAAGCGGCACGAAGGACATTGAACCTGCAGCACACGCAAAACACAACCTTGAGAGGAAACCGGCTGACGCCGAACGGGATTTACTCTGCCACGGCCGTCTCCGGCAGCGGAAACGCCTTCACGAAGCGCTGCAGCACGCCCGGATTGCCGGCCACCTGTGCGTCGCCCGCCGCGACCGCCTCGAGCAGGGTCCTGCCGCCGAAGACGATGCCGTCGACAACGTCCGGCGACGCCGTGATCGAAGCGTCATGCGTTCCGGCGTCCGGCACATCCGGAAGGATATTCAGGCTTTCATACGTGCCGGCGACCACCGCCCCTCCCCGGGGCATGTCAAGCAGGACCCGGAAACCGGCGTTCCTGCGCGGCCGATACATGGCGCGCAGGGCGAGAAGCAGACCGGCCCGGGTCATCGGCAGGTCCGTCTTCAGGAAGGGCGAGCGCGCGGCCCACCTGCCCAGCGACAGGATCGGCTCCTCCAGCTCGCGCCCCCACTCGGTCAGCTCATAGATCCAGGAGGCGGCCGGCGGCGGCAGCCTGCGGCGCCGCAGGATAGCCGAGGCCTCGAGGCCGTCGAGCCGCTGGGTGAGCACGTTCGGGCTGATCGAGCGCAGCTCCTCGCGCAGGTCCGTGAACCGCTTCGGCCCGAACATCAGTTCCCGGACCACCAGAAGTGCCCAGCGCTCGCCGATCAGGTCCAGGGCATGCGCCGTCGCGCAGCCGTCGTCATAGCTTCGACCCTTCATTATCCTCTTTCAAAAGTTATTAGTTGCTTTTTAGGACTAGATAGTTCTTTTTATTGATACCATACCCGGCAGCGGCAACCAAGCTGCCGCCCGAACGGGACAAGCCAGGGAGGAAACGATGGACGACGGGCACCGGCAACCAAGGGCGGGCAAGCGCCAATAGCTCGCGATGGCCATCGGCTTTCTCGTTACGGCATCGGGCTTCGGTCTTCTCGCCATCGCCGCGGGCGAGGCCGGCCTGCAATCGTTTGTCGTCGGCTATTGCGTCTTTTCCCTCGGGCTCGCCCCGGTCTTCACCCTCACAACGGACGTCATCGTCGGCTCGGTGCCGCCAACCCAGGCGGGCGCTGTCGCCGGTCTTTCTGAAGCCAGCAGCGAGCTTGGCGGCGCTTTCGGGATCGCGGTCCCGGGCAGCCTGACGACGGCGCTTTACCGGATCGGGCTTGGCGACGCGCTCCAGGTGGCGGCCCTCCTGTGCGGCACCCTCGCGCTCGCCGACACCGCACTCACCCTGTTCATTCGCAACCGCACGTCCACCCGCCAAACGAGGGAAGACACACCATGAAGCTCTATTTCGCTGAAACCACCATGTCGTGGAAGACCTGCGCCGTGGCGCGCCATCTGCAGCTCGACATCGAGTTCCATCGCCTCGATCTCATGAAAGGAGAGCAGCGCACACCGGAATTCCTCGCCATCAACCCGAACGGCAAGGCGCCCGCACTGGTCGACGGCGACCTCCGGCTGTGGGAATCGAACGCCATCATGTGTCACATGGCACTCAAGGCAGGGTCCCCCCTGTGGCCGCGCGACCACGCCCAGGTCGAGGTGATCCGCTGGTTCGACTGGAGTTCCAACCATTTCTCCCGCTTCGCCGGCGAGCTCTTCTTCGAACATGTCATTCGCCGAAGGTTCGGCCTCGGAGAGCCGGACAGGAAGGTTGTCGAAGAGGCGCTCGGATATGTCCGGCGCCATGCCGGTGTCCTCGAAAGCCACCTTTCGGACCGTCGCTTCCTCCTCGGTGACACGCTGACGCTCGCCGACTTCGCCGTCGCGACAACGCTGCCCTATGCCGACGAGGCGGGAATACCGCTCGACGCGTTTCCAGCTGTCAGGCGCTGGCACGACCGTCTGATGGAACTGCCCGCGTGGCGATCGCCCTTCTCCGACCCGGTCACCGGCTGATCGCCCCCCCGCGGCGGACTTGATTGACCGCGGCCCGGGCGCTACCTACGTCATTCCGGCAGGGGCCGGGAACGACCGGGAGCCGCCGCGCCATGTCCGCATCCGACAACAGCCGTCCGGATCTTTTCGACCGGGCGCTGTTCGCCCGCCGAAGGACCCGCGCGCTCGCCCGCGCCGGCGCCGAACCGGGCATCGACTTCCTGCTCGCCCATGCGGCCGCCGATCTTGGCGAGCGGCTGGCGGCGGTCAGCCGGCATCTGGAGATTGCGGTCGACCTTGGCGGCCATCGCGGCCACCTCACCGACGCAATGACCGCCTCGGGCCGCGTCAGCCGCGTGATCCGCGCCGATATTTTCCTCGCCGACCCGGCGACACCCGGCTGCGATCTCGTCATCGACGATGCCCTGCCGCCCTTTGCAGACGCCTCGCTCGATCTCGTTTGCTCGGCGCTGTCCCTGCATCTGGTCAACGACCTGCCCGGCGCCCTCGTGCAGATCCGCCGGACCTTGAAACCGGACGGCCTGTTCCTTGCCGCGCTTCTCGGCGGTGACACGCTGTTCGAGCTGAAGGACGCGCTGATGCGCGCCGAGATGGAGATCTCGGGCGGTGCCGCGCCGCGCGTTGTCCCCTTCGCCGACACCCGTGCGCTCGGCGCCTTGCTGCAGCGGGCCGGTTTCGCCCTGCCCGTCGCCGATGTCGACCGGCTGACCGTGCGCTACTCTGGCATGGCCGGGCTGGTCGACGATTTGCGCGCCATGGGGGCGGCCAGCGTGCTCGCCGAGCGGTCGCGCTGCCCGCTGTCGCGCGCCGTGATCGCCCGCGCCTCGCAGATCTATGCCGAGCGCCACGCCGATCCGGACGGACGCATTCGCGCCACGTTCGACATCGTCTCGCTCTCCGGCTGGGCGCCCCACGAAAGCCAGCAGAAACCGCTCAAGCCCGGCAGCGCGCGCGCCAGCCTTGCCGAGGCGCTGGCCGATATCGAGCACAAAAAAAAGGACCCCGGCGAGGGTCCCTCCTGAACGTCACGTCGTTGCAACGGGTCAGATGTTCGACAGGGCGCTGGTGACGACGGAAAAAACGTCGTCTCCGATCGAGCTTTGAATGCTGAGCAGCGCCGCGATGATGGCGATTGATACGAGGCCCATGATGATCCCGTACTCGATCATCGTCGCGCCGGCTTCATCCCGGCGCAGGGTGCCGGCCAGGTCGATGAACTGGTCGCCACGGTCGCGCATTCTCTCGAGATGTGACTGCATCAGCCGTGCCCCTGTCTGTCTCTTGACGCCGGGACGGAGAGACCGGTCCCCCTTCTCAGGCGAGATCGATCAGATGCGGGATCAGGGGCTCGTCGGCCGGCGGCATCGGATAGTCCCGCAGCCTGACCGGTCTCACCCACTTGATCGCCTGGCCCTCGCGGCCTGCAACCGTGCCCGACCATCGTCGGCAGACGAAAAGTGGCATGAGTAAGTGAAATTCCTCGTAAGCATGGCTCGCGAAAGTCAGCGGCGCGAGGCACTCTTTCTTAACCGTGATGCCGAGCTCTTCTGCCAATTCGCGAATGAGCGCATCCTCCGGCCGCTCGCCCGGCTCGAACTTGCCGCCGGGAAACTCCCACAGACCCGCCATTGCCTTGCCTTCCGGCCGCTGCGCGATCAGCACGCGGTTGTCGGCATCGAGCAGGGCGCAGGCAGCGACCAGCAGCAGCTTCATGGCAGGCTCCGTTCCGTTTCGAGACGTCCAGGCAAGGATTTGCTCACCATGCCGGCGAAATGCGCTGACAGATCAAGACCCATGCGGACTCTCGGGCGGCAGTCGGTAGTGATAGGCATAGCCGTCGCGGAACCCCAGGCGCCGGTAGAGAGCGCGGGCCGGACCGTTCTCCGCCGTCACTTGCAGCCAGGCGAGACGACAACCGAGCGCGGCCCCGCGCGCCATCGCGGCACGCACCAGCCGGTTGCCAAGGCCCTGCCGACGGACATCCGGCGCGACCGCGAGATCGTAGATGCCGAGCATGTCCCGGTCGGCAACGCAAAGCACCACTCCGAGCGGACGGCCATTGCAGTCCTCGGCCACCAGCGTCACCCGGCGGACCGCGATCCGCTCGAGCGCGCCGCCGAGCCGCGCCACGGCCAGCGGCGTCACCGCCTCGGGCCGCGTTCCGCCGGTGGCGACGAAGGCCGACAGGAAATCATCGAGCGTGCAGGATCGCAGGCGCGCGGGCCCTGCCGCCTCGTCAGGCTCCTCCGCATCGGCGGTCTCCGCGAGCGGGCGGCTCCAGACATCCGTCTCGCCCGTTCGGGTCCAGCCTTCGGCATCGGCGATCGCCACGAGCGCCGGCGGTGTCAACGGCGTGTGGCGCAGGTGGAAGGCGGCGTCATTGTCGGCGAAGACGGCAAGCATCGCATCAAGCCGCTCGCGCGCATCGGCATCGTCGTGCGGATCCATCACGTTCAGCGAATTGACCCGCCGCGCCGGATTGCCCGGCGATATCCGGGCAAGCCAGCTGCCGTCCATGGCAAGCCGGTCGCTCGGAAAGCCGTTGAGATTGGCATCCTCGATGGCCCTGATCCGCGCCAGATCCATGCCCGCGACCGGACCGGCCGCCAGATCCCCGTCAATCCGGTTCATGTCGCGCTTTCCCGCCGGCTCTCCGGTGGTTCGGGCCGGCATTGCCGCCACCAGCTCGTCAGGACCGGTAGTCGCCGTTGATGGCCACATATTCCTTGGTCAGGTCGCAGGTCCACACGGTCGAGCGCCCCTGCCCCAGGCCGAGATCGACGCGGATGGCGATTTCTTCCTGCTTCATCACCGCCGACGCCGCGTCCTCCGAATACTCCGAATCGCGCTCGCCATCGACCGCCACCCGCACGTCGCCGAACCAGATTGCCAAACGATCGCGGTCGGCCGGCTCGCCGGCCTTGCCCACCGCCATGACGATCCGGCCCCAATTGGCGTCCTCGCCGGCGATCGCCGTCTTGACCAGCGGCGAATTGGCGATCGAAAACGCGATCCGCCGCGCCGAGGCATCGCTTTCAGCACCCGTGACGGTGATGCCGACGAACTTGCGCGCACCCTCGCCGTCCTTGACGATCCAGTGGGCGAGGTCCCGCATCACCTCCGCAAGGGCCGCGCGGAACGGCGCAAGGCGCGGGTCGTCGGCACTCTCGATGCGCGCCCCGCCGGCCTTGCCGGTGGCAAACAGCAGCACCGTGTCGGAGGTCGAGGTATCGCCATCGATGGTGATCGCGTTGAACGTGTCGCCGACCGTCGCCGACAGGAGCTCCTGCAGCACCGGGGCCGCGATCGGGGCATCGGTGAACAGGAAGGAAAGCATCGTCGCCATGTCGGGCGCGATCATACCCGCGCCCTTGGCGATTCCGTTCAGGACCACCGGCGTACCGCCGAGGTCGATGTTCCGCGACACCGCCTTGGGGAAGGTGTCGGTGGTCATGATCGCCTTCGCCGCCGCCTGCCAGTCACCGGCGACCGCATCCCGCGCCAGATCGTCGACCACACCGGCGAATTTTTCTGCCTTGAGCGGTTCGCCGATCACCCCGGTCGAGGCGAGAAACACCTCGCCGGGCGCGCAGCCAAGCGCGTCGGACACGTAGCGCGCCGAAAGTTCGGTCGCCTCGCGGCCCTTGCGGCCGGTGAAGGCATTGGCATTTCCGGAATTGACCAGCAGCGCCCTGGCCGTGCCGCCCGCGAGATTGGCCCGGCACCAGTCGACAGCCGCCGACGGGCAGCGCGACCGCGTGAAGACGCCAGCCACCTCAGCGCCCTCATCCATGAGCGCCAGAAACACGTCCGTTCGCCCCTTGTACTTGATGCCGGCCGAGGCCGTGGCAAAGCGAACGCCGCCGACCTGCGGCAACTCGGGATAGGACTTCGGGGCGAGCGGCGAGACGGCCGTGGACATCGGGCACTCCCTTGAAATGCGGGCACGAAAAGATTGCCGCGAGCCTTGCCCGAACGGCGCCCGGGGTGCAAGCCCTATCGTCCGGCGCCGTCTCGCACCGGATGCAGGAAGCCGGAGAACCGGCGATACAGAAAGGGAATGAGCCCCCAGACCATCGTAGCGACGATGATCGGGACCAGGACGAGCGTCTGCTGCCAGAGCGCCCAACCCGCAGTCAACGGCGCGATCACATAGAGCAATGCGGTCACCAGCGGATACACGCCGGCGAAGACAAGCAGCGAGAAGCGGGGACGCGACAACACACGCCTGACCTCGGGAGTGGCAGCGGGAGCGACGGACGGGGTCGCCGGGGAAGGGGATGTTGCAACGGACATGGAAGGCTCCTGGGGAAATCGGACGAGGCCGGCAGGCATCGATGAAGCGGACAATGAAACGGCCGCCGAGGCAACCGCCGATCCGGCGACCTCCTCCCCGGTGTCGCTGAACCGTCACATATGAAACGGATCGTTTCGTTTCAACTCCATCTAAACGCCTCGTTTCGTTCCGTCAAGCGCCGTGCTACCAGAAGGAGGGCCTCGCGCGAGACAGGCCGGTCCGGAAAACGGCAAGGGACATATCATGCACGGCAAGGACCCGGCATCATGCCGGCATCCACGCAAATCGATCGGAGCGAAGCGCAATCCGGAAAGCGCCGATGCCATCCGCCAGGCGGCGGCTGAGATTCTGGCCGAGAAGGGGCATGCCGGATTTTCCATCGAGGCCGTCGCCCGCCGCGCCCGTGCCGGAAAGCCGACCGTCTATCGCTGGTGGCCGAGCAAGACCGCTTTGCTGCTCGATGTCTATCATCGCCAGAAACAGGGCATGCCGGAGCCCGACACCGGCGTGCTCGTCGAGGATCTGACCATTTTCCTTGATGCGCTCTTCCGGCACTGGAGGGACACGCCGACCGGCGCCGTCTTCCGGTCCGTGGTTGCCGAGGCCCAGAGCAACGAGGCCGCCGCCGACGCCCTGCGCGCCTATCTGGAAGGCCGGCTCGACCACTCCGCCCGCATGGTGCGCCGCGCGCGCGATCGCGGCGAGGTCGGCGCCCATGTCGACCCCCTGCTCGCCATCGACATGCTGGTGAGTTTCGCCTGGTGCCGGCTCCTGACCGGCCGGCTGGACATGGAAACGGCCGCCCTGAGGGCGGCCGTCGGATTGTTTGTCGATGGCTGGCGGCCGCTCCCCGGCGGAGCGCCCGCGCCGGCCTGAGTGGCGAGAGCCGGTTCAGTCCGCCTTCGGCGCCGCGCCGGATGCCTCATCGCCGGCAGCCGGCGCCTCGCCCTCCGTCTCGGTTGCCGTCACCTCGATCGTCGTCTTCGCCTTCAGCTCCTCCAGCACCTCGGAGTAGCGGGCACGCAGCAGCTGCTGACGCAGCCGGTCGCGCACGTCGGCAATGTCCGGGGCCGGCTGCTTGCGGGCGTCCTCGACCTTGATCACGTGCCAGCCGAACTGGGTCTCGACCGGCTCGGCGGTGTGCTTGCCGACCTCCAGTTCGAAGGCGGCCTTCTCAAATTCCGGAACCATGCGGCCGCGGGTGAAATAGCCGAGATCCCCGCCATTGGGGCCTGAAGGCCCGGTCGACTTCTCCTTGGCCAGCTCGGCAAAATCGCGGCCGCCGTCGAGTTCGGCGATCACGGCCTCCGCCTCTTCCTTGCTCTTCAGCAGGATGTGGCTCGCCTTGCGCTCCTCCTCGCCGGCATAGTCGGCGAATTCCTTGTCATAGGCCGCCTGCACGGCCTCGTCGCTGACCTTGCCCTCGATCTCCCGGGCAAGATAGGCATTGCGCAGCGCCCGCATGGTGAGAAATTCGACCTGACGCTTGAAGCCGTCTTCGTCGGCGATACCGGCTTCCTCGGCCGCATTGGCCAGCACCTTCATGTCGACGACGACATCGGTGAGCACCTTGCGCCACTGCGTCGGCGGCACCTGCGACAGCTGTTCGGAAAAGTCCTGCGAGGCGAAAGCAATGTCCGCCTCCGTCACCGTGCTCTCGCCGACCCTGGCAACGACCTCACCCGGATCCGTTGCCTGCTCCTGGGCAAGCGCGCCTGTCCCGGCGAGGCTGCCGGCGATCGTCGCGGCGAATGCTGCGCGACGCACCGTCGCGGCAAAATTGCGTGTCATGCTCTTTCCTTGTGATCTCGTGTTTGCCACTGGCGGGTCGTCTCGCCCGCGTCCGCTGCTCCGTCCTCACTTGCGGCAACAGGCCCGATAACGGGGCGGCAGCCGGGATGTGTGCCAATCGCGCGGCGTTGACAACCTCCGGACCCCCTCTTATCTGTCGAACGTCCTCCTTGAAAGGCCGGACAACCCCAGTCGAGCATGCGTTCGTCTCGCGCCCCAATGCGGCGGTTCTGAGGCTCGCGCATGTCTGTACCGTCAATCCGATCCCCGGGTTGCTGCCAGCGGCCAAGCGCAGGCGCGACCTGTATCAAGAATAAGGACCGCCACATGGCCGGCCTCGGCGCACTCGCCAAAAAGCTCTTCGGTTCCGCCAACGACCGCCTCATCAAGCAGTTGCGGGGTCGGGTTGTGGCCATCAACGCGCTTGAGGACGAGCTTCGCGCCCTGAGCGACGCGGAGTTGCGCGCCCGCACCGACACGTTCCGCAAGCAGCTTGCCGACGGTGCCAAGCTCGACAGCCTGCTGGAACCGGCCTTTGCCACGGTCCGCGAGGCGGCCCGCCGCGTGCTCGGTCAGCGTCACTATGACGTCCAGCTGATCGGCGGCATGGTGCTCAACGCCGGACAGATCTCCGAGATGCGCACCGGCGAGGGCAAGACGCTGGTCGCCACCCTGCCCGTCTATCTCAACGCGCTCACCGGCAAGGGCGTGCATGTGGTCACGGTCAACGACTACCTGGCCTCGCGCGACGCCGAATGGATGGGCCGCATCTACCGCTTCCTCGGCCTCACGGTCGGCGTCATCGTCCACGGGCTCACCGACGAGGAGCGCAAGGCCGCCTACGCCGCCGACGTGACCTACGGCACCAACAACGAGTTCGGTTTCGACTACCTGCGCGACAACATGAAATACGAGCGCGACTCGATGGTCCAGCGCGGGCACAATTTCGCGATTGTCGACGAGGTGGACTCCATTCTCGTCGACGAGGCGCGGACCCCGCTGATCATCTCCGGCCCGCTGGAGGACCGCAGCGAGTTCTACAACACCGTCGACGCCTTTATTCCGGCCCTTTCCGACGAGGATTACGAGCTCGACGAGAAGCAGCGCTCGGCGACCTTCACCGAGGCCGGCAACGAGAAGCTGGAGACCCTGCTGCGCGAGGCCGGGCTGCTCAAGGGCGACAATCTCTATGACGTGGAAAACGTCGCGGTCGTCCATCACCTGCAGCAGGCGCTGAAGGCCCACAAGCTGTTCCAGCGCGACAAGGACTACATCGTCCGCAACCGGGAAGTCGTCATCATCGACGAGTTCACCGGCCGCATGATGCCGGGCCGGCGCTATTCGGAAGGTCTCCACCAGGCGCTCGAGGCCAAGGAGAAGGTCGCGATCCAGCCCGAGAACCAGACGCTCGCCTCGATCACCTTCCAGAACTATTTCCGCCTCTATTCGAAGCTCGCCGGCATGACCGGCACAGCCCAGACCGAGGCCGAGGAGTTCGGCAACATCTACGGCCTCGACGTTGTCGAGATCCCGACCAATGTCGCCGTGCGCCGTGTCGATGACGACGACGAGGTCTACCGGACGGTCGAGGAGAAATACAACGCCATCATCGAGCTGATCGGCGACTGTTTCGAGCGCGGCCAGCCGGTTCTGGTCGGCACCACCTCGATCGAGAAATCAGAACTGCTTGCCGCCAGCCTGAAGAAGGCCGGCTACCGGCAGGTCGACGTGTCCGATCCCGATGCCTTC
This sequence comes from Stappia sp., assembly GCF_048261845.1. Classification (GTDB taxonomy): domain Bacteria; phylum Pseudomonadota; class Alphaproteobacteria; order Rhizobiales; family Stappiaceae; genus Stappia. Next base: position 9,953 of record NZ_JBLXFR010000037.1, on the reverse strand, counting down.
ATGCCGCTTTTCTCCGCCAAGGGGTCGAAGAAGGAAAAGATCTTCGCGGTCCTCAACGCCCGCTACCACGAGCAGGAAGCCTCGATCATCTCGCAGGCCGGCCTGCCTGGCGCCGTCACCATCGCCACCAACATGGCCGGCCGCGGCACCGACATCCAGCTCGGCGGCAATGCCGACATGCGCATCGACCACGAACTCGCCGACATGCCCGAGGGCGAGGAGCGCAGCGCCCGCGAGGCGGCGATCCGCGCCGAGGTCGAGGAACGCAAGCAACTGGCGCTCGCCGCCGGCGGTCTCTACGTGATCGGCACCGAGCGTCACGAGAGCCGGCGCATCGACAACCAGCTGCGCGGCCGTTCGGGCCGCCAGGGCGATCCCGGCCATTCAAAGTTCTTCCTGTCCCTGCAGGACGACCTGATGCGCATCTTCGGCTCCGACCGCATGGACGGCATGCTGCAGAAGCTCGGCCTCAAGGAGGGCGAGGCGATCGTCCATCCCTGGATCAACCGGGCGCTGGCCAAGGCGCAGCAGAAGGTCGAGGCGCGCAACTTCGACATCCGCAAGAACCTGCTCAAGTTCGACGACGTCATGAACGACCAGCGCAAGGTCGTGTTCGACCAGCGCATCGACCTGATGGACGGCGAGGCCGTCGCCGAGACCGTCACCGACATGCGGCACGACGTGATCGAGGATCTTGTCGCCCGCCACATTCCCGAGAAGGCCTATCCCGAGCAGTGGGACACCGAGGGGCTCCAGACGGAGGTCCGCCGGCTTCTCAATCTCGACGTGCCCGTCGTCGAATGGGCCGGCGAGGAAGGCATCGCCGACGAGGAAGTCATCGAGCGGCTGAAGACGGCCGCCGACGAGGCCATGGCGCGCAAGGTCGGCCAGTACTCGCCCGACATCATGCGCCAGGTCGAGAAGGCCGTGCTGCTGCAGACGCTCGACCACCTGTGGCGCGAGCATCTCGCCAATCTCGATCACCTGCGCTCGGTGATCGGCTTCCGCGGCTACGCCCAGCGCGATCCGCTGCAGGAATACAAGACCGAGGCCTTCACCCTGTTCGAGAGCATGCTCGCCAACCTGCGCCAGGCGACCACCGCCCAGCTCATGCGCGTCGAGCTGGTTCAGGAACAACCGCCGAGCCTGCCGGGCGACGACGAGCTGCCGCCCATGCATGCCCAGCATCTCGATCCGGTCACCGGGGAGAACGAGTTCGACACGCTGGCCCGCGCCCCGGCGCCCGGTGCCCCGCGCGATCCGGAAAACCCGTCCACATGGGGCAAGGTCGGGCGCAACGAGGCCTGCCCCTGCGGCTCGGGCAAGAAATACAAGCACTGCCACGGCGCGCTTGCCTGAACGGCGAACCGGCCAGTGGAACGACAACCGACCGGGCGGCGGGCTTTTCGAAGTCCGCCGTTTCGCTTTTCAGGACCGGCGGCCGGCACCCGCCCGGAGGTAACGTGTGAAAACGAACGCAGCGCTTGAGGAAATCGAGGACTGGCTGATCCGCGAGGCGCTCGGCCAGCCTGACATCGGAGAGATGTTCGCCGGCTTCTGCGAGCGTCTGGTCGCGGCCGGAATGCCGGTCGAACGCGCGATGCTGACCTGGGCGACCCTGCATCCGCTGGTCGAGGCGGAATCGGCCTTCTGGCGGTCGGGCCAGGATGTCGAGCTGTCCCAGTACGGGCATGACGAGCACGAAACGGAGGAGTGGCTGCAAAGCCCCATCCGTGCCGTTCTCGAGGCGCGCGAACCCCGTCTGCGCCGCCGCCTGTCGGGCGGCAATGCCGCCTTCGAGTTCCCGCTTCTGGCAAGCCTCAAGGACGAGGGCTATACCGACTACCTGATCCTCTCCACCCCGTTCGACCTGCCGACCGCCACGGATTTCGGCCATTCCGGCATGCTTGTCTCCTGGGCGACCAGGGAGCCCGACGGCTTTTCCGAACAGACCGTCGACGGCCTCGACTATCTGCAGCTGCGCCTGGCGCTGGCCTGCCGCGCGACGATCCAGACCCGCATCGCCCGCACCCTGGCCGAGACCTATCTCGGCGCGCGCGCCGGTGGCCAGGTTCTGTCGGGACGCATCCGCCACGGCGATGGCGAAAGGCTCGACGCGGTCATTTTCTACTCCGACCTGCGCGGCTCGACGGCGCTCGCCGACCGGCTCGAGCCGGACGCCTACATGGCCCATCTGAATGCCTATTTCGCAGCCACCGCCGGTGCGGTGATGGAGAGCGGGGGCGAAGTGCTCGATTTCATCGGCGATGCGGTGCTCGCCGTCTTCCCGATCGGTCCGGAGGGGATCGGCCCGGCCGCATGCCGGGCGCTGAATGCGGCCGATGCCGTTCTCCTGCGCCTGCGCGACGCGCAGCAGGTCACTCCGCATCCGCTCAATTGCGGCATCGCACTGTCCTCCGGCCAGGTGATGTTCGGCAATATCGGCGTGCCCGCCCGGCTGACCTTTTCCGTCATCGGCCGCACGGTCAACGCCACCGCCCGCATCGAGGCAATGACCAAGCAGCTCGGCCGGCCGCTTCTGGTCACGGCCGAGGTCGCCGCCGCCGTGCCGCGCGGTTTTGCCAGCATCGGCCGCTTTCATCTCGCCGGCTTCGACGAGGAAGTGGAACTGCACGCACCGCACGGCTGACCGGCGGCAACGTAAAAAGGGCGCCGCGTTGCCGCGCGCGCCCTTGTCGTGTCGTCGGGGCCCCGTCAGGACCCCGTGAACGGAACCTGTCAGTCCGTCGTCAGAGCACCGTCACCTGCGCCCCGATCGAGACCCGGTTGTAGAGGTCCTCGACATCCTCGTTCAGCATGCGGATGCAACCCGACGACACCGCCCGGCCGATCGACCAGTCCTCGTTGGTGCCATGGATGCGGTATTCCGTGTGCCCCAGATAGAGCGCCCGCGCTCCCATCGGGTTTTTCGGGCCGCCCGGCATGTAGCTCGGCAGGTTGCGGCCGTTCTTGCGCTCGCGGATGATCATTTCCTTCGGCGGCGTCCAGCCGGGCCACTCGGCCTTGCGCGTCACCTTCTCGGTGCCGGCCCAGGAGAACCCTTCCCGACCGACGCCGATGCCGTAGCGCAGGGCCCGCCCGCCCGGCAGCACGTAATAGAGATAGCGGTCGCCCGTATCGACGATGATCGAGCCCGGCTTCCGGTCGGTGCGGTAGCGCACCTCGGTGCGCTTGAATTTCTCGCGCACGATCTTGCCGGCCGCCTCCGGCGTGATCCGGTAGGTCTGCCAGCTCCGGGTGACCGGATCGTAATAGCGTTCGGTCTGGGCCTGCGCCGCGCCGGCCATCGACGCCAAAGCCAGCATCCCCGCCAGCGCAATGCCGGCCATTCCCGCAAATATCCGCATGATGTCTCCTTGTCGCCGATCGCGACCGCAACAACCGGCGGCGACCTTACACGCGGCTCACGCCCCGCGCCGCTCCTGTTTGGCGAGAAACGCAAGGACGTCATCACGATGTGGCAGCGGCGCAACAGCCCCGTAGCCGCACACGGCGAGCGCCGCCGCCGCATTGGCATGACGCGCCGCGGCCGGTCCGTCGCCGCTCCTCAGAAACTCCGCCAGGAAGGCCCCGTCAAAGGCATCGCCTGCCCCGGTCGCGTCGACGGCCTCCACCTTGTGCGAGGCGATGTGTTCGCGGCCCTCGGGCCCCGAATAGAGAACCCCGTCGGCGCCCAGCGTCAGTGCCACCCGCTTCGCGCCGAGCGCGTGATAATGGTCGGCGATCTCCTCCGCCGTCTCCAGTCCGGTCAGCAACTGCGCGTCGTCGAGGCCGGGCAGCAGGATGTCCGCCATCGCGGCGGTCGCCTCGACCACGGCCCGGGCACGCGGCAGCGGCCACAGCGCCAACCTCAGGTTGGTGTCGTAGGAGATCATCCCGCCTGCCTCGCGCACCATCTCGATCGCCGCGAAGACCGTGTCGCATGCGCTTGCCGAGATCGCCTGGCTGATCGCCGAAACGTGCAGCACACGGGTCTCGCGGAGCAGATCGACGGGCAGATCGTCGGGCCGCATCAGGCTCGCCGCCGAACCGCTTCGGCGGTAGGAAAAGACATGCCCCTTTGGCCCGTGCGTGACGAAATAAATGCCCGTCGGCGCATGCGCCATGCGTCGCACACCGGCATCGTTCACCCCTTCACGCGCCCACAGGTCATGAAAGAGATCGCCGAACACATCCGTGCCGGTCGCAGCGACATAGCCGGCCGCCGCCCCCTGCCGGGCGGCAGCCACGGCCGCATTGGACGTGTCCCCGCCAAAGCCCTGCAGATAGGCTCCCCCGGGCGCCGACTGGTTGAACTCGATCATCGGCTCGCCAAGGCACAGGATGTCAGTCACTTCCAAACGCTCCGTCGCTGTCTTGCGGCTGGTGGATGAACCGGCCGATTTCAATCGTTTTCAATCGATTTAAATCTCATGCGATGCCGGCACCGCGCTTGTCAAGCCGGGGCACTCCGCGACACGCCGGCCGGCCTCCGACGCGCACGACACTGTGCGCAATGCCCGCGAAGCGGGTATTTTGACCGGAACCGGTCTCGCCTGTGGCGCCTGCCCATGCCAGAAAAGGCAAGATTACACCGGAACCAGCCCCGGAGCCCGATACATGACCGCCCCTGCCCCGATCCTGCCCTTCACCGAAAGCGGTGCGGGCGATGCCCCGCCCTTCGTCCTGCTGCACGGTTTCGGTAGTGACGCGCGCGGCTTCGCCCGCCTGCAGGACGACCTTGCCGCAAGCCGCCGGGTCATTTCCTTCGATCTTCCCGGCCATGGCCGTGCACTCGATTGGCCGCGCATCGGCGGCGCCGGTGTTGCCGCGCGCGCCGTCGCTGCCTCGCTGGAGGCGCTGGAGCTGCAACGCGTGCATCTCGTGGGTCATTCCATGGGCGGCGCGGCGGCGGCGATCATGGCGCTGAAGCAGCCCGAACAGCTTGCCAGCCTGACCCTGCTCGCGCCCGGAGGTTTCGGCCCCGAGATCAACCACAAGCTCCTGCGCCGCTATGCGGCGGCACGTGACGCCGAGGCGCTGGAGCCCCTGCTCGAGCAGTTTTTCGGCTTTTCCTTCTCGCTGCCGCGCCTCGTGATTCGGCAATCGGCGGAGGCGCGCGCCCGCCCGGGCGTCTGCGAAACCCTGGTCGAGATCGTCGAAAGTCTGCTCGACGGTCCCCGGCAACAGACCCTGCCGCTCGAGGAGATCGCAGCTCTCGGCCTGCCCGTGCGCGTCGTCTGGGGCCGACAGGACCGTGTCCTGCCCGTTTCGCAGACCGAGGGCCTGCCGGGCGCCTTCGCCCTGCACCTTCTGGAGGGCGTTGGCCACATGCCGCATCTGGAGGCTCCTGGCGCCGTTGCCCGGATCCTGCGCGAGCAGGCAGGCAGCTGACGTCCCCGCCCTCTGCGGCTTTCGCAACCGGCCAACGAAAAGGCCGCATCCCTCGTCAGGATGCGGCCCCGTCATTCACTCGAAAACCTGCGGCTGGCTCAGGCCTTTGCGCCCTTGGCCCGCTCGATCGATTCCAGGATGATGCGCTTGGCCTCGTCCGGACCGCCGAAGCCGGTGATCTTCACCCACTTGCCCGGCTCCAGGTCCTTGTAATGCTCGAAGAAGTGCTTGATCTGCTGGATCGTGATATCCGGCAGGTCCTCGTAATGGGCGACGTTCTCGTAGCGACGCGTCAGCTTCGCGGACGGCACCGCGATCAGCTTCTCGTCCATGCCCGCCTCGTCTTCCATGAACAGCACGCCGATCGGCCGGCAGTTCATGATCGCGCCCGGAACGATCGGCCGCTGGTTCGCGACAATGACGTCGACCGGATCGCCGTCACCGCACAGCGTATGCGGCACGAACCCGTAATTCCCGGGATAGCGCATCGGCGTGTAGAGGAAGCGGTCGACATACATCGCCCCCGCGTCCTTATCCATCTCGTACTTGATCGGCTCGCCGCCAACGGAGACTTCGACGATCACATTGATGTCTTCAGGCGGGTTCTTCCCGATCGGAACGGCGTCGATACGCATGGATAAGGCTCCTCGGTTGGTCGTTGGCGGCTGTATCGCAAGCACCAGACCCAAAGGCAAGCCGGAATTTGTGCAGTGCAACTTGGTGTGGAGGCATCATGCGGCGGAAAGCCGGCCGCGAGACGGCCTTGTCCGGCCGGCGCGGCCATCGTCGCTGCGGGGTTGCGTGCGTGTCCCGCGGCCGGCGACATGTCGCCGGCGCATCACGGCCTCAGCGGTAGAATCCCGCAAGACGCGGCGTGGCGTCGGCATAGTCCATCCCGCCCCCGAGACGGCCGAGCGGATAGGCTTCCTCGACCAGATAGGGTCCGCCGCCGATGCTCGCCCGCGACGAAAGCAGCACGAAACGCGCTGCCGTGAAGGACGGGGCCTGGAAGTCGCCGCGCTCGGCAAGCCAGCGCGCCACGTCCTGGTTGGATGAGGAGCGGCACCGCGCCAGTGTCACGTGCGGCATGTATTTGCGCCGTTCCGCCGGCAGGCGCAGCCTCTGCAGGATGCGTTCCTGTTCGGCCTGCAGCTCCATCAGCGCCGGGTTCGGTTCGACCCTGGCCCAGACCGCGTGCGGCTTCCCGTTGCCGAAGGAACCGAGCCCGTTGAGCCGGACTTCGAACGGATCCCGGCGGATGCGGTCGAGCGCGTCCGCCACCTCGTCGGCCATGCGGTCGTCGATATCCCCGATGAAGCGCAAGGTGATGTGATAATTCTCGGTATCGATCCAGCGGGCACCGCGCAGGCCGCCGCGTAGGAAGGAGAGCGTGAGTCCGGTCTGGGCCGGAATCTCAAGCCCGGTGAACAGTCGAGGCATGGTTGAACCCTCCGCTGTCGCCGATATCCAGCATCAGGAGGCCTTTTTCGCTGCACTGCAAGCGAAAACGAAACGCGCTGGTTTCCCAGCGCGTTCCGCCATGTTGCCGTCATCGGCAGGCATGCCCCGGTCCGGTCGGGCCAGCGGCGGTTCGCCGACTGATTCGCCCCCCGGGCCCCGTTACGGGCAGGGGCTTCCGTGGTGCTGGAAGAGCGTGTTGATGCGCTCCTCGATCTCCGCCGTGATGGTCACCTCAAGCGCGCCGAGATCGTGCTCGAGCTGGGCAAGCGAGGTCGCCCCGAGGATCACCGAGGTCATGAACGGACGCGACAGCGCGAAGGCGAGTGCCAGCTGCGACGGCGAAAGGCCGAGTTCGTCCGCAAGGTCCAGATAGGCGTTGATCGCCGGCTCCGCGCCCGGCTTCTCGTAGCGCTGCAACCGGTCGAACAGCGTCTTGCGGGCGCCGGCGGGAAGCGCCCCGTTGCGGTACTTGCCGGTGAGATAGCCCTGCGCCAGCGCCGAATAGGCGAGCAGGCCGACCTGCTCCCGGTGGGCGATCTCGGCAAGCGCCGTCTCGAAGGTCCGGTTGACGAGGCTGTAGGCGTTCTGGATCGAGACGACGCGCGGCAGGTTCATCCGTTCGGCAATGGCGAGAAACCGCATCGTGCCCCAGGCGCTCTCGTTGGACAGGCCCACCTGGCGGATCTTGCCGGCCTTGACCAGGTCACCGAGCGTGGCAAGCGTTTCCTCGATCGGCGTCTCGTCGTCGCAAGGAGCCGGATCCTTCCACATCGTCGGATTGGAGCCGAAACCCGAGACGTTCCGGTCCGGCCAGTGCAACTGGTAGAGGTCGATATAGTCGGTGCCGAGCCGCTTCAGGCTCTTGTTCACCGCTTCCTCGACATGGGCGCGCGTCAGCTTCGCCGGGACGCCGCCATCGCGAAACCACGTGTTCTCGGAGCGGCCGACAACCTTTGTCGCCAGCACGACCTTGTCGCGGTTGCCGCGCGCCTTCAACCAGGTGCCGATGATCTCTTCGGTGCGCCCCTGCGTCTCCGCCTTGGGCGGGATCGGATACAGTTCCGCGGCATCGACGAGATTGATGCCCCGGTCGAGCGCGAGGTCGAGCTGGGCGTGTCCCTCGGCCTCGGTGTTCTGCTCACCGAAGGTCATGGTGCCAAGCGAAAGGCTGGAGACAAAGATGTCCGTGCGTCCGAGACGGCGCTGTTCCATGGCGGATCTTTCTTGCTGGTTCTGGACTGTCAGAAATATGGAGGTGGGCGAACTTGGCGGCAACCGGCGCGCCCGTCAACAGGCGCGGCCGATATGACGCGACAACGGGCAGATGGCGCCGTTTCAGTCTTTCGCCGCGCGCGCCCGGGCGATCAGTTCCTCGACCCTGGGCAGGATGCCCTCGACGATGAGGGCGACCCCCTTGGCGGTCGGGTGGATGCCGTCGGGAAGCACGGTCTCCGCCGACATCGGGATGCCTTCCAGGAAATAGGGATAGAGCAGCGCGTCATGGGCATCGGCGATCTCGCCGAACATCGCGTCGAAGGCCTCGACATAGTCGGGCCCGAGATTGCGCGGCGCGCGCATGCCCGCCACCAGCACCGGCAGCCCGCGCGCGCGCAGACGCGAGACGATCGCCTCCAGGTTGCTGCGCGCCGAGGCGACCGGCAGCCCGCGCAGCGCGTCATTGGCGCCCAGTTCGACGATCACCGCGTCCGCGTCCTCGCCGACCGACCAGTCGAGACGGGCAAGACCGCCCGACGTGGTATCGCCCGAAACCCCAGCGTTGACGACCTCGACCTCGTGTCCGCGCGCCCTCAATGCCGCCTCGAGCTGCACGGGAAAGGCGGCCTCGGCCGGCAACTGGTAGCCGGCGCTCAAACTGTCGCCCAGCGCCACGATGCGCAGCGGCTCCGCCGCCACGACCGGCGCCGGCACGATCGATGCCGCCGCCGCGAGAGCGAGAAAAACTGTAACCAAACGTATCACCACGGCTGATCCTCTGGACGCGGTCTCTATGCCTTCCCATATCGCCCTTGGCCTGCAAGGCTGCGAAATGCCCGATTTTCACCGACATCGTTCCGACCATATAGGCCCCGCATGACCGACCGAACAGCCTTGGCGCCCCTGATTTCCCTTTCGGGCGTCCATCTCAGTCTCGGCCGCGACGCGGGACGCGTACACATCCTGAAGGGCGTCGACCTTGGCATCTCCGCCGGTCGTACCGTCGGCATCGTCGGCCCGTCGGGGTCCGGCAAGTCGACGCTGCTGATGGTCATGGCCGGACTGGAGCGCGCCGACAAGGGCAGCGTCACGGTCGGCGGCGCCGAGCTGACCGGCATGTCGGAGGACGAGCTCGCCCGCTTTCGCGGCCGCTCCATCGGCATCGTCTTCCAGTCCTTCCACCTGATCCCGAACATGACCGCGCTGGAAAACGTCGCGGTGCCGCTGGAGCTTGCCGGCGCGAAGGGCGCCTTCGAGGCGGCGCGAGCGGAGCTTGCCGCCGTCGGGCTGGCCGACCGCGTCGACCACTACCCGGCGCAGATGTCGGGCGGCGAGCAACAGCGCGTCGCCATCGCCCGGGCGCTGGTCACCAAACCGCCGGTGCTGCTTGCCGACGAGCCGACCGGCAATCTCGACGAGACAACCGGCGCGCAGATCGTCGAGCTGATGTTCTCCGCCACCCGCGAACGGGGCATGACGCTGGTCATGATCACCCATGATGCGGCCCTGGCGCGGCGCTGCGACGAAACGATCCGCGTCCGCTCCGGCCTGAACGAAACGCTGGAAACCGCCCCCGCTCTCGGGGAGGCGTGACCATGCACGGTGTCCACCCGGTGCCCGCGGCCCGCCACCCGCGACCCCCGCTCGCCCTTGCCCTGCGCTTCGCCCTGCGCGAGATGCGCGGCGGGCTGAAGGGCTTCTACATCTTCATCGCGTGCATCGCGCTCGGTGTCGCCGCGATTTCCGGCGTCGCCTCGGTCTCGCGGGCGCTGGTCGAGGGCATTGCCGCCGAGGGCACGACGATCCTCGGCGGGGCGATGACCTTCCGCCTCTTCCACCGCACCGCCGTCGACCGCCGACTGGCCTGGCTGCGCGGAGCCGGG
>NZ_JBLXFR010000036.1:0-40287 GCF_048261845.1 Stappia sp. | reverse complement strand
TGCTTGCCCGCGAGGCGCCCGGCGCAAAGCTCGACGGCGCGCCTATGCTGCGCGGCCGCATCAGTGCCGTCAACGGCGTGCCGAGCGACCAGATCGTCGCTCCCGAGGGCGGTGCCTGGGTGCTGCGCGGCGATCGCGGCATCACCTACGCGGCGACCAGGCCGGACAATGCGGTCCTGACCGAAGGCGCCTGGTGGGATGAGGATCATTCCGGCACGCCACTCGTCTCCTTCGAGGCCGATGCGGCCGGCGATCTCGGCCTGAAACTCGGCGACACGATCACCGTCAACGTGCTCGGCCGCGAGCTGACAGCGACGATCGCCAATTTCCGGCGTGTGGAATGGAAATCGCTCGCCATCAATTTCGTCATGGTGTTCTCGCCCAACACCTTCGCCGGCGCCCCGCACACGCATCTGCGCACCCTCACCTATACCGATGGCGGGGATGACGCCCGGGAGTTCGCCCTGCTGAAAACCCTCTCCGCCCGGTTTCCCACGGTGACGGCGGTCCGCGTCAAGGATGCCATCGAACAGGTCAACAGCCTCGTCGAGCAACTGGCCTGGGCGATCCGTGCCGCCGCCTCGGTGACGCTCGTTGCCTCCGTGCTGGTGCTCGGCGGCGCGCTTGCCGCCGGCCACCGTCACCGGGTCTACGACGCGGTGATCCTCAAGACGCTGGGGGCGACGCGAGCCCGGCTGATCAAGAGCTTCGCCCTGGAATATGCGATACTCGGCCTCGTCACGGCCGCCTTCGCCGTGATCGCGGGCACGCTCGCCGCCTCCTTCGTGCTGGTCGAGATCATGGACGCGGGTTTCACCTTCCTGCCGGCAACCGCAATCGGCGCCGCGCTCGCCGCGCTGGTGCTCACCGTCGGCTTCGGGCTGATCGGCACCTGGCGGGTTCTCGGTCGCAAACCGGCGCCCGTGCTGCGCAACCTGTGACCGGCGCCGCGCGAGAGCTCTTGCGCGGCCCCGCCGGCGCCCTCGCGTAACCCGCCATCGCCCGACGGCAGCGGCACCTTTCTCCCCAGCCGTATCGGCCCGGGGGTTTCAATATGTGCGTATCACGCTAGTCTCGCCGACGTTTGGCCGCCCTGCGTTCCGGGGCGGCAATGCCATTTCGGGGGACACCAGCATGACCACACCCGCATTCCACCGCACGTGGAAGACACGCCTGCGCACCGCCTGCGCCGCCCTGCTTGTCGCCGCGCTTGGCGCGACCGCCGCACAGGCGGAATCGCCCTTCCACACCGGCGTGTGGCAGGTCAACGAGCCGACCGGACCGCGCGGCCTGGTGGTCAGCGACTGGCTGATCTTCGAGGACGGGCTGCCGAAGCGCTGGCTCTATCGCCGCGCCGGCACCAACGACCAGAACCAGTTCGATTTCCTCGTTCGCAACATGGGCGAGAGCACCTATGCCCCGGTCCAGGTCCGCGTCTACCGCACCGGCGACCACGAGATGAAGTTCACCACGTTCGAGAAGGGCAAGGAGCCGGTCGAACACCCCTCCGCGCGCCTGTCGATCCCCAATTACAAGAATTCCTGCCTGTCGGTGGAGAACAAGGGCGAACGCCTCTTCGGCACATGGACCGGCACGACGGCCTCGTCCTTCAAGCGCCTGCGCCTGTCGAAGACGAAGCTCACCATCGACGGCCAGTCGCGCAGCGTCGACGTCACCCCGGTGCGCGTCGGGCGTCTGGGCATTGTCGAGAATGGCCAGCCTATCGCCTTCCTCACCGATGCCGGCGGCGACTACGCCGTCGTGCAGTGGTTCAAGCCCGGCGTCGACATTGCCACGATGGGCGATCCGAAGAAGGAAATCCTCGACTTCGCCCGCGAGGAAATCGTGCGCTGGCCGGGCGGCACCTGCGACCGGCAGATCGCCTCGCGCCTGAAAGCGATGAAATAGACACACGGCGGGTTAACCTCCGCAAGAAAATGACAGAACGGTAATGTGCCCGGAGCCGATTGCATCTTGTTCCGGGCATGGCTTGCGCCCATATTCAAAGGGATGTGTGCGCAAGCTGGCCGGAAGTGCCTGTTGCGCGGCACGCAAAGGGTCTCGGAGACCATCGATCGCGCGTCGATCGCCTGCATCCGATGGCCGGGGGACCGCCCGAAAGGGCTTATGTTTCAAGCATAGAGAGGATTTCGATGTCGACCTTCGACCGCAATTCCAACACCAGGTACGCTGCGGCCGGCGCGCAAGCACAGGCCGGCGTCTATGACGAAGGCCTGCGCGCCTACATGCTGGGCGTTTACAACTACATGGCGTTTGGCCTTGCCATCACCGGCGTGCTTGCCCTGGCAACCGCCTATTTCGCCACCACGCAGGATCCTTCGCAGGCCGTGGCGACGCTCGGCAACGGCACGATGCTGACCCAGCTTGGCTACGCGCTCTATGGCAGCCCGCTGAAGTGGGTGGTGATGCTCGCCCCGCTCGCCATGGTGTTCTTCCTCAGCTTCAAGATCCAGTCGATGAGCGCCTCGACCGCGCAGACGACCTTCTGGGTCTACGCGGCGCTGATGGGCCTGTCGCTCTCCTCGATCTTCCTCGTCTACACGGGCGGCTCGATCGCGCGGGTCTTCTTCATCACCGCCGCCTCCTTCGGCGCGCTGAGCCTCTTCGGCTACACGACGAAGAAGGACCTGTCGGGCTGGGGTTCGTTCCTGTTCATGGGCCTGATCGGCATCATCATCGCCTCGCTGGTGAACCTGTTCCTCGCCTCCTCGGCGCTGCAGTTCGCCATCTCGGTGATCGGCGTGCTGGTCTTCGCCGGCCTGACCGCCTACGACACCCAGCAGATCAAGGAAATGTACCATGCCGGCGACGGCTCCGAGGTCGCCAGGAAGAAGTCCATCATGGGTGCCCTGCGCCTCTATCTGGACTTCATCAACCTCTTCCTGATGCTGCTGCAGCTGTTCGGCAACCGCGAGTAATCGCGGGCATCGCCCGGCAATCGGCCGGGGCAAGCCGGAACCGGCACACGGAAACGAGAACGGCGCGGGGACATGTCCCCGCACCGTTTTTTGTTTTTCCCGCGACCAGGCCGCGCCCGCCGGGCGGCCTCGCTCACACCAGGCTCAGGTGACGCTTCTTCTCGAAGACCTTCAGCACCTGGGCAAGGTCGCCGCCACGCTTCAGGATGATGCCACCGGTGCCGAGCACCGCGTAGGCCCCCTGACGGCGGGCGTTTTTCGGCACCTTCTCGATGCGGAACAGCGGCATTTCCGAACTGCGCCGGAAGATCGAAAAGACGGCCCTGTCCTTGAGATGATCGATGGCGTAATCGCGCCACTCGCCTGCCGCCACCCGGTGGCCGTAGACGCGCAGGATCTGGTCGAGCTCGCGCCTGTGAAAGGCGACGATCGGGCTGGCCGGGGCCGACGCGGCGGAGCTTCGCGGGGCAGGGTCGGCAACGGCCTGCGGCCCGGCCCCGAAGCGGGATCCCTCTTCGTCGAACTCGCTCATTGCGCCTCCCGCCGTGGTGAGCCCGGATCGGGATCCGGGCCGTCTGGTCCCGTCGTCACGGCCTGCCGCCGTCATCCATTCGTCATGATGGTCCGCGCGGTTCGCCTTTGGCAAGGCCCCAGACCTGTCTCCCGCCTTGGCCGGAGCCGCGCCCATGTGCGCCAGGCCACTCGGGCGCGCGCGTCACGGACCTGGCAAACCTGCCCGGCCGGACTGTTTTCGCCTTCATTTTCAGGCTCCTGCCCGGCCCCTTGTCGATTTCATAGTTTTGCCCCAATGCAGCCCCGACGACGCCATCTTGGACCGCGAAATTGGCATTGTTGCATCAGGGATTGTCGGCAAGGCTTCGGTACGCAACAGCCCCCCAGCCCCCCGGGGTTTTGCCGCAAGAGTTCCCGGATCCGCCTCGCGGATCGGCACTGCAACCGGAAGGGCCGGCTATATGCCGGCCCTTTTCCCGTTTCGGAGACCTGTTCTCCCGTCCCCGCCCTTCCAGGCAACAATTTTCCCCCGCCCTTCCGCATCTTGCGGGGACACGTTTGCCGCGCTGTCTTTTGTCGCCTGTCGATCGGCGCTATCATGATGTCATGAGTCTCGGCCTGACTGCCCTGCGCCCCGCGCGCCATGACGATGCCGAAGCGCTCGCCATCATCCACGAGGATGCCTGGCGGTCGACCTATCGCGGTGTGATCGACGGTCTCGAGCTGGAGCGGATGATCTCCCGGCGCGGGCCGAAATGGTGGCGCACCGCGCTCTCGCGCGGCGTCCGGATCCAGATCCTGGAAGTCGCCGGCGTGGCCGCCGGCTACGCCACCTACGGGCGCAGCCGCATGCGCGAACTGCCCTTCGAGGGTGAGATCTACGAACTCTACATCCGTCCCGATCATCAGGGGCTCGGCTTCGGCGCGGAGCTCTTCGACGCGGCGCGCGCCGCGCTCGACCGGTCCCGGCTTTCCGGCCTCGCCATCCGCGTGCTCAAGGACAACGACGCCGCTGTCGGCTTCTACCTGCGGCGTGGCGGCCAGGTCCTGATGACCAGCCGCGAGCGCATCGCCCAGACATCGCTGGAGCTGACCGTCTTCGGCTGGTTCGCCGACGACGCGGGCTGACGTCTCACGCCGCCTCGCCGAGCTTGCCGACCCGCGCGATCCAGCCCTTGCGCGTCTCCAGCGTCGAGCCCTGCACCGGTGCGAAGGTGCGAAAGCGGATGCCCTTGAAGCCGCAAAGCCCCAGGATCTGCGATTTCATCGCCCGGTATCCCGACGCACGCTCGATCAGGTAGAGATACCAGCGGGGCGTATCCGCCGTCACCATCACCTCCGCCGTACGCCCCGCAAGCAGCTGCTCTGGCAACTTCTGACCCGGCTTGTACCGGAAGGCAAAGCCCGGCAGCAGCACCCGGTCGATCATCCCCTTCAGCTTCGCCGGCATCAGGCCCCACCACATCGGATGGACGATCACCATGTGCTCGCACCAGGCGATCTTGTCCTGCACTTCGACAAGGCAGGGCTCCAGCGGTTTGTCGGCATCGAAGCCCGCCCCCATGTCCGGGTCGAAGCTCATTTCCGACAGGCGCAGCAACTGCACGTCATGGCCGGCCTGCCACGCCCCTTCCGCATAGGCGGCGGCCAGCGCCCCGCACAGGCTGTCGGGACCGGGATGGCCGTCCAGAACCAGAATGCGTTTCGGCATTGTCTTTCTCCGTTCTCGTGTATAATTGACCACGGTCATTTTTTGATGGCTCATTTTTTGACCGCGGTCAATAATTAAATCGTGCGTGTCTGACACCACGCCACGGCTGGAGAACGAAGGGCAGGAATGGCTGGACGTCCGCAGAAGCGAACCCGGGAGACCCGCGACAGGATCCTCGCCGCGGCGCGCGAGCTCTTCGACGCGCGCGGCTACGAGGACACCAGCGTCGATGCGGTGGCCGAGCGTGCCGGGGTCGCCAAGGCGACGGTCTTCGCCCATTTCACCGACAAGACAAACCTGCTGATCGCGGTGCGGATCGGCAGTCTCGATGCCCTCACCGAGGCGATGCGCGCGGAGATCGACAAGGGGCCGTGCGGAGATCCGGCCGCCTTCGTCACCGGTCTCCTGCACCCCTGGCTGTCGCTTTATCGCGACGATCCGGAATTCGCCCGCCTCTACCTCGTCCAGTCGACACTCAAGGACGCCCCCTGGACCCGCCAGTTCCTGGAAGTCTGCTACCGGTTGGAGGAAACAGTCACCGAGGCTGTCACCCTGCTGCGCGACACGGGCCGCCTCGCGGCCGACGCGGAGCCGGTTCTTGTGGCGCAGGGCGTGCTCGCCTTTTTCTACCACATGATCGTCGGCTTCAGCATCGGCGCCATTCCGCAGGCCGAGGCGCAGGCGGCCCTGTTCGACCGGCTCGTCGCCCGCTGGTTGTCCACCGCGCTCCCTCTTGACGGAACTGGCGTTTCCTGAAAAGTTGCAAGTGAAACTAATATTCGCCGCAAAGGCTGGTCGACACCGTCGCCGGGAACGTCTCCCGAACGGCATCGGCCGGCCTTGCGGACAAAACGGAACGGATGCCGGCGCAAGACAACCAGGCGTCAGGACGTCCGGATTTCAGGGAGGACAGGAATGCGCTTCAGGACCAGTTCCATCGGGCTCGGGGTCGCCGCCCTCGGTTTGTTCGTCGCCGCCGGGCTCATCGAGGCCCGCGCCGAAACCACGCTCGTCATGTCGTCGTGGCTGCCGCCCAAGCACCCGCTTGTCGAGAACGCCATGAAACCCTGGGCCGACGACGTCGAGAAGGCAACGGAAGGCCGCGTCAAGGTGCGCGTGCTGGCCAAGCCTCTCGGCGCTCCCCCGGCCCATTTCGACATGGCCCGCGACGGTGTCGCCGACATCACCTACGGCCTGCATTCCTTCACCCGCGACGACCGCTTCCTGCGCTCGCGCATCGGCCAGTTCTCCTTCCTTGGCGACAATGCCGTGGCGGTGTCCAAGGCCTATTGGGACGTCTATGCCGGCTCGCTCGATGCCGCCGGCGAGCATGAGGGCGTCAAGCTTCTGTCCGTCTTCGCCCACGGCCCCGGCATGGTTCACAACAACCAGCGCAAGATCGAGAAGCCGGAGGACTTTTCCGGCCTGAAGCTGCGTACGCCCGGCGGCTATATCGCGGACCTGGCGCAGGATCTCGGCGTCACCACCCAATTCATGGGACCGGGCGAGGTCTACGAGAAGCTGTCGCGCGGCGTCATCGACGGTGTCACCTTCCCGATGGAGGCGCTCAAGGCCTTCCGTCTCGCCGATCACCTGACCCATTCGATGACCGTCCCCGGCGGCATCTACAACACCTCCTGGTTCCTGGTCATCAACCAGGCCAAGTGGGATGCCATCTCCGACGCCGACAAGGCGGCGATCGAGGCGCTGTCGGGCGGGGCCTTCGCCGAGCGCGCCGGCGCCGTGTGGGATGCAGCCGATGCCGGCGGCGCCGAACTCGTTGCAGAGACGAAGATCGAGGTGCACGAGGCCAACCCGGAAGTGCTCGCCGCGATCAAGGAGCGCGCCGCGAAATACGAGGCGGAGTGGGACGCGGCGGTCAAGGCGCAGGGCTTCGACGGAGCTGCCGCGCTCGCCGCCTTGCGGGCCCAGACCGGCGTCTCCTTCTGACGCCCTGATGCCCGACCAGCCGAAAGCACCGGTCCGGCCCTCGCGCCGGACCGCATGGGGCATCGTCGAGAAGCTGCTGTCGGCGGGAGCCGGCGCGCTGCTTCTCGCCCTGACGTTCATCACCTGCATCGACGTCGTCGCCCGCTACTGGTTCAACGCGCCGCTTTCGGGCGCCTATGAGCTGACCGAGATGTTTCTCGCGACCCTCGTCTTCCTCGCCCTGCCGGTCACCACCGGGCGCGGCGAGCATGTCGAGGTCGACCTGATCGACACGGTCGCCGGCGGCGCCATTTCCCGCATGGCCCGTCCCGTCACCGGCCTGCTGACGGCCGGCGTGCTTGCCGTGTTCGCCTGGCGGCTGTGGGAACACGCCCTGCGGCTGGCAAGCGACGGGGCGATCAGCGACAGCCTGTCGCTGCCGATCGCGCCCGTTGCCTTCCTTGCCGCCATCGGCTGCGGGCTTGCCAGCTTGCTCGCCGCCTCCCGTGCCCTGCGCCGCGCCACTGCCTGACCGGATCTTCTCCCCATGACGGAATCGCTCATCGGCTTCGCCGTCCTGCTCGTCCTGATCTTCCTCAAGATGCCGGTCGCCTTCGCCATGGCGCTGGTCGGCATTGCCGGCTTCGCCGTGATGCGCGGGCTCGATGCCAGCCTTGCCATGACCGGAACGCTGGTCTTCGACGCCGGCCTTGCCTACTCGCTCTCGGTGGTGCCGCTCTTCATCTTCATGGGCAACGTGCTCGCCCGCTCCGGCGTCAGCCACGGCCTCTATGCGGTCGCCAACCACGCAACGGCGCGGATGCGCGGCGGTCTCGCCATGGCCTCGGTGATCGCCTGCGGCGGCTTTTCCGCCGTCTGCGGGTCTTCCCTCGCCACCGCCGCCACCATGTCCAAGGTGGCCATGCCCTCCATGCGCCGCTACGGATATGCCGACAGCCTTGCCGCCGGCTCCATCGCCGCCGGCGGCACGCTGGGCATCCTCATTCCGCCTTCCGTCATCCTGATCATCTACGGTCTGCTGACGGAATCCGACATCGGCAAGCTGTTCATCGCCGGCATCGTTCCGGGTCTCATCGGCCTCGCCTTCTACCTCGTCGCCGTGCAGGTCGCCGTCTGGCGCAACCCCGAACTGGCACCGCCCGCAACGGAGCGGGAACCGCTGACCCGCCGCGACGCACTCGGCGTCGCCGCCCTCGTCCTGCTCTTCGCCATCATCATGGTCGGCATCTATGGCGGCTTCTTCACCCCGACCGAGGCCGCCGGCATCGGCGCCGGCGCGGCGATCCCCATCTCCGCCCTCTTCGGCCGGCTCAAGCTGTCCGCACTCGGAGAGGCGATCGGTGAAAGCGCACGGGCAACCGCGATGATCTTCGCCCTGATCATCGGCGCCGATCTCTTCACGAATTTCGTCAATTTCGCCGGCCTGCCGGACGCCCTGTCGGACTTCGTCGGCGACATGGATGTCAGCCCGTGGCTGGTCATCGCCGCGATCGTTGCCGTCTACATCCTGCTCGGCTGTGTGCTGGAAAGCCTGTCGATGATCCTGCTCACCGTGCCGGTCTTCTACCCGCTGGTCAGCAATCTCGACTTTGGTTCGGGCCTCCTCGCCGACCCGGAACTGGTGCTGATCTGGTTCGCCATCGTCGTCGTCGTGGTCACGGAGATCAGCCTGATCACCCCGCCCGTCGGGCTCAATGTTTTCGTGCTCAGGAGCGTGCTGGAAGACGTCAGCCTGACGACGATCTTCAGGGGCGTCACACCCTTCTGGATCGCCGACATCTTCCGCCTCGGTCTGCTGATCGCCGTTCCCTGGCTATCGCTCTGGCTGGTCACGGCGATGCGCTGAGGCGCAAGCACAACCGATTGCAGCTTGAAGTTGCCATCCGCAGGCGCAACACTTCCCTCTCCGACATGACGAGCCGGCAGGGGAGGCGGCAAGATGCCACTTGATAATACACCATTATGGTGCCATTTCTGATAGAGAAGCGGAAGCCGGCCTACGACCTTGCCGCGATCAGGACGACCTTCAACCGGCCGGATCGGCTGGTGACGACAACAACGGCCCTGAAGGGCGCGGCGGCCCTGGGCATGGGCCGGCAGGAGATCGTCGATGTCATCCAGGACCTGCGGCCTGCCGACTTCCACAAGTCGATGACGTCCTTTCACGACCACACGCTCTGGCAGGACGTCTATCACGGCCGAAGCGCTGCGGGGCCGGTCTATGTAAAGTTCACCGCCGGCGTCGTGACGCGGTTCCTGCTGTTGTCGTTCAAGGAGAAGTGAGATGGAGACCCTCACCTGTCCGGAAACCGGAAAACCGATGGTGCGCGGCCTGCGCCCCGTGACGCTCTCTTACAAGGGCCGCTCCCGGACCTTCGAGATGCCCGGCTGGTATGCGGACGGTGTCGAGGAGGGCATCCACTCCGGCGAGGACATGAAAGTGTCGGACCGCGAGTTGAACCGGCTGAAGGCCGAAGCTGACAAGCTGCTGACCCCGGATCAGGTCCGCGCGATCCGTCGCAAGCTGCGCCTCTCCCAGCGCGATGCAGGCCTCGTCATCGGCGGCGGGCCGAGAGCCTTCCAGAAATACGAGTCCGGCGAGGTGCTCGTCAGCCGCGGCATCGCCTCGGCCCTGAGGCTCCTCGATCGGCATCCGGAGGACGTAGACGCCCTGCGAGCGGCCATCGCCGACGTCTATCCCTCAGTCTGACACCTTACCCGCGATCCTCCAGCACCCGGCGGGCAATCACCTGCGCCTGGATTTCCGCTGCCCCCTCGAAGATGTTGAGGATGCGTGCGTCGCACAGCACCCGGCTGATCCGGTATTCCAGCGCGAAACCGTTGCCGCCATGGATCTGCAGCGCATTGTCGGCTGCCGCCCAGGCAACGCGCGCGCCGAGCAGCTTGGCCATGCCGGCTTCCAGGTCGCAGCGCCGGCCCGAATCCTTTTCAAGCGCCGAGAAATAGGTGAGCTGGCGCGCCGCCATCAGTTCGCCCGCCATCATCGCCAGCTTGTCGGAAACCCGCGGGAAGGCAATCAGCGGCTTGCCGAACTGGATGCGCTCCTGGGCGTAGCGAAGCCCCAGGTCGAGCGCTGCCTGCGCAACGCCCAGTGCCCGCGCCGCCGTCTGGATGCGCGCGCCCTCGAAGGTCTGCATCAGCTGCTTGAAACCCTGTCCCGGCACGCCGCCGAGCAGGTTTTCATGCGCCACCTCGAACCCGTCGAAGGCAATCTCGTATTCCTTCATGCCGCGATAGCCGAGCACCTCGATCTCGCCGCCCGACATGCCCGGCGCCGGGAACGGATCGTCGTCCGTGCCGCGCGGCTTTTCCGCCAGGAACATGGAGAGCCCCTTGTAGCCGGGCTCGTTCGGGTCGGTACGCGCCAGAAGCGTCATCACGTCGGCCCTGACCGGATGGGTGATCCAGGTCTTGTTGCCGTAGATCTTCCAGACATCGCCCTCGCGCACGGCACGGGTCTTCAGCGAGGCAAGGTCCGAACCGGTGTTGGGCTCGGTGAAGACCGCCGTCGGCAGCACCTCGCCCGAGGCGATCTGCGGCAGCCATTTCGCCTTCTGTGCGTCCGTGCCGCCGCACAGGATCAGCTCCGCCGCGATCTCCGAACGGGTGCCGAGCGAGCCGACGCCGATATAGGCCCGGCTCAGTTCCTCGGAGACGACGCACATGCTCTCCTTGCCAAGGCCGAGCCCGCCGAATTCCTCCGGAATGGTCAGGCCGAAGACGCCGAGTTCGGCCATCTGGCCGATCACCTCCAGCGGGATGTAGTCGTTCTTCAGGTGCCAGTCATGCGCATGCGGGGAGACCTTGTCGGCGGCAAAGCGGCGCATCTCCTCGCGCACCTGCTCATAGGTCTCATCCAGCCCCGAGGCGCCGAAGATCGAGGCGCCCTCCTGCTGGCGGATCAGGTCGACCAGCCGGGCCCGGAGCGCCGGCCGGTTGCCCTCCTCGATCAGGGTCTCGATCGCCGGCACGCGGAAGGACGCCGCCTCATCGACCGAAATGCCCAGATCCGCCGGCCGCACGAACTCGCCCTGGTTCATCGGGATGCCGCCGAAGACCTGCGCCAGGTACTCGGCGAAGACGATGCGCAGGATCAGGTCTTCCGTTTCGCCGAACGTCCCTGCGTCGCCGAGCCGGGCTGCATAGGCGTCGAGCTGCTTCAGCGCCGCGACATAGGTGGCAAGCCAGGCCAGTCCGTGCGTCGCCCGCTGCTCGCTCTCCATCAGCGACGGCGAGATCCGCCCTCCCTCGCTGACACGTGCGCGCACGCGCGCTGCAGCCGTGTCCAGAAGCCCGTCAAGGGCGGCGACGGCCGCGCCCGTCAGCGTCGTGGCCGGAGCCTCCCCTGCGGCGTCACCGCCGAACTCGCTCGCTAGCGACATGCATCCTCTCCACTCTTGTTGTCCCGGCGCCCGTACCGGCGCCTTCGGACGGGCATACTTGACCGCCACATGTTGCAGCGCAAACCATATCGCGGGATAGCGGCGAAGCAATGCTTCTTTTGATCGACATAAAAAGCAATTTTGTTTCATGTATCTCGCGGCGCAGCATGATCGGACCCGCATCACTTGACCCGTGCCGGCAGCTCGCCCAAAAGCGATGCATGAGCGTCCTGCATGCCATCCGCGCCATTTTCGCGACCATCTATGACGCCGTCATGCACATGACCGGCGACGACGGCTTTGCCGTGGCGAGCCATGTGGCCCTGTCGTCGCTTCTGGCGCTGTTTCCGTTCCTGATTTTCGTCGCCGCGCTCACCGCCTTTCTCGGCATGTCGGACATGGCCGACCGCATTGCCATGCTGCTCTTCGACGCCTGGCCGGAGGAGGTCGCCCGCCCCATCGCCCGCGAGATCCAGGTGGTGCTGACCCAGCCGCGTGGCGACATCCTCACCTTCGGCATTGTCGCCGCCCTGTGGTTCGCCTCCAACGGCGTCGAGGCCCTGCGGGTGGCGCTCAACCGCGCCTATGGGGTTGCCGAAACGCGCGGCTTCGTCTTCCTGCGCTTCCAGGCGCTGCTGCTCGTGCTGTTCGGCACCGTCGTGCTGATCAGCTTCGCCCTGCTGATCATCTTCGCGCCGCTGGCCTGGCGGGCGGCCGTCGCCCATGCGCCGTTGCTGGAGCCGTTTACCGGCCGCCTCAACGTGTCGCGCTACGTCATCGCCACGCTGCTGACCTTCGGCGGCCTTTTCGCCGCCCATGGGCTGCTGCCGGCCGGCCGGCGCCGCATCCTCGACACGCTGCCGGGCGTCGCCGCGACGCTTGTGCTTTGGCTGGTGTCGGGCGCCGCCTTCGGTGCATGGCTCGCCGGTTTCGCCAACTACGTCTCGACATATGCGGGACTGGCCGGCGTCATGACGGCACTGGTGTTCCTCTATCTCATTTCGATCTGTTTCGTCTTCGGCGGCGAGCTCAACGCCGCCATCCTGCGCCGCAGGGCAAGACGGGCAGCGGCCGAGGCCTGACGAGCGGTCACGCCGCCGCTCACGCTGGCGTGCGCCGCGTACCGATCCGCCTTTCGCGGATCATCAGCAACGCACCCACGACCAGCGCCGCACCGACGATCTGCACCGGTCCCAGCGTCTCGCCGAACAGGAAATAGCTCTCGACCGCCGTCGCCACCGGCACGAGGTAGAAGAGGCTCGCAACACGCGCCGCGCTGCCACGCTTGATCAGCACCATCAGGAGCAGGATGGCACCGATCGACAGCACCAGCACCAGCCAGGCAAGCGCGAAGACGAGTTCCCCCGACCAGGTGATTCGCCAGCTTTCCGCCAGGGACAGCGGCACCACCACGACCAGCGCCCCGAAATATTGCACAAGGGTGCCCGGCACCAGGTCGATGCCTCCGGCGAACCGCTTCTGGTAAACCGTGCCGAAGGCGATGCCGGCCACCGCCAGAAGACAGACAAGGGCGTTTTCCGGTGTCAGCCCGCTGGCATCGACGCCGATGCGCGGTCCCACCACAAGCATCAGCCCCAGCGCCCCCACGGCCAGTCCGGCCCAGTGCCGGCGCGTCACCGTCTCGCCGAGGATCGGTCCGGCGAGCAGCGCGGTGAGCAGCGGCTGCAGCCCCAGCACCAGCGCGGCGATACCGGCAGGCATGCCGTTGTCGATCGCGTAGAAGATGCCGCCGAGATAGACGCCGTGGATCAGCGCCCCGGCAAAAAAGCAGTGACCCCATTCGCGTCCCCGTTGCGGCCATGTCGCGCCGAGCACCATCGCCAGCACAAGCAGCGGCGGCACGACCAGCGCGAAGCGGATGGTCAGGAAGGCGAAGGGGTCGATATAGGGCGCCCCGAGCTTCGAGCCGATGAAGCCGGTCGACCAGAGCAGTACGAAGATGCCAGGGGCGGTCTTGTCGATAAGAGAGCGCAAGGGATGGTCCGGATTCTTGAGATGAACAACGATATCCCTGCTGTGTGGCAACCTGTCGCAGGGTCAGGGTCGGGACATCTACAGTGGATTGTTAACCTTCATGAGAAATTCTGAAGCGGGCAAAGGATCGAAGTCGAGGTATGCCAGTGTCGCGCTTTCAAGGTTTCGCGTCGGTCTCGAACATAGTCGGGCGGCTCTCCGTCCGCATCAGGATTTTTCTCCTGATCGCGATCACCATGACCGGCCTCGCCGCCATCGGCAGCGTCTTCTGGTGGAGCCAGGCGAGCGTCGAACACGCCTTCAAGCGGGCCGAGAGTTATTCCGGCCTGGCCAGCGGCGTCGCCGACCTTGCCACGTCGTCCAGCGCCATGCGCATCACCGAGAAGACCTACCTCAGCGCTCCTTCCGCCAGCGGATACGACCTGTTCACGTCCCAGGTCGCGACCGCGCGCGCGCAGGTTGCCCGGATCGAGACATTGACGGCGGCCGCCCCCTATGCCGCCGAGATCGGCCAGGTAAAAGCCGCGCTCAGTGATATCGAGGCCACCTTCCGCGATCTGCACGCCACCCAGCAAAAGGTCGGCCTTGTCGATGACACCGGGGCCGCCGGCGGCGCGCTCGGCGCCCTCACGCAGAACGGCGACGCGCTTGTTTCCCGGGTGCAGAAGGAAGCCCGGTTCAAGCGTTCTCCGGAAACCGAGAAGCTCGCCGCCGCCGGCTCGGACCTGCAGCGCACGGAAAAGACCTATCTGCTCGACCGAAGCGACGTCAATCTCGGCAACTTCGAGGTTTCCGCCGCCCGCATCGAACGCGCGCTTGCCAAGGCGAAGCTAGAGGCGGCGACGGCCACCGAACTCGGCGAGACGCTGGCCGCCTACCGCTCCGCTTTCGACGCCTACACGGCCGCAGGCGCCGAGCGCACCGCGCATGTGGAGAAGCTGGAAGCCTTTTTCGACGTGCTGCCGCCCTATCTGGCACAGCTCAAGCAAGCGGCCGATGGCGGTCAGGCCGAGGCGGCCGGGGCGCTCGCCCACGACCGCGACATCGCCGCGATGATGATGGGCGTGATCATGGCCGTCACCGTCGCCGTGCTGCTCCTCGCCGGCATTGTCATCGGCGCCTCGATCTCCAGCCCCCTGGCCGTCCTGCGCCAGGCAATGGGCCGGCTCGCCGCCGGCGAGACCGATGTCGCCCTGCCTCCGGTCAACGGCCGCACGGAGCTTGACGCGATGGCCGCAAGCGTCGTCGTCTTCCGCGACAATGCCATCGACCGCGAGAAGCTGACCGGCGACCAGCGGGCCGAAAACGCCGCCCGCGATGCCCGCATGCGTCATCTGGACACGCTCATTGCCGGTTTCGAGGCAACCGTCGGCGACGCACTCTCGCATCTCGACAAGGCGGCGGAAGAGCTCGCCGGAGCATCCGACAATCTCGACGAGGCCGCCGGGCGTGCCGCCGAGGAAGCAACCCTTGCCGGCGATGCCGTGCGGGTCGCCGCCGAAAACGTCACCTCCGCGGCGTCCGCTTCGGAAGAACTCAACGTCTCGATTGCCGAAATCGCCGACCAGGCCAACCGCTCCACCAAGGTCGCCGAAAAGGCCGTGGCAAGCGCCCGCGACACCGGGTCCAGCATGAGCGAACTGTCGCGCACCGCCGACCGCATCGGCGAGGTGATGAGCCTCATCCGCGAGATCGCCAGCCAGACCAACCTTCTGGCGCTCAACGCAACCATCGAGGCGGCGCGGGCCGGCGAGCACGGCCGGGGGTTTGCCGTCGTCGCCGCCGAGGTCAAGGACCTGGCCGGACAGACCGCACAAGCCACCGAGGACATTGCCCAGCAGGTCGAGGCGATCCAGCAGGCCTCCGCAAACGCCGTGATGGCGATCGGCGATGTCGAGCAGATCATCGTCCAGATGAACGACATTGCCGGCTCGGTTGCCGATGCCGTCGGTCAGCAGAGCATCGCGTTGCGCGAGATCACCGAGAATGTCGCCCGGGCCTCGGAGCGCTCGGGCACCGGCGCCGAGGCCATGGGCCGCGTCAGCGGCGCCACCGAGCATGCAAGGGGCACCGGCACGCTTGTCGGCGACCTTTCCGACACGCTCGGCGACCAGGCCCGGCGGCTGCGCAAGGAAGTCGGCACCTTCCTGGAAAGCGTCCGCGCCGCCTGACCCCCTGCCTCGACTTTCTTTCGACACACGTCTCGTCCCTCTTTGCGACGCGCGGCACCTGGCCGCGCGTCTTCTTGTCTGCCACCGGGGGACTTGGCGGGTGCAGCCACCCCGTGATACGTCGCGACACAGTGCGCAAGCGGAGGATCGTGAATGCAGGACAGCATCGTCATCGTCGGAGCGGGCCAGGCCGGCGCCCAGGCCGCTCAATCGCTTCGCGCGGGAGGCCATGGCGGCCGCATCACCCTGCTCGGCGAGGAGCCGCATCCCCCCTATCAGCGGCCGCCGCTGTCGAAGAAGCATCTCGCCGGCGAGATCAGTGACGAGGCGCTGCACCTGCGTCCGCCGAGCTTCTACGAGCAGAACACGATCGACTGCCGCTTCGGCGTCACCGTCGAGGCGATCGACCGGGAGGCCCGCGCCGTGATCCTGGCCGGCGACGAGCGCATTCCCTATGACCGGCTTGTGCTGGCCACCGGAACGCGCCCCCGTGCCCTGCCGATTCCTGGCGCGGACCTTGCCGGCGTGGTCACCCTTCGCAAGATTTCCGATGTCGAGGTCATGCGCCCGTTGCTCAAGGCGCCGGGGCGCATTGCCATTGTCGGCGGCGGCTATATCGGGCTGGAGGTCGCCGCGGTCGCCCGCTCCATGGGCCACGAGGTCACGGTCGTCGAGGCCCAGGACCGGGTGATGAAGCGCGTCGTTTCGCCGTCGGTCTCCGCCTGTTTCGAGGCCCTGCACCGGGAGCGCGGCGTCACCTTGATGCTGAATACCGGCATCACCGGCTTTTCCGGCACGGACCGGATCGAGGCGGTGCAGCTCGCCGATGGCAACAGCCTTGCCTGCGACATGGCGCTCGTCGCCGTCGGGGCCGTGCCCAATGACGAACTGGCCGCCGCCGCCGGCATCGATGTCGATGACGGCATCCTCGTCGACGGCAGCGGCGAGACCTCGGACCCGTCGATCCACGCGGCCGGCGACTGCACGCGCTTCTTCTCCGCCCTTTACGGCCGCTCGATCCGTCTGGAAAGCGTGCAGAACGCCATCGACCAGGCCAAGGCCGTGGCCGGCGCCATTCTCGGCGCCGATGCCGACTACGATCCCGTGCCCTGGTTCTGGTCGGACCAATACGCGACGAAATTGCAGATCGCCGGCCTGTCGCAGGGCCATGACGAGGCCCGCACCTTCGGCGATCCCGCCTCGGGCAGTTTCTATGTCGCCTATCTGCTCGACGGCACGCTCGTCGCGGTGGACAGCATCAACCACCCCCGCTCGCACATGATGGCGCGCCGCGCCATCGGCAAGACCTTCGAGGAAGGGCTTCTGCCGCCGGTTGGCTGACAAGGGTGGCGCCGGGAGCGGGCGTTCAGTCCGCCTCCGCCTCCAGCGCCTCCATGTCGTCGTCCGACAGGCCGAAATGGTGGCCGATCTCGTGCACCAGCACATGGGTGACGATGCCGCCGAGCGTCTCCTCGTGGGCGCACCAGTAGTCGAGGATCGCTCGCCGGTAGAGCCAGACGCGATTGGGCATCCGGCCGCTCCAGCTCTCGGCCCCGCCTTGCGCCAGGCCGACCCCCTCGAACAGGCCGAGCAGCTCGAACGGGTCCTCGATGCCGAGCCCGTCGAGCGCCTCGTCATCGGCAAAATCGGCGACACGGATCTCGATGGCGCCGCACAGCGCGCGGAACGTCTCGGGAAGCTCCTCCAGCGCCTTTTCGGCAAGCACCTGGAAATCGTCCAGCGACGGGGCGGCGACCTCCTGCCAGTTTCCCGGCCGGCCGGCACCGGCGCGTTCGCCCTCGTCTGCGCGTCGTCCCATGTCTCCCTTCCCGAATGTCAGAGATAGGTCCAGATCAGGTAGACGACGAGGCCGAGCGCGAAGACCGCGCCGGCCGAGCGGCCGATCCTGCGGCCGAGCCGTTCGATCGGGTCATCGTCGCCGGCCGCATCGCCGGCCCGCGAAGCGCCCTCGAACGTCGTCCGCAGCACCGTCTCGCTCTCGCGTTCGGCCCGTGCCAGCGTCGCGCGCGCCTCCCGCTGGCGGGCCTCGTCGCGCTCCCGGCCGCCACGGACCTTGCCGGTATTCTTGCCGGTATCCTCGGTCTTGTCCGGGCCGCCGCTCACGATGACGTCCCCCGGCGCAGCGCGGCGGCGGCGGCAAGCGCCAGCAGCGCCAGCCCTGCCGAGATCACGGCGTTCCAGCCGGCGAAGGACAGGCCGAACATCCGCCAGCTTGCCTCGGTGCAGCTCACCACCCGGGTGGAGCGCAGCGCGTTGAGCATGTTGGCAGCCGAGCCGGGCGCCGCCGTGCCGCCGCCGCAATCGCTCGGACCGGCCCAGAACCCCCATTCGGCGCCCGCCTGATAGATGCCGAGCGCGGCGCCATAGGCGAACACCGCACCCACCGCCAGAAGCAGCAGCATCGCCGCCGTGCGGCGCACCGATCCCGCCGCACCGCCAAGCATCAGCGCAAGCGCCAGCACGGCCAGCGGCAAGCCGACGTAATAGGGGATGCGCTGCTCCAGACAGAGCTTGCAGGGCACATAGCCGCCGATGAGCTGGAAGCCCCAGGCGGTCATGATCGAGGCCAGTCCCCCGACGATCAGCAGCACCGCTGCGCGAACCGCAAGGGCCGGAACCGGACGGGTGCGCGGGAACGGGCCGGTGTCGCGGGATGTGGCAGGGGTCATGCTGTCAACCTCGTCACAGATAGCGGATGGCGATGAAACCGCCGACCAGCCCCACCACGAACACCGTGAAGACGAGCCCCAGCCGCTGCTCGATGAAATGCCGGATCGGCGGGCCGAACAGGTAGAGCAGCCCGGCGACGGCGAAGAAGCGCAGGCCCCTGGCCAGCACGCTCGCCACCATGAAGACCAGCAGGTTCAGGTCCGTCGCCCCGCTGGCGATGGTGATCACCTTGTAGGGAAACGGTGTGATGCCGGCGATGAAGACGATCCAGGCGCCATACTCGTTGAAATTGGCGCTGAACGCCTCGAACTTGTCGAGATAACCGTAGAAGCCGAGGATCGGCCGCGCCAGCTGGACGAACAGCAGGGCGCCGATCGCGTAACCGAGCGCCCCGCCGAGCACCGACGTCACCGTGCACAACAGCGCGTAGGAGAACGCCCGGGCGCGCCGCGCGATCACCATCGGGATCAGCAGGATGTCCGGCGGGATCGGAAAGAACGAGCTTTCGGCGAACGAAACGGCACCAAGGGCCACCGGCGCGCGGGGGCCGGAGGCGAGCGACATGGTCCAGTCGTAGAGGCGGCGCAACATGGCGCGTAAGTAGCCGGAAGCGCGCCGCTTGTCACCAAAATCCGGTGCATCCGATAGCCCTGTGTGCACAAGGGGTCCGGGCCGGATGTTTCAATTGACGGCATCGGCGCGATGGCTATGATCGCGCCGTTTCCTGCGGGCCCCCGTGGCGGAATTGGTAGACGCGACGGATTCAAAATCCGTTTCCCTAACCGGAGTGTCCGTTCGAGTCGGACCGGGGGCACCATCGGCCAGACGCAGGCCTTCCGGAAAACGCCCCCCGGAAGACACCCCTTCGGAAAACCGGCCGCCGGAAGGCCCGCCCATGTCATCCGTTTCCCCGTCCTCCGCCTCCCCTTCCGCGCAAGAGGATCTCGCCGCACGGCTTGCCGTCATCGAGACCTGCCGGCGGATGAACGCGCTCGGCATCAACCAGGGCACGTCCGGCAACGTCTCCCTGCGCCATGGCGACGGGTTCCTGATCACTCCGTCGGGCATCGACTATGACGCGATGACACCGGAGCAGGTCGTTCCCGTCCATCTCGACGGCAGCTATTCCGGCGACTGGCTGCCCTCCTCCGAATGGCGCATGCATTTCGACATCTACGCCTCGCGTCCCGAGGCCGGCGCCGTGGTCCACACCCATTCGCCGTATGCCACCGCGCTCTCCTGCCTGAGGATCGAGATTCCGCCCTTCCACTACATGGTCGCCGTTGCCGGGGGAAAGACGCTGCGCACCGCCGCCTATGCCACCTTCGGCACGGCGGACCTGTCCCGGGCGATGCTGGCAGCGCTGGAGAGCCGCTCCGCCTGCCTGCTCGCCAATCACGGCATGATCTGCTTCGCCCCCCGCCTCGACAAGGCGCTCTGGCTTGCCGGTGAAGTCGAGGCCCTGTGCCGGCAATATGCGATCGCCCGAAAGATGGGCGAGCCCGTCATCCTCTCGGACGCGGAAATGAACGAGGTGATCGCCCGTTTCGCCACCTACGGAAAGCAGCCGGGCGAGCTTGACGGCACCGGCACCGCCGCCGTAGAGGCGCCGCGTCGCCGCGACTGACGATCCTGTCCGGCGGCAGGAACGCTCAATCGGCGGGTACCGGACGATGGTAACCTGGCCCGACCGTGAGCGGCCCCTGCGGCGAGGCGGCGTCGTCCAGTTCGCTGGTCAGCACCGTTTCATGCATTTCCAGCGGCTCCTGCCCGCCATATTCGTAGAGCTTCACCGTCACCGCATAAGCGCGTCCCTTGACGACACCGGAGAGCGGCGGCGTTTCCATCCCGTAACGCATCTCGCCATGGCGGATGCGGGCTTCGACCGGGATCGGCGCACCGCCAGCCGGGTCCTCGAACTCCGCCACAAGCCGCGATTGCGACGGCGTCGGCTTTTGCACGATCGCCGTGATGCCGGCCCGTATCTCGCCCAGCCGGTAATAAAACAGGAAGCCGCCCCCGGCGATGCGCACATGGGTCAGCGCCGCCTGTTGCTGCCGGTTGTGGACGACGATCACGGTGGCGATCAGCGCCAGCAGCAGCGCTGTTGCCACGGCCGCGATGCGAAAACCACGGGTCTTCTCGAATTCCATCACGGGCACGGCACCGCCCTCCTGCAACATCCCGGACCAGCGCAGATGACACCGGATTTCCGTGCTGCTCAAGCCTTCTGTCCTGACGGCGGAAAGAAGCCTGTAGCGGACGACGGCGCGAGATGCTTCACTTGGCAGGCTGTTGGCGGCATTCGGGGAGTTTCTGCAAGATGACATGTGTTCCGGCGCGAGCGCTTCTGCTCGTCTCGCTTTCCTGCGGCCTTGCGTTCGCCCTCGCCGCGCCGGCCGCAGCCTCCGACCTGCATGCCGGCTACTACTATCCGGTGCCGAGTTCGCGCGAGACGTATATTGCCCGCGTACCCGTCCATGCCGAGGCCTCGAAGCGCTCGCGTGCCGCCTTTGCCGCCGGCTTTGAGCAGCAGCAACTCGCCCGAGGCATCGCCCCCGACTACCACCTCTTCGTCAAGGGCGACGCGTTCGAGAAGATGATCGTCGTCGCCACCGGCCCGGACCGCTACGACACGATCTACCGCATGCGGGCATTGCTCGCCGCCCTCACCTCGCAGGCGCGCGTCACGCCGCTGTTCCAGCAGAGCGAGGCGCCGCACGAGCTCACCTTTCTCGATTTCTGCAAGCTGATGGGCTTCACCCAGGTCACGGTATCCGACGGGGCCACCCTCTCCCACCAGATCGCGATCGACTGACTCCATTGCTAGCCGGCAAATAAAGGCGCGCTCAGTGCGCTTTTGTGGACAGCCCGACAAAAACCGGCTAGAGCGGTCTTCATGACTGTTACGCAACGCGAAATCGAGCTGAAACTGGAGCTGGCCCGGCCTGCCATGCAACGCCTGCGGAGCGAACCGGCGCCGGAGGGCTTCGCCGTCGGCCGTGCCGCAACGCGCACGCTCCGCTCGATCTATTTCGACAATGCCGAAAGGGCGCTGCGCAAGGCGAAGTGGTCGCTCAGGGTGCGCAAGGTCGGCCGCGCCTGGATCCAGACGGTCAAGGCCGGCACCGGCGTCAAGGGCGGCATGTCGAAGCCGCGCGAGGAGGAGGTCCCCGTCGCCGGGCCTGCCCCGGATCTCACCCGCATCGCCGACCCGGGCCTGCGCGAGGGCTTGTGGCGCCTCATCGCCGGCCTGCCGCTCGAGCCGGTCTTCGAAACGGTCATGAAGCGCACCACGCGGATCTTCGAGACCGCCGACGGCTCGCTGATCGAGATGGCGCTCGATGCCGGCGAGATCCGTGCCGGCGACAGGCTGGCGCCGCTCTACGAGGCCGAACTGGAGCTGAAGCAGGGTCGCCCGGCCGACCTCTTCCGTCTTGCAGCCGCGCTCACCGGCACCGCGACGGCGCGTTTTTCCACCCTTACCAAGGCCGGTCGTGGCTATGCGCTTGCCGCCGGCGAGGTATCGGTTGCGGCAGCAAGGACCGCCAGCGATGTGGACCTTGATCCGAAAACCGACACGGCCGAGACCGCTTTTCGTGCCATTCTGGTCTCCTGCATGGACCAGATCGCCGCCAATCGCGACGTGGCGCTCGACAGCGATGCCCCGGAAGGTCCGCATCAGCTGCGGGTTGCGCTGCGCCGGCTGCGCAGCGCCCTCAAGGTCCATCACGCCCTGCTCGACAGCGACATTCGCGCCGATCTCGACGCGGCCGCCCGCGATCTTGCCAACCGGGTCGCCGACCTGCGCGATCTCGACGTGCTGACCGAGGAGATTGTCGCCCCGGCCGCCGGGTTCGCCCCCGAAGGGCTTGCCACCGACCGCCTGACCGCCCTTGTCCTGTCCGGCCGGGAGAAGGCCCGCATTGCCCTGCGCGCGGCTCTGGCCGATCCTTCCGTCAACGCGCTTCTCTTCCGCATCGGTGCGCTCGCCGAGGGCGATGGCCGCAAGGTCGCCAGGCAGGACAATGCAGAAGATCCCGCCTCCGGTCTTGCGGCCGGGTCAGTCGATGCGGTTTGCGTGGACACCGTTTCCGTCGGCGACAGGCCGCTCGCCGAATTCGCCGCAACCGCACTGGACAAGCGCTGGAAGGCGGCGACACGGCTTGCCGCCCGCATCGAGGAACTGACGCTGGAGGAGCGCCACGATCTGCGCAAGGAACTCAAGAAGCTGCGCTACACGGTGGAGTTCTTCCGGTCCGCGTTTCCCGCCAGGAAGGTCAAGCCGTTCCTCTCCCGGCTGAAAACCCTGCAGGACGTGTTCGGTTATCTCAACGACGTGGTCATGGCCGGCAAGCTGGCGGAGCTGGCCGCAAGCGGGTCCGGGCGCAAGGAGCCCCCCGCCACGCTGCTCGCCGCCGGCTTCGTCATGGGCTGGCACGAGGCACGCGCGGAACACGCCTGGGAAAGCGCCCGCGCGCTGTGGGAGGAGACCCGCCGCGTGCGCAAGTTCTGGCGCGACCGCTAGGAGCCGCACGCAAACCGGGCAGAGCGCCGCCGCTCAGGGCGACGGCCTGTCGCTGGCCTCGCCGTTTTCGGGCTGTTCTTGCTGCGGCTGTTGCCGCTTGCCGAGACCGAAGGAGCCGAGGAAGCCCGACGGCAGGCCGAAGCCCTGTTCGACCGCCTCCAGCACTTCGCTGTCATCGACATCGCCCTCGATCACCTTCTGCACGTCGATATTGGTGCTGCCGCCGGTCGCCCGCTGAAGCGCCTCGTTCGCCGCATTCGTGGCCGCGTCCGTAAGCGAGCCCCCGGACACCGCTCCCCCGCCCAGCGACTTGAACAGTCCGCCGCCGAGGCTTTCCAGCTGCTTCAAGGCCGCCTGGGGGTCTTCCAGGATCCCCTTGATGTCCGGGTAGATCTGCGGCCGGTCCCAGGAGCCGCGCACCACGACCGGCACGCCCAGCCCTTCCAGGTCGCGCGCCTCGCCCTTGCCGCGCGGCACAGGCGCGCCCCCCTCGAGGCTGGCGACGACCCTTGGTTCCAGCCGCCAGTCGAGGCTGCGTTCGGGCATGTCGACGCGGCCCGCTCCGCTCATCCTGACAAGCGGCCCGATGAGAGCAAGGTCCTCCGAGGCGGCGATGCCCCGGGTGATCTGGAAGCTTGCCCCGAGCGCGGAGAAATCCGTCTTCTGCTTGGGGTTCTCGGCCCAGCCAAGCAGCGTGTCGACCGTCAGCCCGCGCACCATGCGCGGGATGTTGAGCCCGCGGATCGCGCCATCGGCGAAGTCGAACCTTGCGGTGCCGTTGAGATCGGCGATCAGTTCGTATTCGCTGACACCCCGCGCCGTGACGTCGAGTTCGGAGCCCACCCGGCCCTCGATCCAGTCGAAATCGGCAGCCGCCGACAGGAACGGCCCGGCATTGAGGTCGGTCAGCTTGAAACGCGCGCTCACCTCGGGAATGCCGCCGGTTCCGTCGAGCACCACCGCGCCCGTGCCCTGGCCGCCGTAAAGCGCCATTTCGGTGAGTTCGGCCGACAGCCGGCCTCCCTCGAGCCGGACGTCGAGCCGGCTGCGACCGATCTCCAGCTTGTCCCTGACGATGGCCCCGGCGCTCAGCGTCAGGTCGGCGTCGACCGCCTGCAAGCCGCTGAAGTCGATGGGCGCGCGGCTCCAGGAGCTGCCTTCCGCGCCCGGCACGCGCGCTTCCCCCGGGGGCGCTGCACCGCCGGACGCACCACCCAGATATGGGTCGAGGCCAAGCCGTTCCAGGTCGAGCGTCGCCGTCAGCTTCGGCCGCGCGCCAAGACGCAGTTCGCCCTCGCCCTGCCCGTTCGTGTCGTCCAGGCGGATCTTCGCACCGGAAAAGCGCACCGCCTCGCCGCTCGCCTCCAGCCGGCCGGAGAAGCTGAAGGGACCCAGCCCGCCGCCCGGGGCGAGGGGCGAGCCGAGCCAGGCGGCCAGCGCCCGCAGGTTGGCCGTTTCCAGAACGACGTCGCCGTCGATGTCGCCGGCCGGGGACAACGCCCCGTCATAGCCGACCTTGAGATGCGAACCGCTGACACGCAGCCGCGTCGGCGCCGGCATGCCGGCCATCATCAACGCCGGGGTGGCGCTGCCCTCGACGCTGAACGTCTCGCCGCGCCAGGTCAGCCCGCCGGTGAGCGACACCGGGGCATCGAGCCCGGCGAAATCGAGCGCCAGCGCCAGATCGTCGATGCGCCGCGCGCCCGCATCCTCGCCGAGCGGGGCGGGAACCGGCAGTTTGTCGATGCCGCCGCCGGAAAGCGACAGCCGGCCCGACGCATCGAGCGTTCCCAGAAGCGTCGCCATGTCGCCGCCGCTGGCCGACAGCTTCAGCGAGCCGCCGATCGTGCCGCGCGCCTCTTCGGCGCGCCCGGCAAGCGTCAAAAGGGTCGCGAGATTGGCCTTGGAAATCTCGACCCCGGCATTGATCACCGGCGCCGCGCCGCCAATCGCGACATTGCCCGCCATCCTGAGTTCCGCGCCCGCCACGTTGGCGGTCAGGCTGGCGATGTCGATCCGGGCCGCGTCGGCCGCGATATCGGCGTTCATCCGGTAGGCACCGGGGTCGCGCGGCAGCGCGCTGCCCAGCGCGGCGAGCGTCTCGCCCAGGGACTCGCCCTCGATCGCGACCCGCAGCCGGCTGGGATCGCCGAGCCCCACGTCTCCCGTCGCGGTGGCGCGCGCGCCCGCGCCGTCGATGGTCAGGTCGATGCCGCTCGAGCCGCCATTGGCAAGCCTCAATGGCGCCGCCAGCGCGCCCGCCACCTCCAGAACGACCCCGTCCCCCAGACCGCCAAGGGTCAGTTCGCCGTCAATGTCGAGCGGACCCGACAGTGCCGGCAGGCGCAGCGTCACATTGATCGCCTCTGCCGTCTGCCGCGCGCCGTTGCGCCGGTCGAGATAGGTGAAGGAGCCGTCCTCGATGGTCAGCCGGTCGACGCCGATGCGCGCCAGCCCGAGCCCGTCGACCTCGGCCCCTTGCGAGCCGTCGCCGCCGGAGGCCTCCGCCGCGCTCTGCTGCAGCGCTTCGGCGCTCTCGGCCCCGCCCTCGCTATTGCTTTCGGAGATCGCCTGTGTCGCCGCGCTCCAGCGGTCTACGGGAAACCCGGCCCCGCTTGCCGGCCCGCTCGCCTCTGCAGCACTCGCAACGCCCCAGTTCGGCTGGCCGTCCTCGCCGATTTCCAGCGAGATTGCCGGCCGTTCGAGAGCCACATGGGTAAGCCGCACCTCACCGCCGAACAGCCCGCCCCAGGCCAGGCCGAAATCGACCTCGCCGGCCCGGGCGAACTCCCCGGCTCCGCCGACGGAAATGCCGACATCTTCCGCCGTCAGCCGGAAACCGGGCAGGAGCGACAGTCCGACCGGCCCGTCAAGGCGCAGCCGCCAACCCGTGCGCTGTTCGATCTGGGCGATCAGCTCGGCGCGGATCGCGTCCTTGGGCAGCAGCAGCGGCACCACGAAGGCGGCCGCCAGAAGCAGGGAAAGCAGGCACACAAGGCCGACCAGCAGGCGTTTCAAGGCGTATCTCCAGAAAGCGCGAATCACCGGCAGTCTACGCGAAAGCGTGTCGACAGCATGGCCGAACCGTCCGAGAAACGAGGGACGGCATGGACATTCGTCCGCCAATTGCCGATGCTGCGCGACGACGGTACGGGCTCTGGAGGGCATATGTTTTCTGCGTTGAAGCGCTTTTTGCGGAATGCGGTCACCGGCGAGGATGGCCGCATGACGTTTGCCGAGGACGATCACCGCCTCGCGGCCGCCGCCTTGCTGGTTCATATCGTCTCGGTCGACGGCGTGGTCGACGAGGCCGAACGCGCCGCGCTGACCGAGGTTCTCAAGCAGAATTACCAGCTCACGCCCGACATGACCGCCGAACTGATCCAGGCCGCGACGCGCCGCGACAACGAGGCGGTCGACCTTTACGGCTTCACTTCCGTGCTGAAGCGCAACCTCGAGATCGAGGAGCGCCTCAAGGTCCTGGAGATGATGTGGGAGCTCGTCTATGCCGACGGCACCGTGCACGAGTTCGAGGACAACACGGTCTGGCGGGTCGCCGAACTGCTTGGCATTTCCTCGCGCGACCGGCTGGCCTTGCGCCGCAAGGTGGCCGGCGAGGCGCCATCTCCCACCGGATCCGGCGACGAGGAGGCCTGAACCCTTTGGGCCCTCGACGCGTCCTTGCAATGCAATATAGACTGGACCGATGATCCTCGATCCCAAGCAACTTGAAGGCCGGCCCAAGGTCCTCGTCGTCCTGCATCAGGAAACCTCGACGCCGGGCCGCGTCGGCCAGGAACTGGTGAAGCGCGGCTTCGCCCTCGACATCCGTCGCCCCCGCTTTGGCGACCTGCTGCCGGAGACGCTCGCCGGGCATGCCGGCTCGGTGATCTTCGGCGGACCGATGAGCGCCAACGACACCGACGCCTTCATCACCCGCGAGATCGACTGGATCGACGTGCCGCTGCGCGAGGAAAAACCGTTTCTCGGCATCTGCCTCGGGGCCCAGATGCTCGCCCGCAACCTTGGCGCAAGGGTTCGCGGTCACGACGATGAACTCGTCGAGATCGGCTATTACAACCTGCATCCGACCGATGCCGGCCGCCGGATGATGTCCTGGCCGGGCAAGGTCTACCAGTGGCACCGCGAGGGCTTCGACACGCCCGCCGGCGCCGAGTTGCTGGCGCGCGGCGACACCTATCCCAACCAGGCGATCCGCGTCGGACCGGCCGCCTACGGCATCCAGTTCCATCCCGAGCTGACCTACCAGATGATGGTGCGCTGGACGACGCGCGCCGCCCCGCGCATGGCTTTGCCCGGCGCCCGCCAGCGGCGCGACCATTTCGCCGGCCGCTTCGCCTTCGACCCTGCGGTGAAGGCCTGGCTCGATGATTTCCTCGACCACTGGATCGGCCGCGCCGACGCACCCGCGCTCACGGCGGAAGCCGCCGAATAGGGAAGACCTTTCGCGGCACCCGCGCAGGTGCCTCCCGTCTGCCAGGAAGTCCGAGAAACAAAGTGCTGTTTTCCCCCGAATGATTTAAGGGAACGCCCAACCAGACGCGCCCGTGGCCTTGTGCTGCAGGACCGCGCCGGATCACAGCGGAACGGAACGCCCCATGTGCGGAATTGCCGGCATCTTCGGACCAGACGCGGCCAGCCCGCGCGACAGTGCCGTGCTCGCCGCGATGGACCAGGCCATCCATCATCGCGGGCCCGATGCCGGCGACATCTGGCGCGACGAGGCGGCCGGCATCGCATTCGTCCACCGGCGCCTGTCGATCCTCGACCTCACCCCCGCCGGCGCCCAGCCGATGCACTCTCCCTGCGGCCGTTTCGTCATCACCTACAATGGCGAGATCTACAATTATCTCGACCTGCGCCGCGACCTGGAGGAGGAGGGCAAGGCTCCTGCCTGGCGCGGCCATTCGGACACCGAGGTGCTGCTCGCCGGCGTCACCGCCTGGGGTCTCGCCGGGACCCTGAAGCGCGCCACCGGCATGTTCGCCATCGCGCTTTGGGACCGCGAGAAACGCACCCTGACGCTTGCCCGCGACCGTTTCGGCGAGAAGCCGCTGCATGTCGCCCTGTTCGGCGACGAGATCGCCTTCGCCTCGGAGATCAAGGCCCTGAAGGCCCATCCGGGCTGGCACGGCCGGGTCGACCGGCAGGCGATCGCCCAGTGCCTGCGCCATGGCTATATCCCCGCCCCGCGCACCGCCTTCGAGGGGGTCGTGAAGATCACGCCGGGCACCTGCGTCGAACTTGCGCCCGGCCGGATGACCCCGGAAACCTGGCGCGAGACGCGCTTCTGGGACACGCTCGATGAAGCCCGTACAGCGCGCGCCAACCGCTTTTCCGGCAGCGCGGCGGAGGCTGTCGACCAGCTCGATTCGCTGCTGCGCGAATCCGTTGCCCGCCAGATGATCTCCGACGTGCCGCTCGGCGCCTTCCTCTCCGGCGGCATCGATTCCTCGACCATCGCGGCGATGATGCAATCGCTGAGCGCGACGCCGGTCGAGACGTTTTCGCTCGGTTTCCATGACAAGTCGACCAACGAGGCCGAGTTCGCCCGCGCCGTCGCCGGTCATCTCGGCACCCGTCACAACGAGATTTACCTCTCCGGCGAAGAGGCACGCGATCTCGTCGCGCAGATGCCCGACGTCTATGACGAGCCTTTCACCGACCAGTCGCAGCTCCCGACCTACATGGTCGCCCGCTTTGCCCGCACCCGGGTCACCGTCAGCCTGTCGGGCGATGCGGCGGACGAGTTGTTTGCCGGCTATGGACGTTACCATTCGATCGCCCGCCAGTGGAGCGGATCGCCCGGAGCACGGATCGGCCGGCTGGCGCGGCGCGCCTATGTCTCGGCCCAGCTTGCCGGCCTTGTCGCACCGGCCGAACATTTCGGCTGGAGCCGCATCGGCTCCCGGAGCCCGGCCGGGCTGCGCGTTCGCCTGGAGGAAAAGCTGGCCGAACTGTCCGCCGACACCGCCCTTGCCGCCTATGAACGCAAGTTCACCCTGCTCGACACCGCCCACCGGTTGGTCGAGGGCAGCCAGCGCGAGGTCCATCCGCTGCTGGAGACGGTTGCCGCCGAACGCGACTGGAGCGTGCTCGAACAGGCGAGCATGCTCGACCTCGTCCACTACCTGCCGGACGACATCCTGGTGAAGGTCGACCGCGCGGCAATGGCGCACGGGCTCGAGACCCGCGTTCCGTTCCTCGATCCGGCCATTGTCCGCTTTGCCCTCTCGCTGCCCGACCGCATCCGCACCATGGGCGGCGAGCGCAAGGGCATCCTGCGCGCCGTGCTCGGCCGCTACGTGCCCCGCGATCTCTGGGACCGGCCGAAGCGCGGTTTCGGCATTCCCTCCGCCGACTGGCTGAAGGGCCCGCTTCGGCCGCTGGCCGAAGACATGTTCTCCTCCGCCGAGATCGCCCGCCTCGGCATTCTCGACGAGGGCCTCGTGCGCCTGTTCTGGGACGATTTCCTCGCCGGGGACAAGCGCCGCGCCAACATCGTCTGGGCGATGTTCGTGGTGCAGCTCTACCTCTCGCGCCAGAAGGACGGCTGAGGGCAAATGTCCCCGACGGGGCGGCAAGACACCAGCCCCGCCAACCTTTCGGCCGTCATCCCGGCCGCAGGCGAAGCCGGAGAGCCGGGATCCATTGGCAACCTTGGCGGTTGCGGGTGTCTCAGGCGAGCTTGCCGAACAGCCGCAGACGGCTGATGCCGCCGTCGGGATGGATGTTGAGCCGCACATGGGTCACCGGGCCGAGCGGCTTGACGTCCGCCTTGCCGATGTCATGGATCGCGTCGGCGGAAAGCTTCGTGCGCCCGACGAGTTCCTCCCAGAACATCGACGACGTGACGATGGCCTGGTCGAGGTCGCCGGTCATCGCACCAAGATCCGCCGCCTGCATCGAACAGCTCTCCGGAAAGTTGCCCTTGTAGAAGGCGGTGTCGACGCTGGCCCTCTCGATCGTGCCGCGCGCGCCCAGCTCGACGATGATCCAGTCGTGGCCCGGCTCGCGGCGGCGGCGCGTCTCCCACCCGTCGCCCATGTTGAGGCCGCGCCCGGGCGCCAGCATCCTGTGATAGGCGCCGTAATGGGCATCGGAAAAGGCAACGATCCGCGCCCCGTTGAGCGCCGAGGCAAGGTCGAGCTCAGCCCCGCCGGCGGCCGCCCGGTCAAGTTCGGGCCGGCCGTAGACGCGAAAGCGTCCGACGCCGCCATCGGGATGGATATGCAGGCGCACATGGGTCCACACGCCGGCGTCACCGCAGGCGAAATAGTGATGGGCGCTCGGTCCGAGCGGCGACATCGGCAGCAGTTCGGTCCACTGGGTGGAGCCGTCCGGATCGCCGGCGCAGACGGCCGCCTCGATGCGGCAGGCCGGCGGGTAATTGCCGGTGAAATGCGCCGTATCGACGTCGAAACCGGTGATCCGGCCGCGCGCGGCGAGCCGCACCACGGCCATGTCGTGGCCCGGACCCCGCCGGCGGCGCGATTCCCAGCCGTCCATCCACTTGCCGTTGTCGTCGTAGCGGTCGGGATAGAAAACCGCCGCATCGTCGGCGAGCATTCGGCCGACCTCGGCGAAGAAGTCGTCCGTCACCGAGACCGCCACGGCGCCAAGGCCGGCGGAGGCGAGGTTGATGTCCTTGCGGGCGAAGTCCGGACGGCTGTCCGGCTGATGAGACGTCATGATCGTCGGTCCTCGTGCGATGCGGCGCGGTTCCGGGCGCCGGATTTGGTCCGGCCTTTCAGCCGGGAAGCATGTCCTTGAGCCGCAGCAATGCGATCCGTTCCACCTGGGCGCAGGCGGTGGCGAATTCGGTCTCGCGGTCGTTGCCGATCCGCGCC
Source organism: Stappia sp. (assembly GCF_048261845.1). Lineage (GTDB taxonomy): Bacteria > Pseudomonadota > Alphaproteobacteria > Rhizobiales > Stappiaceae > Stappia. The sequence goes on along the minus strand of NZ_JBLXFR010000036.1, from coordinate 9,515 downwards.
TCGAAATTCTCCAGGATCTCGGCCTTGTTCTTCCCCTTCACCGCCAGGATGAAGGGAAAGCCGAAGCGGGCCGTGTAGCGCTCGTTCAGTTCGGTGAAGCGGGCGCGCTCGGCATCGGTCAGCGCATCGAGGCCGGCCGACGCCTGCTCGCCGGTCGATTCGGCCGTCAGCCGCCGTGCGGCCGCAAGCTTGCCGGCAAGATCGGGATGGGCGTTCAGAACCCCGAGCCGCTCGTCCGCGCTGGCCGCGCGGAACTGCGCCACAAGCAGCGCATGCACCCCCTCCGCGCTGTCGGCGCCCGCGCCGAACCCGGCTGCGTGCGCCCGCTCCGCGATCCAGGGCGAGTGCTCGAAGACACCGCCGAAGCGGGCGACGAAGGCGCCGCGCTCCATGCCCGAGGGCGCCGGCACGGATGACGGCGCGGACGACGGCGGATGCGTGCTCGAACTCACCGGATTCTCCCGTTGCTGGGCTGCAGGAACAGCGCCCGTCTATTGGTAATGCAAAACAATCGCAGCCTCTTTCAAAATTTTCTTGAAAGATATATCCGCCCTGCCGGCACAGGCGGACTTGTCCCCGGTTGCCGCGAATTTGTCCTCGATTGCGTGCAATATCTGCGAAATTCCGCAAAAATCCGCGCAAAATAACTCGGAAATTGATCTGATTTTGCGCGAAATCCCGGTTCGTTTCGCGTTTTCCGGGGCAAACGGGGACAAGTCCCGCCTGCACTGCATGCACCGCCGCGTCTCCCGCCGGTCGGCGACGCAACCTGTCGCGCCACCTAGCCTTCGTCGCGCAGCAGCCGGCGGATGACCTTGCCGGTCGTCGTCATCGGCAGCGCGTCGACAAAGGCGACCTCGCGCGGATATTCATGCGCCGAAAGCCGGGTGCGCACGAAGCCGCGGATATCCTCGGCCAATGCATCATCCGGCGTGACGCCGTCGGCCGGCACGATGAACGCCTTGACGATCTCGGTCCGGAGCGGATCCGGCTTGCCGACGGCGGCAGCGAGCCGCACCGCCGGATGGGCGAGCAGGCAGTCCTCGATCTCGCTCGGACCGATCCGGTAGCCGGCCGAGGTGATGATGTCGTCGTCGCGGCCGATGAAATGGACATAGCCGTCTTCGTCGATGACACCCTGGTCCCCGGTCGTCATCCAGTCGCCGATGAACTTGGCCTCCGTCGCGGCCGGATCGTTCCAGTAGCCGAGGAACATCACGGGGTCCGGACGGCGCACCGCGATCTGGCCCTGTTCGCCGGCGGACAGCACCCTGCCGTCCTCGCCGAGCATCGCCACCTCGTGGCCGGGGACCGCCTTGCCGATGGCGCCCGCCCGGCTGACGCCGATGGCCGAGCAGGAGGCGATGACGGCATTGCATTCGGTCTGGCCGTAGAACTCGTTGACCGTCAGCCCCAGTTCCTCGCGGGTCCAGTCATAGGCCTCGCGGCCGAGCGCCTCGCCGGCCGAGCCGAGGCTGCGCAGCACGAGGTCGAAGCGCTCGCGCGGGCGGGCGACGGCACGCATCATCTTCAAGGCCGTCGGCGGGATGAAGGCGTTGCGCACGCCGTGGTCCTGCATCAGCGCGAAAGCCCGCTCGGGATCGAACTTATCGAACCGGTGGGAGACCACCGGCACGCCGAGGCTGAGGGCGGGAAACAGCGCGTTGAGAAGACCGCCCGCCCAGGCCCAGTCGGCCGGCGTCCACAGGATGTCGCCGGACTGCGGCATGAAATCCTGCGACATCTGGATGCCCGGCATGTGGCCGGCAAGCACCCGGTGACCGTGCAACGCGCCTTTCGGCTGGCCCGTCGTGCCGGATGTGTAGATCATCAGCGCCGGATCGTCGGGGCCGCTCGCAACGCTGTCGAACCCCTCGCGGCTTGCGGCAAGCAGCGCATCGAAGCCAGATGTGCCTTCGGGCAGCGCGCCGCTCACGGCGCCCGTGACGACCCGCAGGCGCAAGTCCGCAAGCGCATCGCCCAGCGCCTCGACCTTGGCAAGCCCGGCCGCATCCGTGACGATCGCCGCGGCACCCGAATGCTCCAGCCGGTAGCGCAGCGCCTCGGCGCCGAAAAGGCTGGCGAGAGGCACCGCGATGGCGCCCATCCGGTAGATGGCAAGATGCGCGATCAGCGTTTCGGGCGCTTGCGGCAGGAGCAGCGCCACCCGGTCGCCCCGCGTCACGCCCTTTGCCGCCAGCGCGTTGGCGAAGCGGCCGGAGGCCGCCTGCAGCGCGCCGTAGCTCCAGCGCTCCGTCTCCCCGTCCTCGCGCCGGTGCAGCAAGGCGATCCGGTCCGGCTCTCTCGCGGCGAAGCGACCGCAAGCCGCCTCCGCGATGTTGCAGGTGGCGGGCACCTGCCAGCGGAAGCGGTCGGTCAGCTCGGAAAAGGACGCGGCAGGCTCAAGCACCGTTGCCGTCCTCAGCGGGCCGTGGGCGGGGCGGCGAGCACCAGCGACCAGAACACCTTGTGCTTGGAGCCCGAGGCATAGGCGGTGGCGATGCCCATCCGCGTCGCCCTGCCGTCGAGCATGACGGCATTGTGCTTGGGCGAATCGCGCCAGCCGGAGAAGGCCTCGGCCAGCGTCCGGTAGCCGGCGCTGACATTCTCCACCGCATAGGTGTTGGTCTCGCCGACGGCGCCGAGCCGTGCGGCAAGGCCGTTTCCGGCGGCAAGCGACGCCTTGACGTCGCCTGCCCGTGCCATGGCGTCGGCCTGGGCCTGGGCCGCGCGCATCAGGGCCGGATCGACGGCAAGCGGCCCTGCACCGTTCGACTGGCGATAGCTGGAAATCATCTGCTGCGCGGAAGCCGCGTCGACGGAAGCGTCGACCCGCGCCATGTCCTTGTAGTAGGGCGGCGCGACACTGCGCTCGGGCATGCAGGCGGCAACGAGCAGCCCGGTCAGGGCGAGGCAGGCAAGACTGAAACGAGAGGTCATGATGCCCTCATAATGCCCCGCGCGCCGCGGGGCGAGGAAAAAGGAGCCCGGCGCCCGCACCGGCATCTTCCGGCGGACGTCCGGCGCGCGGCCCGCGTCGCGGCCGCACGCCTATTCCTTAAGCCGTCGCGATTGAAAAAGCGTTGACGGCAAGCTTTCGCCCGGCCCCGGACGCCGCCGGGCGAAGCCTGTCGCAGGATGCCTTGCGGAGGGGCGCTACTTGGCGCCCGCCGCCAGCACGTCCTCGAAGGTTCGAAGGCCGGTGGTCGGCGCATTGACCAGCACCGCCATGTTGCCCGGCGCATGCTGGTTCTTCCACATCTTGGTATGCGCGCGCGGAATGTCCTCCCACGGGAAGACCTCGCTCATGCACGGGTCGATGCGCCGGTCCATCACCGCCTTGTTGGCCTCCGAGGCCTGCTTCAGATGGGCGAAATGCGAACCCTGGATGCGCTTCTGCCGCATCCACACGTAGCGGGCGTCGAAGGTCAGGTTGAAGCCCGTCGTGCCGGCGCAGAAGACCACCATGCCGCCGCGCTTGACCACCAGGCAGGAGACCGGGAAGGTCGCCTCGCCGGGATGCTCGAACACCATGTCGACATCGTTGCCCTTGCCGGTGATCTCCCAGACCGCCTTGCCGAAGCGCCGCGCTTCCTTGAGCCAGTCGTTATACTCGGGCGAGTTGACCGTCGGCATCTGGCCCCAGCAGTTGAAGTCCTTGCGGTTGATGACGCCCCTGGCGCCGAGCGACAGCACGTAGTCGCGCTTGTCCTCGTCGGAAATCACGCCGATGGCATTGGCACCGGCCGCCGCCGCGAGCTGGATGCCGAACACCCCGAGACCGCCGGACGCACCCCACACGAGCACGTTCTGGCCCGGACGCAGCTGGTGCGGCGAATGACCGAACAGCATGCGGTAGGCGGTCGCCAGCGTCAGCGTGTAGCAGGCGGCCTCCTCCCAGGTCAGGTGCTGCGGACGCGGCATCAGCTGCTGCGACTGCACCCGGCAGAACTGCGAGAACGACCCGTCCGGCGTCTCGTAGCCCCAGATCCGCTGTGACGAGGAGAACATCGGATCGCCGCCATTGCACTCCTCGTCGTCGCCGTCGTCCTGGTTGCAGTGGATGACGACCTCGTCGCCGACCTTCCAGCGCTTCACCTTCGAGCCGACCGCCCAGACGATGCCGGACGCATCCGATCCGGCGATGTGATAGGGCGTGTCGTGGACCTTGAACACCGAGATCGGCTCGCCGAGACCGGCCCAGATGCCGTTGTAGTTGACGCCGGCGGCCATCACGAGCACCAGCACCTCGTTGCTGTCCAGCTCCCAGGTGGGCACCACCTCGAGCTTCATCGCCTCTTCCGGCGGGCCGTGCCGGTCGGGCCGGATGGTCCAGGCGTACATGGTCTTCGGCACATGGCCGAGCGGCGGGATCTCGCCGATTTCGTAAAGGTCCTTCACCGGGCGATCCTCCGCCTCGCGATTGTCGTTTGCCTGCTGAGCATTGCCCATTTCCAGCATGTCCTCCCGTTCTTTTCAAACCGTCCCGGATGCGGTGACCGCACATCCCGTTCGCAACGCCGTCTCCCGCCACCCCCATGTTGCAACGCATCATGCCAGAGCCGTTCGATACGCCCATTCACGAAACTATCGTGCGAAAAAGTGGCGTCACGCTATTGGACTATTGCTTAATTGGCGCATTTGCCCAAGAGTGTTTTTGCATTGCACCTAGAAATAGTGCGAGTGCGAGCGCCCCAAGCGGCGTGTTTTCGGGAGGACGGCGCCCCCGGCGGGAAACGGGGAGCCGAGAAAAATCAGCAAGATGCCCGGTCATGCGGCGCCATGAGGCCGCCGCCACGGGCACGATGGCGCGAGGAGTGCTCCATGGGCGAGAAATCCACAACCACCCCCACGAAAGCCACCCCGGAAGCCGCTACGGCACCGGCTGCAGGCACGATCCGGCGCGACAAGCCGTGGATCTTCCGCACCTATGCCGGCCACTCGAGCGCGCGCGATTCAAACCGCCTCTACCGGAACAATCTCGCCAAGGGCCAGACCGGCCTTTCGGTCGCCTTCGACCTGCCGACCCAGACCGGATACGACCCGGACCACGCGCTGGCGCGCGGCGAGGTCGGCAAGGTCGGCGTGCCGATCGCCCATCTCGGCGACATGCGGGCGCTGTTTGCCGAGATCCCGCTGGAGAGAATGAACACCTCCATGACGATCAACGCCACCGCCCCCTGGCTGCTGGCGCTCTATGTGGCCGCCGCCGACGAGCAGGGCGCCGACCGGGCGTTGCTTTCAGGCACGACGCAGAACGACATCGTCAAGGAATACCTGTCGCGCGGCACCTACGTCTTTCCGCCGGCGCCCTCGCTGCGCCTGACCCGCGACGTCATCGCCTGGACCTACGGCGCGATGCCGAAATGGAACCCGATGAACGTCTGCTCCTACCACCTGCAGGAGGCCGGCGCGACGCCGGTGCAGGAACTGTCCTTTGCGCTCGCAACCGCCATCGCCATTCTCGACGAGGTGAAGGCGTCGGGCGCCATTCCCGCCGATGACTTTCCGCAGGCGGTCGGGCGCATCTCCTTCTTCGTCAATGCCGGCATGCGCTTCATCACCGAGATCTGCAAGATGCGCGCCTTCGCCGAGCTGTGGGACGAGATCTGCCTGACCCGCTACGGCGTTGAGGACGAGCGATATCGCCGCTTCCGCTACGGCGTGCAGGTCAACTCGCTCGGCCTGACCGAGCAGCAGCCGGAAAACAACGTCTACCGCATCCTCATCGAGGCGCTGGCCGTGGTGCTGTCGAAGAACGCCCGCGCAAGGGCCGTGCAGCTTCCCGCCTGGAACGAGGCGCTCGGCCTGCCGCGCCCCTTCGACCAGCAATGGTCGCTGCGCGTCCAGCAGATCCTCGCCTTCGAGACCGACCTTCTGGAGTTCGAGGACATTTTCGACGGCTCCTCGGTGATCGGCGGCAAGGTCGAGGCGCTGAAGAGCGAGGCCCGCGCCGAGCTTGCCCGCATCGAGGAGATGGGCGGGGCGATCGCGGCGGTGGAATCGAGCTACATGAAGCAGGCGCTGGTTGCCTCGAACGCGGCCCGCCTTGCTGCCATCGAGGCGGGCGAGCAGGTGGTGGTCGGCGTCAACCGCTTCACCGAGAGCGAGCCCTCGCCGCTCGCCGGCGGCGCGGATGGCGGCATCCTCACCGTGCCCGAACATGTCGAGGCGGAGGCCGTCGCGGCACTCAAGGCCTGGCGCGATGCGCGTGACGAAGGCGCCGTGACAAAGGCCATCGCCGACCTGAAGCGGGCGGCAAGCGAGGGCACCAACATCATGGAGCCGTCGATTGCGGCGGCCAAGGCCGGCGTCACCACCGGCGAATGGGGCGCGGCGCTGCGCGAGGTGTTCGGCGAATACCGGGCCCCGACCGGCGTCGGCAAGGCGGCGCGCGCTGACGCCGAGGACCTTGCCCCGGTGCGCGCGGCGGTGGAGAGCGTGTCGGCGAAACTCGGCCGGCGGCTGAAATTCCTTGTCGGCAAGCCAGGCCTTGACGGCCATTCCAACGGCGCCGAGCAGATCGCCGTGCGGGCCCGCGACTGCGGCATGGAAGTGGTCTACGAGGGCATCCGCCTGACCCCTGCGCAGATCGTCAACGCCGCGCTGGAGGAGGACGTGCATGTCATCGGCCTGTCGATCCTGTCCGGCTCGCATCTCGCGCTGGTGCGCGACGTGATGGAGCGGCTGCGCGCCGCCGGCATCGACGACATTCCGCTGGTCGTCGGCGGCATCATCCCGGAAGAAGACGCGAGCCAGCTGCGCGCGATGGGGGTTGCGGCCGTCTACACGCCGAAGAACTTCCAGCTCACCGACATCATGACGGAAGTGGTGGAGATCGTCGGCGCGCGGGCGGCAGCAGCGGCGTGAGGGGTCTGGGACCGGAACGCCCCTGCGGTTAAGCCTGTCTGCACTATCTGCAACCGCACGCAAGGGGTGTGACACCACACGTCTTGCGCGCATCGCTCCGGCGCGGCATGAAGGAAGGAGTTCATTCCACCGTCAGGCCGCCACGCCCTTGCGAGACACCCAGAAGACCCGACGCCCGCGCTTCGCTCCGCCGCCCCGCACGGTGGCGGCCCTGAGCCTTTCCGCCCTGCTGCTGGCAGCGGCATGTTCGCAGAATGACCCGAGGTATCCGGTCTATTTCCGGTATGCGGTGGATGTGAAAGTCGACGGCGTGCCGGTCACCATCGAGCGGGTGGTGAAATGCACTGGCACCCGTTCCTGGAACACGTCTGCAGATCCAGGCGGCTGGAGCGGCAAAGTTTACGCCAACCCTCCGGTGATAGGCGCCAAGGTTCCCGGCAGCGACGCGGCGGTCTATGTGCAGACGCCTGACGCGTGCCGCTGGACTGCCGAATACGAAGGCCACGCATGGAAGAACCCGCCGCTCGAGCCCGGCGATCTCGTACCCGTGCTGTGGACCGACAACTGGCGACGGTTGGAGCAGATCGAGTACTATCCGACCCGCTCAAGTCTTGCCGGTGAAGACAGCCATGTAGAGTTTGTCCGCATTCAGCCGATGACCCGAACGGACAGGAGAGCGTTCAAGGCTTCCGAAAAGCGGGCAGCGACAGAAAGTCCGGATCTGCGCCCGTTTGCGAGTGTCAAAGCGAAAGGCTTCGATGGGCTTACAGTTGATCCAAGTTGGCTGAACCCGGGCCGCGCGAAGGGAGGACTCCCCTACGTTAGATGTCAGTCCGCCTTAATACTTGGTCATATTCAGTGGAACGACTGGCCACAGCTTTCCCAGTGGGTTGATAGCCTGCCAGATGGTGCGAGTTTCCATCCTATAGCGCCTGTATTGAAGAATTTATCCAAGAACATCTATCAGAGCACCTTTAACGGAGCGGTAAGTTTCAGATTTAGGGAATACCTCGGCAGGAGATACAATAAAAAACAATTGAGAAAAGATTCTATTGATGAACTTATCGCAGATATGCGCCCCATAACACATGGGTCCGATGGTGTTTTTATCGACAATACGCGAAAGGGTATAATGTCTTGCGTATTCGAGAGATGGCACTTCGAAAATTCTTTCGCTTATGCGAGCCGGCACGCCCCCTTACATGAGGGGAGTAGCGTAGATAAGATATATATCGTCAAGGGATATAATTATGATCAGGTCGGCGTGATAAAGAGCATCAATTCAATTGTTTATTTTCTAGAGAGACCCCCCTTCTCAGGAAGGTCGAGTGAACCTGTCGCCATGGACACCATCAACTGACGGCGCGGGCTGGACAGCTTCCGCCGCCCGCTCCGCGCCCTGTCCGTTCCGGCTTACTTGTTCAACTCGCCCCTGAGCCACTGGCGCCATTGCGAGCGGGTGCCGAAGAAGACGTTGCGGTCGATATTGCCCTCGACCCCGTCGACGCGGCCCGTCGCCGTGTACTGCCAGAACACCCAGTTCTTGCGCTTCTCGTATTTCCGGTCCGGGTGGCTTGCCACCGAGCGCAGCCAGAAATCGTAGCGGTGCTTGGCATCGACCAGCCGGTCGCGGTGGAAATCGACGGAGGAATAGATCACCGGCCGCTTGCCGTAATGCGCCTCGACCGCTTCCAGGAACTTGCGCATGTCGGCGATCACCTGATCGCGCGGCGGCCGCTCGCGGCAGGTCTTGGAGTGGGCGTTCCACTCCATGTCGAGCACCGGCGGCAGGGCCTGCGGGTCGACCGGCACGTTCTGGATGAACCAGGAGATCTGTTCTTCCACCGGCCGGCAGAAATAATAGAAGTGATAGGCGCCGCGCGGCACGCCGGCGGCCTTGGCCAGGAGCCAGTTGTCCATGAATTTCGGGTCGACATAGTCGCCGCCCTCGGTCGCCTTGATCCAGGCGAATTCCGTGCCCGCCCGTTTCACCCGGTTCCAGTCGATATCGCCCTGGTAGCGGGAGACGTCGATGCCATGGATGGCGAAATCCTCCGGCGTCGGGTCCGGAAAATCGAAAGCCGCGCAGGCGGCGACGAACATCATGCAGATAGCGGACAACACGCGCGCAAACATCGCTCTCTCTTTGGTCCAAAGCCCCCTTACCAACCAGGGCCGGACCTTATGGGCAAAGAATTAAGGAATCGCTTACCAATGCAACGCAGCGGAAATGGGATGAGGCCGCGCCTTGCGGCACGGCCTCACGAAATCGTGATCCCAAGATCGCCGGGGACGGCTCAGCCGAGCGCCGGAATGCGCAGCACCTGGCCGGGATAGATCTTGTCCGGGTCCGACAGCATCGGCTTGTTGGCCTCGAAGATCGCCATGTATTTGGAGCCGTCGCCATAGGCCTTCTTGGAGACCGCCCACAAGGTGTCGCCCTTCTCCACCGTGTGGAAACCGGCTTCGGGAGCCGCCTCGGAGACCGCGATCTCCTCCTCGACCTTGCCGATGCCGAGCACGTTGCCGGCCGCCAGGATGAGCTTTTCGCGCGCTTCCTGCGTCGGCGCGGCGCCGGCGTTCTTCACCGTGTCGCCGGAGACCTGCACCTTGCCGTTGCCGTAGTGGCCGCGGGCCGCGACGTC
>NZ_JBLXFR010000035.1:0-41144 GCF_048261845.1 Stappia sp. | reverse complement strand
TGAGGACGGTGACGCCGTTCCGCGCCGCAAGCCCCGAACGCGGCCGGACCTGGGCCTCCGTTCCCGGCGGCAAGGCGATGGCAATGCCGGTCGGCACCATCGCCCGCGAACCCGGTGCGATCACCAGCGGCGCCTCGACGGCAGCCAGCAGATCGAGGCCGGCGGCCTCCTCGCTCTGGTAGGCGGGCAACGGCAGATCGGCGCCATGGGGCAGGCGGCGCACTTGAACGGGAAGGGTCATGATCTTTTCCGGGTCGACAGTTTCGGGAAAGGCGGGGAAGAGGCTCCGACCATTGTCGGTGATCGCATCGTGCGGCGCCCGGATCAAGCCGTTCGCCGCACTCGTCCACGCCAGATCGGGCACGCCAGATCGGGCACGCCGGATCAGGCGCACCGGATCAGGAAAGCCGCCGCGCGATCTCGGCGACCAGCCGTCGCGCGACCTCGTCCTTGGGGAGTGTCGGCCAATCCTCGACGCCCTCGCGGCTGACAAGACGCACCGTGTTCGCGTCCCCGCCCATCACGCCATGCCGGGGAGAAACGTCATTGGCGACGATCAGGTCGGCGCCCTTGCGGTCAAGCTTGGCCCGGGCGTTGTCGACGACGTCGTTGGTCTCCGCCGCGAAGCCGACGACAAGGCGCGGACGCAGCGTCGCATGGCGGCCGACGGTCGCGAGAATGTCCGGGTTCTCGGCAAGCGCCAGCGCCGGCACCTCGCCGCTGCCGTCCTTCTTGATCTTGCGGCCGCTTGCCTCTGCCGCGCGCCAATCGGCGACCGCCGCCGCCATCACGGCGACATCGGCGGGCAGCGCGGCATCAACCGCCGCCAGCATCTCGCGCGCCGTCTCGACCCTGACCACATCGACACCCGGAGGGTCGGGCAGCGTCACCGGACCGCTGACGAGCGTGACCCTTGCGCCGTGCCTCGCCATCCAGCCGGCGATCGCGTGACCCTGCTTGCCCGACGAACGGTTGGCGATGTAACGCACCGGGTCGATGGGCTCATGGGTCGGGCCGGAGGTGATCAGGACATGACGGCCGGCAAGGCTCGGGCCGACCGGCGCCAGCATGGCCTCGAGCGCGGCGACGATCTCGAGCGGCTCGGCCATGCGACCGATGCCCGCCTCGCCGCGTTCCGCCATCTCGCCGGCATTGGGACCAACGAAGGCGAGGCCGTCGGCGGCAAGCCGCGCGACATTGCGGCGGGTCGCCGGATGGTTCCACATGGCAGGGTTCATGGCCGGGGCGAGCAACACCTTCTTGTCGGTGGCAAGCAGCACCGCGGTCGCAAGGTCGCCCGCCAGCCCGGCCGCCATCTTCGCCATCAGATCCGCGGTGGCCGGCGCAACAACGATGGCATCGGCCTCCCGCGACAGGCGGATATGGCCGACATCGTGCTCGTCGTCGCGGTCGAAGAGATCGGTGAAGACCTTGTCGCCGGTCAGCGCACCGACCGCCATCGGCGTGACGAACTGGCGCGCGCCGTCCGTCATCACCGCGCGCACATGCGCCCCGCGCTCGCGCAGGCGGCGCACAAGGTCGAGGCTCTTGTAGGCGGCGATGCCCCCGCCGATGACCAGAAGAATGCGCTTTTGCGAAAGGTCCACCCGGATCACTCCCCGGTTCAGGCGCCGAATGCCGGCCGGCAATGGTTCGGTCGGGGCAGCGTCAGCTTCCCGAGCCGAATGCACGCGGCGCCGGCGAAACGACGCGCGACCCCGACCCCGTGACCTCGTATATCGCAAGCCCGCGCTGGTTGCCGCCGTCACGCTCGAACCGGAACACCCCGTCGATGCCGAGGAAGCCGTCGCGATTGGTCAGGACCCGCTCGGAAAACCGGGCCTGGCCGGCCGAGCGGACAAGTCCGGCGGCCAGGATCGTGGCGTCATAGGCAAGCGACGCGTTGCGCGGCGGCTGGCTCCCATAGGTGCTGCGATAGCGATCGGCGAAGGCCTGGAAGCCCGCACTGTCAGGCCCCGGATACCAGGCCCCGGTCAGCGGCGCGGCATTGAGAACCTGCGGCGTCTCCCACTGGCCGCTGCCCAGAAGCCGTGTCGTGGCCAGGTTGACGCCGCCGGTGGTCAGCGTCTGCGCCACGAAGGGCGCGACATTGCCGGCGGGTACGAAGATCGCGTCGATCTGCGCTGCATTGGCGGCTATCCGCCCGGCCTTGGCGGCAATGTCGGACGTGTCGTTGCCCTGCAGGGCATAGCGTTCGATCGACACGATGCGACCGCCGGCCCGGCCAACCTCCTGGCGGAACGCCGCCTCGACCACCGCGCCATAGGTATCGTCGGGCAGGAGGGCGGCGAAGGAGCGCTTGCCCTGGCGGGCGGCGTACGAAACGATCCGCGCCACATCGCTGCGCGGCAGGAAGCTCAGCAGATAGACCCCGCGCGAGGCAACGGACTCGTCGCTGGAGAAGGCGACAACCGGCACGCCGGCGGAACGCGCGGCCGACCCGGCGCCGCCGACGGCCGGGGCGAAGACCGGGCCGATGATCAGCTCCGCACCCTCGGCGATCGCGGCCTGCGCGGCCGCCTGACCGCCCTGCGCCGTGCCGCCGGTGTCCTTGACGAGGATCTGGATATCGGCACCCTGGAAATCGGAAAGGGCCAGTTCGGCCGTGTTGCGGAAAACCGTCGCGATGGACGTCGCGCTGCCACCACCGCTCATCGGCAGGAGCATGGCGACGCGGACCGACCCGGTGCCGATGGTCTGGCCGCTCACTGCCGGCTGACCCGCCGGCGTCGAGGGATAGCCCGGGTATTCGCCGAGGCTTGATCCCGAACAGCCGGCAAGCGCCATTGATGCGCCAAGCGCCAGTCCCTGCACGGCCCGCCGCCCGCACGCGGCGCGGAAGGTGTCTTTCACGATTCGAAGCACTGGGCCCGATCTCCCCGTATCGGCAGTCCATGTCCGCGGTTTGCCACACCGCCGCAGGCAGCCTGCGCGCGATCCCCGCGCGCCTTGCAGTCCCGCAAATGCTTATCAGCACGCCCGGCGCGCTGCAAACCTTCGCTGGCCAGCTTGGCCTTGCAGGTGATTCCTGTCAAAACGAACAGGATCGAACCGGCGACACGCGCCTTGCCGGTCCCTGCCTCCCGTTTCCGGACCCGTCATGACTCCTCCCGATCCAGACACTTCCCCCGACGATGGCGACGGCACGGACAATCCGGCCAGGCGGGGCGAAGCCGACGGCGACCGTTCCTTCTTCATCGGCGCGCACCGGCTCGACGCCCCCCGGGTCGCGGCCGGGCTTTACATCGTCTCGACGCCGATCGGCAACCTCGGCGACATGACCGTGCGCGGGCTGGAAACGCTGGCGGCGGCCGATATCGTCGCCTGCGAGGACACGCGCGTGACGGCAACACTCATGCGTCGGTTCGGGCTGAAGACGCCGCTGACCGCCTATCATGAACACAATGCCGAGCGCGCGCGTCCGAAACTGATGGCCGCCCTTGCCGAGGGAAAGGTCGTGGCACTCGTCTCCGACGCGGGCACACCGCTTGTCTCCGACCCCGGTTACCGGCTGGTGCGCGATGTGGTCGAGGAAGGATACCGCGTCTTTCCCGTGCCCGGCGCCAACGCGCCGCTGGCCGCGCTTGTCGGGTCCGGACTTCCCTCCGACACGATCTGCTTCGCCGGCTTCCTGCCGCAGAAAAGCGGTCAGCGCCGCAACCGGCTGCAGGAACTCGAGGCCCTTCCGGCCACGCTGATCCTGTTCGAAAGCCCGCACCGGATCGCCGCCTCGCTTGCAGACATGGTGGAAATTCTGGGCAGATCGCGGCAGGCGGCGGTGGCGCGGGAACTGACCAAGCGCTTCGAAACCTTCGAGCGCGGCACCCTCGGGGACCTGGCCGGGCGCTTTGACGGCGAGACCGTCAAGGGCGAAATTGTCGTCGTCATCGCGCCGCCCGAAGCCCGCCCGGCCGCCGACGCGAAGGACGCGGATGCGCTGCTGAGCGAAGCTTTGGCGACCATGAAACCCGCGGGCGCGGCCAAGCATGTTGCAGGTCTCACCGGGCTCGACCGCAAGGATCTCTACGCCCGCGCGCTGGCGATCAAGGCCGGCTGAACGCCCGGTTTTGCCGGCCGGCATAAAGCATGCTAGGCCAGCCGGGCTCGAACAGCCAAGCCATCGGCTCACCTTCCGGAGACGCGCGTGACCAAGATCATCATGGTGTTTTTCGCCGCCGTCGCCGCCATCCAGCTGATCAAGCCGCTTGGCTGGCCCGGCCTGAAACGCCGCAAGGATGCCTGGAAGCTGGCCGCAGGCGGTTTTCTCCTGACCGTTTTCGCGGTGATCCTCGCCGCCATGTTCCAGCCCACCGCCTGAACGGTCTGCGGAGACTGCCATGACGCGCCGCCATCACCCGGACATGCCAAGCGGGAGGCGGCGCGGCGCCTATCGCCTCGGGTTGCGCGCCGAGACGCTTGCCGCCCTTCTCCTGCGGCTCAAGGGCTGGCGGATCCTTGCCCGCCGCTACCGGGCGGGAGGTGGCGAGATCGACATCATCGCAAGGCGCGGGGGAACAATCGCCTTTGTCGAGGTGAAGGCGCGGGCCGGTCGCGACCAGGCGCTTGCCTCGATCACCCCGCGCGCCCGGAGGCGAATCGCATCGGCAGCCCGGTCCTGGTGCGCCGGCCGGGAAGACCTTGGCGCCGCGGCGCTGCGCTTCGACGCGGTCCTCGTCCTGCCCTGGCGACTGCCCGAGCACATCGCAGACGCCTTCCCCGCCCCGCCCGACTGAGCCGGCAGGACGGCCTGCAAGGGGCTGCGACTGGACAAAGCCCCGCATGGATCGCATATGCTCTCCAACCCTTCCGGGACCGTTGTCCCGCCTTTCACACGCGCCTGTCCGGGCGCCGGAGACCCTCCCATGCCGTCTTCCACACAGCCGACCTCCCGTCCCCTCAAGGTCGCGGTCCAGATGGACCATATTTCCAGCATCAACATCGCCGGCGACAGCGCCTTCGCGCTGATGCTGGAAGCCCAGGCGCGCGGCCATGTCCTGCACCACTACACGCCCGAACGCCTCGCCATGAACGGCGACACGGTCACCGCGGCTCTCGAGCCGGTCACCGTGCGCGACGAACCGGGCAACCATTTCTCGCTCGGGGAGAAGCGCCTCACGGACCTGTCCGAGATGGACGTGATCCTGATGCGGCAGGACCCGCCCTTCGACATGGCCTATGTGGCAGCCACCCACATGCTGGAGAAGATCCACCCGAAGACGCTGGTGGTGAACGACCCGGCATCGGTGCGCAACGCACCGGAAAAGCTGTTCGTCACCGAATTCGCCGACCTGATGCCGGAAACGCTGATCACCCGCGACCGGGACGCCATCGATGCCTTCCGCGCCGAGCATCGCGACATCGTCATGAAGCCGCTGTTCGGCCATGGCGGTGCGGCGGTCTTCCGCATCACCGCCGACGACCTCAATTACGGCTCGCTCTACGATTTCTTCGCGGCCACCTTCCGCGAGCCCTGGGTGATCCAGCGCTTCCTGCCCGAGGTCTCCAAGGGCGACAAGCGCATCCTGCTGGTCGACGGCGAGTTTGCCGGGGCCGTCAACCGGGTGCCGCAGGAAGGCGACCTGCGTTCCAACATGGTGCGCGGGGGCGCCGCGCGCGAGGCCGACCTCACCCCGCGCGAACGCGAGATCTGCGCCCGCCTCGGGCCGGCC
Source organism: Stappia sp. (assembly GCF_048261845.1). Lineage (GTDB taxonomy): Bacteria > Pseudomonadota > Alphaproteobacteria > Rhizobiales > Stappiaceae > Stappia. The sequence continues at coordinate 35,454 of NZ_JBLXFR010000035.1, read as the reverse complement.
CTGCGCGAGAAAGGCCTGATCCTCGTCGGCATCGACGTCATCGACGGATGCCTGACCGAGATCAACGTCACCGCCCCGACGGGCATCCGCGCCGTTGCCCGCCTTGGCGGGCCCGACATCGCCGGCCGCGTCTGGGATGTGGTGGAGACCAAGCGCGGCAGGATCTGAACCTCCCGCCGCGAACCGCCGCCCGGTTCTCCCGCCCCGGTTGTTACCGACTTCCGGTTGCGCTAAGTTGCAAGCGTTCCGATTGCGCCGGTCGCGCGCAAGGCGTGGAGGCGGGAGGGGCGATGGTTTCGCGGGTCACGACGGTCGCGTTCCAGGGGATCGAGGCGCAACCGGTCGACGTGCAGGTGCAGATCGGCCCCGGCCAGGTCGCCTTCACCATTGTCGGCCTGCCGGACAAGGCGGTCGGGGAAAGCCGCGAGCGGGTACGCTCCGCCCTGCTGGCATCGGGCCTGTCGCTGCCGGCCAAACGCGTCACCGTCAACCTTGCGCCCGCCGACCTGCCCAAGGAAGGGTCCCATTTCGACCTGCCGATCGCGCTGGCGCTGATGGCCGCCATGGGCGCGGTGCCGGCGGCGGATCTGGAGCGCTATGTCGTGCTCGGCGAGCTGGCGCTGGACGGAACGATCTCGGCCGTCGCCGGCGTCCTGCCGGCGGCGATCGGCGCCAGCGCTCTGGCCAAAGGCCTCATCTGCCCGGCTGCCTGCGGTGCCGAAGCCGCCTGGGCCGATCCGGATATGGACCTGCTCGCGCCGGTCTCGCTGATCCAGCTTGCCAACCATTTCAAGGGCACGCAGATGCTGTCGCGCCCCGCGCCGAAGCTCAGCGCCGATCCTGCAGCGCTGCCAGACCTTTCGGAGGTCCGGGGCCAGGAGACCGCCAAGCGCGCGCTGGAAATCGCCGCGGGAGGTGGCCACAACCTCCTGATGATCGGCCCGCCGGGCGCCGGCAAGTCGATGCTCGCCACCCGCCTTCCCTCGATCCTGCCGCCGCTCAGCCCGAAGGAGCTGCTGGAAGTGTCGATGATCTCGTCGATTGCCGGCGAGTTGGCAGACGGCCGGCTGACCGACCGGCGACCCTTTCGCGCGCCGCATCATTCCGCCTCCATGGCCGCGCTTGTCGGCGGCGGCATCCGGGCCCGGCCCGGCGAAGTCTCGCTTGCCCATAACGGCGTCCTTTTCCTGGATGAACTGCCCGAGTTCCATCCGCAGGTGCTCGACAGCCTGCGCCAGCCGCTGGAAAGCGGCGAGACGGTCATCGTGCGCGCCAACCACCGCACCAGCTATCCTTCGCGCGTGCAGCTGATCGCCGCCATGAACCCCTGCCGATGCGGCCATGCGGGCGAGCCCGGGCACACATGCCGGCGCGGCGAGCGCTGCGCGAGCGAATACCAGTCGCGCCTGTCCGGGCCGCTGCTCGACCGGCTCGACCTGCGCATCGAGGTCCCGGCTGTCTCCGCCGCCGACCTGATCCGGCCCGCCGACGCGGAAAGTTCAAGCGCCGTCGCAAGCCGCGTGGCGGCCGCGCGGGACAGGCAGACGAAACGGTACTCCGCCCTCGGCGTTTCAGCGCGCACCAATGCGCAGGCCGGCGCCCGGCTGATCGAGCAGGTCGCGGCCCCCGATGCCGCCGGGATGGACCTGCTGCAGGGCGCCGCGGATGCCCTTCAGCTCTCGGCCCGCGGCTATCACCGGGTGCTCAAGGTTGCCCGGACGCTGGCCGACCTCGACGGCGCCGAAACCGTCTCGCGCCTGCATCTTGCCGAGGCGCTGAGCTACCGGGGGTCCAGCCTCGAGCGCCGGGCGGCCTGAACACGCGGCCGCCCGAGTGTCGGTTCCGCCCTTGGTTGGCGGCCCGCAGCTCCCTAAATGAGGGTCCAACGGAGATCCTCATGCAACATTATTCCCTTCTCGACCTGGCCCCCGTGCCGGAAGGCAAGACGGCAGCCGACGCGCTTGCCAACACCATCGACCTGGCACGCAAGGCCGAAGCCGCCGGCTACCACCGCTACTGGCTCGCCGAGCACCACAACATGCCGGGCATCGCCAGCGCGGCAACGTCCATCGTCATCGGCCAGGTGGCCGCGGCGACAAACACGATGCGTGTCGGGGCGGGCGGCATCATGCTGCCCAACCACGCGCCGCTGGTCATCGCTGAGCAGTTCGGCACCCTTGCAACGCTGTTTCCCGGGCGAATCGACCTGGGTATCGGCCGGGCTCCCGGAACCGACATGGCGACGGCCCGGGCCCTGCGCCGGCACATGTCCGGCGAAGACAATTTTCCGCAGGACGTCGTCGATGTCATGGATCACTTCGGCGACCCGTCCGAAGGCGGACCCGTACGCGCCATTCCGGGCGAGGGCACCCATGTGCCGGTCTGGATCCTCGGCTCGAGCCTTTACGGCGCCCAGCTCGCGGCGGCCCTTGGCCTGCCCTACGCCTTCGCCTCCCATTTCGCGCCGGCGATGCTGGAGGAGGCACTTGCCGTCTATCGCCGCACGTTCCGGCCCTCGAAACATCTTGCCGAACCCCGTGTGATGATCGCCGCCGGCGTCTTCGTCGCGGACACCGATGCCGAGGCCCGCTATCTGCGATCCTCGCAGGTGCTCGCGTTTGCACGGCTCCGGACGGGCAGTCCTGGAAAGCTGCCCGCTCCGGTCGAGGACGTTCGCGCCGAGATCCCGCCCCAGGTGCTTGCGCAGGTCGACCAGGCGCTCAGCGTTTCGGCGACCGGATCGCCCGAGACCGTCCGGCGCGAGCTGGCTGCGATCCTCGAGCGCTACCGGCCCGACGAGTTGATCGTCACCGGCATGATCCATGATCACGGAGCCCGGGTCAGATCCTTCGAGCTGGCAGCAGGGATCCTGGCCGATCTTGTGGACGGCGAGCGGTCGCGGGCTCAGGGTCAGGCCTAGGCTCAGGGTCAGGGGGCGTGATCCCTCATTCTCCCGGCCTCGTCGCGTTGCCTCTGGCCCCGTCGCCGAGCCGGCGCCAACCGCACGGTCGGCGAACTCTCGCCCAAGGTCTTTTGCCGCAACGCTTTCTCAATCTCTCCGACGGACACTGGACAGGCTCGCGCGCCATGCGCGGGCCAGCCGGTTTACGAGGAGAGCAGGTGGCCGCCCGCGAACGCCATGACCGAACGGAGCAACGCGACGCCGGAACGATCCCGGCCGGGCGCGCCGAGATCCGCGCGGGCGAGGCTTCGGCGCTCGCCGCTTCGCGCACGCTTGCCGGCGCCCTTGGCGGCCTCATGCGTTTTGCCTTTTCCTTCGCTGCCTTTTTCGGCGGTGCGGCCCTCATGGTGGCGGTGGTGCCGGAGACGCTGCGCCTGACCGTTGCCGGCGCCGCGCTTGCAGTGGCCGGACTGGCGACAGGGGTCTTCGGCGTCGTCGAGGCACGCCGCCGCGCTGACAGGCAGGCGCTCGCCGACGCCCTGGCACGGATCGAGACCCTGACCGGCGAGCGACTGTCGCTCGCCCGCGACAATGAGCGCCTGCGCGACGAGACCTGGCGATTGAAGGAAAGCGACGCGCGCCTGCGCGATGTGCTCGACACGCTGGGCGACGTCGTCGCCCGGTGGCGCCTTGGCGGAGAGATCGTCTACGCCAATGACGCCGCGCAGGGGCTGTTTCCCGACGGCCTGGCCTCGGCGCTGCACGGCAATGCGGATTCCGGTGCCCGCGACCCGCTGGCGACCGGCGCCGAGACGACCAGCGGCGACATCCTGATGGAGACGGCGAACGGCGCCAGGTGGTTCGCGCGTCGCGACGTCGCGGTGCGCGACGGCAAGAGCGGCGAGCCGTTGATCCAGACCATCCTGCGCGACGTGTCGGACAGGCGCGGCATCGAGGACGCCCTCGTTGCCGCCCGCAACCAGGCCGAAATCGCGAGCGCTTCGAAAAGCCGCTTCCTTGCCACCGTCAGCCATGAAATCCGCACCCCGCTCAACGGCATTCTCGGCATGGCCGGACTGCTCCGCGACACACGCCTCACGGCCGAGCAGCGCAGCTATGTCGAGGCGGTGCGAAGCTCCGGCGAGATCCTGCTTCTCCTGATCAGCGAAGTGCTGGACCTGTCCCGCATCGAGGCCGGCCGGCTCGACCTCGTGGCCGACGAAATCGAGATCGCGTCGCTTGCCGAGGGGGTGGTCGAGCTCCTCGGGCCCCGCGCCCAGTCTAAGGGGCTGGAGATCGGCTGCTATATCGCCCCGAACATGCCGCCTCGCATCTCCATCGACCCCACACGCCTGCGCCAGATCCTGTTCAACCTTGCCGGCAACGGCCTCAAGTTCACCGAAACGGGCGGCGTCGAGGTATCCATTGAACCGGCCCCGGACGACACCTCCCGGGCGCGCAGGTTCACGATCGCCGTTCGCGATACAGGCATCGGGTTCGCTGCAGGCGAAGGCGAGCGCCTGTTCGAGGAGTTCGAGCAAGTCGATCACGGCCCGGCTCGCCGCTTCGACGGGGCCGGCCTTGGACTGGCAATCTCGCGCCGACTGGCGCGGCTGATGGGCGGCGACGTCACGGCGCATTCGGATCCCGGGAAAGGCGCCTGCTTTCGCGTCGAACTGCCCCTCGACGTGATCGAGGACACGCCAAACGATTCGACCGGTCTGGGCAACGTTCAGGTCGTCATTGTCTCTGCCAGCCGGATCGAGGCGCCGCTCGTGGCGAGGTCCTTGAAGGCGCATGGCGCGCAGGTCACGCTGGTGACGCCCGGCGATGAAACCGGCGACGAGACCCTGCTTGCCGCCGACCTCGTGCTGCTCGACCCGGGCTGCGTGGCCGATGCCGGAGCCTGGCTCGCCGGCGCCCGCGCCGTCGGTGTCCAGGCGCCGGCCGCCGCCCTCGTCGCGCCCGCCGACCGGGACCGGCTGCCGCGCCTGCGCGAAGCCGGCTTCGGCGGCTATCTGATTCGCCCCGTGCGTTCCGCTTCGCTGGTCAAGCTGGCGCATACCCTGCTCGGCCACCAGAGCGAATGGTGTCCATGGGAGCAGGCGGACGGAATGGCACAGTCCGCCGACGACACTCCGACCACGGAGGAACTCGCCGCGACGTCGACGCCGGCACGGCCCTTGCGGGTTCTGGTCGCCGATGACAACGACATCAACCGGATGCTGAGCGAAGCCTTGCTGCGCAAGCTCGGTCATGAGCCCGTGGTCGTGAGCGACGGCGCAGAAGCCCTGGATGCGGCGGCGGACGGTGGTTTCGACCTGATCCTGATGGATCTTCACATGCCGGTCGTCGACGGTGTCACGGCGATTCGCCGGTTCCGTGCGATGGAGCGCAACGGCAAATGGTCGCACATTCCGGTATTCGCGGTGACCGCCGATGTCACTCCGGATGCCGAGGAGGCAGCGCTTGCCGCAGGCGCCGACGCGGTTTTCGCCAAGCCGCTCGATCCCGATCTCCTGAGCCGGCGTATCATCCGGGAACGCGGCTTGGCCCGATCCTGACGCCGGCTTGTCAAAAACATCGTCAATTGTCACGCAAGTGTCGGGAAAGTATGATCTACGGCACGCTCGACACGATTGATCGCGCGATCCGGCGTGCCCATCCTCATCCGGTTCCTTAACCGGGTGACTTGCAAAACGGACAAGGGCCGCCGAGATAATCATAAGCAGGATGCCTTCGATGCATCCGCTCGGGGGCAGGCAGGGAAGGCATCGGGGCCATGACGAGGAACGCACTTTTGTCGCCGCGCAGTCTTGTGCGCAAGTTCGTTCCCGCAGCGGCCGGTGCAGCCTTGCGCCACGCCTGGCTTCCCGGTGGCAAAACCGCTCCCGCCGGTCGGCACACACCCAGCCTCGGCCGTATCGGCCCGCTTGAGGTGCGCCTGGCGCGCACCGCCAAGGAGATCCGCAAGGCGCAGGAGCTGCGCTACCACGTGTTCTACGAGGAAATGTCCGCGGTCGCCGACCCGGACACCGCCACGCTTGGCCGCGACGTCGACGCCTATGACACGATCTGCGACCACCTGTTGGTGCTCGATCACGAGACAACCGAACGCAACGCGCTAGGCCGCCGCAAGCCCCGGATCGTGGGCACCTACCGGCTGCTGCGCCAGGATGTCGCCGAGCGGCATGCCGGTTTCTACACGGCCAGCGAATTCGACATCCAGTCGCTGGTCGATGCCCATCCGCGTCTGCAGTTCCTGGAACTCGGCCGCTCCTGCGTCCTCAAGCCGTACCGCACGAAGCGGACGGTGGAGCTGCTCTGGCACGGGATCTGGGCCTATGTGCTGATGCATCGCATCGACGTGATGGTCGGCTGTGCCTCGATCGAAGGCACCGATCCCGACCGGCTCGCCTCGCAGCTGGCATTCCTGCATCACAATGCGCGGGCGCCGGAAGAATGGCGCGTACGGGCGCTCGAGAGCCGCTATGTCGACATGAACCGCCTGCCACGGGGAGACGTCAACGAGCGCCAGGCACTGCGTGAACTGCCGCCCCTGATCAAGGGCTACCTGCGGCTCGGCGCCTATATCGGCGACGGCGCGGTCGTCGACCATCAGTTCGGCACCACCGACGTGCTGATCGTGATGCCGGTCCAGTCCCTGAACAGTCGCTACGTCAACCACTACGGGGCTGACGCGGGGCGTTACGCCCACCAGTAGCCGGGCCAGGACGCGGGCTCAGATCGGCCGGGCCCAGGCCGCCAGTCCGCGTGATCGCGCCAACTCGCGAAGTCCGTCGGCGAGCCGGTCACCGTCGAGCCTCAGGAACCCCACCCGTTCGAGAAAAGCGCTTTCGCCCTTCGGCGCCAGCGCGACCAGCGCGACCAGCGCCGGATACTGGGCCCATTGCCCGTATCCGAGGACGCCCGCCAGCAACGAACTCGCCAGTCCGCGCCCCCGGCAGGTCCCGGACACGCCGAACACCGACAACCACAAGGCGCCGTCGAGATCGCCCGCGGCGGCAAACGCGACCGGAGCGCCGCGCTGGAAAGCGGCCCAGACCCGTCCTTCAGAAGCGAGGATGTCGAGCTCCTCGAGGAGCCCCTGCCCGCCAGAGGCCGGCCGCCAGTCACCGCGATCATCGGCCGCGCGCCACAGGGCATGCAGCGCATCGACCTCGGAGCGCTCGACCGGACGCACGACAAAGGCGCCGGCCGGCCTGGTCACGGCTGCGGACCGTCATAGCCCTCGATGATGACAAGGTCGGAGACCGCGTTCCCGAGGCGCAAGGACATGGCGCGCCCGTAGGCCTCGCTCTCGTAACACTCGAGCGCCTTCTCGTAGCTGTCGAACTCGATGACCACATTGCGCGCCCGCGCCGCGCCTTCCTTGCACTCGAACCGGCCGCCCCGCACGAGGAAGCGGGCGCCAAAGGCGTGAAACGCTTCGGCGTTGGCCGCGACATAGTCCCTGTAGGCGTCGGCATCCGTCACGTCGACCCGCGCCACCCAGTATCCCTTTGCCATTCCGTTTCGTCCCCTGATCCTGTCGCGCGCGCCTTGCCGGCGGCGGTTTCGATCTTCAGGCGTAGCCCGTCGCACCCGTGCCTGTAAAGGCAGGCCGGTCGCCACTTCGGCCAGCGCGCGGCAGGCTTAACACCCCCTTAAATTGCCGCATTTAAGCTGCACCCCGACATCGGGGACAGAGGGGCACTTCGCTCCGGGGAAGACACAGACAGCTGGCATGGCACGACGACCGTCAACCGGAAAAAGGCGCGAACCGCGTGTGGAACCCCGCCTCGACGGACGCGAGGCGGGCACGCTCGACATGCGCCTGACCGGCGCCGACAGGCCGGCGGCCGGCGGCAAGCCGTCGCGGCAGCGCGCCCCAAGCGGCCGGAAGGGCGAAGCGGAGACCCGGGGCCGCTCAGGCGGCAATGGCCGTCCGCCGCGCGGCGGGCGCGGCAAAAGCAAGACCCGGCATCGGCGCGGCGGATTGGTCGGGCTGATCCGCCGGACGATCTATTGGGGTTTCGTGTTGTGTATCTGGGCCGGCATCGGCGGCGTCGGCGTGCTCATCTATTACGCCGCCTATCTGCCGCCGACCTCCGAATGGAAGGTGCCGCAGCGCCCGCCCAATGTCCGTATCGTTGCAGCCGACGGCACGCTGATGGCAAATCGCGGCGACACGGGCGGCGAGGCGGTGCGCCTGGAGCAACTGCCGCCCTATCTTCCTCAGGCGGTGATCGCCATCGAGGACCGGCGCTTCCGCTCGCATTTCGGCCTCGATCCGCTCGGCCTTGCCCGCGCCATGTTCACCAATGTGACGTCCGGACGTCTCGTGCAGGGTGGCTCGACCCTGACGCAGCAGCTTGCCAAGAACCTGTTCCTGGAGCCCGACCGCACGCTGAAGCGCAAGGTGCAGGAAGCCGTTCTGGCGCTCTGGCTGGAGGCGAGTTACTCCAAGGACGAGATCCTGGAGATGTATCTCAACCGCGTCTATTTCGGTGCCGGCGCCTATGGTGTCGACGGCGCGGCGCGGCGCTATTTCGGCAAGTCCGCGCGGCTCGTCAGCATCGGCGAGGCGGCAACGCTCGCCGGATTGCTGAAGGCGCCGTCGCGCTATGCCCCGACCCGCAACCCGGACCTTGCCGCCGAGCGCGCCGCGACCGTGCTCGGCGCCATGGCGGAGGAAGGCTATCTCACCGAGCGCGAGGCGACCGACGCCATCGCCGCCCCGATGCGCGTCGTCACACACCATACCTCGGCCAGCGAGAACTACGTCGCCGACTGGGTGATGGAGCGGCTTCCCGGCTATGTCGGCGCCGTCGATGATGACATCATCGTCGACACGACCATCGATCTCGGCCTGCAGATCATCGCCGAGGATGCGCTGCGCCGGGCGCTTGACGAGGAGGGCGCCAAGCGCGGCGTCGGCCAGGGCGCGGTGGTGACGCTGGACGGTTCGGGCGCCGTCAAGGCGCTGGTCGGCGGGCGCGACTATTCCCGCAGCCAGTTCAACCGGGCCGTCAATGCCCGCCGCCAGCCGGGCTCGGCGTTCAAGCCCTTCGTCTATCTGGCGGCGCTGGAGCGCGGCCTGACGCCCGGCACCGTGCGCCAGGACGCGCCGGTCAAGATCGGCAATTGGGCGCCGCAGAACTATTCCAAGTCCTATCGCGGGCCGGTGACGCTGACCGAAGCCCTGTCGCTGTCTCTCAACACGGTCGCCGCGCGCCTTGCCAGCGAGGTTGGTCCGAAGGCGATCATCCGCACCGCGCGCAAGCTCGGCATTTCCTCGCCGCTCGCCTCGAACCTGTCGATCTCGCTCGGCACCTCGGAAGTGACGCCGCTGGAAATCGCCGCCGCCTATGTGCCCTTTTCCAACGGCGGTCACGCGGTCGTGCCCCATGTCATCCGCTCGATCCGCACCATGGACGGCAAGCTTCTCTATGCCCGCAAGGGCGATGGCGGCGGCCGGGTGATCGACCACCGGACCCTGTCGGACATGAACATGATGATGGGCGAGACCCTGATGACCGGCACCGGCAAGGCAGCGCATCTTGCCGGTCGTCCGGCCGGCGGCAAGACGGGCACCAGCCAGGATTTCCGCGACGGCTGGTTCATCGGCTATACCGGCACCATGACGACCGCCGTCTGGCTCGGCAATGACGACAATTCGCCGACCAAGCGGGCAACCGGCGGGTCGCTGCCGGCGACGGTCTGGAAAGAGGTGATGTCGGCCGGCCACCAGGGCCTGCCGGTCGCCGGTCTTCCCGGCATTTCCGACCGCCCTGTCCAGGTGGCGGAACCCGCCACCCCGCTCGACATGCCGATGCGCGACATTCCCGCGGAAGGCGACCCGGCCCGCCGCCTGCCGCCCATGCGCGACGGCGAGGGCAGCGGCGGACCGCTCGACCTGCTCAACCGCATCTTCGGCGGCTGATCTCCGCAGCTACACGCCTGCCGCCCTTGCTCGGCGCGTCGCCAAAAAGACCAGCGCGGCGCCAAGACCGTTGGCGGCGATGATCAGCGCCAATGGCAGGGCCGTGCCGCCATGGGTCATGCCGACGAGGATGCCGACCAGCGCCGCAACGCTCATCTGGCAGATGCCCATCAGCGAGGACGCCGTTCCCGCGCGCCCGGGGAAGGGCATGAGCGCGGCGGCCTGGGCCTGCGGCATGGCAAGGCCGACGCCAGCCATGTAGAGCATCATCGGCAGCACGACGGCGAGCATCGAAGGCACCACGAGCACCGCCGCGATCATCGCAGCGCCTGCTCCCCCCATCAGCAGGCAGCCGGTCAGGATCGTCGCGTCGGCGCCCCGTCTTGGCGCCAGCCGCTGGCCGATCAGCGTGCCGGCCACATAGGCGAGCGCGCAGATGCCGAACACGATGCCGAACACCGCCGGGCTCAGGCCGAAAATGTCCTGCAGGACGAAGGACGAGCCGGAGATGAACGCGAACAGCCCGGAATAGGTCAGCGTGACGATCGCCAGATGCGCCGCGAACGCCCGGTGGCGCAACAGGCCGGCGAAGGCGGATATCAGCACCGGCACGGAGAAGGGCGCGGTCTCCCGGGCCCTGATCGTTTCCGGCAAGCGCCGCCAGATGGCGACCAGCACCGCCGCGGCGAAGGCGAGCGACACCAGGAACACCAGACGCCAGCCCCCGGCTGCCGCGATCAGGCCGCCGAAGAAGGGGGCGACGGCAGGGGCCAGCCCCATGATCGAGCCCATCCGGGCCAGTTCCTGGCCGGCGCGGGGCCCCTCATAGAGGTCTCGCACGACGGCGCGGGCGAGCACCACCGGCCCCGCCGCGCCGAAGGCCTGGAGGAAGCGCGCGCCGATCAGCACCTCGACCGTCGGCGCCAGGGTGCAGGCAAGGCTTGCTCCGGCATAGATCACGAGCCCCGTCATCAGCACCGGCTTGCGCCCCAGCCGGTCGGCAAGCGGACCATAGAAGATCTGGCCAACGGCGAAACCGACCAGGAACACCGACAGCGTCAGCTGTACCGACGCATGCGCTGTGTCGAGGTCGCGCAGGATCGCCGGCAGTGCCGGCAGATACATGTCGGTGGACAGCGGGCCCAGCGCCGTCAGGCACGCCAGCAGGATGGTGAGCGCCCATGTGTCGGGCTTGAGCATGTGACGAGCACCTTTTTCGTGCGGTTGCTGCCGGGCTGTCGCCAGGCGAAAGCCTGTTCCGGTTCCTGGTTGCCGAGCCTAGCCGTAAAGATGCAGGCGGCCGCCCTCTTGCCGGAGCCAGCCACGCGCCTCCTCGGTGCGCGGCGCAAGACGCCGACACAGGGCCCAGAACCGCGGGCCGTGATTCATTTCGGCGAGATGGGCGACTTCGTGAGCTGCGACGTAGTCGAGGATAAAGGGTGGCGCAAGCACCAGCCGCCACGAGAACGATAGCTTTCCGTCCGCCGTGCAAGAGCCCCAGCGGCTGCGCGTATCGCGCAAGGTGAGGGCGGACGGGTAGCGTCCCAGAGCTGCCGCGTGCAGGTCGACAGCCTGTTTGAGGTCCTGGCGCGCCTCGCGTTTCAGCCAGTCGGTCAACCGGCGGGCGAGATGCTCCTCGGCACCGGGCACCTGCAGCAGCGCCTCGCCGGACCCGGTTTCCGCCCGCACGAGACCGCGCAAGCCTCCGGCGGCAACGATGCGGTGCGGTTCCCCGCGCAGCGGCACCATGCCCCCGGCGGCAAAGGCGACAGCGTCCGGCCTGCGGTCGAGCTGCGCCGCGAGCCAGTCGCGCTGGCGCTCGGCGAAGTCGCGGGCGGTGGCGAGCGTTCCCTTCGCCGGAACGGTCAGCACCGGGTCCCCGCCGGTTGCCGGCAGCCGCAGGATGTAGCGCCGCGCATTGGCGTTGCGGCGCAGCTCGATACGCTGCTCGCCGCCGGCGAGCGCGACGGTGATCGCGTCTGGAAGCGGTGCCGCGCGCATCCCGAACATGGCTCTCACGCGCCGGCCAGTTCGTCGAAACGGAGCGGCGCCGCCCCGTTCAGCGGGTTCTTCGCCGACCAGCGATAGCGAATGGTCTCGAAGCGCATCGACCGCGCGTCGACCAGCAGCAGCCGGCCGAGCAGCCCCTCGCCGAACCCGGCGATCTCCTTGATCACCTCCATCGCCTGCATGGTTCCGACCATCCCGGTCAGGGCACCAAGCACCCCGGCTTCCGCGCAGGTCGGCAGCGCGCCATCGGCCGGGCGGTCGGGAAACAGGCAGCGATAGGTCGGATTGGGCGTGCCATCGGCATCCTTCTCGTGGGGCTTGAGCAATGTCAGCGAGCCGTCGAGGCGACCGACGGCACCCGTAACGAGCGGTTTCCTGGCGAAGAAGCAGGCATCGGAGACGAGATAACGGGTGGTGAAATTGTCCGATCCGTCGACGACGAGGTCGTAGCGCGAAATCAGCGCCAGCGCGTTCGTCGCCGACAACCGCACCGGATGCGGTTCGACCGCTACATGCGGGTTGAGCCGGGCGATCGCCTCCGCCGCGCTCGCCACCTTGGGCTCGCCGAGCTGGTCCGTGTCGTGGATCACCTGGCGCTGGAGATTGGACAGCGACACGGTGTCGTCATCGACGATGCCGAGCGTGCCGACCCCGGCGGCTGCCAGATATTGCAGTACCGGCGCGCCGAGCCCGCCGGCACCCACGACCAGCACCCGCGCCGCCTTGAGCTTCTGCTGCCCGGGCCCGCCAACGTCCTGCAACACGATATGGCGGGCATAGCGTTCGAGTTCGGCAGGCGTCAGGGTCGTCATGAAGTGTCCGTTGAAAGATTGGGGGCCGGTCAGCGCAGCAACCGGCCGACGAGACGTGCGGTGTAGTCCACCATGGGGATGATGCGGGCATAGTTGAGACGGGTCGGCCCGATCACGCCAAGCACGCCGATGATGCGCTCATCCTGATCCCGGAACGGGGAAACGACGATCGAGGACCCCGACAGCGAGAACAGCTTGTTCTCCGAGCCGATGAAGATGCGCACCCCCTCGCCGCCTTCGGCGGCCGCCAGAAGCTGGATCAGGTCGCGCTTGCTCTCCAGATCGTCGAACAGAAGCCGGATGCGTTCCAGATCCTGTTCCGCCTCAAGGTGCGAGAGCAGGTTCGAACGTCCGCGCACGATCAGCGACCCGGTGTCTCCACCGGTTCCGCCGCGCAGCGCGATGCCGGCCTCGACCAGCTTGGCGGTGAGTGCGTCCAGTTCCTTCTGGTGCCGGTCGCGCTGGGTCTCCAGCTCGCGCCGTGCCTCCGCGAGGGTGCGCCCGCGAATCAGGCTTGTCAGATAGTTCGAGGCCTCGATCAGCGCCGATTGCGGCAGGCCCGGCGGCAGATCGACGATCCGGTTCTCGACCGAGCCGTCGTCGCCGACCAGCACGACCAGCGCCTTCAGCGGCTCGATGCGGACGAATTCGACATGACGCAAGCGCACATCGCCCTTGTGGGTGAAAACCACGCCGGCGCCGCGCGACAGGCCGGACAGCATCTGGCTGGCCTCGGTCAGCAATTGCTCGCTGGTGCGCTCGCTGCGCGCCGCCTTGACCTGGATCTCGATCTGGGCGCGCTCGTCCTGCGTCAGGTCGCCGACCTCCAGAAGCGCATCGACGAAAAAGCGCAAGCCGCCTTCGGTCGGCATGCGGCCGGCGGATGTGTGCGGCGCATAGAGCAGCCCGGCATGCTCCAGATCGGCCATGATGTTGCGGATCGAAGCCGGTGAGAGCTGGATGGACGGAAGCCGGGACAGGTTGCGCGAGCCCACCGGCTCGCCGGTCTCCAGATATGATTCGACGATCGCGCGGAAAATCTCCCGCGAACGCCGATCCAGCTCGCCCAGGCTGACGGATGGCACGCCGAGTGTCACGCTTGCGGTCCCCGGTCCTCTTGCATGTCTGTCCTCTTGCTTCGCCGCCGCCCGCCATGGACGACTTTCGTCACGGCAGCGGATATTCGCCGCGAACATCTCCGACCCTCGCGGCGAATATAGTGCGTCTTCGCCGCGATTGCCCACCGCAAACACGCCGCCACGACGCGCGCCATTGCGCTCATCCGTTCGAGAAAGCTCAGACAGGCATTTCATTCGGCCCCAATCTTGGATTAAGAGGAACGCCTGACAAGAGCGGGGACACAGCGTCCCTGCGGGACCGGTTTGAAGGGGATCGACATGCGGCCATCCAAACGCGCAGCCGACGAGTTGCGCGCCGTGACGCTGGAACGAAGCGTTTCCAAACACGCGGAAGGCTCGTGCCTGGTCAAGTTCGGCGACACCCATGTGTTGTGCACGGCGAGCCTGGAGGAGCGCATTCCGCCCTGGCTGCGCGGCCAGGGGCGGGGCTGGGTGACGGCGGAATACGGCATGTTGCCGCGCGCCACAGGCGAGCGCATGCGCCGCGAGGCTTCGGCCGGCAAGCAGTCGGGGCGCACCCAGGAGATCCAGCGGCTGATCGGCCGTTCCCTGCGCGCCGTGGTCGACCTGCCGGCGCTCGGCGAGCGCCAGATCTCGGTCGATTGCGACGTCATCCAGGCCGATGGCGGCACGCGCACCGCCGCGATCACCGGCGCCTGGGTCGCGCTGCATGACTGCATCGCCTGGATGCGGGCCCGCGACATGGTCACCAAACCGGTGCTCCGGGACCATGTGGCTGCCATTTCCTGCGGCATTCATGGTGGCAAGGCCGTGCTCGACCTTGATTACGCCGAGGATTCGGAGGCCGAGACCGACGCGAATTTCGTCATGACCGGAGCCGGCGGCATCGTCGAAATCCAGGGCACGGCCGAAGGCACTCCCTTCACCGAGGAGGAATTCGGCCAGCTTCTCGGTCTCGCCAAGGCCGGCATCGGCCAGCTTGTCGACCTGCAGAAACTGGCCATCCTGTGAGGCCCGCATGACCGACACATCCGCCCCGACACAGCGCCGGCTGGCGCCGGGCCGCATCGTGCTGGCCAGCCACAATCCGGGCAAGCTGCGCGAGTTCGATGCCTTGATGGCGCCGTTCGGCTATGATGTCGTCTCCGCCGGCAGTCTCGACCTGCCGGAACCGGAGGAAACCGGGACGACCTTCGAGGCCAATGCGGAACTGAAGGCGCGGGCCGCCGCGGAAGTCTCGGGACTACCCGCGCTTGCCGATGACAGCGGCTTCTGCGTGGCCGCGCTCGGTGGCGATCCGGGCGTCTATTCGGCCCGATGGGCGGGGCCGGAGAAGGATTTCGCCATGGCGATGCGCACCATCGAGGAAAAGCTCCAGGCAGCCGGCGCCACCACGCCGGAGAGCCGCCGGTCCTCCTTTGTCGCCGTGCTCTGTCTCGCCTGGCCGGACGGGCATGTGGAGACGTTCCGCGGCGAGGTCGAGGGAACCGCGGTGTGGCCGCCGCGCGGCAATGGCGGTTTCGGATACGATCCGATGTTCCAGCCGGACGGCGAGAACCGCACCTTTGGCGAGATGCCGACGGCGGAAAAGCAGGGCATGTCGCACCGCGCCCTCGCTTTCGCGGACTTTTCCGCACGGTGCCTGGAGGGATAATGGCGGACACGGCGACGGTTGACGGCGGTTTCGGCATCTATGTGCATTGGCCCTTCTGCGAGGCCAAATGCCCGTATTGCGACTTCAACAGCCATGTCCGTCATGCCAGTGTCGACCAGCCGCGCTTTGCCGCCGCCTTCGAGCGCGAACTTGCCCATTTCGCCGCGCGCACGCGCGGTCGGCGCGTTGATTCTATCTTTCTGGGCGGCGGCACCCCGTCGCTGATGGACCCCACGACCGTCGGCCGTGTTCTCGATGCGATCGGCGGTTTGTGGAGCGTGGCGCCGGACGTGGAAGTCTCCATGGAGGCCAACCCGTCCTCGGTCGAAGCGGACAGGTTTCGCGGTTATCGCGCGGCTGGCGTCAACCGGTTGTCGCTCGGCGTGCAGGCGCTCAATGACGGCGACCTGCGCCGTCTCGGCCGGCTGCATGACGTCGCCCAGGCGAAAGCCGCGATCGGCATCGCCCGCTCGACCTTCGAGCGCATCTCCTTCGACCTGATCTATGCAAGGCCGGGCCAGGACGGCGCCGCATGGCGGCAGGAGCTGAACGAGGCCATGGATCTGGCCGCCGACCACCTGTCGCTCTACCAGCTCACCATCGAGCAGGGCACGCCCTATTTCGAGCTGCACCGGACCGGCAAGCTTGTGGTTCCCGACGTCGACACCGCCGCCGATCTCTACGACCTGACCCAGGAGATCTGCGCCGGTCGCGGCATGCCGGCCTACGAGGTCTCGAACCATGCGGTGCCCGGCGCCGAGTGCCGGCACAATCTCGTCTACTGGCGTTATGGCGACTATGTGGGCGTCGGCCCGGGCGCTCATGGCCGGCTGACCGGCGGCAACGGCAAGTTCGCCACCGCCACCGAGCGTCACCCCGAAACCTGGCTTGCAGCGGTGGAAGCGCGCGGCGAGGGTGCCGTGGAGGATATCGCACTGACGCAGGAAGAGCAGGGCGATGAATACCTGCTGATGGGCCTGCGGCTCGTCGAGGGCGTCGATCTGGCCCGCTACGAGGCTATTGCCGACCGCCGGATCGACCCGCGCCGGGTGGCCGATCTCATCGAGCACGGCATGGTGGAACGACTCGACGGGACGCGCATGCGGGCAACTCCTGCCGGATTCCTCGTGCTCGATGCGGTTGTCGCCGATCTCGCAGCGTAATTTTTACCTAGTTATTTCGCATCATCCCGACGCCCCGCGCCGGCCGGCGCCGGCGCACGGAAGCCGCTGTTGAGGCGGATCTTTTCGACCCCGCACCGGGTTCCGGCCTGTGTGTTTTCGTGACCAATGCCCTGACATCTTCTTCGCGGCGCAGCATATCGATCTCCGTATCGGTTGATGCGGCGCACATCTTTGTCATACTATTTTGCAATGCGAAAAAACACGCGGGCGATGTTGCGCCGCGTCCGCCAGACTGCGAGGTCGGTCACGTGTTCTATCAGGTCTATGAATTCAACCATGCGGCAATGAGCCCGGTACGGGCCACTGCCGACATGACACGGCTCTATTTCCAGAATCCGCTGAACCCGCTGACGCACACCCCGTTCGGGCGCTCGATGGCTGCCGGCTGCGAGCTGATCGAACGCATGACGCGGCGCTACGGCAAACCGGAATTCGGCCTGCCCCAGACCACCGTCAGCGGCGTCAAGGTTCCGGTGCGCGAGGAAATCGTCTGGAGCAAGCCGTTCTGCAACCTGCTGCATTTCGACCGCAAACTCGGCGCGAAGCAGCGCAAGGATCCCAAGATCCTGATGGTGGCGCCGATGTCGGGCCACTATGCGACGCTGCTGCGCGGCACGGTCGAGACGCTGCTTCCCGGCGCGGACATCTACATCACCGACTGGATCGATGCCCGCATGGTGCCGCTCACCGAGGGCCGCTTCGATCTCGACGACTATATCGACTACCTGATCGAGATGCTGCATTTCCTCGGCCCGGACACCCATGTGATGGCGGTCTGCCAGCCGTCGGTGCCCGCGCTCGCGGCCGCCGCCGTCATGGAAGCGCATGACGATCCCTTCGCCCCGGCCAGCCTGACGCTGATGGGCGGCCCGATCGACACCCGCATCAACCCGACCGCCGTCAATGACCTTGCCGAGCACAAGAGCATCGAGTGGTTCGAGCGCAACGTCATCATGAAGGTGCCGTTCCCGCAGCCCGGCTTCATGCGCGACGTCTATCCGGGCTTCCTGCAACTGTCCGGTTTCATGAGCATGAATCTCGACCGGCACGTCAGCGCCCATCACGAGTTCTTCCAGCATCTCGTCACCAATGACGGGGACAGCGCCGAGAAGCACCGCGATTTCTATGACGAATATCTCGCGGTCATGGACCTGACGGCGGAATTCTACCTGCAGACCGTCGACACCGTGTTCATCCAGCATGCGCTGGCGCGCGGCACGTTCCGCCACCGCGACGAGATCGTCGATTGCGGCGCCATCCGGCGCACCGCGCTGCTGACCATCGAGGGCGAGAAGGACGACATCACCGGTCGCGGCCAGACCCGCGCCGCCCACGATCTTTGCACGGGCCTCGGGCCCGACATGCAGGCCCACTACATGCAGCCCGATGTCGGCCATTACGGCGTCTTCAACGGCTCGCGCTTCCGCTCGGAAATCGCGCCGCGCATCCTCGACTTCATGCGCACCCACGGGACGCGCCCGGAAACAGCGCCGAAGGCGGCTGCCGCCGACGCGCCCGTGGCAGAGGCACAAAAGCCTGCCGCCAAACCCGCCAAGGCGTCCGATCCGCTGGCCGAGGTGCTGCTCGCCAAACCGCGCGGCGTCGCCGACGACCTCACGGCGATCACCGGTGTCGGGCCGAAGCTGCAGACCGCCCTCAATGGCGCCGGCATCTTCCACTTCTGGCAGATCGCGGCGCTGACCGACGTGCAGATCGCGGCGCTGGACAGCCGCCTCGACTTCCGCGGCCGGATCGATCGCGACGGCTGGATCGAGCAGGCCCGCGGCCTCGCCGCGCAGCCGACCGCCTCCTGACGACGCAGTCGATGGGCGGCTACCTGATCGCGGTCGATGGCGGCGGCAGCACCTGCCGGGCCGCCCTCGCGGCGCGCGATGGCCGCATCCTTGCCCGGGGACGGGCAGGGCCTGCCAACATCGCCACCGACCCGGTCCAGGCCAGGGCCAGCATCGGCGAAGCGGCCCGCGCCGCGATTGCCGATGCCGGCCTGCCGCCGGAGACAATCCGCGACTGCGCCGCCCTGCTGGGGCTTGCCGGCGCCAGGCAGGCGGCGCCAACGGCCGCCGCGCTTCTCGGCGACCTTCCCTTTTCCCGCACGGAACTCACCGGCGATGCCGAGATCGCGCTGGAAGGCGCGCTCGGACCCGGCGACGGCATCATGGCGATCCTCGGCACCGGCTCCGCATTCCTGGCCCGGCACGGCGGGGAGATCCGCTCCGTCGGCGGCTGGGGCCTGCATCTGGCCGACCAGGGGGGCGGGGCGCGGCTCGGACGGGACGCCTTGCGGGCGGCACTGCTGGCCCGTGACGGCGTGCGCCCCCACGGCCCGCTGTCGCGGACGCTTCTGGCCGCCTTCGACGACGACCCGGCCCGCATAGTGACCTTCGCCGGAACCGCCCGGCCCGCCGATTTCGGTCGTTTCGCGCCGCACGTCTTCGACGCGGTCGCTGCCGGCGATCCGGAGGCGGCCGGGCTTCTTACGACCGCCGTCGCGGAGGTTTCCCAGATGATCGCGCATCTCGACTGGGCGGACCGTCCGCGCATCGCCCTGATGGGCGGGCTCGCGCCGCTTTACGCCCGCCACCTTCCCGCCGGCATGCGCGAACGGTTGTCCGACCCGCTGGGCGATGCGCTCGACGGCGCGGTCCGTCTCGCCCTGCGCATCTTCGCAAGGACCTGAGCCGGCTTGCGCAGGCGCGCCGGCTGGCGCATGAAGGCGGGACACGCCGTCTTCAGCAGACCGCCCGGAGGATTGCAGCGCGGATGACCGAACTCACAGCCCTTGCCGCCGCGCGGATCTTCGACGCGGAACGCTGGCATGACGATGCCGCGGTGCTGGTCGAGGGGGCCCATGTCGCCGGCATCGTGCCGCGCGGCGAAGTGCCCGCATCCGCCCGCCTGGTCGAGGCGCGCGGCCGGATCCTCGCGCCCGGCTTCATCGACCTGCAGGTCAATGGCGGCGGCGGCTGCCAGTTCAACGACGCCCCCGACCATGACAGCATCGCCCGTATCGCCGGGGCGCATCGCGCCTTCGGCACCACCGCGATGTTGCCGACCCTGATCACCGACACGCCGGAAATCACCGCGCGGGCGATCCGCGCCGCGACCGGAGCGAGCCGCGCCGTTCCCGGATGCCTCGGGCTGCATCTGGAAGGTCCGCATCTTTCGCTCGCGCGCAAGGGCGCTCACGACGCGCGCCTGATCCGGGTGATGGAGGAGGCGGATCTCGATGCGCTCCTCGACGCGGCCCGCCTGCTGCCCGTGCTCATGGTGACGCTGGCCCCGGAGAGCGTCACGCCGGAACAGGTCCACCGGCTTGCGCAGGCCGGAATCCAGATCAGCCTCGGTCACAGCGACTGCGATTTCGAGACTGCGTCCGTCTATGCACGGGCCGGCGCGCGGCTCGTCACCCATCTTTTCAACGCGATGAGCCCGCTGGGTCACCGCGCCCCGGGCCTTGCCGGCGCCGCGCTCGCCCTGCCCGGCCTCTCCGCCGGGCTGATCGCCGACGGCATCCATGTCGCCGACCCGGTCGCCGCGCTTGCGCTCCGGGCCAAGGCCGGGCCGGGGAGGGTCTTCCTTGTCACCGACGCGATGGCGCCGCTCGGGACCGACGCCCCTTCCTTCACCCTCAACGGACGCGAAATCACCCGCCAGCGGGGGGCGGATGGCATCGGGCGATTGACGCTTGCCGACGGGACACTTGCCGGCGCGGATATCGACATGGCCGCCTCGGTCGCGCGTCTGGTGACGCGGCTTGGCATCGCGCTCGACGAGGCTTTGCGCATGGCTTCGCTCCATCCGGCCGAGGCCGTCGGCATGGCAGATCGCAAGGGGCGTCTCGCACCCGGACACGACGCGGATCTCGTCGAACTCGATGACGACCTCCGGCCCCGCGCCACCTGGATCGGCGGCAGCCGGCTCTATCCCTTGCCGGACACGCGCGGCGCGCGGCCCGAATAGACGGCAAGTTCCTGCGCCGAAACATCTGCCTCGTCATAGGCGCCGATCAGCACGCCGGTATTGCCGCCTGCCCCGCCCCGCCTTGCAAGGATGGCGGCATCCGAAACGGTGGTCCGCTGGCTGACCCTCAGCGCCCAGTCGGAGAGCAGGGCGCGCAACCGGACGACCTCGCCGGCATGGGCGGGATCACGACCAAGGTCGGTGAATTCCTCCGGGTCGTTCTTCAGGTCGAACAGCATGGGCGGCAGGCCGCCTTCCGCGTGAATCAGCTTGAAGCGCCCGTCGAAGACCATGAAAAGGCGCGCATCCTCAACGGAAACACCCAGCCGGTCGGCGATCGGCGTGCAGGAATAGTCGTATTCGCTGATCACCGCGCTCCGCCATTCCCCGGGCGTCTTGCCATGCAGGAAGGGACGGAGCGAGCGGCCCTCGAGAACGTGCGAGGGGAAGTCCCGGGTGCCGCCATCCGCGACCTCGACGAAGGTCGCGGCCAGGTCGATCGCCTCGACCAGCGCGTTGCAGGTCGTGCCGCGCGTCCCGTCTGCGGCATCCGAAGGGTCGTAGACGATCAGCGGCACCTTCACCGAAGGCTCGTGGAAGAGGTCCTTCTCGCCCATCCAGTGATCGCCGAGATAGTCGCCGTGGTCCGAGGTAACGACGATCATCGTCTCCTCGAGTGCACCGGTCGCCTCAAGATGGTCGAGCAGCCGCCCGAAGTGGTCATCGCATTGCCGGACCAGCCCCATATAGGCGGGGATCGCCGCCTCGCGAACCTCGTCGCGGGCGAAACTGCGCGAGACGCGCGAGGCCATGAAGGCGGCGTAGACCGGGTTCGGGTCCTCGCGCTCGCGCGGATCGCGCAGGGCAGGTTGCACGTCTTCCGGCCCGTACATGGCGTGATAAGGCGCCGGCACGATGTAGGGCCAGTGCGGCTTGATATAGGACAGGTGGCAGAGCCAGGGCACGGCGCGGCGGCTTGCTGCACGGGTTTTCAGGAACTCCAGCGCCCGGTCGGTCAGCCAGGGCGTCTCGCTGTCCTCCTCGCGGATGTTGGCCGGCTCAACCGCGTTGCGCATCAGCCAGCCGCTCCCGACGGCACCAAGCCCGTCCGCATCGAGCTCCTCCGACAGGCCGGAATTGGCGTGATCGTGCCAGGGATTGCGCGGCGCATATCCTTTTGCGCGCAGGAAGTCGTTATAGGGCGACGGCTTGGCGTCATAGGGACCGTCCGGGCCTTCCGCCCACAGCCCGTCATCGCGCACATGCGCGTCGAAGCCGCATTCGGCGATCCGCGCGCCGATGATGCCCTCCCTCGAGATACCAAGACGATCGAGACCGGCGCCGTCGACCTTCATGTGCGTCTTGCCGATCAGCACCGCGTCCATGCCCCGCTCCCGGAGATGATCTCCAAGCGTCATTTCGCCGACTTTCAGCGGATAGTTGTTCCAGGCAGCTCCGTGCGAGTGCACGTAGCGGCCGGTGTAGAAGCTCATCCGGGAGGCACCGCAGATCGGCGACTGGACATAGGCGTTCGTGAAACGGACCCCCATCGCCGCCAGCCGGTCGAAATTCGGCGTGGCCAGACGCGGATGCCCCGCGCAACCGAGATAGTCGAAGCGCAACTGGTCATACATGACGAAGAGAATGTTGCGGGGATGTCTCGGCACGGCGGCGGCTTTCTCGGATGCAGGTGACGGGTACTTCACGGGCGGTAATTGATCCGGCCTGCGGGCTTCTCCGGCAAGCGCGAAACACATTGCAGAGCCAGAATTCCCCAACGTCCGGTTATACAAAGCCGCTCAAATCTCATTTTACATTACCATTTGCATGGCCCATCCTTCCCTATTCGGGATCCCGTCCCGGTGTCCCATCGACGGGCACGGGTCCGAAGTCCTGGGAGGAGACACGATGATCGGTAAATTCATGACGACGATGGTGGCCGCGACCGCCATCGCCGCTGCCACCGGCATGTCGGCACAGGCGCAGGATGTGACCTTGCGCGTGCACCAGATGCTGCCGATGCAGGCGGCCATCCCGGCCAAGGCGATCACGCCGTGGATCGAAGCTGTCGAGACCCAGTCGGGCGGACGCATCAAGGTCGAGCACTATCCCTCGATGCAGCTCGGCGGCGCCCCGCCCTCGCTCTTCGACCAGGCCAAGGACGGCGTCGTCGACATCGTCTGGACCGTGCTCGGCTATACGCCGGGCCGCTTCCCCAAGACCGAGGCCTTCGAGCTGCCGTTTCTGGGTGCCGGCGGCGAGGCCACCTCGCGCGCCTTTCATGCCTTCGTCACCAAACATGCCATGGACGAGTTCGAAGGCGTGAAGCCGATCGCCCTGCATGTGCACGGGCCCGGCTTTCTGCATGTGAAGGGCGAGGGCGTTGCCAGTCTGGAGGACATGAACGGGCTGAAGCTGCGCGGTCCGACGCGCATCGTCACCAAGCTCCTGGAAAAGCTCGGCGCGACCGCCATCGGCATGCCGGTGCCGGCGGTTCCCGAGGCGATCTCCAAGGGGGTCATCGACGGCGCCGTGGTCCCCTGGGAGGTGACGCTGCCGCTGAAGCTGACCGAACTGGTCAACACCCATACCGGCTTCGACGATGTGCGAGGCCTCTACACCGCAACCTTCGTCTTCGCCATGAACCAGGCGAGCTATGACAAGCTGCCCGATGACCTGAAGGCGATCATCGACGCCAATTCCGGCATCGAGACAGCCGGCATGTTCGGCCGTGCGATGGACGAGGTCGACAAGATCGGCCGGGCAAAGGCAGAAGCCAGCGGCAACAAGATCATCACACTCGATCCGGCGGAGACCTCCCGCTGGAAGGCGGCGGCTGACCCGATCGTCGCCGAGTGGATCATCGAGATGAACGGCAAGGGCGTCGACGGCGCCGCGCTGGTCGAGGATTCGCGTGCGCTTGTCGCCGCCGAGGCTGGCAAGTAAGACAGTAAAGCAGTCGGGACAGGCACCCGTCCGCGACAGTCGCCGCCGGCCCGTGTCATCGCGGGCCGGCTTTTCCGGACCGGGCCGCCGGCCGAACGCAGGGATGAGGCAGACCACGTGCGTCACTCCATCGAACGCATGCTCGAGCGGCTTGCCGCCGCCCTTGCCATCGCGGGCGGCGCCGTGCTTGTCGCACTGACGGCCACCACGGTGGTCTCGATTTCCGGCAGAGCCCTCAACTGGGCCGGTCTCGGCCCGATTCCCGGCGATTACGAGCTGGTCGAGGCCGGAACGGCCTTTGCCATCTTCGCCTTCCTGCCCTGGTGCCAGCTGAAGCGCGGCCATGTGACGGTCGATCTCTTCCTCGTGCGCTTCGGACCACGCGCCAACGCGGCGATCGACGTCGTTTCCAACATCCTGATGACCGGGGTCTGCGCGCTCATCTGCTGGCGGTTGTGGCTCGGTCTTCTCGACAAGAAGGCCTATGGCGAGACCACGTTCATCCTTCAGTTCCCGCTGTGGTGGCCCTATGCGGCAGCCATGGCCGGTGCCGTCTTCGCGATCCTTGTCAGCGCTTATACGGTCTGGCGCAGCCTCGATGAAACCCTTGCCCGGCCGAGCGCCGCGCCGCGCCAGGAGTAGCCAGACGTGACGTCACTCGAATACGGGCTGTGGTCGATCCCGGTCCTGCTGGCGCTGATCTTCGCCCGTCTGCCGATCGGTCTGGCGATGTTCCTCGTCGGCGTGGCCGGCACGAGCCTCGTCACCGGCTCGACCGTGCCGATCCTGGCGCAGCTCAAGTCACTGGTTTACAGTACTTTTTCCAACTATTCCCTGTCGATCGTGCCGCTGTTCCTGCTGATGGGCCAGTTCGCCACGCGCGGCGGCATGTCGCGCGCCCTGTTCAAGGCGGCGGAGACGCTGGTGGGGCACCGGCGCGGCGGCGTCGCCATGGCCGCGGTCGCCGCCTGCGGCGGTTTCGGCGCGATCTGCGGGTCCTCGCTCGCCACCGCCGCGACCATGGGCCAGGTGGCGCTTCCCGAAATGCGCCGCTGCGGCTATTCCGGCGCGCTGTCGACCGCCTGCCTTGCCGCCGGAGGCACGCTCGGCATCCTCATTCCGCCCTCCGTGGTGCTCGTCATCTATGCGATCCTGACGGAGCAGAACATTGCCAAGCTGTTCATGGCAGCGTTCATTCCGGGCATCCTGGCGGCAGCCGGCTACATGCTGACCGTGTCGCTCTATGTCCGCTTCCGGCCCGACAGCGCCGGCAGCCAGGAAAAAGCGAGCTGGGCGGAACGGGGTGCGGCCCTGGTTGCCGTGTGGCCCGTCCTGATCATCTTCATCGTGGTCATCGGCGGGATCTATTCGGGCATCTTCACGCCGACGGAAGGGGCGGCCGTGGGCGCCGCCGGCACCGGCATCGTCGCCCTTCTCAATGGCGGGCTCGACCGCAAGGGGCTGGTGGAGTCTTTCCTGTCGACCGCCAGCGCCACCGGCATGATCTTCTTCATCGTGCTCGGGGCCAGCGTCTACAACGGCTTCCTCGCGTTCTCGCAACTGCCCCAGCAGTCGGCAGCCTTCGTCGTCGATCTCGGTCTCAATCCCTGGACAGTGCTGGTGCTGATCCTGGTCTGTTACCTGATTTTCGGCTGCATCATGGATTCGCTGTCGATGATCCTCTTGACCATCCCGATCTTCTTCCCGATCGTCTCGGTGCTCGATTTCGGCCTGCCGCCCGAAGAGTTCGCCCTGTGGTTCGGCATCATCGTGCTGATCGTCGTGGAGGTCGGGCTGATCACGCCTCCGGTCGGCATGAACCTCTTCGTCATCAACTCGATGGCGCCCGACGTGCCGCTGTCGCAGACCTTCAGGGGCGTGGTGCCGTTCATCGCCAGCGACATCGTGCGGGTGGCGATCCTCGTGCTCTTCCCCGGACTGACACTGTTCCTGGTGCGATTGCTCTACTGAGACGTCCCCTGCCCGGACCGAGGGACAAAGCCCGGCAGGCGCAATTCGGGCAGCATGTACCACTGTTCGACATGGGTGCGCACAAGCGGGTCGAAATACCGGTCGAGCGCGGCAACGCCATCTGAAACCGCAAGGCTTTCGGAACCGTCCCGGTGGATGGCAAGCGGCGCGCCAATGACGAACCGATAGCGGGCCGTCCCGGTTCGCAGGACATGGACCGGCACGAGCGGTGCGCCGGTTTTCAGCGCCAGCTTGACCGCGGTGACAGCATTGCCGCGCGTCGGCAACGCCCGGCCGAAGGCGGGGAGGTGGATCTGCCGGTCGCACACTTCATCGACGAAGAGAATCGCGTCAAAACCCTCTGCGACCACCATCCGGTGCAGGTGGCGGGCCGAGCGCTGTCCCGGCGGGAAGGCGAACAGCCCGTAGCGCGCCCTGAGCCTTGCGAGAATCGCGTTGGACGCATTTGACGGTTCCGGCTGCCAGGTGCCGACAGCCTCGCGGCCAAGTCCGTTGAGGATCGTCTCGAAGCAGAGCTCGAAAGGCCCCAGGTGAATGCAGGCAAAGACCACCGGGCCATCGCGGGGAAGCCTTGCAGCGACAGCCGCGACACCGGCGGGATCCTCGATCTCCAGCCGGCCGGCCTCCCCGAGCCGCTCCAGCGTCGCGTACTCGGCAAAGACCGCACCGACCCCCTTCCACCACCGGGCCAGCGCCGCGGCATGCGCCGTAGCGGACAAGGGGCCGCCCGCATGCAGCCGGTCAAGGTTCCAGGCGATGCGGCGGGCGTAGATCCGGCCGGCATTCATTCGCTGCACGACAGGCGCCAGCGCCCGCCCGAGGCGCGGCGCGAAACCGACCGGCAACCGGCGCAGGATCTCGTGCAAGGCCTGCTTGAGGAGATCGCGCGGCCACGTCCGCAAGCGGTGCAAGGGAGAGTGTGCCGGGACGGCCGGTGCCCGGGTCTCTTCGAAGGGCAGGGGCGGGATGCGGCGACGGCCGCGAACCGCACTCACAAGGAACGCGGGACGAGCCGCATCGGCAACCTGTCGCCGGGCCGCAACGTCAGCCGGCAGACCGGCTGGATGTCGACGCCCTCCTCGAGCTTCAGGTCGAAGGCCTGGGCGAGAAGCGCGAGCGACAGGATCGATTCGGTCATGCCAAAGGCGAGACCTGCACAGATGCGCGGGCCGATGGCGAAGGGAACATAGGCGAATTTCGACTGGCCGCCTCGGGCACCGCCGAGAAACCGCTCCGGCTCGAAATGATCGGGCCGTTGCCAGAGCTCGGGATTGCGATGCAGCAACCAGGGGACGACCATGACGATCGAGCCCTTCGGCGTCGCCATGCCGCCAACCGTCTCATCGGCCAGCGCCTCGCGGGCAAGGATCGGCACGGGCGGGTAGAGCCGCAGGGTCTCCTCGATGACCGCACGGGTATAGGGCAGGCGGGCGATGTCGTCGAATTCCGGCGACCTGCCGCCGAGCACCGTGTCGAGCTCCGCGTGCAGGGCACGGCGCGCGGCGGGCGCCTGCGACAACAGGAACCAGGCCCAGGCGAGCGTGTTGGCCGTCGTCTCGTGGCCGGCCATGAAGATCACCGCCGCCTCGTTGCGGATCGCCTCGCGGGAGAGCGGACGGCCGTCCTCGTCGCGGGCATCGAGCAACCCGCCGATCACCGAGGTCTCGCCGTCGCGGCTTTTCAGCTGATAGCGCGAGATGACCTCGTCCAGCACCTTGTCGATGCGCGCCACCGAGCGGCGGATCGCCCGGCCGCGCAGGCGCGGCAGCCAGTCCGGCAGGCCGAGCAGGGAGAGAAGGTCGATCTGGTCGATATGGCGCTGGTAGTCGGAAAAGCTCTCGACCACCTCGGCGGCGTAGTCGCGCCCGAGCGCGCTGCCGAAGATGGTGCGGCAGATGATTTCCGCGGTCAGATGTGCCATTTCCTGCAAGGCATCGACAGACGCGTTCTCGCCGGCGGCCGCCCAGGCATCGCGCCGCTCCGCGACCGTTTCCGCCATCACCGGGAAAAAGTCGCGCACCTTCGAGGCATGGATGATGGGGGCGACCACCTGGCGGCGGCGGCGCCAGGTCTCGCCGTCGGAGATGAACAGACCGTCGCCGAGCAGCGGCTCGAGCGCGTGGCGCATCTGGGCGCTCTTGCGCTGGAAGCTCTCGTGCTTGCGGACGAAAGCCTCCTGCACCGTTTCCGGGCTGTTGCAGACGAAGATCTGCTTGCGCAGAACCGCGATCTTCAGCCAGGGCCTGGCGAAGGCGGAAGCCGGCCAGACCGAGAGAAAGCTGCGACGGGCAAGGCCGAGCAGCCGGTAGACCGGCACCGCCTTTACATGGCGGAACGGATAGGGCGGCACATAGCCGTCACCGGCGACCGGCGGCGGCCCTTCGGCGACGAGGATAGCGTCCGCCGCACCGCCGGCGGCCGCGGGCACAGACCCGGAGCGAACCGGGCACAGCCCCTCCTGCCCCGCACCCGGCGCCTTGGCATTCGTCCCAGTCGGTTCATCCATGGTTCTCATCCGGCGCGCGTGGCAGATGGGGCTTTATCGCCCGGACAGGGCCTCCCTCCAAGCCCGACCTTGGGCAAAATTTCAGCTGAAGCCGGTGCAACTTCGACAATTCGGGACAGGAATTTTCGAAAAATTGTCGAATTTTTTATCGATATTGCACCAGTCCGACGCGCCTTCACCCCTTCGGCGCGTAGGAGGCCGGATCGACCTCCGCCGGACGCCCGTCAAGGGAAAGACGGGTGATGGCGGGATCGCTCTCGGCAATGACCTTGCCCGCCCGCACCACGGCGAGACGGCGGGCGCGCAGGCGGATCGCCTCGATCGTGTCCGCCGCCTGCAGCAGGACGAAATCGGCCCTGCAGCCCTTTTCCAGCCCGTAGCCTTCCAGCCCCATCGCCTTCGCCGGATGGGTCGTGACGCAGTCGAAGGCGTAACGCATGTCCTCGCGGCTCATCATCTGGGCGACATGCAGGCCCATCGAGGCGACCTCGAGCATGTCGCCGGAGCCCATCGAATACCAGGGGTCCATGACGCAGTCGTGGCCGAAGGCGACATTGATGCCATGGGCGCGCATCTCCGGCACCCGGGTCTGGCCGCGGCGCTTGGGGTATGTGTCGTGGCGGCCCTGCAGGGTGATGTTGATGAGCGGATTGGCAATCGCGTGAACGCCGGCCTCGGCGATCAGCGGCAGCAGCTTGGAGACATAGTAATTGTCCATGGAATGCATGGAGGTGAGATGCGAGCCGGCGACGCGGCCCGAAAGGCCGAGGCGCTGCGTCTCGAAAGCCAGCGTCTCGATATGGCGCGACAGCGGATCGTCGCTCTCGTCGCAATGCAGGTCGACCATCAGGCCGCGTTCGGCCGCGATCTCGCAGAGCGCGCGCACAGAACGGGCGCCGTCCTCCATGGTGCGTTCGAAATGGGGGATGCCGCCCACAACATCGACGCCCATGTCGAGCGCCCGAAGGAGATTCTGCTCCGCATTCGCCGAACGGTAAAGCCCGTCCTGGGGGAAGGCGACAAGCTGCAGGTCGAGATACGGAGCCACCTGTTCGCGCACCTGAAGCAGCGCCTCGACACCGGTCAGCCGGTCGTCGCAGACATCGACATGGGAGCGAATCGCGAGCAGGCCCTGGCTGACCGCGAGGTCGCAATAGGCAAGCGCCCGCCCGATCACTGCCTCGACCGTGAGCAGCGGCTTCAACTCGCCCCACAGTGCAATGCCCTCCAGCAGCGTGCCGCTCTCGTTCATGCGCGGCAGACCGAGGGACAACGTCGCATCCATGTGGAAATGGCTGTCGACGAAGGGCGGCGAGACCAGACGGCCGGCCGCCTCGACCACCCGGCCGGCCTCGGCTTCGATGCCGGGCTGGAGCGCGACGATGCGGCCGCGCTCGCAGGCGATGTCGATGTTCTTGCGCCCGTCGGGCAGGGTCGCGTTCTTGACGAGAAGGTCGAGGGACATGGCGGTTTTCCGGAAATCGGGGCTGAGAGCAGGAGCAGGATCGGGAGCCGGGCGGCGAGGAGGCAGTTTCGGCTGCAACCGCCCGCGTTTCAAGCGCGCGCCTTGATCACGAGCGAAAGCCGGCCGTTTCGGCAGGCAGCCACCCGGCGACACGGGCGACCGCGTGCAGCGGCGCCCGCATGGCGGGCGGCAAGGCGGGCGGGGACACGGGCGGGCGGGGACACGGGCAGCCGGCCGCGAAGCGAAAGGCGTGTCCTGCGAAAAAATGCCGCCTCGCCTCAGTAGGGCAGGCCGGCATAGTTCTCGGCAAAGGCGGCCTGCGCTGCCCGCGAGGTGGCGAGATAGTCGAACTCGGCCCGCTGCATGCGTGCGCCGAAAGGACCTGTTTCAGGGAAACTGTGGAGGGTCGAGGTCATCCACCAGGAAAAGCGCTCGGCCTTCCAGACACGGGCAAGGGCACGTTCCGAATAGCGCTCGAGCGCCTGGTCGTCGCCCGCGGCATAATGGGCGACCAGCCCTTCGAACAGGTAGTGGACGTCGGAAACCGCCAGATTGAGCCCCTTGGCGCCGGTCGGCGGCACGATATGGGCGGCATCGCCGGCAAGGAACAGTCGGCCGTGGCGCATCGGCTCGGCGACGAAGGAGCGCAAGGGGGCGATGCTCTTCTCGATCGACGGGCCGGTGACGAGACGGGCGGCGACATCGGCCGGCAGGTGGCCGGCAAGCGCCTCCCAGAAACGGTCGTCGGACCAGTCCCCGACCTTCTCGTCGAGCGGGCACTGGATGTAGTAGCGGCTGCGGGTGGAGGAACGCATCGAGCACAGGGCAAAGCCCTTCTCGTGGCTCGCATAGATCAACTCGTCGCTGACCGGCGGCACATCGGCAAGGATGCCGAGCCAGCCAAAGGGATAGACGAGCTCGAAGAGCTTCAGCCGGTCCTCCGGGATCGAGCGGCGCGAAACGCCGTGGAATCCGTCGCAACCGGCGATGAAGTCGCAGTCGATGCGGTGCGTCTCGCCGTCAAGCGTGAAGGTCGCGAAAGGGCTCGCGCTTTCAAGATCGTGCAGGGCGACGTCCTCCGCCTCGTGCAGGACGGTGCCGCCCATCGCATCGCGCGCGGCATAGAGATCGGCCGTGACCTCGGTCTGGCCATAGACCGTCACCGTCCTGCCGCCGGCAAGACCGGCAAGGTCGAGGCGCAGACGACGGTTGTGAAAGGAGATCTCGACACCGTCATGGACCAGTCCCTTGCGATCCATGCGGGCGCCAACCCCGGCCTGCCGCAGGAGATCGACCGTGCCCTGCTCCAGCACCCCGGCGCGGATGCGCGACAGAACATAGGCGCGCGAGCGACGCTCGAGCACGACATTGTCGACGCCGGCGCGATGCAGGAGCTGGGAGAGCAGCAGCCCGGCGGGGCCACCGCCGATGACGAGCACCTGCGTGCGGGCCGGAACGGCACTGGCACCTGCAGAGAGGGAACCGGAGGGGCCTTCGGTCATGGGCTGCGCGTCATCCTGAATGCGTCACGGGTGTCGTTGGCCGACATCGCGGCGCAAGGCACGGCGACATGGCCACATTTCCTGCAAATCCTGCCGGAAGGGACTGGACAAGGGAATGAACAATTCGTTCCATTACATGGATGAATCGAACATTCGACCCTGCTCCCGACTACAGTCTTTACGGGGAACCGGCCGCTTCCGGTTTTCCCGATACGCTGCATATCGAACGTCTTTCGGTGCGCAGCGGGCCGCGGCGCTGGCGCATCGCCTCCCATCGCCACCCGTCCCTGCACCAGTTGTTCTGGATCGAGCGCGGCGGCGGCGTCCTGTTCCATGAAGGCGGCGAGAGCGAGCTCCACGACGCCAGCCTGATCAACATGCCGGCCGGAGCGACACACGGTTTCCGCTTCCTCGCGGGCACGCAGGGCTCGGTCCTGACACTGCCCGACACGGTGTTCGAGCCGATCCGGACGCGTGTCGACCCGGACCGCCGGCTGACGCGGCTGCAGGTGGGGACGGCGCGCACGGTCCCGGCCGAACTGGAAGCACTGCTGGCCGAGCATGGCGGGCGGAGGGCCAACCGGGGCGAGGCGCTGGCGGCGCTTGCCACCCTCACCTTCGTCTGGGCCCTGCGGCAGCTGGACGCCGCGCCGGGCACGGCGGCAGCGGGGGGCGGCGCCCCGGCGCGGCTGGCGGAGCGCTTCCAGGGCCTGCTCGACAGGCACCACGGCGAGTGGCATGCGGTGGGCGCCTATGCGGCGGCCCTGTCGGTAACGCCGCCGCACCTGTCGCGTGCCTGCCGCGAGGCGCTCGGAAAGCCGGCTTCGGCGCTGATCCGCGAGCGGCAGATGCTGGAGGCGCAGCGGCTGCTCGCCTATACGCAGGCGGGCGTCGCCGGGGTCGCCTACCGGCTCGGATTTTCCGATCCGGGCTACTTCTCGCGGGTGTTCTCGTCGCGGACGGGCGTCTCGCCGCGCGACTTCCGCCGCAGGTTCACCTCCGGCGCCGGGTGAGAGGCCGGGGGCGCTCCCCTACAATGCCGCCTTCAACCGCTCGACCAGGGTGCGCAGGACCTCGACACGGGCGAAACGCTTGTCCTCGGCCGGGACAAGATGCCACGGCGCGTAGCTCGTCGAGGTGCGGTCGATCATGTCGCCGGCCGCCCGGGCGTAGTCGTCCCATTTCAGCCGGTTGCGCCAGTCGTCGTCGGTGATCTTGAACTGCTTGTAGGGCGTTTCCTGGCGCTCCTTGAACCGGGCGAGCTGTTCCTGCTTGCTGATCGCCAGCCAGAACTTGACGACCAGCGTGCCGGCATCGTGCATCTCGGCCTCGAACTCGTTGATCTCGTTGTAGGCCCGCATCCAGTCGTCTTGCGAACAGAACCCCTCGACCCGCTCGACCAGCACCCGCCCGTACCAGGAGCGGTCGAAGACCGCAGCGTGGCCGAGTTGCGGCAGGCGGCGCCAGAACCGCCAGAGATAGGGACGCGCGCGCGCCTCCTCGCCCGGCGCCGCGATCCGGTGCACCCGATAGCGGCGCGGATCGAGCGGATGCGTCATCCGGCGAATCGCACCGCCCTTGCCGGCCGCGTCATTGCCCTCGAAGGCAACGACCAGCGACATCTTGCGGAACTTCTTCTTCGTCACGAGGTGGGCAAGCTCTCCCTGCCAGTGGTCGAGTTCAGCCCGATAGCGGTTCTTCGAGATGCGGCTGGCGAGGTCGATCGCCTCCACCGCGCTGCGCCGCCCGACACCGGCGGCGACACCGGTGGCGACGGCGGGAAGGACAGCGGCAGGCGGGGCGGCAGCGGGCGGGGCGGCAGCGGGCGGGGCGGCGAGCGCCTCGACCGTCTCGGGCCTGCGGCTCAGCGCCATCTCGACGCAGCGTCCGGCGGCGGGGTCGGGGGCATGCGGGTCCTCGCTCGGAATGACGATCCAGGGGGCTGCCGGCGTCGAGGTCACCAGCGCCGCACGTTCAAACACCGCGCGGGCCTGTTCGGCCCGTCCGATATCCGTCCACTCGGCCAGGATGTGGCGGGCGCGAGCCTTCTTGCCCAGTCCCTTGAGACGTTCCTTCTGCACTTTCGGGTCGAGAGAGAACCAGAACTTCAGCACCAGCACGTTCTCCTGCGCCAGCAGGTCCTCGAACCGGCCGATGCGGGTCAGCGCAAGCTCGAACTCCGCCTCGTCGATCCGGCCGAGCACGAAGTCGCGCATGGGTGCGTTGTACCAGGAGCAGACGACAACGGACATCTCGCCCAGCGCCGGCAGGTCGCGCCAGTAGCGCCACATGTCCGGCCGCTCACGCTCGACGTCGGTCTCCGCGTCATAGGCGTTGCAGGTGACATAGCGCACGTCGAGCCATTCATGCAGGCGGGCGATCGCCTTGTTCTTGCCGGCGCCGTCAATGCCCGCCACGACGATGACGACGGAGAAGGGCTTCGTCTCGATAACCTTGCGCTGGGCAGCGAGAAGCTCGGTGCGCAGGGCCGGTTCGAGCGCGTCGAAATCGGCACGCGACAGATCGACGGGAAGCGAGGCCGACTGGAACATGAAAACGGACACCTTTTTCCGGAAAACGGGAGGCCAAGGGTGGCGCGTCGCGCCGGCGGGTGCAATCGCGAAACACGCCAAACCCGCATGGCGACGAAGAAAACGGCGCGGCCAAGGATTGGCGGAGCGCCCAGCAGCGCGTACATGTAGCGGGCCCCGCCCCATTGGGCATCGTTTCATTCCGGTGGCCGCGCCGCCTTTCAGCGATTTTGCCAAGATGCCGAGCAGCGACCCGTGACCGACCTTCTCAACCAGCTCGTCGCCTTTATCGGCGAGCACCCGACACTTGCCAATGCCGTCGTGTTCCTGATCGCCATGGGCGAGGCGCTGTTCATCATCGGCATGGTCGTCCCCTCGACCGTGGTGCTGGTGGGGGCCGGAACGCTGGTCGGGCTGGGCAAGCTCGACCCGTGGCCGATCTTCATCTGGACGGTGCTCGGCGCCATCGCGGGCGATGCCATCTCCTACTGGATCGGCCATTTCTACAGGGACCGGATCAAGGCGGTCTGGCCGTTCAACCGCTACCGGACGCTGGTCGACCGGGGCGAAGCCTATTTCCTGCGTCATGGCGGCAAGAGCGTCTTCATCGGCCGCTTCGTGCCGGGCGTGAAGGCGATCGTGCCCGGCATCGCCGGCATGGTCGGCATGCCGGCAGGGCGTTTCACCTTCATCAACGTCACCTCGGCGATCGCCTGGAGCATCGTTCACCTGGGGCCCGGCGTCATCGCCGGCACCGCGTTCAGCGCGCTCGGCGAGATCAGCGGCCGGCTGGCGACGATGCTCGGCGTCTTCATGGTGCTGCTGTTCCTCGCCGTGATGATCGCGCGCTGGATGATCCTGATCGTGCTGCCGCTTTATGCGGGCAGCCGGCTGCGCACCGTCGACTGGCTGGCGCGACGCGAATACCGGGCGGCCAAGTGGCTGGCCCGTGCGCTCGACCCGAGCCACCCGCGCTCGGCCGGCATGATCCTCTCGGCGCTGGCGATCATCGTCACGGTGCCGCTCTTCGTCGCGCTGGCCGCGGCGATCTCGCCCGACAACGGCCTCAACCGCGCCGACACGGCGATCCGCAACCTGTTCCACGACCTGCGGACCCCCGTCGGCGACGACATCATGACCTTCCTGACGATGCTGGGAGACGGCGTCGTCACTGCCTGCGTCGCCGCGGTGGTGGTCGCCTATCTCTTCGCGCGGCGGGCCTGGCGGCGGGCGAGCGGCCTGCTCATCGCAATCGCCGGAGCGGCCGTGTTCGTGCCGCTGTTCAAGCTGCTGTTCCATCGGGAGCGGCCGATCGACATCTATTCCGGCGCCGACGCGCTGTCCTTCCCCTCCGGCCACGCCACCCTGACGACGGTGCTTTACGGCATCATCGCGGTGCTCGTCGCCCATGACCGTTCGCCCCTGACCAAGGCCGGCGTGTTCTCGCTCGCGGTGCCGCTGATCGGCGGCGTCGCCTTCTCGCGCATCTATCTCGGCGCCCACTGGATGAGCGACGTGGTGGGCGGACTGGCTTTCGGCACGGCGATGGTGGCCGCCTTCGCCTTCGTCTTCGGCTCGATCCACAACGAGAAGATCGGACGCTGGGCCCTGGCGGCACTTTCCTGCGTCACGCTGGCGGCCGTCGGCGGCCTGCATGTCATGCGCAATTTCGACCAGACGACGGCGATGTACCGGCCGACGACGCCGGTGGTGTCGATGTCGGCGGGCGACTGGCTTGCCGACGGCTGGAGGCAATTGCCCTCGCACCGCATCGAGCTCAATGGCGAGCGCGAGGAACCGCTGATCCTGCAATGGGGCGGCGATCCGGAGGCGCTGGCCGCGGCGCTGGCGCCGGCCGGCTACCAGCCGGCACAGGGCTGGGCGCTGACGACATTTGCCGGCTTCCTGACCGGACAGACGGCA
>NZ_JBLXFR010000034.1:0-43613 GCF_048261845.1 Stappia sp. | reverse complement strand
GATCGCGACATCTCGGCAGAAGTGCTCGGCATCTCGCTGCTGCGCTACAAGCTGATGAGCTTCGCCATCTCGTCCTTCTATGCCGGGGTCGCCGGCGGCATGTGGGCCTATTTCTTCCGCGTCGTCACGCCGGAGAGCTTTCCCTTCGTCTATTCGATCTTCTTCCTTGCCGCGATCATCGTCGGCGGCATGGGAACGATCCTCGGAGCCATTCTCGGCGCCGTCTTCATGACGCTGGTGCCGGAGCTGCTGCGCTTCGGCATCGACTGGCTGACCCCCGTCCTTCCCAACGCGGCGGCGATGCTCTCGCCGGTGCGCACCATCGTTTTCGGCCTGCTGATCGTCGGCTTTCTCATCTTCGAGCCGAAGGGACTTGCCGAAATCGTCCAGAGAACACGGCGTTACTTCCATCTCTGGCCCTTCAAGAAGTGAATGACAGAAAAGTCACGACAAAACCGGAGGAAACCATGCTTGGCATAACCAGGAGAACGCTGATCGCCCTTTCGGCATCGGCAGCCATCGCCACCTCGCTGCCCGCGGCCGCGGCGGACGACATCGTCATCGGCGGCTCGATCCCGCTGACCGGCGTCTTCGCCTTCGCCGGCATCGGCATCGAGGCGGGCATGCAGGACTACATCAAGATCCTCAACGAGGCCGGCGGCATAAACGGCCGCAAGGTGCGCCTCGCCTACGAGGACACCGGCTACAAGGTCGATGCCTCCGTTGCCGTCTTCAACAAGCTGACGAGCCAGGACGAGATCCATCTCTACTACGGCGACTCGACCGGCTTCGCCAAGACGATCAACGGCGAGCTTGAGCGCCTCGGCTCGATCATGATGGCGGGCGCGTCCTTCGCCACCGAGCTGAACGATCCCAAGGCCTTCCCGCAACAGTTCATGGCAGGTCCCGACTATTCGGAGATGACCGGCATCCTGCTGGAATACATCGCCAAGGAGAAGCCGGGCGCGAAGATCGTGCTGGTCAACTCGGACACCGAGTTCGGCCGCGACCCGATCGCCGCCACCAAGGCGCGCGCCGGAGAACTGGGCCTCGAGGTCGTCGAGGAGATCATCACCCCGCCGACCGCCGTCGACGTTTCCACGGAAGTCCTGAAGCTGCGCCGCGCCCGGCCGGACTACACGATCTTCCACGGCTACGTGCTGGCGCCGCTGCCGGAATTCATGAGCCAGGCCAAGCAGCTCGGCCTTGAAACCAAGTTCATGGGCACCTTCTGGTCGATGGATTCCAGCATCTGGGCCAAGGTCGGCGAGGATGCCGACGGCTTCATGGGCGTGATGCCGTACCGGTACTACTATGACGAGGCCGACAACGCGCCGATGCTCGACCGCATCCGCGAGATGCGCCCCGAGTACCAGTCGACCCCGTACATGCAGGGCTTCCTCACGGCCATGCTGTTCTCCGAGGCGGCGAAGCGCACGCTCGACGCCGGCAAGGAGCTGAACGGCACCAACCTGAAGGCCGCCCTCAACTCGATCGAGAATTTCGACACCGGCGGCATCATCGGCGTGCCGATCTCGATCCCGGGCAATTCCATCCCGGTCGGCCGCATCTATCGCTACGACGCGAGCGCAAAGCAGATGCAGCCGGCTTCCGACTGGATCAGCGTGCAGGAGTAAGCAAGATGGCCGCGGACATCCTCCTCGACATCAACAACATCGAGGTCGTCTACAACAAGACGGTGCAGGTGCTCCGCGGCCTGTCACTGAGCGTCGAGCGGGGCAAGATCGTCACCCTGCTCGGCTCCAACGGCGCGGGCAAGTCGACGACGCTGAAGGCGGTGTCGAACCTGCTGACGCTGGAGAACGGCGCCGTCACCGCCGGCGCGATCCGTTTCGACGGCGACGACATTTCCCGGCTGACGCCCCACGCGCTGGTCCGGCGCGGCCTCTTCCACGTGATGGAGGGGCGCCGCATCTTCGAGGACCTGACGGTGGAGGAGAACCTGACGGCGGCGACCTTCGCGCTGTCCGGGCGCGGGCTCAAACCGACCTCCTTCGATCTCGTCTACCAGTATTTCCCGCGCCTGTTCGAACGGCGCCAGGGACGGGCCGGCTATCTCTCGGGCGGCGAGCAACAGATGCTGGCGATCGGCCGGGCGCTGATCGCCCAGCCTTCGCTGATCCTGCTCGACGAGCCCTCGCTGGGGCTCTCCCCGGTGCTGGTCGAGGAGATCTTCACCATCATCGCCTCGATCAACCGCGATCTCGGCGTGTCGATGCTGCTGGTCGAACAGAACGCGGCCGTCGCCTTCGCCGTCTCCCACTACGGCTACATCATGGAGACCGGCAAGATCGTGCTCGACGGACCGAGCGAGCGGCTGGTGAAGGACGACGACGTGCGCGAGTTCTATCTCGGCGCCAGCGGCGGCGAGGGTACCAAGAGCTACCGCGACATCAAGCATTACAAGCGCCGCAAGCGCTGGCTGTCCTGAGGCAAGACGACCATGGCCGACTTCCCCGAACTCACCCTGCCGCAGATGCTGCGTGCCCATGCCGAGAAGACACCGGACCGGGTCGCGGTGCTGCAGAAGGACTTCGGCATCTGGAACCCGCTCACCTGGCGCCAGTATCACGAACGCGCCTGCGACGTCGGCCACGGGCTTCTTGCCCTTGGCCTCGGCGACAAGGGCCATGTGGCGGTGCTTTCGGAAAACCGGGTCGAATGGGTGCTCGCCCAGCTCGGCACCGGCATTGTCGGCGGCGTCACCATCGGCGTCTATCCGACGAGCCCGGCCAACGAGGTCGGCTACGTGCTGGAACATTCCGACAGCGAGATCATCATCTGCGAGGACCAGGAGCAGCTCGACAAGGTGGTCGAGATGCGCGACCAGTTGCCCCGCCTGCGAAAGGTCGTCGTCGTCGAAACCAAGGGCCTGCGCGGCTATTCCGGCGACTTCGTCATTTCCTTCGCCGCGATGGAGGAGATGGGGCGGGCGCATCGCAAGACCCATCCCGCACTGGCCGAGGAAAGCCTTGCCGCCCGCACGCTCGATGACGTGGCGCTGATGGTCTACACCTCGGGCTCGACCGGAAAGCCGAAGGGCGCGATGCTCTCCTATCGCAACCTGCGTGCCCAGGCGATCGCGGTGACCGACCGCATCGGCCTCGATGCCCACACCGTGCATCTGTCCTACCTGCCGCTCTGCCATGTCGCCGAACAGATGGTGACGGTGATGGCGCCGGTCTATCTCGGCGCGCGGATCTGCTTCGGCGAGTCCCTTCGCACGGTGCAGGAGGACCTGCGAGAAGTCGCTCCTTCCTCGTTCCTCGGCGTGCCGCGGATCTGGGAGAAGCTGCATTCCTCGATCCACATCCGCATGCTCGAGGCAGGCGGCTATCGCCGCGCCCTCTATGAGCGGGCCTATCGCGCCTGCGAGCCCTTCGCGGCGAAGCCGAAAGCCGCACGCAGCCTGCGGGAACGAGCGACCTTCGCCCTTTGTTATCTTCTGGTCTTCCGCGCCCTGCAGAATTACATCGGCCTGCGCCGCGCCCGCATAGCGATGACCGGGGCCGCGCCGATCTCGCCGAAGATCGTGCATTTCTTCCGCACCATCGGCGTTCCGCTCGTCGAGGTCTACGGCATGACCGAGACCAGCGGTGTGGTGCTTGGACAGACGCGGGCCAGGCTCGCCGCCGGTTCCGTCGGCCCGCCGGTAAAAGGTGTCGAGGCCCGTGCGGGCGAGCACGGAGAGTTGCAGATACGGGGCGATACGGTCTTCGTCGGCTACTACAAGAACCCCGGCGCCACCGAAGCGGCCCTGAAGGACGGCTGGCTGCATACCGGTGACGTTGTCGAGATCGAGGGCGGCGAGTACCGCATCGTCGACCGGCTGAAGGACATCATGATCACCGCCGGCGGCAAGAATCTCAGCCCCTCGGAGATCGAGAACACGGTCAAGGGCAGCCCCTATATCAAGGAATGCATCGTCATCGGCGAGGGGCGCAAATACGTCTCGGCGCTGATCCAGATCGACTTCGAGACCGTCGCCAAATGGGCGGAGGAAACGGGACTGTCCTACACCAATTTCCGCAGCCTTGCGGAAAACCCGGCGGTGCGCGAACTGGTCGACACCGAGATTCGGGCCGCCAACGGACAGCTCGCCCAGGTCTCCCACATCCGTCGCTTCCACCTGCTCACCAAGGAGCTGGACCACGACGACGACGAGGTGACGGCAACCATGAAGGTGCGCCGCTCCAGCATCCAGACGAAATATGCCGGCGAGATCGCCAGCCTCTACGCGGCCGGCTGACACACCGCAGACGTCCTGCCATTTGAACGGAGCTTCGCACCCGCCATGACCGACGCCCTGATCTTTGACCACCTGCGCACGCCGCGCGGCCGGGGCAAGCCGGATGGCGCCCTGCACGAGGTGACCCCGATCCGCCTTGCCACCACGGTTCTGGAGGCGGTGCGCGAGCGCAACACGCTCGACACGGCCCTTGTCGACGACGTGGTGATGGGCATCGTCATGCCCGTCGGCGAACAGGGTCAGTGCCTGCCCCGCGTCGCCGCCATCGCAGCCGGCTACGCGGAAGAAACGGCCGGCGTGCAGGTCAACCGCTTCTGCGCGTCCGGCCTCGAGGCCTGCAACATGGCCGCCGCAAAGGTGATGGCCGGTCAGGCGGACATGATGGTCGCCGGCGGGGTCGAATCCATGTCGCGCATTCCGATCCTGTCCGACGGCGGTGCCTGGGGCGCCGATCCGCAAGTGGCGGCCGCCACCTCCTTCGTCCCGCAAGGGATTTCCGCCGACCTGATCGCGACGAAATGGGGCTATTCGCGCGAGGATGTGGACGCCTATGCGGTGGAAAGCCACCGACGCGCGGCCCGCGCCTGGTCGGAGGGCCGCTTCGCCCGCAGCGTCATCCCGGTCGACGACCGGGTCGGCGAGGTGCTGCTCGCCCGCGACGAGACCATTCGCGGCAACTCGACGACGGATGACCTGGCGCGGTTGAAGCCGTCTTTTGCCGCGCTCGGCGAAAAGGCCGGTTTCGATGCCATCGCCCTGGAACGCTATCCGGACTTCGCCGAAATCCGCCATGTCCACCATGCCGGCAATTCCTCCGGCATCGTCGACGGCGCAGCCGCCGTGCTGATGGGCACGCGCGAGGCCGGCAAGCGCGCCGGACTTGCACCGCGCGCCCGCATCCGCGCCTTCGCCGAAATCGGCTCGGAGCCGACGATCATGCTGACCGCGCCGTCCTTTGCCGCCGAAAAGGCGCTGAAGCGCGCCGGCATGACGGCGGCCGACATCGACCTTTTCGAGATCAACGAGGCCTTCGCGGCGGTCGCCATGCGCTTCATCGAGGCGCTCGACCTCGACCCGGAGACGGTCAACGTCAATGGCGGGGCGATCGCCATGGGTCACCCGCTCGGCGCCACCGGCGCGATGATCCTGGGCACCGCGCTGGACGAACTGGAACGCACGGACAGGCAGACCGCTCTCGTCACCCTGTGCGTTGGCGCCGGCATGGGCGTTGCCACCATCATCGAACGGATCTGAGGAGGCCCCATGCTGACATGCGCAACCGACAAGGACGGCATCGCCCTTGTGACCATCGACATGCCCGGCCGCTCGATGAATGTCATCGACTGGCCCTTCACGGACGCCTTGCGCGCCGAAATCGACCGGCTTGCGGCTGACCCTGAGGTGACCGGCATCGTCATTGCCTCCGGCAAGGAGAGCTTCATCGCCGGCGCGGACCTTGCCATCATGAACGGCATGAGCGGTCCCGGCACCTCGCCGGCAACCGCGTCGGAACGCATCCGCGTGATGACCGACACGTTCCGCGCGATCGAGACCTGCGGCAAGCCGGTCGTCGCCGCGGCAAGCGGCACCGCGCTCGGCGGCGGGCTGGAACTGATGCTCGCCTGCCATCACCGCATTGCCGCCCGCGACGAGAAGGCACGCTTCGGCCTGCCCGAGGTCACGCTCGGCATCCTGCCCGGTGCCGGCGGCACCCAGCGCCTGCCGCGCATCATCGGCATCGAGGCAGCGCTTCCCCTGCTGCTGGAAGGGCGTCGCCTTTCCGCCGACGAGGCACTGGCGCTCGGCATCCTCGACGAACTGGCCGAAGCCGGCGATCTTGTCGATGCGGCAAAGCGGGCGATCCGGGAGGGGCGCGTCGAAGCCTTGGCGCCCTGGGACCGCAAGGGCTTCGCCCTGCCCGGCCCGGCGGCGAATTCGGAAGCGGCCTCCAACATCTTCCTGTTCGCCAACGCGCAGGTGCACGCCCGCGGACACCGGAACTATCCGGCACCGGAGGCAATCCTCTCCTGCGTCTATGAAGGGGCGCGCCTGCCGATCGACAAGGCGCTCAAGCTCGAGCGACAGTATTTCGGTCGTCTGGTCCATGGCGACGTCGCGCAGGCGATGATCCGCACCCAGTTCTTCGCCCGGCAGGCGCTCGCCCGCGACGGCCGCGCCAGGCCCGATCCCGACGGCCCCCTTGCCTCGGCCTGCAGGAATGCCCTCGACGCGGAGGCCCTGCGGATGATGGCAGAGGGCACGAGCCCCGCCTTTGTCGGCAACGCGGCACGCGTCATCGGCCTCTCCACCCCGCCGCGACTGCCGAGTGACGGCGAGGCGGCGGGCGAGACAGACCGCACGGCCCTGCGCCCGGCCGGAATGCGGCTGCTGCGCGCTGTCGCCCTTGCGGCGGCGGCGGCGCTGGAGCGCGGCGATGTCGCCTCGGCCATCGAGGCGGATGTTCATGCCATCGACGCGGCCGGCTTCCCGGTCTGGACCGGCGGACCACTGACAATGATCGACACCGCCGGGGCGGCCGCCTTTGTCGACGCCTGCCGGGCGGACGGGCTGGAGATCCCCGTCGGCCTTGCCGCCATGGCCCGCGACGGCGGGCGGTTCCACCTGAACGAGGAGGCGGCCGCATGAGCGACGACCTTGTCCTTGCCGATGTCGATGCCGAAACCGGTGTCGCCACCATCACCATCAACCGGCCGAAGGTGCTGAACGCGCTCGATGCGCCGACGTCGCGCGCATTCCTGCGGGCGGTGCGCGAGGTGACGGCCCGCAAGGATGTGCGCTGCATCGTGCTGCGCGGCGCCGGGCGCGCCTTCGTCGCCGGCGGCGATGTCGCCGCCTTCGGTTCCGACCCCGACCGCGCCGCCGAGGTTGTCCACGAATTGCTCGATGCTCTGCACCCTGCGCTGGTGGCGCTGCGCGAGGCCCCTGCCCCGGTGATCGCCGTGGTACGGGGCGTTGCCGCCGGCGCCGGTTTCAGCCTGGTGCTCGGCGCCGACCTCGTGGTCGCCGAAACCGACGCCCGCTTCGTCATCGCCTATGACCGCATCGGCACCACGCCCGACTGCGGCGGCACCTGGGCCTTGCCGCGCAAGGTCGGCCGCGCGAAGGCGATGGAACTGATGCTGCTCGGCGAGACGCTGTCGGCAGAGGAGGCAAAAGCCGCCGGCATCGTCAACGCGGTGGTCGCGCCGGACGAGCTGGACGCCCGTGCCGACACGCTGGCGCGCCGCGTTTCGAGCGGCCCGACACAGGCCTATGGCGGTTTTTGCAAGCTCATCGACGCCGCCCTCGAGCGGCCGTTTGCTGCCCATCTGGAGGCGGAACGCGCCTCGTTCATCCGCATGACGGAGACCGGCGACTTCCGCGAAGGCGTCTCGGCCTTCCTTGAAAAACGCCAACCGCAATTCCGCGGCGAATAACCCGAACCCGCCGGAATGCGGGTAGGAGCAAGGGCAAAGGAGACGTTGCATGAGCCTCCCCAACGCGTTCGAGGGCCGGTTGAAGCTGCCGGCGATCGCCTCGCCGATGTTCCTCGCCTCGGGCCCCGATCTCGTCGTCGAAACCTGCCGCTCCGGCGTCATCGGCACGTTTCCGGCCCTCAATCAACGCTCCACCGAGGGCTACGGCGACTGGCTTGCCGAAATCGGGGAGCGTCTCGCTCCCCATCCCGGCGCCGCGCCCTTTGGCGTCAACCTCATCGTCCATCGCAGCAATGCAAGGCTCGAGGCCGATCTGGAAATGACCGTGGCGCGCAAGGTGCCACTCGTCATCACCTCGCTCGGCGCCAATCCGGACGTGATTTCCGCCGTCCATTCCTATGGCGGGCTGGTCTTCCACGATGTGATCAGCCTGCGCCATGCCCGCAAGGCAGCGGAAGCCGGCGTCGATGGCATCATCGCGGTCTGCGCCGGAGCGGGCGGTCATGCCGGCACCATGAGCCCCTTCGCCCTCGTCTCCGAAATCCGCGCCTTCTACGAGGGCGCGATCATCCTGGCAGGTGCCATCAACACCGGCGCACAGATCGTCGCGGCCCGCGCCATGGGGGCGGATCTCGCCTATCTCGGCACCCGTTTCCTGGCAACGAGCGAGGCGACGATCGTCGACGACTACAAGCAGATGATCCTGGATGCGAGCGCCGCCGACATCCTCTACACGCCCGCGATCAGCGGCGTGAACGCCAACTTCCTGCGCCCGAGCATCGAGCGTGCCGGCCTCGACCCGGACAACCTGCAGCATGCGGGATCGCTCGACATGGGCAGCGAGGCGAAGGTGTGGAAGAACATCTGGTCGGCCGGCCAGGGCACCGGCACAATCACCGAGCTGCTGCCGGCGGCGGAGCTTTGCGCGCGGCTCACGGCCGAATATCGCGCCGCCTGTGCCACACTTGCCGCCGACCCCTTCGCCTGACGGACCGGGCGGCAATCCTCATCAAGGCCTGAGCCGAACTCACCCGCACGGCAGGCGCCAACCGGGGACGGTGGCATCGCCCCCTGTGGCGGGAAGGGAGTTTCAGTCCCCCCTGCCCTTCCGGTCACACGCTGTCCCCGGGCACGGAACTTTCGCCAGGCAGGGCCTCGCCGGTGAACTGGCGACGGGGCCACATCCCTGATGGCAACCGGCGAACCGGCATGGATCAGTCCGGCGTCATGCTCAGCCGCTGCAAGCCGGCGATCATCGTTTCCACGTAGAACGAGAAACCGCTCTCCAACGGGCGCTGCCGACCGCTCTGCCAACGAACGATGAAGGCCC
Source organism: Stappia sp. (assembly GCF_048261845.1). Lineage (GTDB taxonomy): Bacteria > Pseudomonadota > Alphaproteobacteria > Rhizobiales > Stappiaceae > Stappia. The sequence continues at coordinate 34,576 of NZ_JBLXFR010000034.1, read as the reverse complement.
TGTTCGCCAGTATTTCCATATGCCTATGAATTGTGGGATAGGCTTCCGGCTCCAGATTGCGCACATTTTTTTCCAGTTGGGATGCCCATCCCTGAGGATCGTCGGCCGGCATCGGCGCCAACTCCAGCGTCACATAGCCGAGCAATGCGGCAACCACGGCGTTATACGCATCGATCAGTTTCTGGTCCTCGAACCCCGCCAGTTCCAGGACACAGAGGATCCGCTCGACCAGCGCCGGATTGACGCCGGCATTCGATACAAGCTGCGCGCCGAGTAACGGCGCCAGGTTGGGAAACCGGTGGAGCGACGCGCGGTAGCGGCGGAACAGTTCGCGCAGCCACGACGTCCACTCCCCGTCCGCCGGGAGTTCGGGGGCGACATCCACGAACGCCAGCGAGGCGACGTTTGCCAGCAGCTCATTCCGGCCGCCGGGGAAATGATGATAGAGCGCCGTCGGGTATACCCCGAGACGCCGGGCAACATCTCTGACGCTGAAGCCGTCGAGCCCGCGCTCATTTACCACTTCCAGTGACATCTCAACGATCTGCTGCGGAACCAGGCTCGCATTGGAGCTCCGGGGCGGCCGCCCGCGTCGTTTGATCTCGCCATCCGTTTTCGCCAACTCGATTACTCCTCTACGCCATCTAATAATTGTACAGTTGACAATAAAATTGTTCAATGCTCAATTTTTAAAAAACGAGGGGAACCAACATGATGAAAACATCGATCACACGACGCACTTTGCTTTCCACTGCAGCCGCCCTGGGCGCAACAACGCTGCTCCCGCGGATCTCGGCAGCAAACGCCGAGCCTTTCATCATCGGCGTCAGCGCCGACATGAGCGGGCCTTACGTCGACACGACCGGACCTGGTCAGATCGTCGCTGCGGAAATGGCCGTCGAGGATTTCGGCGGAAAGGTTCTGGGCCGCCCGGTCGTCATCTACAGCATTGACGATCAGAACAAGACCGACGTGGCCGCTGCAAACGCCAGAAAATGGTTCGACGTCGACGGCGTGGAGGCAATCGTCGGTGGAGGGAACTCCGCAGCGGCCTTTGCAATTCTCAACATTGCCCGCGAAGCCAAGCGGACCTTTCTCGTCGCAGGCGCGGGCAACCCCGACTTCGCCGGCAAGGAATCCTCTCCCATCTCCACCCAATGGGCCTACGACACATTTGCCCAGGCGACCGCCACCGGCGCCTATCTCAGCCGCGACGCCAGCGCAAAGAAGTGGTTCTTCATCACGACCGACTACGCTTTCGGCCACGCGCTCGAACGCGATACGACGCAAGTTGTCATGAATTCCGGCGGAGACGTCGCGGGAAGCGTGAGGGTTCCGCTTGGAACCGCCGACTTTTCCTCGCTTCTCCTGCAGGCGCAGGCGTCAGGCGCCGATGTCATCGGTTTCGCCGTGGCCGGCCAGGACCTCGTCAATGCACTCAAGCAGGCCGGCGAGTTCGGGATTGGTCCGGACGCGAACGGGCAGCAACTCGCAGGGCTTTCGCTGTTTTCGAGCGACCTCCCCGGACTGGGGCTGGAGACGGCCCGCGGGTTGATCGCCAGCGAGTCCTTCTACTGGGCCAGGAACGACCAGACACGGGCCTGGAGCAAGCGCTTCTTCGAACGGCGCCCGCGACGAATTCCGAACATGTTGCATGCAGGGGTCTATTCCGCGGTTCTGCATTACCTGAAGTCAGTCGAGGCGCTCGGCAACACGGACGCCATCGCCGTCAACACCCACATGCGCGAGACGCCGGTCAACGACTTCAACAACACCGATGTGCGGATCAGGGACGATGGCCGGGTCATGAACCCCATGTACGTGCTTCGGGTGAAAAGGCCCGATCAGGTCACCGAGGAATTCGACGTTCAGGAGATTCTCGGCGTGGTGGCACCGGAAACCGCATTCCGCAGCCGCGACGCTTCGGGCTGCGAAATCCGGACCTGATCCCGCCCCCCCCCGGCACCTGCAGTCGCGGGTGCCGGCTTCCCGAACTCGTCGGTAGCAGCGTTTTTTTTCAAGGACATCGCCATGCGTTTTGGATTCCTCGTCTATCCGGGTGTGGAGGAGCTCGACCTTGTCGGGCCATGGGAAATGGCCACGATGTGGCGCAGCTATGCCGACGGGCCGGAATGCCTGACCGTCGGCGCGAACACTGACGGCATCGTCTGTGCGAAGGGGCTGAAGATGACGCCCGACGTCTCCTTCGATGAATGTCCCAAACTCGACTTCCTGCTGGTCCCGGGCGGCTTCGCCGCGCTGGAGCAGGCTGAAAATCCCGACCTCGTCCGGTTCGTCTCGCGGCGCGGACTGGAATGCAGCCACATGCTTTCGGTCTGTACGGGATCGTTCATCCTGCACGCCGCCGGCATCCTGCGCGACCGCCGCGCGACGACGCATTGGAAGCTGCTTGCCGCACTGCGCGAGAAGGACCACGTCACCGTGGTCGAGGACAGGTTCGTGCGGGACGGCAACGTCTGGACGTCCGCCGGCGTATCGGCCGGCATCGACCTCACGCTTGCCTTTATCGCCGAGGTGGCCGGACCAGAGACCGCATCCCTCGTCCAGTACAATTCTGAATACTATCCCGACGGGAAGATCTACGGCTCCGCGCATGACACGCCGCAGGCGTCGGCCTATTTCCGCAAGCTGACGGCGGAGCCGCGGCCATGACCCGCGTCGACCGCACGATGCTGCGCGGCAAGGCGCAGACGGTCACGGGACTGGTCGATCCGGAAGCCCTTGGCCCGACGCTGATGCACGAGCATCTGATATGGGACATTCGCACACCGCAAATGGCCGTCATGGCGGACCAGGGCCCCGAAATCGCGCTCTGCAACTGTTTCCGCATCAATTACGGCCGGCTGAAGGTTCCCAACAACCTTGTATCGCGCAGCATCGACATCGCATGCGAAGAGGTCGGCAAGATGGTCGCCGCCGGCGGCAGGTCGATCGTCGAGCTGAGTTGCGGCGGCCTCAAGCCGGATCCTGAAGGCCTGGCCGAAGTCGCGCGGCGGTCCGGATCGCTGATCGTCATGGGATGCGGGCATTATGTTCACGACTATCAGGATCGCGCCAACGACACGCGCAGTGTCGACAGTTTCGCGGCAGAGATAATCTCCCAGATATTCGAGGGCGCCTGGGGAAGCAGCATCCGCGCCGGCATCATCGGCGAAATCGGATGCCAGGTGCCCTGGACGCCACTGGAGCGCCGGGTTCTGCAAGGCGCACTGATTGCCCAGGCGGAAACCGGGGCCTCGGTCAACATCCATCCGGGCCGGCACGAAGACCAGCCGCAGGAGATCGCCGAGTTCGTCGCCAGTCATGGCGGGGACATCGGGCGCACGATCCTGAGCCACATCGATCGAACCATATTCGACGAGTACAGGTTGCTGCAGCTGGCCGACACCGGATGCGTCATAGAGTTCGACCTGTTCGGGCAGGAACAGAGTTTCTACAGCTGGGGCGATATCGACATGCCCAACGACGCGGCCCGGCTGAAGTCGATCCGCACGCTCATAGATCACGGTCATCTCGACCGCATCGTCATCAGTCACGACATTTGCTACCGCACCCGGCTGTCCTGCTTCGGCGGTCACGGCTACGGCCACATCTACGAGAACGTGGTGCCGCTGATGCAGTCACGCGGCTTCAGTGCGTCGGAGATCGACGCGATCCTGATCAATACCCCCAAACGTCTTCTGACATTCATCTGAGCAGGCAATTTCAATGAACACGCAAGACAATTTCCCCAATGCCACAGTTCGTGAGGCGCTCCGTGAAGCCCGAGCGCTGTATGTCGAACGCAATCCCGAAAGCTCCGAGCGTCACAGGATCGCCTGTGACGTCATGCCCGGCGGCAATACGCGCAGCGTGCTCTTTCACACACCGTTTCCGCTGACCATCGCCCATGGAAAAGGGAGCCATGTGGAGGATGTCGACGGACGGCAATATGTGGATTTGCTGGGCGAGTTCACCGCGGGGCTGTTCGGACATTCGAACGCCAGGATCCGCGCCGCCATCATTCGCGCACTCGATGGCGGTATCAATCTTTCCGGACACAATCGTCTCGAGGCCGATTTCGCCAAGGAGGTCTGCGGGCGTTTTCCTTCCCTCGACCTGATACGCTTCACCAACTCCGGCACAGAGGCAAACCTCTTTTCGGTTGCAACGGCCTGCGCCCATACCGGACGGAAGCGCATTCTGGCGTTCCGGGGCGGATATCACGGCGGCCTGCTGAGTTTCGGAGAGCGCCAGAACCCGGTCAACGCCCCCTTTGAAGTCACCCTGTGTGACTACAACGACGGCAATGCGGTCGAGAAGCTGCTGGCCGAGGCCGGCGACACGTTCGCGGCGATCATTGTCGAGCCGATGCTGGGCGCGGGCGGATGCGTGCCCGCGGATGTCGACTTCCTGCGCCTCCTTGAAAGCGAAGCCGGGCGCTACGGGATCGTGCTGATTTTCGATGAAGTCATGACCTCGCGCCTGGGGCCTGCCGGTCTGCAGGGAGAGTATGGAATTGCCCCCGACCTGACGACGCTCGGCAAATATGTCGGTGGCGGCATGTCCTTCGGCGCCTTTGGCGGCAAGGCGTCCCTGATGTCCCGGTTCGATCCCAGGAAACCGGAGGCCACGCCTCATGCCGGCACATTCAACAACAACATCCTGACGATGTCGGCGGGCCTCACCGCCATGACGGAAATCGCCACGCCTGAAGCGCTTCGAGCGCTCAACGACCGCGGCGACCGCCTGCGCAACCAGCTCAACCGGCTTTGCGCGGATCTCGACGCCGCGCTTGTGTTCACCGGGCTCGGCTCACTGATGACGGCGCATTTCACGTCGGGACCGGTCCGCAATGCAAGCGACGTGCAATCGTCGAACCAGGCACTGCGGGAACTGTTCTTCTTCGACATGCTCGAACGTGGCTTCTACATGGCTCGCCGCTGCATGATCGCGCTCAGCCTGGAAGTATCCGAGGCCGAGTGCCAGCGGTTCGCCGAAGCCGTCGAGGACTTCCTCCGCGTCCGCCGCCCGCTGTTGGGCGCATCGGGCGCCGGCCAGTCCGCGGGCATCCAGGCCAACGACGGCGCGGCAACAGGGAAAACCTGACATGCAGGAAAGCGCATACATCCTGGAAGCGCGGAACCTGACCAAGGAGTTCAACGGTTTCTTCGCCGTCGAACAGGTCAGCTTGCAGGTTCGCAAGGGGCATATCCATGCCCTTATCGGACCCAACGGCGCCGGCAAGACAACCTGCTTCAACCTTCTCACGAAGTTCATGTCGCCCACGGGCGGAACCATCACCTACAAGGGCGAAAACATCACGTCGCATTCACCGGCCGATATCGCCCGGTTGGGCCTGGTGCGCTCTTTCCAGATATCAGCGGTGTTTCCGCAACTGACAGCGCTTGAAAACGTCCGCATCGCGCTGCAGCGAAAGCGTGGCAACAGCTTCGACTTCTGGCGCTCGCAGAAGGTGCTGGCCGCGTTCGACAACGAGGCGCGCGCGCTGCTCGCCGATGTCGGTCTTGGCGAATTCGAAACCGTCAACGCCTCCGATCTTTCCTATGGACGCAAACGGGCGCTTGAGATCGCCACGACGCTGGCGCTCGATCCCGAGATGCTTTTGCTCGACGAGCCGATGGCCGGCATGGCCCAGGAAGACGTCGAGCGCATATCGGCACTCATCAAGCACATCTCCGCCAACCGCACGATCCTGATGGTCGAGCACAACCTGTCGGTCGTGGCGAGCCTGTCCGACACGATCACCGTGCTGGCGCGCGGCAAGGTACTGGCCGAAGGCGACTACGCGACCGTGTCCACGAACGAGCGCGTGATCGAAGCCTACATCGGAGCAGGTCATGACTGAGGCAATGCTGGCGACACCCCCTCTGACTGGTGCGGCCCCCCCGCTGCTTGCGGTCGAAGGGCTCGAAGCCTGGTACGGCGAGAGCCACGTGCTGCACGGCATCGACTTCGATGTGCGGGCCGGAGAGGTCGTGACGCTTCTGGGCCGCAACGGCGCCGGCAAGACGACGACGCTGAAGGCGATCATGGGAACGATGCAGAAGCGCACGGGCTCGGTGCGGTTCCAGGGCAAGGAACTGATGCACGCGCCGGCGCGCTTCGTGGCGAGAGAGGGGATCGCCTGGTGTCCGGAAGAGCGCGGCATATTCTCGTCACTGTCGGTCGAGGAAAACCTCATGCTGCCGCCGCAAGTGAAGCCCGGCGGCATGGACCTGGACCGGATCTTCCTGCTTTTCCCAAACCTCAAGGAGCGCCTTTCCAGCCAGGGGACCAAGCTCTCTGGCGGCGAACAGCAAATGCTGGCCATCGCCCGCATTCTGCGCACCGGGGCCAAGATGCTGTTGCTCGACGAACCGACGGAAGGGCTCGCACCGGTCATCATTCAGCAGATCGGCCATACCATCGCCCGCCTCAAACAGGAGGGCTTCACCATCGTGCTGGTCGAGCAGAACTTCCGTTTCGCTTCAACCGTGGCAGACCGACACTATGTCGTCGAGCAAGGCAAGGTCATCGACATGATCCCCAATGATCAGATCGAAGCAAATGCCGGCAAGCTGCACGCCTATCTGGGGGTATGAGAGCATGATCGATCTGATCAGTATCACGCCGCAAGCTCTTTTCGGCCAGTTGTTGCTTGGGCTTATAAACGGGTCGTTCTACGCGCTCCTGTCGCTGGGGCTGGCGATCATTTTCGGGCTGCTCAACATCATCAACTTCACGCATGGCGCGCAGTATATGCTCGGTGCATTCGTGGCGTGGATGCTGCTGGACAAATTCGGTGTCAATTATTGGGCCGCCCTCGTGATCGCGCCCGTTGTCGTGGGCGTGACGGGCGTCATCATCGAGCGGCTGCTGATCTCGCGCCTTTACCACCTCGATCACCTTTACGGCCTGCTTCTCACCTTTGGCCTCGCACTCATCATTCAGGGCCTCCTGCGCAACGAATACGGCGTATCGGGCCTGCCCTACGCGATACCGGCGCAGCTTTCAGGTGGCCAGAACCTCGGCTTCATGTTCCTGCCCAACTATCGCGGATGGGTCATCGTCGCCTCGCTGGCCGTCTGCCTGGCGACCTGGTTCGTCATCGAGAAGACCCAGCTGGGCGCCTATCTGCGGGCCGCCACAGAGAACCCGACGCTCGTCGGCGCATTCGGCGTCAACGTCCCGCGCATGATAACGCTCACCTACGGTTTCGGCATCGGTCTGGCCGCTTTCGCCGGCGTTCTTGCCGCGCCGATCTACTCGGTCAACCCCAACATGGGCGCGGACCTGATCATCGTCGTCTTCGCCGTGGTTGTCGTCGGCGGCATGGGCTCGATCCTGGGGGCAATCGTCACAGGCTTCGGGCTCGGGCTGATCGAAGGCCTGACCAAGGTATTCTATCCGGAGGCCTCATCCGTGGTCGTCTTCGTCATCATGGCCATTGTGCTTCTGGTCAAGCCCGCCGGCCTGTTCGGGAGGACCGCGTAATGTCAGTCACAGTCGAGAACGAGAACATGGGCCTCACCTGCCCGCATGCACGAGCCGGCATGCCGCACTACCATGCCGCGATCTTCATCGTCCTTCTTGCGGCAGGGCTCGTCGCGCCCTTCCTTCTGTACCCCATCTTCGTGATGAAGGTGCTGTGCTTCGCGCTGTTTGCATGCGCCTTCAACCTGTTGCTCGGTTTCACCGGCCTGCTCTCCTTCGGACACGCGGCCTATTTCGGCGGCGCGAGCTACGTTGCCGCACATGCCGCGAAGGTCTGGGGTCTGCCGCCGGAAATTGCCATTCTCGCAGGCGTTCTGGTCGCCGCAGCCCTCGGCCTCGCGATCGGTGCCCTCGCGATACGTCGCCAGGGCATCTACTTCGCCATGATCACGCTCGCGTTTGCCCAGATGGTGTTCTTCCTGGCATTGCAGGCACCGTTCACTGGCGGCGAGGACGGCATCCAGGCCGTCCCCAGAGGCAACCTCTTCGGACTTGTCTCGCTGGAATCCGACTTGACGCTCTACTTCGTGGTGCTCGCGATCACGTTCGCCGGAATGTTCGCCATATACCGGATTGTCCATTCGCCCTTCGGACAGGTGCTCAAGGCAATCCGCGAAAACGAGAGCCGCGCCATTTCGCTGGGCTATCACGTCAATCGCTACAAGCTTGCGACATTCGTGCTGTCGGCATCTGTCGCCGGCCTTGCCGGGGCAACCAAGGCCATCGTTTTCCAGCTGGCATCCCTGACCGATGTACACTGGTCCATGTCGGGCGAAGTCGTCCTGATGACGCTGATCGGGGGAGTTGGCACCGTCTTCGGGCCCCTTGTCGGGGCCGCTGTCATCGTCACCATGCAGAACTATCTCGCAACCTTCGGCGCATGGGTCACCATTGTGCAGGGCGTTGTCTTCGTCGTCGCGGTGCTGGTGTTTCGCGACGGCATCATCGGCGTCCTCATGAGGCGTACCGGGACGAAGCTTTAGCGCTTCGCGGCATGCGGGTCCGGCGGCGACCGGCGGGGCGGCCAATCGCCATTCCGGAGCCCCTTGAGGCTCTGGTCGCTTGTGCATCCTCGTTCAGTGCGCGGGAGACCGTCTTCGGCCCCGTTCCATGGCCCGTCCAGGTGGGGACCGCCCCGGCGGGGCGGCCAATGGCCAAACCTCGCCGGTGCCGGACAAGGCGCTGCATGAGGAGGGGGTGAGCGGGTCGTCTGTACAGGCGCCCCTCACCTTCCGCCTTTGCCTTTTGCGTTCACCAGGGACCCGGGGCGGCCGCACCTCCCGGGATAAAACGATCACTCGTAAAGTGTCTTGTGCCAGATGATCGACAACTCTCTGACGAAAAACATTCTGTCGGCAGCGATTTTCTCCAGGTCCGGATTTTTTATTATGAAAAGCTCGCGCATTATATCGTCGATCATGCCTTCCAGGGCGAACACACGGAGGCGCAACTTCGTTTCAGACATGGGCTCCGAGCGATGGCGGCACGCGTGGGCCATCACACGCTTTGCCCATTCGCGGTTCACTCGCTGTCGCGCGGCGATCAGATCAGGCATCTGCTCGCGCAACTCGTGAACGCGCTCCATGAGCACGGCGTTCCTCTCGTAGTAATCCATGTAGTAGAGGTTCGTCCGGATGATCGTCTCAAGCGGATCGTCCGACAGGTTTCCCCGGCCCGACATGGTCAGCGTCAGATCCTGCAACCGGTTCAGCACCAGTCGCGCGGCTTCTTCCTTTGACGTCACATATTGGTAAAGCGCTCCGCGCGAGACCTGCGCAATCTCGGCGATACGGTCCATCGACAATTGCGCGTAGCTGGCCTGCTCGAGCGCCACCGCCGAAGCCCAGATCACTCGCCGTCGCGTTCGCTCTCCCTTGCGCAGTCCCGGCTCTTCCGCCGCTGCGAACAGGATCTCCGTCAAACGTGGAGCACTGGATGGCGGGACCGGCTCGGCCGCCGGCTGGAGCGGCGCTTTGTCTTCGGTCGAAGGGGTGGTGCTTTGGGACATGAGCTTCCTGCAATGAGTCTGAGAAACATCTTGCCAAAAACTAACGCTTGTGTCAGATAAAAAAACTAACAATAGTGTCAGTTCTGAGGATGGTCGCCGATCGGGCGACAATGAGGGAGAAACCGACATGAATACAAAAGCGTGCCCCAGCCGCCGTGCCTTCCTGGCCATCTCCGCCAGTGCCACCGCCTTCCTTGCCGCCCCATCGGTGATACGGGCCCAGACCCGCTCGCTGACCATTCGCGACCTCGGCATCGGATCGTCCTTTGCCGATGCCTATGCGACGGAATTCACCGCCGAGACCGGGATCGAAATCGTGCCGATCACCGGCGCCAACGATCCCATCGGCCAGATCAAGCAAATGGTCGACACCCGCACCTATGCATGGGACATGTCGATCGTGACCGAGCAGGTGGCAGATCAGCTCGCCGCCGACGGAGACGGCTATCTGGAGCCGCTCGGTATCGAGGGATCGGCAGGCTGGAAGGCGTTGCCCGAGGAGTATCGCCGCCCCTACTACGCAGGCAACGACGTGGTGGCCTCGGTGCTCGGCTATCGCACCGACACGGTCGATGCGGCTCCCAAGGGCTGGGCGGACTTCTTCGATGTCGAAAATTTCCCGGGCCGCCGCGCGCTGCGCCGCTCGCCGGTCGAGACCCTTGAGTTCGCCCTTCTGGCTGACGGGGTCGCGCCTGCCGACCTCTACCCGCTCGACGTTGAGCGCGCCCTGGCGAAACTGGATACGATCAAGGACCATGTCGCGGTCTGGTGGACCTCCGGCGCCCAGACAACCCAGCTCATTGAATCGGGTGAAGTAGACTTCTGTCCCTCCTGGAACGGCCGTATCCAGGCCGCGATCAATTCCGGCAGCCCCGCGGCGATCATGTGGGATCAGAGTTTCTGGATCTCTGAAGGCTGGGTCGTGCTGAAGGGCGGGCCGAAGCTGGATCTTTGCCGTGAATTCCTCCAGTTCGCTCTGTCGCCGGAGAGACAGGCAATCTTCTCGGCGATGACGGGATATGGCCCGACCCTCCCGGCAGCTTTCGGGCACATCGATCCGTCGATCGCTCCGACCATGCCCACCTGGCCCGAGAACCGCGCCCAGGCCGTTGCGATGAACGGTTCATTCTGGACCGAGAACCGCGACGCGATCACCGAGCGCTTCACCGCCTGGCTGCTTGGCTGAAACATCTTCCGACAACAGCTGCGAAACTGACGAGTCCGGCGACCGCCGGCCTCGGCTCGGTCAGAAGGTCGATACATGCTACAGCCGAAACTCGACATCCGCGAAATCACGAAGAACTACGGCAACTCAGCCGCCCTGTTGCCGACCTCGCTTGAAGTGGCGACGGGTGAATTCCTGACGCTGCTCGGTCCCTCCGGCTCCGGAAAGACGACGCTGCTGATGATGATCGCCGGCCTGACGCCGGCTTCAGGCGGCCGGATCCTGCTCGACGGCCATGACATAACGCTTCAGCCGGCTCATCGGCGCGATATCGGCGTGGTTTTCCAGAATTACGCGCTCTTCCCGCATATGAACGTGTTTGAGAACGTGGCGTTCCCACTGCGATTGCGCAGGAAGAGCGACGCGGAAATCCGCGCGGCCGTCAATCGCGCGCTCGGTCTGGTGCGGCTTGACCATCTGTCCCAGCGGCTTCCGCGCGAGTTGTCGGGCGGCCAGCAGCAGCGCGTGGCATTCGCACGTGCCATTGTCTTCAACCCGCAACTGATCCTGATGGACGAGCCCCTCGGGGCGCTGGACAAGAAACTGCGGGACGAGTTGAAACTCGAAATCCGCAAACTGCATGGCGAGCTGAAGAAGACGATCATCTACGTCACGCACGACCAGGAGGAGGCCATGCTGCTTTCCGACAGGGTGGTGCTGATGAACCAGGCACGAATAGAACAGATCGCACCGCCGGTGGAGCTCTACGAGCGGCCTGCGACGCCCTTCGCCGCCGCCTTCATCGGGGAAAGCAACCTGCTCGACTGCGTCGTCACGCCCGAGGGCAAGCTGCGTCTCGACGACGTCACGCTCGATACGAGCAACACCGGCCTCCTTCCCGCCTCGGGAGAGGTAACGGTGTTGCTTCGCCCGGAACGGATCAGGCCCTCGGCCGACGGCGCGCTGCGTGGCACGGTCACCGATCTCATCGACCTCGGCGCCATGCGTCGGCTCACCGTCGAACTGGAAGGGGGACGCTCCCTCACCGTGACGACGCTGGGCGGTGGCATGCAACTCGGACTGGGTGCGCGTGTCTGTCTTGCGGTCTCCCCCGAGGATGTGGTGCCCCTTGCTCCCGTGGCCGCAGGGAGAGGCAAATGAAGGCGGTTCCCCTGAGGTGGTTGCTACTCGTTCCTGCGGCGCTGCTGTTGGGACTGTTCTTTCTCTACCCGATCGGCACCTTCCTCATGCAGGGCTTCCTCGACACCGAGGGCACCCTCACGCTGACGCATGTCGAGCGCGTATGGGCGGCGGGCACCTACACCCGAACGATGCTGGAAACGATCAAGCTGTCGGGCTGGATTACCCTGTTCTCGTTGCTGATCGCCTATCCCGTCGCCTATCTGCTTGCCAATGCCCAAGGCCGTGGGCGGGCAACCCTGGCACTGCTGGTGCTTCTTCCCTTCTGGTCGAGCTTCCTCGTTCGCACATTCGCCTGGATTGTGATCCTGGGCCGGCAGGGGCCGGTCAACGGGGTGCTCATGGCACTGGGTATTGTCGATCGCCCGGTCGAACTGATGTATGGCTGGGGCGCCGTTGTGGTGGGCATGACAAACGTGCTTGTCCCCTTCGCTGTCCTGACCATGGCCGGGGTCATGGAGCGGATCGACCGCGGGCTGATGGTCGCGGCCAGCACCCTGGGTGCAAAGCCGGCGCAAGCGTTCTTCAGGGTCTACCTGCCGCTCTCCATGCCCGGAGTGACCTCGGCAGCCTTGCTGGTGTTCATCTCGGCACTTGGCTTCTTCATCGCCCCGGCGCTTCTGGGAGGCGCGCAGCAGACCATGATCACCCAGCTCGTGATCCAGCAGGTCACGGAGCTGGTAAACTGGCCTTTCGCCGCGATCCTGTGCCTGTTGCTGCTCGGCTCCGCCCTGGTTCTCTTCGCGGCATTCGACAAGCTGGTGGGGCTGTCTTCTCTTTCGGGTGAAACCAAGTCCCTGGGGAGCGGCCGGTTCGGCGTCGGGATGCGGCTTGCAGCGCTTGCGGGGGATGTGGCAGCGGCCTTCGGTTCCGCCTTCACGCGTCGTCCGCGCGCACCGGGATACATCGGAAAGCCGACGATCTTCATGGCCGTCGTGGCGGTGGCGTTTCTGGTGATACCCCTGCTTCTGCTGATACCGGTTTCCTTTTCAAGCAAGCAGTACCTGTCCTGGCCACCGGGCCCTCCAAGCCTGCAGTGGTTTGGCGAAGTGCTCTCCTCCGGGATCTGGGCCACCGCCGCACTTCGTTCCTTTTTCGTGGCGCTTCTGACCACGGCAATCTGCCTTGTTGTCGCCGTGCCTGCCGCCTTTGCCTTCGAACGCCTGAAAGGCGGCGCGGCAAGTGCCACGTTTGCCGCGATGATTGCTCCCTTGCTGGTGCCGCGCATGGTGATAGCGGTCGCGCTCTTCTATCTCTACGCAAGGCTGGGGATGGTGGGCACGACCGTCGGACTTGCCATCGGTCACGCAGTGATCGCCCTGCCCTACGTGTTCATCGCCTTGATCGCCGTGCTCAAGACCTATGATCGCAGGCTCGATGCAGCAGCCGCCTCGTTGGGCGCGTCACCTTTCGTCACCGCACGCAAGGTCACGTTGCCGCTGATATCGGGCGGCGTCGTCGCTGCGGCGCTGTTCGCCTTCGTCACCTCTCTCGACGAGCTCAACATCGCCCTGTTCGCCTCCGGCGGCCTGCAGTCGACCTTGCCCAAGCTCATGTGGGACGAAGCCACCCTGCGCTTCTCGCCCCTGCTGGCTGCTGTCTCAACTCTGGTTCTCATTGTAATGAGCGTGCTCGCGGTTCTGGCCGCATGGGCACGCGGAAAAAGCCTGAAAGACTAGAAAATGCCGATCCATTATGAAAAATCCGGTCATCTGGCGACGATCACCATCGACAATGGCAAGGTGAATGTCTTTACACCGTCCATGCACAAGGAACTTTTTGAAGTACTTACAGATTTCAACCGGGACCCGGAAATCAGGGTCGCAATCCTGAGCGGGACGGACGGAAAGAGCTTCTGCGCCGGCGACGACATCAAGAGCGCGTTGCCCGAGCTGACGCCCCTGGAGGCGTTCGAGGCGTTCCTTTCGCCTCATACGCATGAGGCCCGTGTCGGGCTCACGCGTCCGGGCTGGGAACAGGACGTGATGCGGTTCCGGCGCGTCAAGCCGATCATCGGGGCAGTCGATGGCTATTGCCTCGGTCAGGGGCTGATCTACCTGCTGCTGCTCACCGACCTGCGTATCGCCACAGACCGGGCCCAGTTCGGTTTTCCGGAAATCTCCTACGGCATGGGCGGAGCCGGGGCGATGACGCGGCTGGGACGTCACTTGCCGCGTGCGCTGGCGATGGAAATGTTGTTGCTCGGCGAGCGCCTCGACGCGCAAACCGCCCTGCGACACCACCTTGTGAACCGTGTTGTCGCTCCCGACGCCCTGACCGCAGCGGCCCGGGAGATGGCCCAGCGCATCGCTTCGCATCCGCCGGTCGCCATCCAGGTGGAACTTGAAGGCTATGAGCGCGCCATGGACATGAGCCGCGAACAAGCCGCCGACTACGCCGGAATTCTCTTCCGCTTCCAGCGTGTTGCCTGGGACGGCCCCGGGGCCGGCACGGGCTTCTTCCGAACACCTTCCGAGAACAAGGACGGAAAATGACCGGTCCGATCAGCACCGAACAGCTGGCTGCCGAACATGCGCGCCTGCGCGCGCTGGAAGCCGGCTTTCGCACCACCACCATCCGCGACTTCATGCTTCGCCGCGCATCCGAGCTTGGCGACGCGCCGTTCCTGAACGTCTTTGCTCGCGGAGAGACGGCGAGCTACGCCGAAGCCGACCGCGTCTCCAACCGCATCGCTCATGCGCTTCTGTCGAGCGGCGTGAGGAAGGGCGAGCGGGTGGCTGTGATGCTTTCCAATCGCATTCTCTACCCGCTCACGTTTCTGGCCCTGGCCAAGATCGGCGCGGTGCACGTTCCGGTGAACACACGATACACGGCACGCGAAATCGCCTATGTCCTTCAGGATTCCGGTGCGTCCGCCATGGTCATCGAGCCTGAGTATCTCGACGCGCTCGCCAGCGCGCAGGAACGCGCGTCCCTGCCCCCAACGGTGCTCGTACCCGATGGTGCCGCACGCCCGGGACAACTGGATTTCGATGCGCTGATCGCCTCCCGGCCCGAGACGACACCGTCCGATCCCGGCATCGACGCCGACGACCTGATGAACATCCAGTACACATCGGGCACGACCGGCTTCCCGAAGGGCTGCATGCTCAGCCACGATTACTGGATGGTGCTGGCCACGGGTGCCGCCTATTGGGACGGCGAAGATAAGCCCGCTCGCCTGATGACGGCCCAACCGTTTTTCTACATGGATCCGCAATGGCACCTGATCAAGACAATGATCCACGGCGGCACGCTCTATGTCGCCCCGCAGCTTTCGTCATCGCGTTTCATAGGCTGGGTCAAGCAGCATGACATCGAGTGGTGCCAGTTTCCGGTCCTGATGACACGTCAACCGGCAGCGCCAGACGATCGCTCGACACGGCTGAAACAGGTCGCAACGTTCGGCTGGGATGTCGAGACAGCGCGCGATTTCCGGCGCCGTTTCGGCGTGCGTGCCCGCGAGGGCTTCGGCATGACGGAAATCGGCCTGGGCACCCTGATGCCGTATTCCTTCGAGGCGATGTACGATTCCGCCTCGGTCGGCATTGACGGCCCCTTCCGTGAGACAACGATACGCGACGAGGACGGACGCCCGGTCGCGCCGGGCGAGCGCGGCGAACTCTGGGTACGCGGCCGCTCGATCCTGCAAGGCTACTGGAACCGGGCGGATGCGGACGCCGAAGTATTCCGGGAGGCAGACGACGGCGGGCAGCGATGGTTCCGCACCGGCGATATTTTCGTGGCGGACGCGAACGGGTTCCGTTGGCTCGTCGGGCGAATAAAGGACATGATCCGGCGGTCTTCGGAAAACATCGCCGCACGCGAGGTCGAGGCGGTGATCCGCGAACTGTCCCAGGTGGAGGACTGTGCTGCCGTGCCGGTGCCCGACGCGACGCGCGGCGAGGAAGTGAAGATCTATATTCAGCTCAAACCCGGACTTGCGCGCGCGGACTTGCCGCCGGAAACCGTGCTGCAACATGCACGTGCCAATCTCGCCCCCTTCAAGGTGCCGCGCTTCTACGCGTATGTGGACGAGTTTCCGCGGACGATTTCCAACAAGGTGGAGAAACGCAATCTGGTGGCCGGCGTAACCGACCTTCGTGCAGACAGCTGGGACGCCGAGCACTGACGAAGTCGGACAGGACGGCAAGCGACCCCGGAGGCGCATCCCGCACATCGCGGTCCGCGCGCCTCCGGGAACGGGCCTGAACGCCCCCCCCTGCCGGAGCGCCCAGACGGCAGGAAGGTCCGACACCGATTGCGACGCGGAAACCGTCGGCCGCCCCGGCGACGCGGGGCGGCCTGTTTTCCAGGGCGAGAGTGTTGCACTCGCTCGACTGGCGCGAGCCCGCCTCGGCCCGTCTCAGCCGGTTCCGAGTTTCGGCGCCGCCATCACATGCGGAGTGTTGAAGGCATCGAGGTCAATCTCTCCCTCGGACCTGGCGACAAGCACGGTACAGGCGCAGTCTCCCACCACATTGAGCGTGGTGCGGGCCATGTCGAGGATGCGGTCTATGCCTGCGATGATCGCCACGCCTTCCAACGGCAGTCCCACCGATGTGAGCACCATTGACAGCATGATGAGGCCGCCACCGGGAACGCCCGCCGTGCCGATCGACGCAAGTGTTGCCGCGGCGACGATCGTTGCGTAGTCGGCGCCCGACAACGTCACGCCGAAGGCCTGCGCGACGAACACGGCGGTGACGCCCTGATACAGGGCCGTGCCATCCATGTTGATGGTGGCGCCGAGCGGCAGGGTAAAGCTCGCCACCGAATTCTTCACGCCAAGGTTTCGCGTCGCCGCCGCCATCGTCACCGGCAGAGTGCCGGCGCTGGACGTACTCGTGAACGAGACGATCGCGGGCTCGATGACCCCTTGGAAGAAGCGCACGGGATTGAGCCTGGCCATGAATGCCACGATCGATCCGTAGACGACCACGGCGTGGATGAGACAGCCAAGATAGACAGCCAGGATGATCAGCCCGAGCGGCAGCAGCATCTCGAGCCCGTAGGTGCCCGCCACCCAGGTCATCAGCGCGAAGACGCCATAGGGCGCAAAGGCGATGACGATTTCGGCAAGCTTCATGATGACCGCGTTGAGGGCCTCGAAGAAGCCACGGATCGGCTGCGCCACCGCGCCGGCGAGGTTGATCGCAAGGCCGAAGATGATCGCAAAGAAGATGATCTGCAGAACGTTGCCGTCCGCCGCCGCAGAGATGGGGTTGGCGGGGATGATGCCGACAAGAAGCTTGCCGAACGGCGGGGCCTCTTTGGCGTCCACCGCACCGTCAGCAACCAGGGCAACACCGGCGCCGGGTTCAAGCAATATCCCGAGCAGCAGCCCGATCGTGACGGCGAAAGCCGTTGTGCCGAGATAGAAGGCGAGCGTCTTGATGCCGATGCGGCCCATGCGCCCGATCTCGGCGACCGAGGTCATCCCGCACACGAGCGACACAAAGACCAGCGGTACGACAAGCATCTTGATCGCCGCGATGAACGCGTCGCCCACGAGCTTGATCGTGCCGGCGACGGCGGCATTTCCGGTCATGTTGAGCGCCACGCCGAGCGCCAGTCCGAGAACGAGCGCGACGGCGATCTGCTTCCACAAAAGCATGCGTGTCCAGGCCGAGAACGGGCCCGCGCGTCTTGATTGCGTTGCCATTTGGTTCCTCCCTTGATGGCATTCACTGCAAGCAATGCCGGCCGCACTCCCCTGCAGCCGGCGGTTTTCGGCACGAGCAGGCCCGCGCCTCGCCAAGCCTGACGGAGCGTTCAAGGGAACCTGCCGGAGTACCGGATGAAGATAAGGGGCTGCGATCAGCCGAACTGGTCGGCGTAGAACTGGGTCGCCTTCAACCCGGAGCCGGTCAGGATCACGACCGTCTCCTCGTCGCGCCCAATCCGGCCCGCTTCAACGAGTTGCCGCAGCCCCGCCACCGCGTGGGCCGACGTCGGCTCCGTGTAAAACCCCTTTGCCGCGAGGCGTTTGGCCGTGGCGATGATATCGGCCTCCGCCACCGCCGTGGTGTCGCCTCCGGTCCCGCGAATTGCGGCGACCATCTCGTCAAGCCGGATCGGATTGCGAATTGCCGTCCCCTCGGCCACGGTCGACGAATATTCAGCCGCGCGCCCTCCCAGCATCTCCGGATGGAGCGCGTGATGGACCGGGCAGCAATTCTCGGGCTGGGTGACGAAGATGCGCGGCATCGTCGCGATCTCGCCGGCAGCGAGAAGCTCGCGGAAGGCAATGTGGCAGCCAAGCACATTGCTGCCGGCCGCCGCCGGAATGACGATGTTGTCGGGGGCGCGGAAGCCGAGGTCTTCCCAGATCTCGTAGCCGAGTGTCTTCGTGCCCTGCAGGAACATCGGGTGCCAGTTGTGACTGGCATAGTAGCTGTGCTCCGCCGCCTCGATCGCGGCCGTTTCCGTGTCCTGGCGCGTGCCGGGCACGAGCGTCACCCGGGCCCCGTATGCGCGAAGCTGGGCGATCTTTGCCGGCTGCGTGTAATCCGGCACGAAGATGCCCACCGCCATGCCGGCAGCCGCGCCATAGGCGGCAATCGCCGCGCCGCCATTGCCGGAACTGTCCTCCACCACCGAAGTGATGCCGAGGGAGTGCAGATGGGAGATGAGAACCGAAGCACCGCGATCCTTGAAGGAGCCTGTCGGCGCGAACCATTCGAGCTTGAGCCGGCACGAGATGCCGTCGATATCCGCGGTGACGAGTGGCGTCATTCCCTCGCCCAGCGAGACCGGCTCCGCGATCCGGGTCGGAAGCGCGGCGGCATAGCGCCAGATTGTGCGGGTGTCGGCGCGAATGTCCGCGCGACCGATCCCGCCTAGATCAGTCGTCATCAACGGATTTCCGTCCTCGGAACGCCAGGCGAGCGTATCGACAGGCAGACGGGCGCCGGTGCGCGGATCCACGAAGGCGGGGGCTGTTGAACGGAGCATGGTTCTATCCTTTGACGGCAGCAATCAGTTCGAGTTCGATGTCGAAGCCATGATGAAGCGCGGGAACGGGGATCACGGCGCGTGCCGGCTTGTGGTCGCCGACGAACCGGGCATAGCGGGCATCGAAACCTGCCCAGTTGGAAATGTCCGTCACATAAATCGAGACCTTGACGATGTCGGCGACCGTCGCGCCGGCCTTCGCGAGGATCGCCCCGGCATGGGCAAGGACAAGGTCCGCCTGTTCGTCAAACGGCCGAACGGCGAAGGGGTCGCCGTCGATCGCCACCGGCAGGATACCCGACAGGTAGAGCGTGCCCTGATATGCGGCGGCCTGGGAGTAATGCCCGAGCGGAAGCGCCGCCTCGGAAGTTTCAATCAGATTGATCGTCATTCGCTCGCTTTCCTTGCGCCGCTCGGGAATATCCGCTCCTTGCGGCCGTGTCCCTATTGACCCTTTAGACAAAATGTCAAAAACTGACTTCATGTCAATGACAAAATGTTGAAAGCTGACGAAATGTCAAAACAATCCGAGCACGACCTCATTCTTCGCGAGGCATCCAAGATCGCCGACGCCCTGGCGGAAACCTTCGCCCCGATCTGTGAAGTGGTGCTGCACGACCTGACCAACCCCTCGCATGCGATCGTCAAGATCGAGAACAACATTTCCGGCAGGTCGGTCGGTGACCCGGCGACAGAGCTGGGACTTGCCCGCATCTCCGACTCGAGTTTTCCGGACAAGCTGGTCAACTACGCAAACACGCTGTCCGACGGCCGGGTGGTCAAGAGCACGTCGATCGGACTGAAGGACAGCGACGGCGCCTATGTCGCGGCACTTTGCCTGAATGTCGACGTGTCATACCTGAACGGCATGGCCGACTACCTTGGAAGATTGACGGAAACGCGGGACATTGAAGGTGTCTCCGAGCGCATCCAGACACCGCGCTCCGATGACATCGTCAAATGTGTGCGCGATTTTGCGCTTGCGCGAAACAAGGACCCCAGGTCGCTCAGCACGTCCGAGAAACGCGACCTGATGGCCCACCTGCAGGAGCTGGGAATGATGTCGCTGAAAGGGTCGATCGACGACGTCGCGAAGGCGCTCGGCGCATCGCGCAGCAGCATCTACTACTATATC
Organism: Stappia sp.; assembly: GCF_048261845.1. GTDB lineage: Bacteria > Pseudomonadota > Alphaproteobacteria > Rhizobiales > Stappiaceae > Stappia. The sequence continues at coordinate 14,614 of NZ_JBLXFR010000034.1, read as the reverse complement.
AAGTAGCGGGATTGCGGCTGTACTCGAACAGGACGGCCTGTTCCCGGAACCAGCCGAGCAACAGGTGCAAGCGCTCCTTCGCCGGGTGGCTGGCCAGGAACACCGCCCAATAGGTCGGGCCGGGCAGCGGGATATCCGAAAGCTGGACGAGCGTGCCGGCGTTCAATTGATCGCTGACGAGCAGCTCGGAGGCAAGGACCGCTCCCTGGCCGGCCACGGCCGCGTCAAGCGCGTGAACTTCTTCGGAAAACGTCTGGGTGATGTGCGGCCGACCGCGATCCGCCTGTGCGTGGGCCTGCCATCGTTCCCAGCTCGGCGCATTGGCCGACCCCGACCGCCAGCGATAATGCAGCAACGGCAAGGCAAGGATCTCATCCGGCGAAAGCCGTGCCTGGCCTGACAACAGGCCGGGCGAACAGACCGGTATGATGCGGTCGGGAAACAGCCGGTGCCATTCGGCGTGCCCGCCGGGCCGCTCCGCATAGCGGATCGCCATGTCGATGCCCGAGGCATGCAGGTCCGCCACGTCGTCATTCGCCTCGATTTCCAGACCGAACCCCGCCTGCTCGCGCAGGTGCGGAAGCCGGGGCATCAGCCATCTGCTGGCAAAGGCCATGGTCACGGACAGGCGCAGCGGCCCGTCCTGACCGTCGGACAACTGCCCGATGGCCGCGGCAATGCGATCAAGGGATTCCCGGAGCACCGGAAACAGCTTCTCGCCCGCGGGCGAAAGCCTCACCGGGCGCGGGTAGCGCCGGAACAGCTCCACGCCCAGGATTTCCTCCAACTGCCTCACCTGATGGCTGATCGCGGTCGGCGTCAGGTGCAGCTCCTCGGCCGCTCGCGTGAAATGCAGATGACGGGCGGCGGCTTCAAAGGCCCGCAGGCCATGAAGTGGCGGAAGCTTTCGCAAGGTCGCGATCTCCTGGATCAAGGACGCCGGCATGATGAATCTGATTCATCTTGCGCCTGAAATATCCGCTTTGGCCAGGGTTTTCCACGCCTGATATCTCCAATGGCAACGGTCATCCACCAACGAGGAAACACATGACGACGTTGCCGGAAACTGCTGCAAGCGCGCAAGCGGACAGCGCGCGGAAGCCCCACGTAACCGTCTACTCCGACTATGTCTGCCCGTTCTGCCTGTTGGCGGAAAGCGTCCTGTCCGAGGCGATCGGCGACCGGGACATTCCGATCGAATGGCGCGCTTTTGAACTGCGCCCCGAACCGGTTCCGACCTTGCGCGTGGAAGACGGCTACCTGCCGGCGATCTGGAAGAACGCCGTCTACCCGCGCGCCGAACAGCTGGGTGTGCCCATCCGGCTGCCGGCGATCTCGCCCCAGCCGCGCACGGCGACGGCCTTCGAGCTTCTGGCCATGGCGCAGGACAAGGGCCTCGACCACCCCTACTCCATGCGGGTGCTGCGTGCCTTCTTCCAGGACGGCAGCGACATCGGTGACCCGGACGTTCTGGTCAAGCTCGCGGCCGAAGCCGGCCTCGATGCGCAAGAAGCCCGTGCGGCGCTGGACAGCGGCGCCTATGCGGCGCGCCACCGCGAAGCCCTGCGCCACGCCCGCGAGGACATGGCCATCACCTCGGTCCCCACGATCGTGGTCGGCGAGCGGATTTTCCGCGGAACGCCGCCGCTGGATGAATTGCGGCGGGCCATCGAAGACCTCGAGACAACCCCATCACCACAACAGGCAAACGCCTGACGACACCATACCCACGAAAGGAAAATACGATGAGCTGGCTTTATCTCGGAATTGCCGTGATCCTGGAGATCGCGGTTGCAATCAGCGCCGGCAAGGCGAAGGGCTTCACCCATGTCGGATGGACCGCCGCAACCCTCGTCAGCGGAGCTGTCGCGACGTTCTTCCTGAGCCTTGCCCTTCTCACCTTCGATGTCGGCGTGGGCTACGCCATCTGGACCTCGGCGGCCGGCGTCGGGATCGTCGTCCTGGGCGTCGTGTTCTTCGGCCAGACGCTCAACTGGAAGAAGACCCTCGGCATTCTCCTCGTTGTCGGCGGCGTCGTCGGCCTGCGCCTCAGCGGCGCGGCGTAACCAGACCGCCGCCCGGCACCTTTCCGCATTCCATCGCATTCAAGGAAACTCGACATGACGAACACACATCAGGACAATGCCGGCAGCACCCGTGCATGGATAAGCCTGCTTCTCGCCGGAGCCTTCGAGATCGGATACGCGCTCAGCGTTGGCGGCAGCGAAGCATTCACCGTCCTTGGCTGGTCGGTCGCGGCCATCGTCTTCTTCCTGCTGACGCTCTACTTCCTCAGCGTTGCCTTGCGCACCATCGATGTGGGCATCGGCTACGCGGTCTGGGCAGGCATCGGGTCCGTCGGCGCCGCCGCGTTCGGCAGCCTGCTTCTCGGCGAGACGCTCACCATCGCGCAGGCATTCTGGCTTGCGGTGATCATCGGCGGCGTCGTCTGGCTCAAGCTTGCCGACAGCGCGAAGCTTCAGGAGCAGCACTGATGTGCGCCGGAACCGCGACCCGCTACCAGGAACTCATGGAAGAGACCGTGGCCTTCTCCATGGACCATGTTCACGAGGGCGGCATTCCGTTCACCGCCCTGGTGACCGACCGCAACGGCAACATTCTCGGACGCGGTGTCAACCGCGTCCGGGAGCGGCACGACCCGACCGCGCATGCCGAAGTCGAGGCGATCCGTGACGCCTGCCGCACGCATGGCACATTCAACCTTGCGGGAGCGACGCTCCTGGCCTCCGGAGAGCCTTGCGCAATGTGCTACATGAGTGCGCGTCTTGCAGGCATTGCGCAGGTGTTCTTCGCCGCCGACCGCAATGAGGCCGCCGAACACGGCTTCGACTATCGCGGCACGTACCGGCTTTTCGCCGACGATCCGCTGCACTGGGAGGCTCCGGCCGCCGAAAGGCTCCCGGTCCGGAAGCGCCTGGAACCGTTCCAGTCCTTCCTTTCAAGATTGCGCATGCTCTAAGGGCAGGACTTGTTGAACTGGCGGACGTGGCCGGAGCGAATTTGGACGAAGGCGGGAAGCAAGACCGAAGGAAGGATGACGCCTTTCAATGGCTTGCCAAGTCCGGGGACGTCGGCAGGCAGTGCCCACCCGATACCGCCGCAACGCCCGTCAAGGGCGACCGCACCTTCCAGGAGCCCCGCTCGCCGAGCGGGGCTTTCCTGCACTCGTGTCCGCCCTCAGTCACGTTGCCGCCCGCGACACCCGTGCCAGTGCCATGATGCGGGCGAGCGGCCTCCGGAAACGGGCCTTCCCGGAAAGCGAGGCACTCAGGACCGGATCGCGATGCCCCGCCACGGCAGCGATGCCGTACAAAGCCCCGGCAACACGGGCCAACGGTGTTCAGGAACGACTGTCGGCGACGTCTGAATGGCCTTCAATCATTCCCACTCGATGGTGCCGGGAGGCTTGGAGGTGATGTCGTAGGTCACCCGGTTGATGCCCTCGACCTCGTTGATGATCCGCGTCGCGGTCTCGCCGAGGAACTCGTGACTGAACGGATAGTAGTCCGCCGTCATGCCGTCGACCGAGGTCACCGCCCTGAGCGCACAGGCATAGTCATAGGTGCGCCCGTCGCCCATCACGCCGACGGTGCGCACGGGAAGGATGGCGACGAAGGCCTGCCAGATCTCGTCATAGAGCCCGTGCCGGCGGATCTGGTCGATATAGACCGCATCCGCCTTGCGCAGGATGTCGAGCTTGGCGCGGGTGATCTCGCCCGGGCAGCGGATGGCAAGGCCCGGCCCGGGAAACGGATGGCGGCCGATGAAGCTCGCCGGCAGGCCGAGCTCGCGTCCGAGCGCCCTCACCTCGTCCTTGAACAGCTCGCGCAAGGGCTCGACCAGCTTCAGTCCCATCTTTTCCGGCAGGCCGCCGACATTGTGGTGGCTCTTGATCGTCACCGACGGGCCGCCGGAGAAGCTGACGCTCTCGATCACGTCGGGATAGAGCGTGCCTTGCGCGAGGAACTCGGCTCCCTCGATCGTGTTGGCATGCTTCTGGAAGACGTCGATGAACAGCCGGCCGATGGTCTTGCGCTTGACCTCCGGGTCGGAGATCCCTTCCAGCGCGCCAAGGAACAGATCCTGTTCGTCGGCATGGATCAGGCGGATGTTGTAGTGGTCGCGGAACATGGTGACGACCTCGTCCGCCTCGTTGAGGCGCAGGAGACCGTGATCGACAAAGACGCAGGTGAGCTGGTCGCCGATCGCCTCGTGGATGAGAACGGCGGCAACCGAGCTGTCGACGCCGCCGGACAGGCCACAGATGACCTTCTTGTCGCCGACCTGCTCGCGGATCTTGCGGATCGCCTCCTCGCGATAGGCCCCCATCGTCCAGTCGCCGGTGAACCCGGCAAGCCTGACGAAATTCTCGTAAAGCTTGCGGCCGTTCGGCGTGTGGTGCACTTCGGGATGGAACTGCACCGCGTAGAAATTGCGCGACAGGTCGGCGGTGATTGCAAAGGGAGCATTGGGCGATGTGCCGAGCACCTCGAACCCCGGAGCCAGCCGGCTGACATGGTCTCCGTGGCTCATCCAGACCTGCTCGCGGCCGCCTTCGAACCAGCCGTCAAGGATCGGAATGCGGCTCTCCGACGGGGTCACGAAGGCCCGGCCGAATTCCGCCGTGCCGCCGCCGCCGGAAATCTTGCCGCCGTCGACCTTGCCGCCCAGGTCCTGCATCATCACCTGCTGGCCGTAGCAGATGCCCAGGATCGGCACGCCGAGTTCGTAGACGGAAGCCGGCGGGCGCGGGGAGCCCGCCCGGGTGACGCTGTCGGGTCCGCCGGAGAAGATCACCGCCTTCGGCCGGAACTCGGCGAGAAACGCGTCGGTGACGTTCTGGAAGGGGTGAATCTCGCAGTAGACATTCAGCTCGCGCAGACGCCGCGCGATGAGCTGGGTTACCTGCGAGCCGAAATCGATGATGAGGAGCTGGTCGGTCATGGGCAGCTAATACCCAAAGCGGCCCGTGTTTTGAACAGGAATCTGCGTAATCCGTGCGGGATATCCGCCTGCGTGCCGCAATCTCGCCGGACGGCTGCGGATAAGCTTCCCGGACCGCACCGGGACTTTGACCGCAAGGACGAAGCACCCTACGCTTTTTCTCAAGAGGCAGCCTGAGTCGCCGCGGACGAAGAATCGCCCGCGCATCCCTGACACAGGCGCCAGAGCGGCCCAGGAGCCAGCAGATCCATGGCGTCATTTCTCTCGCCGCCCGAAGCCTCCGACGCCCTGCTCGCAGCGGCGACACGCGAGGCTGCCGGCGATTTCGCCGGCGCGCTCGACATCTACCGTACCCTGATCGCCCGCGATCCCGAGGATCTCGAGGCGCGCTACCGGGCCGGCACCGCCCTGATGCGCAAGGGCGACCTGGAAGAGGCCGTGACGCTGTTGCGCCAGGTGGCCTTCTCGCAGCCCGAACACCGCGCCGCGCGCGCCAATCTCGGCAATGCCTTCCTGCTGATGGGACGTGACGAACAGGCGAGCGAAACGTTCCAGCAGGTGCTGGAGGAAGATCCGGACAACCGCAACGCGCTCTTCGGCCTGGCGACGATCCTCAACCGCCTGACGCGCCATGCCGAGGCCGCCCCGCATGCCCGTCGGCTGCTCAAGGCCATGCCCGAAAGCGCCGCCGCCCTGACCCTCGACGCCGATGCGCAAGGCCCCCTCGGCAATGTCGCCGGCGCCATCGCCCAATACCGCCACGCGCTGCGGCTGGACGCCGGCTATGTGCCCGCGCTGAAGGGACTGGCTGACATTCTCTATCGCCAGGGCCGGCTGGACGAAGCCCGCGAGGCCGTCGAACGCGCCGCAGCCCGCGCGCCCGCCGATGCATCCATCCTGGCGCTTGCCGGAACGATCCACCTTGCCGCCGAGCACTGGGCCGAGGCGATCGAGGCCTTCGCCGCCGCGCAGGAGAGCGAACCGGGCAACGCCGTTCACAGCATTCAGCTGAGCCACGCCTGCCGCAAGTCGGGCGATCTTGCCGGGGCCCTCTCCCATGCGCGCGCCGCATGGGAACTGGACGGGGAAAACAGGGCGGCGGGCAATGCGCTTGGAACCGCGCTGGCAGCCGCCGGCGCAGGCCTGCAGGCCCGAAGCGTGCTGATGGCCGCCGGCAGTCGCGACAAGGTGGCAGCAAGCGTCTGGCGCGACCTCGACATGCTGGTCCCGCAGTTGGAGCAGCAGGCGATGCAACGGGCACAGGACGCGGCCGAGCGAACGGAAAGACTGCTCACCGAACGACAGCAGGCGGCGGCCAACGGAGGCCTTGCCGCCCGGGATATCTCCGCCGAACCGGCCGGCAATGCAGATCTGGACGCAGGGCAGGAGCCGCGGGAGGCCGCGCATGATGGCCCGGACGACGGCCGCCGGGAGGAAGCGGAGAACCTGCCGCTTTTCCCCGGCATCTGAAGCAGACGAACGGCCTTGCGCGTCGCTCTGACAGGCAGTTCCGGACGGGTGGGCCGCGCCATCTTCGCGGCTCTCGCAGGTACGCAGGACGTCATCGGCATCGACCGCTCGCCCTTTTCCACCACCGCAATCGCGGGCGACATTGGCAACGCGGCGTTGCTGCGGTCAGCCATGCGGGGCGCCGATGCCGTGATTCACACCGCCGCGTTGCACGCGCCCCATGTCGGCACCGTCCCGGAGGAGGAATTCTTCCGCGTCAACGTCGAGGCGACGCGGCTGGTCGCGGAAATCGCCCGGGAGCTCGGGGTCCGGCGGCTGGTCTTCACCAGCACGACGGCCCTTTATGGTCACGCGGTCGCTCCGGGATGCTGCACCTGGATCGACGAGACGACCATGCCGCAGCCGAAAACCGTCTACCACCACACCAAGCTGGCGGCGGAGGAAATGCTTGAGACGATGGCGGGGCCGGACCTTGCCTTGCGCGTGTTGCGAATGTCGCGCAGCTTTCCCGAGGCGGCCAACGTGATGGCCGCCTATCGCCTGCATCGGGGCATCGACATCCGTGACGTCGCCGACGCGCATGTGGCGGCACTGACAAACGGGGGACCGTACTTCCAGCGCCACATCGTCACGGCATCGACGCCGTTTCTTCCATCCGATTGCGAAATGCTGGCATCCGCGCCGGAACCCGTCCTGCGCGAACGCGCACCGGAACTCGTGCGCGCGTTCCAGCTTCGCGGATGGCCGCTGCCGAAGACCGTGGACCGGATCTATACCACCGCCACTTCCGGGCTCGGCTGGCAGCCCCGTTTCGGTCCCGCCGAAGTGCTCGCGCAACTCGACCGGCGCAGCCTAGAGGTTCTTCCCCCCTTCGGTCCCGCCAGTAATCGGGCCGAGTAGGGCCTCAGCCGTCCTCGCGTCGCCGCAGCAGCGCGATGAAGAACCCGTCCGTGGCGGTCCGTGCCGGACTGAGCGTGGCAAGACCGGCCGCATCGAAACGCGGACGCGGGGCGTTCTCGCCGAACAGTGCGCTCCAGCGCGGCTCCAGCGGCACCACCTCGAACGCCTCATGCGTTTCGAGGAAGGCACTGACCTGATCCGCATTCTCGCAAGGCAGCAGCGAACAGGTCGCATAGAGGAGGTGGCCGCCAGGGCGCACGAAGCGGCTTGCGGCGTCGAACACCTCGCGTTGCTCGCGGGTGCGGGCGGCAAGCGCATTGGGCGTGATCCGCCACTTGGAATCCGGGCGTCTTCGCCAGACACCGGTGCCTGAACAGGGCACGTCGACGAAAACGAGGTCCATGCGCCCTTCGAGATCGTCCAGCCCCGTGGTCTCGGGATCGCGCACCTGGATATTGCGGGCACCGGCGCGCTGCAGCCGCTCGAAGATCGGCGCAAGCCGCAACTTGCTGGCGTCATGGGCGTAGATCTGGCCTCGGTTGCCCATGGCGCCGGCCAGCGCCAGCGTCTTGCCCCCGCCGCCGGCGCAATAGTCGAGCACCTGCGCCGGTTCCACAGAGGCGGCAACGAGAGCCGCGACCTGGCTCGCTTCGTCCTGTAGCTCGAACCAGCCCTTGCGGAACCCCTCTTCCGCCTGCACATGCGGCGCCCGGTCCTTGCCCTGCGGCGGCTCTATGCGCAGCCCCACCGGCGACACTGCCGTTTCGTGCAGCGTCAGGTGGGACAGCTTGCGCAGCATCCGCTCCCGGTCTCCCTTCAACAAGTTGACACGCAGGTCGATCGGCGCACGCGCGGCGAGCGCCCGCCCCTCGACAACGCTGTCCTCGCCGAACGCCGCCTCGAACTGCGGCCAGAGCCAGTCGGGAATGTCGGCGGCGACCTGCGGGGCCATGTCGGCCGGCTCCGCCGCGGTGAGCTTGGCGGCCTCTTCCTCGCTGGGCGGCGGCGGAGCGAAGCGGTCCCCGTCCAGCGCCGCGGCAAGCCCGTCAAGACCGAGCCCCCAGATCCGCACATAAGTGGCCAGCACCAACGAGCGTGGACTGTCCTCGCCCATCAGCGCGGCAAGCGACAACCGCCGGCGCAGCGCGTCGAACACCAGATTGGCGATGACAAGGCGATCGCCGGACCCGGCGAAACGGTGCCCCCGCCCCCAGTCACGAAGCGCGTCCTGCACCGGACGGCGGGCGCTTTCCACCTCGCCCAGAATCTCGATTGCAGCGGCCAGTCGGCCTCCGTCCTTCATATTTGTCCTCGAATGTTCATGCCCGCTGGGGTCACCCGGCCCGACCGGCCAGCACTCGACGAGGCAGCCGGACTGCTCACGGGGTTCGCGCACTGGTGGCAGGCGGGCGCATACCGCGCCTGCGGAAGAGCCTGTCTCCGGCTGCTTTATCCGATCCGTCGTCGCTTGCCAACGCCCGCCCGAAAATGACCCATGTCAATTACATCAGGTATTCTCGCGTAGTGATTGCACGAAAAGTCAACCCAAAGTAGGTGTATGTAAGTATTATTTACAATACACAACTTATATTCAACCGACACGTGTCTTTCCCTAGATGAAGAATAACGCTTCTATAACGTTCACCAGCGTCTCATCTTTAGAATCGGAGGTGGAGGTCATGCAGAAAAACGGAAACCACACGCAAACAGCTACGACCATGGACCCGGCAAAGGAAATAGAGGCTTGGAAAGCCTATTTCGCCTATGCCGCGCAAGACCTGGGAGGGGAATCGCCGGAAATACTGGTCGCCTGCGCGCACCGCCTGCTCGAGATGACGCAAGAGCAAAAGGGCAACCGCAGGCGCGGACGCCGGCGCGTGCCGACCATCGCCGCAGGCTGAATTCGGATACGGACCCTCCGTAGAGCCATGGGCGGCGAGGAACAGTCGCTCATGGCCCTCCCGAGACCCCGGCCGGTCCAACGTCCTGGCCGTCCTGCATGCCCGCGATGAGGACCGCAAACGCGACAACATGGATCAGCATGAGTGCCCTGTCGTTCCAAAGCACACCGACCACAAACCACCCCGTGACCCCGGCCAGAAAGAAAAACAGGTTCCACGGAGCCCAGCCGAAAGCCGTCGCCGCGTAGCCGGCGATCTGGATGATTGATGCCGACCACTTGAGCGCGGAGACGGCGCTGTCACCCGCAATCGCGCGGATTGCATCAGATGCCACGGGTCAATCCCCCGTCGATCACGAGATTCTGACCGGTCATGTAGCCCGCCTCGTCCGAGGCCAACCACGAGACCAGGGACGAAACCTCTTCGGCCCGTCCGTAGCGCCCCATCGGGATACGTGCGCGGCGCTCCTCCGCCTCCGGCAGGCTGTCGATGAAACCCGGCAGGATGTTGTTGATGCGAATGTTGTCGCGCGCATATCTATCGGCATAGAGCTTCGAGAAGGCCGCAAGCCCCGCCCTGAAAACACCCGATGTCGGGAACAACGGGTCCGGTTCGAATGCGGCGAAGGTCGAAATGTTGATGATCGAGCCGCTCCCTTGCGCCTGCATCAAAGGCGTCACGATCCGGGCCGGCCGCACGACGTTGAGCAGATAAACCTCCATGCCCGCGTGCCATTGCTCGTCGGAGAGCTCGAGAACGTCGCCCTTCGGGCCGTGACCTGCGGAGTTCACCAGCACATCTACGCGCCCCCAACGCTCGACCGCGCCATCCACCAGCTGCTGGATAGCCGCATCGTCGAGATTCGATCCCGTTACCCCGAAACCGCCAAGTTCCGCGCCGAGAGCCTCGCCCTTGCCGGAAGAGGACAGGACAGCGACCCGAAACCCGTCACGGGCGAGGCGCCGCGCCGCGTCCGCCCCCATACCGCTTCCGCCAGCCGTTATCAGGGCTACTTTTTCTGCAGTCATGTTGATACCCTTCTTCACAAGGAGTGATGTCAGGCGTCAACTTACGGGCGACACTTGGCGGAATCGAACCAGTTCCCCTGCCTTGAGAAGATAGGTTTTCTATTGCCTCGCACAACCGGACTGCCACCGCTCAACGGTCTGCGGGCCTTCGATGTCGCCGGACGCCACCTGAATTTCGCGGCCGCCGCGGCCGAGCTTGGCGTTACCCAGGGAGCGATTGCACAACAGGTGCGCGGGCTGGAGGCGCATCTTGGCCTTCGGCTTTTCGAGCGCGGTCCGCGAGGAGTGTCCTTTACCGCGATTGGCCGGGCCTATCACGAGCAGGTCGGACGGGCCTTCGCCCTGCTGCTTGAGGCAACGGCACGCGTGAAACCCGAGCCGTCGCGGGTGACGATCAGCGTCACGCCGACTTTCGCCGCCAAATGGCTGATACCGAACCTGCCGCACCTTGCACAGGCCCACCCGGACATCGACCTGCGCGTGCTGGCAACCGAGAGCCTGCTGAGCTTCCATGCCGACGGCATCGACCTGGCCATTCGTCAGGCCCGCGCCCCCTTCGGGGCCAACATCGACGCCCGTCTCCTGTTCGCCCAGGAAATCATTGCCGTCGCCGCTCCTGCCCTGGTTGGCAGAGACGATCTCCCCCTGACAAGCGACAGACTGGCGCTCCTGCCGCTCCTTCAGGACACACACAACCTGTGGCCCGTGTTCTGGCGGGCGGTCCTGGACGCTGATTTTCCCCGAACAGGCCGGCGAACGAGCCTCAGCCAGACATCTCTCAGCATCGATGCCGCCCTTGCCGGGCAAGGCGTCGCACTGGCCAGCCGTTTTCTGGTGGAAGGCGATCTGGCCGCGGGACGGCTGGTACGGGTGCTGGAGGGATCGTTGCGCGGTGACCGCGACTTTCACCTGCTGGCAGTGCGAGCACGGCAGCGTCGGCCGGCCGTCACAGCCGTCATGGATTGGCTGCTGACGACGAGCGCCGCCGGCGATCAGGCCGGCGGCGCTTGTGAAGATCAGATGTTGGAGGGGTAGTTCGGGCTCTCGCGGGTGATCGTGACGTCATGGGCATGGCTCTCGCGCAGTGCCGCTCCCGAGATCCTCACGAACCGTGCCTTGTCCTGGAAATCGGTGATCGAGCGGGCTCCGACATAGCCCATCGCCGCCCGCAGGCCGCCGCCGAGCTGGTGCAGCACGCTGGCAAGCGGTCCCTTGTAGGGCACCTGCCCCTCGATGCCCTCCGGCACCAGCTTCAGCGCATCACGCACCTCGGCCTGGAAATAGCGGTCGGCCGAGCCGCGCGCCATCGCCCCGACCGAACCCATGCCCCGGTAGGACTTGTAGGACCGGCCCTGGTGCAGATAGACCTCGCCCGGGCTTTCGTCCGTGCCGGCCAGGAGCGAGCCGATCATCGCCGCCGATGCACCGCCGGCAAGCGCCTTGGCAAGATCGCCCGAATACTTGATGCCGCCATCGGCGACGATCGGCACCCCGTCCTTGTCGGCGACCGAACAGGCTTCCATGATCGCCGTGAGCTGCGGCACGCCGACGCCGGCGACAATCCGCGTCGTGCAGATCGATCCCGGTCCGATACCGACCTTGACCGCATCGGCGCCGGCATCGATCAGCGCCCGCGTCCCGTCGGCGGTGGCAACATTGCCGGCCAGCACCTGCACCGAATTCGACTGGGTCTTCACCCGGCGCACCATCTCCAGCACACGCTCGGAATGACCATGCGCGGTATCGACGACAAGCAGGTCGACACCGGCGTCAATGAGGCGCTCGGCCCGCTCGAACCCTTCCGGTCCGACGGTCGTCGCCGCCGCAACGCGCAAGCGGCCCTGATCGTCCTTGGAGGCGTTCGGGTTGAGCTGCGCCTTTTCCATGTCCTTCACGGTGACAAGGCCGATGCAGTTCTGCTGGTCGTCGACAACCACCAGCTTCTCGATGCGATGGGCATGCAGCAGCTTCTTGGCTTCGGCCTGATTGACCGTGTCGCGCACGGTGATCAGCCCCTCGCGGGTCATCAGCTCGGCGACCCTCTGGCTCGGGTCGGACGCAAACCGCACGTCCCGGTTGGTGAGGATGCCGACAAGACGGCCGACAAGCTGGCCGCCCGAACCGCCGTTCTCGACCACCGGCACGCCGGAAATGCCGAACCGCTGCATCAGGTCGAGCGCATCCTGCAGCGTCGCATCCGGGCCGATGACCAGCGGGTTGACGACCATGCCGGATTCGAACTTCTTCACCTGGCGAACCTGCTCCGCCTGCTGATCCATGGTCAGGTTGCGGTGGATGACACCGATACCGCCGGCCTGTGCCATGGCGATCGCCAGCTTGCCTTCGGTGACGGTGTCCATGGCGCTGGAGAGAATCGGAAAATTCAGTTCCAGGCCGCGCGTGACACGGGTGCGCAGGTCCGTTTCGGCCGGCAGCACCTCCGAATGACCCGGCATCAGCAGGACGTCGTCGAAGGTCAGCGCTTCCGCACCGTGGATGGACTCGTAGAATGCGGGCATTGGCCAATTCCCCTTTCAGGAAAGGATGCTCCCTCACCCGGCCAGGAGGGGCCGGCGGACGGTCGCGAATGGGAGAAGTTGGCGCGGGTCATTAACACGGGCATGACAGGAAGGGAAGCGGCTTCGCACCGCGCTCCGCAGCTATTCCGCGTCCGGCAGTGCCCTGACCGGTCTAATCACCGCCCCGCCTGCCGCGAAAACCCTTGGCAAGCACATAGAGTTCCGGGCTTTCCTTGCGGCTGGCCGGCGGTTTGATGTGTTGCACCGACTGGTAGTCGCGCTTCAAGCCGGCAAGCAGTTCGTTCTCGGTGCCGCCCCGGAACACCTTGGACAGAAAGGCCCCGCCAGGCGCCAGATTCTCGCTGGCGAACAGTGCCGCCACCTCGAACAGATGGGTGGTCCGCAGATGATCGGTCTGGCGATGTCCGGTGGTCGGGGCCGCCATGTCGGAAAGCACCAGGTCGGGCATGTGTCCGCCAAGCGCGGCGCGCAGCGCATCGGGCGCATCGTCGTCGAGGAAATCCTTGAGCAGCAGCGTCACGCCGGGCAACGGCTCCACCTCGAGATAATCGATGCCGACGATGCGCGGATCCGCGTCCGTCGAGCCGGTCCTCGCCGCCGCCACCTGGCACCAGCCACCGGGCGCCGCGCCAAGGTCGACGATCCGCAAGCCCGGCTTCAGCAGGTTGTGCTTGTCGTCGATCTCGAGGATCTTGTAGGCGGCGCGCGAACGGTAGCCGTCGATCTTTGCGCGGCGGACATAAGGGTCGTTCAGCTGGCGCTGCAGCCAGCGGGTGGAGGAATTGCTCCGCCGCCGGGCTGTCTTGACCCGTTCGAACATGCCACGATCGCCGCGGCCGCGGCCCGATGTGCTCATTGCTGTTTCCTTGACCGCGACCGATGGCGGTGCGGTGCGTTGCGGCGCCAGACATTGTCGGCGGCCATCAGTTCCATGAGAATGCCTTCGCGCAACCCCCTGTCGGCGACGCGCAACCGCTGGCAGGGCCAGCGACGGCGGATCGATTCCAGGATCGCGCAGCCGGCAAGCACCAGGTCGGCCCGGTCCGCGCCGATGCACGGATTGCCGACGCGCTCCTCATAGGGCATCGCGCGCAGCCGCTCAATCATTGCCGTGACGTCTTCGTCGTCCATCCAGACGCCGTCGATGCGGCGACGGTCATAGCGCTTCAGGCCGAAATGCACCCCGGCCAGGGTTGTCACCGTGCCGGAGGTGCCGAGCATGTGGACCTTTCCGTCGCAGATGGCGGCGCTGAGCTCGCGCCCGAGCGAAAACGCCTCCAGATGCCCGCGGGCATCATCGACCATCGCCTCGAACGTGTCTGAGGTGACATGCCGTCCGCCATGGCGCTCGGCAAGGTTGACCACGCCGACGGGCAGCGAGATCCAGGCCCGGATGAACCGGGTCAGTGCGACGCCGCGCGCCCCGCAACGGTTGCGCAGATCCAGCCAGACGATCTCCGACGAGCCGCCGCCGATATCGAACAGCACGACGCCGTTGGCGTCCGGATCAACCAGTGAGGCGCATCCGGCAACCGCCAGGCGCGCCTCGGTCTCGCGCGAGGCGATCTCCAGCGACATGCCGGTCTCCTGCCGTACCCGCTCGATGAATTGCGGGCCGTTTTCCGCCGCGCGGCAGGCTTCCGTTGCGATCAGCCGGGCACGCTCGACGCCGCGGTCGCGCATCTTGTCGCGGCAGCAGACGAGCGCCTCCAGCGCCCGGTCCATCGCCGCCTCGCCCAGCCGGTGGGCAGGGCCAAGCCCCTCGCCGAGCCGCACGATCCGCGGATTGTCGGCAACGACGCGCAAGCCG
>NZ_JBLXFR010000033.1:0-45358 GCF_048261845.1 Stappia sp. | reverse complement strand
GCGTCCAGATCCACGGCGGCATGGGCTTGGTGGAGGAACCGGGTGCCGCCCAGCACCTGCGCGATGCGCGCCTCGCGCCGATCTACGAGGGCACCAACGGCATCCAGGCGATCGATCTGGTCACCCGCAAGCTGCCGCTTTCCGGCGGCGAGCACATTCGCGGCCTGATCGCCGAGCTTTCGGCGATCGCGGAAGACGCCCGCGCCGCGGGCCCCGATCTCGACGAGGCCGGCAACCGGCTGGGGCGGGCGGTCGGCAACCTGTCCGAGGCCGTCGACTGGATGCTGCAGGCGCTGGGCGAAGGGCGTCAGAGCGAGGCGCTGGCCGGCGCCACGCCCTTCCTGCGGCTGATGGGCATCGCCTATGGCGGCGCCATGCTGGTCAAGGGCGCGCTGGCCTCCCGTGGCGAGCAGTCGCCCGCTGCCGCCCGCCGGTTGCTTCTCGCCCGCTATTTTGCCGCCGCCCATCTCGCCGAGACGGCGGCGCTGAAGGAACAGGTGATTGCCGCCGCCGATACGGTGCTTGCCTATGATCCGGTCGCCTGAGGCCTGTGGTGGAGGGAACCGGGATGATCGAGATCGAACGTGACGGCGCGGTGCAGGTGATCCGCCTGAACCGGCCTTCGAAAAAGAACGCCCTGACCGGAGAGATGTACGAGACGCTTGCGGACGCTCTGGAGGCCGGCAACACGGATGACGGCATCCGCGCCCACCTTCTTCTCGGCGTGCCGGGTGCCTTCACCTCGGGCAACGACATTGGCGATTTTCTCGGTTTCGCCATGTCCGGTGGCGGCATGCAGGACGCGCCGGTGGTGCGGTTCCTGCGTGCGCTCGGACGGTGCGAGACGCCGCTCGTCGCCGGTGTCGACGGACTTGCCATCGGTGTCGGCACGACGCTGCTTTTCCATTGCGACATGATCTTCGCCAGTCCGCGCGCGGTGTTCCGCACGCCGTTCCTGGATCTCGGCCTTGTGCCGGAAGCGGGCGCCAGCCTGCTCGCCCCGCGCGCCATGGGCCATGCCCGTGCGTTCGAGCTGCTCTGCCTCGGCGAGTCCTTCGACCCGGTGCAGGCGAAGGCCGCCGGCTTCGTCAATCACATCGTCGCGGAGGAGGAGCTCGAACCGCGTGCGCGTGCCGCCGCGCAGGCGATCGCGGCCAAGCCGGCAGAGGCGATGCGGCTGTCGCGGGCCCTGCTCGTCGGCGACCGTGATGAACTGCGCGCTCGCATGGAGGAGGAGATCCTGCTCTTCTCCGAGCGGCTTGCCTCCGACGAGGCCCGCGCCGCCTTCACCGCATTCATGGACAAGGCCCGGCCAACCGGTTGAGCCGGCGGCCGCCACCGGGAGGATCGACATGTCGCTCAAGGGAAAGACGCTCTTCATCACCGGCGCCTCGCGCGGCATCGGCAAGGCGATTGCCCTGCGCGCCGCCCGCGACGGGGCCAATGTGGCCATCGCGGCGAAGACCGCCGAGCCGCATGCAAAACTGGAAGGCACCATCTACACCGCCGCCGGGGAGATCGAGGCGGCCGGTGGCCGGGCTCTGCCGCTGGTTGTCGATGTGCGCGACGAGGAGAATGTGGCGGAAGCCATGGCGCGCACCGCCGAGGCTTTCGGCGGGATCGACATCCTGGTCAACAATGCCAGCGCCATCCAGTTGACGCCGCTTGGCCAGACCGACATGAAGCGCTTCGACCTGATGCATCAGATCAACACGCGCGGCACGCTGGCCTGCTGCAAGCACGCGCTGGAGCATCTGGCCCGCGCCGACAATCCGCATGTCCTGATGCTGTCGCCGCCGCTCGACATGCAGGAGAAGTGGTTCGCCCCCTTCACCCCCTATGCCATCGCCAAATACGGCATGAGCCTCGCCGTGCTTGGTCTGGCGGGCGAACTGCGCGGCAAGGGCATCGCCGTCAACGCCCTGTGGCCGCGCACGACGATCGCCACAGCGGCGGTGCGCAACCTCATCGGCGGCGACGACATGGTCTCGAAAAGCCGCACGCCGGAGATCCTGGCCGATGCGGCCTGGGAGATCTTCACCAGCCCCTCGCGCGAGTTCACCGGCAACTTCCTGATCGACGACACGTTTCTCGCCTCGCGCGGCGTTCCCGATTTCGACCGCTATCGGGTCGACCCGTCGATGCCCCTGATGCCGGATTTCTTCGTGCCCGAGGACAGCGAGGCGCCGGCATCTCTGGGGCCTGCCGAGGGGTGAAACTCCGGTCGGGGCATGCGAAAGCGTGGCGGCGGGCGGCTACCAGCCCATCGCCTTCCAGAAAAGCGCTCCCAGGAAAGCGCCGGCGGCGAGCGCGAAGGCCAGCACGCGCCACACGGGGTGGGCGTCCTTGCGCGGACTGTGCGATTTGCCGTCGCGATCTGTCACAGGCTTGCCCGGTCAGTCGAATTCGGGGCCGCGCGGCCGGTAGGGACGCAGTTCCTTCCAGGCCCGCATCAAGGTCGCCAGTTCCTCGTCCTCTTCCTCGGGCAGGACGATGCGCAGCGTCACCAGAAGGTCTCCCCGTCCGCCGTTCTTGTTGGGCAGGCCCTTGCCTTTCAGCCGCATGGTCTTGCCGACGCGCGCGTTCGCGGCGACCGTCAGGTTGACCGCCCCGTCGAGCGTCGGCACCCGCACCTTGCCGCCGAGCACCGCCTCGTAGAGGCTGATCGGCAGATCGAGCTTCAGGTCGTCGTCGGCAGGCACGAAAAGCGGATGCCGGGCGATCCGGATCTCGACGATGGCATCGCCCGCGCTGCCGCCGTTCTCGCCGGGATGGCCCTGGCCCCGCAGCCGGATCTTCTCGCCGTCGGTCGTTCCTTCCGGCAGTTTGACGTCGAGCGCCTTGCCCGAGGGCAGCGTCACGCGGGCCTTGTGGTCATGCACCAGCTGCTCGAGCGTGACGCGGGCGGTCACCTGCGCGTCGGCGCCGCGCCTGGGCGTGGCCGCCCGTCCGCCGCCCATGCCCGCCCCCATGCCGGCGCCGCCCATGCCCGGGCCGCCCGCACCGCCGCGCGCCCGGCCGCCGAAGCCGCCGAGAATGTCGTTCAGGATATCGTCGAAGGCGCCGCCGCCCGCAGCTCCCCCCGGACCGGCCTGGCCGAAGCCGCCGCGTGCGCCGCGCGTCTGGCGGAAGATGTCGCTGTCGCCGAAACCTTCGAAGCCGTGAGCGTGGAACTTCGGCTTGCCTTCGGCATCGATCTCGCCCCGGTCGAAGCGCGCACGCTTGTCCTTGTCGCCGAGGATCTCATAGGCCTGGTTCGCTTCCGCGAAGCGTTCCTTGGCTTTGGGATTGTCTGCGTTCTGGTCCGGATGACACGTCTTGGCGAGCTTCCGGAACGCCTTCTTGATCTCGGCCTCGCTCGCAGACTTGCCGACGCCGAGGACGCTGTAGGGGTCACGCATGGTTCAGACCGCACTGATGAATGGTGGACACGGGTATACACCCGCGTGATGCTCGGGAACCATATGGTAATTGATAGGAATAAAATCCAGTAGCCTGCGAACCGCCTTTGCAGGCTGACGTCTCGATGTCAGCTTGCCTTGTCGGCGGCGCCGTCCTTGACGGTGAGGCCGATCACGGCCCAGTCGCGCATCAGGTCCTGGCAGGCGACGCCGTTATAGGCGCGCACGCCGCCGATCGTGTTGGCGGTCGTTTCGAAGCGGGCGCATCCGGTGCCATTGGCCGGCGTGTCGTCGACCAGGGCGATGATCGTGCCCGAGTTGCCGCTGATCGGATTGTTCCAGGAGAATGGCGGCTCGGCGATGCCGTCCTCGCGCGCTGTTGCTATGGCTTTGGCGATGATCGCGCGATCCTGGGCGCTGATGTCGACATCGGCGGGGTTTTGCTGCCCGTCGATGGAGCCCGTCAGGTCGAGCGGGGTTTCCGGATCGGCGCTGCCCATCGGCATCGACACGCCGCCGCATGCTCCGGCGAGCAGCGTCAGGCTCAGGACAAGCGCGATACGGTATCGGCCAATGCCGGCCTTGGCCTCGTGTCGTCCGACGGATGTCGCAATGCCGTGCCTGGATGTCATGGCGATGGGTCCCGGAGCTGTCCGCGCGTTGCCTCGCAAGCGAGGCTGTTGCGCCGTTGCAACAGGATCGGAGAAACCGATTAACAAACTGTAACCGGGGTCATTTAGCGTTTCCGTTTTGGCTGCTATGGCAGCAACTTGCACGCACCGGTGGCAGGGGGAGCCTGGCCGGTTGAACCCAATCGGAAGCCCGCACGGATCCATGCAGGTATTTGACCGCGCTCCGGAAATCATGACCGAACGCCTCTGCCTGCGTGCCTTGCGGGTGGAGGATTTCGACGCCTACCTGGCCCTGCGCCGGGACCCGCGCGTCATGCCGAAGGGCGCGCCGGAAAGCCGCGAGGAGGTCTGGTTCCGGCTGCTGCGTGCCGCCGGCCACTGGGCCGTGCTCGGCTTCGGCTACTGGGCGATCGTCGAGCGCGATGGCGGTGCCTTCGTCGGCGAGGCGGGGTTTGCCGACTATCGCCGTGATGTCACGCCGTCGCTCGAAGGCACGGCAGAGGCCGGCTGGATGATCGCGGCCGATTGCCAGGGCCGGGGCTATGCCGGCGAGGCGGTCGCCGCGATGCTGGCCTGGGCGGCCGGGAGTGTTCCGCTCCAGCGTGCCACCTGCATGATCGATGTCGGCAATGCGCCGTCGGTCGCCGTCGCCCGCCGCGCTGGCTTTTCCCCTTATGCCGAGACGAGCTACAAGGACGCGCCGGTGATCCTGTTCGAGCGCCCCTTGCGCTCCGAGAGCTGACCGCTCAGGGCCCCGGTTTCTCCAGCACCGCGCAGAACTCGCCGGCACGGTAGGGCATCCTAGCATCTGAAAACGGCGCAAAGAATCGTTCCGAGAACGGGAACACCCTTGAGCACCGCGGTCTCGTGCGATCTTGTCTCGACCCTTAGCCCGGCGTCTGTCGTCGGGTTGTAGTGGCTGACCGAGCAGTCAGGGTATCCGGTGCCGGTGGCGACACGCAGCCATTCCCGCCCCGGATCGATGTCGCCCGTCTTCCACAGAACAACGTGGGAATGGGCAAGGCTGAAGCCCTGTCCGCAGGTGACGGTGAAGCGGTACTCCGTCGCAAGGGCGGGTCCGGACTGGAGACCGGCCACCGCGACGACAGCGGCAGCAAGCGCGGTCCGGCATGCCAGGGCGCTGCGCATTGGCCCTCCGGTTCAGAAATCCGCCGGTGGCTTGGGGCGGAAATGCACCCCGGCGTTGGAGTGATCGACCTCGATGATGCCGTAGGGTAGGTCGATATCCTTCTTCACGATATAGGTCTGGCCGGTGAACAGTTTGACGGTGATCCTATAGTCACTCGTGTCCTTTCCGAACTCGAGATCAAGGTCGCCCGTAGTGGTGATCTGCCCGTCGAGAACCGGACCCGCCTTCGTTGTCGGGATGGTGCGGACCATCGGCAGCTCAAGGCTGCAGTCGACATTGCCGTCGCTGGTCCTGTTGAATGCTTCGTTTCTGTGGCCGATCTGGTGCCGCAGTACCGCGCGGCTCGCGGTCAGGCTCTCAGGATCGACGCCGCTGCAGGAACTGCCGCCCGTGTCGCGGGTTCGCTCGTGCTTGTAGTGTCCGGCGAGAATGGCTGCGGTGTCGAAGCGCCAGCCCGCTTTGAGGTCGGTCGGCGGCACGGGCTTGGTGACATTGACGAAGGAATCCTTTCCGCGCGCATTGGTGGTCGACGCGAAGGCCTTCCTCTCGGTTCGAGCTCCGGTGACGGTTGTCTCGATCTCGTAGGTGGCGAGCACTTCCGGCAGCAGCATCAAGGTGATCGTGCGCTCGACCGGTTCTCCGTTCCAGTAGCTCCACGACCACCACGGGTCGGCGGCAGCGGCGTTAAAAGCGAGGGGCAGGGTCACATATGCGGGCTCGGTTTCGGGGAAGGAAAAGGCGCTGCGCGGCAATTGCACTGTCAGCGAATTGTCCGTGTCGGCGCCGACTTCCAACTCCTCGGCTCCGCGCCTCATCGCCGGGTCGGCACCGGCTAGTCCGGGGCCCACAATGGTCAGCGGGACGACGGACGGCCCGTCCTTGGCAAGGACCCTCGGGCGATAGAACATGACCTCGGGCCGCGCGTCGACCAGCGGCAGGCGAGAGATTAGCGACGCCCAGTTCGCCGTCAGCTTGGTCATGTCGGAAACGACGATTTTCTCATTCGCTTCCAATCTCTCGATCGTGCGGGAGATGTCCCGGAAGAGCTGTCCTTCCACCACCAGGGCGGCATCCTTGCCTTCCGCGATCACGCGCAAGGCAGTTGCCTCCATGGCGTCGATGGTCTTCAACATTTGCTCGCCGAGCGCCTTGATCAGCGCATCGCCGGCCTGCTCGGCCTTGGAGGTGATGCCGTTGGCGCTGTCGCGCATGGCATCGAAAGGCTCGATCGCCAGTGTGGGGCTCGTCGAGAGAAGGGTGAAAAGCGTCGCTGCGAGAATGGATTTCCGGAAAATTGGGACAGTCATGAAACGAACTCCCCGAAAAGGCACGGCGCGATATATATCAAAAGTAGCATAAATGACTGAATTTTACAATTACTGATTGTTTTTCTCGTTGAGTGCCACGCCGCTGCGTTTCTCCAGCACCGCGCAGAACTCGCCGGCACGGTAGGGCGTCGGGTAGACCCGGTGGGCCGAAAGCCCGGTCAGTCCGAGTTCGTTCAGCCCCGTGACGATGGTGCGGAAACGCTCCGGCGTGAAGCGCCAGCCATGCACGTCCACATAGCCGCCGGCGCTTGCCTCCCATTCGTCGATCGCCGCGCGGGTCATTTGCCCGATATCGCCAGGCTCGCCGTGGTCGCCGTGCCAGTGCCGCACTGCGTCGTTGTGGGTGGTGAGCGCACGCATCTCGATGATCTTGCCAAGCCCGTGCACCCTTCGGCCTTCCATGCAGGCGGCGACCGCGTCGGCGATCGTCGAGGGGGCGATGAAATGGTCGAAACAGTAGCGGCAGTCGGGAATGACCAACGCATAGAGGCCGCCGGGCTGCAGAAGCCTCTCCACCTGCCGCAGATGCGCGACAAGATCGGGCTGGTGCTCGATCACATGCGAGGAGGCGACAAGGGCGAACCGCTCGTCGATGATGGAGAGGTCGCCAAGCGGGGACACGTAGTCGATGAGCGGAACGCCGGAGGGGTCCTCGCCGATCTCCGCTGCATAGGCGGCGAGCTGGTCATGCGTGCGGATGTCGAAATGCCGGGTGCGTGGCCCTTTCAGCATCGGCCGGTGGAAGGCGCCGATCTCCAGCGCCGGCTCGCAGGTCTGCAACGCATCGATGAACTGGCGGCGCAGGGCTTGCGGCGCGCCGACGCGCCCTTGTGCCCGCCCGCGCCGCTCGTAGTGCCGGGCAAGCGCGGCATCGCTGCGAAAGGCGAGGGCGGGATAATAGGCGCGGTAGCAGCCGGGGACGAATTCGGGCGCGAACCTGTCGCGCAGGGGCAGGTTCTCCCCCCTCTCCCTGACCGCCGCGCGCGACCAGCGGCCCCGGCTTGGCCGGCGCTTGTGGACGAGCGGCAGGATGTTGGCGTCGCGCAACCGGCGCAGCAACCGCGTGAAAGGATTGCCTGCCGGCGTCAAAGCAGCTTCTTCCAGCGAAAATAGAGGAAGGTGAGGGCCACCGAGGCAAGCATGATGCCGATCGAGAACGGGTAGCCCCAGGCCCATTTGAGCTCGGGCATGATCTCGAAATTCATGCCGTAGATGGAGGCGATCAGGGTCGGTGGCAGGAACACGACGGCCAGCACCGAGAAGATCTTGATGATCTGGTTCTGCTCCAGGTTGACGAGGCCGACCGTCGCATCGAGCAGGAAGTTGAGCCGCGCGTCGAGCCCGGAGGCATGCTCGCGGATCGAGCGGATGTCGCGTCCCAGCGCCTTCGCGGCGGTTTTCTGCTGGCCGGTCAGGCCGATGGTCTTGGCGTGCACCGAGAGGAACAGGAACAGCCGTTCCAGACTGGCGCAGGCATCGTGCATGCGCGCGATCTTCAGGCCGATCTGGCCGATCTTCTGGATGGTTGCCTTGTATTGCGCGCTCTTGCGGCTGTCGATGCCGCGCTCGAACACGTCGCTGGCGGCCGCGTCGAAGGCGCTGGAGCATTCCTCGACGACGTCCGCGGTCCGGTCGGCAATGGTATCGAGCAGCACGAAGAGGATGTCCGACGCGCCGCGAATGGGGATCGATTCGCTCTGGATGCGGCGCACGGCGACGGAGACCGACATCGGTTCGCCGTGGCGCAGCGACACCAGGCGGCCTTTTGTCGCGACAAGCGTCATCGAGGCGGTCTTGGGGTCCGGGTTGCGCGCGACCAGCGGCATCACCGCCGTCATGATCAGCGCGCCGTCCGCCTCGTAGAGCCGCTCGGACGTCTCGATCGCGGCCATTTCCTCGCGGGTCGGGATCTCGGTGCCGATCCACGCCTCGGCCAGCGACCGCTCGTCAGCGGTGGGTGTCGCAAGGTCGACCCACAAGGCGAGTTCGGGAATGCGTGTCTCGGTCGAACAGCGCACCTCGACAATCTTGCCGGCATCCAGCGTGTAAGCGGTAATCATGAGGAAACGGCTCCCGGGATGTCACGTTGTCTGTTCCGGAAACCTAGCCTGATTTCATGTCGGATTTACCGCAAAAAACCGTGTCGGGCGGAGGCCCCGCCCGTCCGGTCGCCTGTGTGACGGCGCTTACTTGGCCTTGGGCGCGGAGGCCTTGACCTTGCCCGTCTTGCAGATGTTGGCCGCCGTCACGGCATTGATGCCGACGGGCTTGTAGAGAGCGTCGAGGCTCGGGCGCGGCGCGGTCGGGGCGGCTTGGGTCACTTTGGAGGTCATCACTGGGTCCAGGTACTCGTGGCGCCGGGGATTATCCCCATTGGCATTGCGCACAAATCCGTTCCGATTTGGACAAAACTAAGGATGGCGCAAGGAAACATCTGGGCGCCAGTCACTCTTCTTATCGCCCTGTAACTTTTCGCGATTTCCGGGAGCCGGCTTGAGAAATTTTCCGTGTCCGCAAAACCCTGGAAAGAAAGACAAGAGTTTGTTTTCAACGACTTGCGAGAAGTGTGTTGGTTCCGCAACGTCTCGTGTTGCCGGTATGCAACATTACTGGGCAGTGTCGGTCGCGGCAGCGGGAGGCGGATCTCCCTCGTAGATTTCCGAAAGCTCCGGCGGCAACTCCTCCAGTTGCGGCAGCCCCGTCTGTCCCGCCTCGCTGTCGTCCACGGCGCTTTCGGCCTCGGGTTTGGTGTCCGGAAGCGGCGGCGGTCCGTCCTCGCGCGGCGGGGCGTCCGGGTCGGCCGGCGGCAGGTCCGGAAGTTCGTTGTCGTCCTCCACGGGCTCGATCGCCCCGTAGGCGGCGATCAGGACCGCGTCGAGATCCTCCAGGAAGTGGCGGATGCGCACGGCATTCGCGCCGAGGTCGTGTTCGCCGAAACGGGAAGCGGAGCGGATGTCGAAGCGGGCGCCGACCGGGTCGGGCATGATCCTCACGGCGATGTCGTCGCGAAAGGCCAAAATCAGCGAGGTTGCCACCGCCTGGAAGCGGGTCGGTTCGTCCGGCATGCCGGGGGGCAGTTCGGCCGTGATTGCCCAGCCGCTGCTGCCGGCGACCTGCAGCGCGGCCCGGTGCAGGTCGCCGGGTGCGATGCGGAAGCGGCGGGAAACGAGATCCGGGTAGACCTGCTCCTGCAGGGCGGCGCCCGAAAACGCGCGTCCGGTGGCAAGCGCGGGCGGGTTTGCCGTGTCGGTGCTGACATCGGCGAGCCGCGGATAGGTGGCGAAGGCGTACAGCGAGAAGGCGGCAGGCGCCAATGCCAGGGCGCCATAGGCGAAACCCCGGATCGCCTGAGCCCAGCCGGTGCCGCCCTTCTGCCACAGCGCGAGCGCTGCCAGCGTCGCCGCGGCGCAGGCAAAAGCGGCAAGCAGGAACCCGAAGGCGAGCAGGACGAGGAATTGCGGTGTGCCGACGAACTGGGCGCGATGCGCCAGCGCCGCGATAACCAGGATCGGCACCGCCAGCCGCCCGCTATTGGCGCTTGCCGACGCGAGCCGCGACCGGAAGATGGGCAGAACCTTGCGCATGCGGCGGGCGGGGATCCCTGTGGCGACGGACACGGACACGGGTTTCGGCACGACATGCGGACGAACGCGTTTCCATCCAACCGCTTACCATGACGGAACGGAATTGCGAACCGCCTTGTGCGAGGCGGGACGCCAGATCATTCGAGGAAGGCGTAATCCGAGAACTGTTCGCGCAGCGCGGTCTTCTTGATCTTTCCGGTCGCCGTATGCGGGATCTCCTCGACGAACTCCACGTCGTTCGGCATCCACCATTTGGCGACCCGCCCCTCGAACACCGCCATGATCGACGCCTTGTCCGGCTGCGTTCCCTCTTTGGGAACGATCACCAGAAGCGGTCGCTCGTCCCATTTCGGATGGGCGACGCCGATCACCGCCGCCTCGGCGACGTCGGGATGCAGCAGGGCCAGGTTCTCCAGGTCGATGGTCGAGATCCATTCGCCGCCGGACTTGATGACGTCCTTCGCCCGGTCGGTGATCTGCATGTAGCCGTTGGCGTCGATATGGGCGACGTCGCCGGTCTCGAAGAAGCCTTCGTCGTCGAGGGCGGCGGCATCGTCCTCCTTGAAGTAGGCACGCGAGACCGCCGGTCCGCGCACCTTCAGCCGGCCGAAGGTGCGCCCGTCCCAGGGGCGCTCGTCATCGTCGTCCCCGGTGACCTTCATCTCCACGGTGAAGGGGGCGATGCCCTGCTTCTCCTGCAGGTCGAGCATTGCCTCGCCGGCAAGGTCCGCGACCTCCTCCTTGATCGCGCAGACCGTGCCGAGCGGGCTCATCTCGGTCATGCCCCAGGCATGCTTGACCCGCACGTCGTAGACATCCTCGAAAGCCCTGGTGATGGCGCGCGGGCAGGCCGATCCGCCGATCACGACCCGGTCGAGATGGGGCAGGCTCTTGCCGCTCTTTTCCAGATATTGCAGCAGCATCAGCCAGACGGTCGGCACCGCTGCGGTCAGCGACACGCGCTCGCCGTCGAGCAGTTGCCAGATTGCCTCGCCGTCCATGCGCGGCCCCGGCATCACCATGGCGGAGCCGTTGAGCGGCGAGGAAAAGGCGAGCGACCAGCCATTGGCGTGGAAGAACGGCACCACCGGCATCACCCGGTCGCGGGCCGAAAGCCCGAGCATGTCGGGCACCGAGGCGGCCATCGCGTGCAGCACGTTGGAGCGGTGCGAATAGACGACGCCCTTCGGGTTTCCGGTGGTGCCGGAGGTGTAGCACATGCCGGCAGCGGCGTTCTCGTCGAGCTCCACCCAGGCGAAGTCGCCGTCGCTCTCGGCAAGCCACTCCTCATAGGGCACGAGATCAAGGGAACTTTCCGGCAGATGCGCCGCATCGCTCAGGACGATGATCTTCTCGATGGTGACGAGCTGTGGCCGGATCTTCTCGACGATCGGCAGGAAGGTGAGATCGACGACAAGAAAGCGGTCCTCGGCGTGGTTGATGATCCAGGCGATCTGGTCGGGGAAGAGGCGCGGGTTGACCGTGTGATAGATGGCGCCGATGCCGAGCAACCCGTACCACACCTCCATGTGCCGCCAGGTGTTCCAGGCCAGCGTCGCCACCCGGTCGCCCTCGCGGAGGCCGTCGGCCTGCAGCCGCTTTGCCAGTTGCAGCGCACGCGCATGCATCCGGGCATAGGTGGTGCGGTGGATCGGTCCCTCGACGGAGCGCGAGACGATTTCCCGGTCCGGGTGGTTGCGCGCGGCGTGGTCCAGAATCCGGGTGCAGGTCAGCGACCAGTCCTGCATCAGGCCTGGCATGACGGGCTGTTGCATGTGTTCCTCCGGCAAGTGCCTCTTGTGGCGAGGTTTTCTTGTGGGGAGGAGCATAGCATCGGCAACCGGGGCGCTGTCCAGCGCGAGCGTTGCACGCTGCCCGCCCAAACGCCTAGCCAGCGCGTTCGGCCTCGATCCAGGCCAGCGCCTCGCTCAGCGATGCGGCGACATGGTCGGCATGCGGGGCGAGTATCTCGGCGCCGACCGTTCCGGTGGTGACCGCCAGCGTGCGGGCGCCCGCGGCGCGCCCGGCATGCATGTCATGCACGCTGTCGCCGACCATGACGACCGAGGCCGGATCGAGGGCAAGCGCCTTGCAAAAGCCCGTGACCATGCCGGGAGCCGGCTTGGCGCCATGCCCGCTGTCGAAGCCGATGATCGCGGAAAAGCGGTCGCTGATGCCCATCGCCGCGAGCTGGGCGCGGGCCGAGGCTTCCGAATCGTTGGTCGCGACGCCGAGCGGCAGGCCGTGGACGGCCAGCCGGTCGAGCATCGGTATCAGGTCGTCGAACGGCGAGAGATAGGGCAGGCTCATGTCGCCGATGCGGGCATTGATGTCATCGGCCAGCGCCTGCGGGTCGGGCAGTCCGAGGATTTCGGCGAAGGCGTCGACAATGTCGTCGTTGGAGCCGGCGACAAGCACGGAATCGGGCGCGAAGCGCCGTGCCGGCAGGTCGAAACCGGCAGCCTCCGCCAGCCGCTCGGCGATTGCCGTATCGCCGCGCGACAGTTCGCTCATCAGCACATGGAAGGTCGGCGCCCAGGTGCCCTGGAAGTCGATCAGCGTGCCGTCCTTGTCGAACAGGACCGCTTCTATCGTCGCCATCGTCAGGCCGCCCGTCCGAGCGCCAGCGGCAGCAACTCAGTCATGGCGTCGATGACGACATCCGCCTCCTCTTCCAGCGCGGGGCGCTCGATGGCGCCGGTGGTGACCGCGATGCGGAACATGCCGGCGGCCTTGGCCGCATGCATGTCGTGGAGACTGTCGCCGACCATGGCGATTTCCTGCGGCGCGAAGCCGGTGTGGCGGGCGAAGGCAAGGAGCTGGCCGGGTTCCGGCTTGGAGCCGTGACCGCTGTCGTAGCCGGCCAGGAACCCGAAGGCATCGCCGAGGCCAAGCGCATGCATCTGCTTGCGTGCCGAGGCTTCCGTGCCATTGGTGGCGATGCCCATCGGCAACCCGCCGGCATGGATCGCCTTGAGCGTGTCGACCACGCCGTCAAAGGGCGTGATGGTGCGGTCGCAATGTTGGAGCAGCGTCGTCTCGATCCGCTCCAGCATCGCTTGCGGGTCGGGCTCGCCGATCACCTCCGCCCAACCGGCGGAATAGTCGGCCGGCGACTGGACCTTCAGAACGGACGGTCCGGTGAAACAGCCGCGCTCCACGTCGAACATCGCAAGGTCCTGAAGAACGGACAGGATGTCCGGGTCGCCGCCGGCAAGGTCGCGCAGCACATGCGAAATGGCTGGTCCCCAGGTGCGGTCGAAGTCGGTCAGCGTGCCGTCGCGGTCGAAGAGTACGGCCTTGATGCGCATAGGGGTCGGTCCGTCGGAAGGAAGGTCGGGTTGCGTCCGCAGGTCGGTCGGGGCTGGCGAGGGACATTCGGGAAACCGGAGACAGTGAGATGCCACGTTCCCCGTCTTTCGTCAAAGCCGCAGGAGCTCAGGTGGCGGCAAGTCTGCTTGCCAGGGTCACCGGTGTGTCGCGGGACCCGTCCTCGCAGCGCACGAGACCGCGCTCCACCAGCCATTCGACCTGCGCGAGCACGGAGAGTGCCGCCGCGCCATGCAGGGCCGGATCGACATCGGCATAGATCGTGGCAACCATCTCCGGAATCGTCTGCGCGCCCGCGGTCAGGCGGTCGAGAATCGCCTGCTCGCGCTTGCGGCGATGCGCCGCGAGCCCCGCGACATAGGTGGCCGGATCCTCCACCGGACCGCCATGGCCGGGCAGGTAGCGCGTGTCGGTGCGTTCGGCCAGCCGGGCGAGCGAGGCCATGTAGGCGCTCATCGCGCCGTCCGGCGGGGCGACGATCGAGGTCGACCACGCCATCACGTGGTCGGCGGAGAAGAGGATGCCGCCCTCATCGAGCGCGAAGGCGAGATGGTTGGCGGTGTGTCCGGGGGTTTCCACCGCCGTCAGGCAAAGCCCGTCGACAACGAGCGTGTCGCCATCCTTCAGCTCGCGGTCGGGGCGGTGCGCGCTGTCGGCACTGGCGTCGAGCGGATTGCGCTCGCCCGCGTTGAGTGGCCGCGCGGCGCGGGGCGGCCCGCAGCCGACGATCGGCGCGCCGGCCATCGCTTTCAGAAGCCGCGCGCCGGGGGAATGGTCCATATGGGTATGCGACACGAGGATCGCGGCGATGCGGCCTTCGCCGGCCGCCGCCACCAGCCGGTCCATGTGCGCCGCGTCGGCGGGGCCGGGGTCGAGCACCGCCACTTCGGCGCGTCCGATCAGGTAGCTGTTGGTGCCGTGCCATGTGAACGGACCGGGATTATGCGCTGTGAGGCGGCGCACGGCTTTCGCAATTTCCACCGCAATGCCGTGCCGGGGGTCGAAATCGCGGTCATGTTGCAGGGAAACCATGGTTTCGGCGGTCCGTGTCTGATTTTCGTTTTTGCATATACGAAAACGGGGTTTTCCCGGCAAGTGTGCATGCCGGTATCAAAACGCTGAAAAGCCGGCTAATCTTTGGGTTGCATCCTTTTTTCTGCGGAAATAACGTCGGGATTGCATGAAGGGGCGGTCGTTGAAGACCGACGTTGCGACCGGTGGGCGCTTGCCGCTCTGTTGCGGGCTGTCGGCCGGCTCCGTTCCTTCCATGTCATACTATCGTTGTCAATTTGACCTAAGGCCGAGCGAGCGACGCGGGAGGAGACCCGCCATACCGTCGCCGCTCACAGAACCAATGAAACGGAGAGGTCCGACATGTCCATTTCCCGTCGTTCGGTGCTCAAGGGCTCCGCAGCCGCATCGGCGCTGCTTGCCGCACCCGCCATCCTCAAGGCCGGCGACGCGCTCGCGTCCTCGGGCCAGGTCAATGTTTTCGCCTGGGGCGACTACATCCAGCAGAACATGATCGACAAGTTCGAAGGCGACACCGGCATCAAGGTGAACCTGTCGACCTACGGCTCCAACGACGAGGCCGAGCAGAAGCTCAAGGCCGCCGGCGGCAAGGGCTTCGACGTGATCTTCCCCTCGATCACCAACGGCAACAACTACTATCCCGAAGGCCTGCTGGCGCCGCTCGACGAGAGCAAGCTGAAGCTCGACGCCCTGATCCCCTCGATGCTGCGCGACAGCGTCCAGCTCGGCGGCACCTATCGCGGCAAGCGCATGCTGCTGCCGTTCAACTGGGGCACCGAGGCGATCACGCTCGACAGTTCGGCCTTCAATGCCGAGGACGTCTCCTACGGCACGATGTGGTCGCCCGAGGCCGCCGGCAAGGCTGCCTTCCGTCAGAAGTCGGTGATCATGGGCGTGGGCCTCTACCTCGACGCCACCGGCGAGGTGAAGTCGAACCGCATGCTCGACGTCTACAAGACCGAGGATGATGCCCGCCGCGTGTGGGACGCCTGCGCCAAGTTCATCATCGAGCGCAAGGCCAACATCGCCGCGTTCTGGAACAACGCCACCGAGGCGACCAATGCCTTCAAGCAGGCCGGCGCCACCATCGGCCAGACCTGGGACACCACGGGCCTTCTTTTGAACCGCGAAGACGCCAAGTGGAAGTACCGCATGCCCAAGGAAGGCGGCATCACCTGGATGGACTCCATGGGCGTGCCGTCCGGCGCGGAGAATGTCGATCAGGGCTATGCCTTCCTGAACGCCATGCTCGATCCGCAGATGGCGGGTCTCCTGGCCATGAACACCGGCTACAACTCGGCTGTTGCCGGCGCGGCCGACCATGCGGGCGACAATTACAAGGCCCAGTTCGCCGACGTCTACAATGCCGACAACCTTGCCAATCTGTGGTGGTGGCAGGCCGACACGCCGTGGTTCGCCACGCTGCGTCAGGAATATGTCGACAAGATCACCAACGCCTGAGGCGTGACCTGATCCTGCGGATCGCGGCGTCCTGCCGCGATCCGCGTCCTTTGCGGGAGCGCCGCTCCCGCCCGCGTGCGAAATGAGGGGCTCATGCACGGACAAGACGTCGTTCTCGATGGCGTGTCGATGCGGTTTGGCGATTTCACCGCCGTCCAGCAGACCGACCTGACGGTCAATGCCGGGGAATTCTTCTCCATTCTCGGTCCCTCCGGCTGCGGCAAGACGACCATTCTGCGCATGGTTTCCGGCTTTCTCGACCCCAGCGCCGGCGACGTGCGCATCGGCGGCAGGAGCATGACCGGCATCCGCCCCAATGCGCGCCCGACCGCGCTGATCTTCCAGAACCTGGCGCTCTTTCCCCTGATGAGCGTGTGGGAAAACGTTGCCTTCGGTCTCGAGGCGCGCGGCGTCTCGAAGAAGGAGCGGCGCCGGCGCGCCGAGGAACTGCTCGCCATGGTCGCGCTGACCGGCCAGGGCGAGAAGAAGCCGACCGAATTGTCCGGCGGCCAGCGCCAGCGCGTCGCCATCGCCCGCGCGCTTGCGGTGGAGCCGTCCGTGCTGCTCCTCGACGAGCCGCTTTCCGCGCTCGACCTCAAGCTTCGCCAGCACATGCGCAGCGAGCTCAAGGACCTGCAGCGTAAGACCGGGGTCACCTTCATCTACATCACCCATGACCAGGGCGAGGCGCTGACCATGTCCGACCGCGTCGCCGTGATGAATCGCGGCGTTGTGGAACAGGTCGCCTCCTCCGACGACATCTACAACCGTCCCGCGACCCCTTTCGTTGCCAGTTTCGTCGGCGAGCAGAATGTCTTTTCCGGGCGCGTCACCGCCACCTTCGACGGCCAGGTCGAGGTGGAGACGGAGCTCGGCACGTTCCGCGGGCTCGACCGGAACGGGCTGGCGGTCGGCGATGAGGCACTTGCCATGGTGCGCCCCGAGCGGGTGTGGCTGGGCAACCGCAGCGACGGCGTCGCGCCCGCTGGCGGGGGAGCCCACAACCGGCTGGTCGCGCGCTTGCAGAGGCGCGACCTGGAAGGTCCGCTCATCAACCTGCATCTGGATGCTGCCGGCCAGGCGATCCAGGTCAACCTGCACAATACCGGCGATGCCGGGCTGGGCTCCGACGAGGAGCAGACATTGCTTTTTTCCGCCGAGGACACGCTGGTGATGCGGCACTCGTCGGCTCTTGCCGAGCGGGCCTGACGCCATGGCCTCGCTGATCAGGAGTTATGGAAAAGGGCTGACGGCGGTTTTCCTGCTGCTGACCGCGGGTTGGATCGCGCTGCTCATCGTGCTGCCGCAGGCGCGCCTGATCGAGCGCGCCTTCACCTATACCGACCGCGCGGGCGAGGCCGCGACCCTGTCGCTGGAGATCGACCGCGCCTATACGCGCGTCTTCGAGATCGACACGGACCTGCGCGACCTGCGCCGTGACCTGGAGGGCGGCTCCGCGCCGGCCGGCGGGGCCGCGGGCGGACTAGTGCCGTCTCCGTCGCTGACGCCGTCGCTGCCATCGCCCTCGCTTCCCGCCGCCCCCTCGCTGACGCCAAGCCCCTCGCTGACGCCGAGCCCGTCACTCGTGCCGACGCCGGGCGCCGCGCCCAGCCCCTTCGCGCCGTCCGCCGCTCCGGTGCTGCCGCCGGCGGAGATCGAGGCGCGCATCGCGGAACTCGAGGCGGAGAAGGCGGAGCTGCAGACGCGCCTCGCCGGGCTTGAGGAGGAGGAATCCTCGAACAATTCGGCTGTCGGCATCAACGAGACCTATTCGCTCCAGAACTTCACCAACATGAGCGATATCCATTTCCGGATCTTCGTCTCGACCCTGTTCTATGCGCTTTGCGTGACGGTGCTGGCCTTCGTCGTGTGCTACCCGGTCGCCTATGCGGCGGCGACGACGAAGAGCGCCAACAAGCTCGCGCTTCTGATGCTCGGCCTTGTCATCCCCTACGCGATCAACGAGCTGCTGCGCATCTTTTCCTGGGTGATGATCCTGGAGAAGAACGGCATCCTCAACGGGGTGCTCGACGCCATCGGCCTCATCGACATGCAGGCCGGCGAGGGCATCCGTTTCGTCGCCTCCAACGGCGCCGTCTTCACCGTGATGGTCTATGCCTATGTGCTGTTCATGGTGTTCCCGATCTACAACACGATAGAGACGCTGGATCGCAACCAGATCGAGGCGGCGCGCGATCTGGGCAGCGCCACCTGGCGCATCCACTGGCGCATCGTCCTGCCGCATGCGAAACCCGGCATCGCGGTCGGCGCGATCATGACCTTCATGCTGTCCGCCGGTTCCATCGCCGTGCCGGAGATTGTCGGTCGCGGCCTGCATCCCGACTGGTTCGCGCAGGTCATCTACCGCCGTTTCTTCGAGGCCGATTCCTGGAACGAGGGCGCCGCCTATTCGCTGGCGCTGCTGGTCGCCTGCATCGCCTTCGTCCTCGTCAACATGGCCGTCTTCAAGGTCGGCATCAGGGATATCGCCAAATGAGTGTCGCGACCCTCGAGAACACGCCGGGCGCCGCCGCCGCGCCGCGCCGCAAGGCGAGGGACTGGTCGGACGCGATCCTGTCGCTCTACCTGCTCATCTTCTTCGCCTACATGTTCCTGCCGCTGCTGTTCATGGTGGCGGCCGCCTTCAACGCCAATCCGACGCCGTCGGTCACCGACTGGCAGGGGTTCACGCTGCAGTGGTTTGCAGCGCTCCCCGGCGACAGCCGCTTCGTCACCGGCCTGTTCTATTCGCTGCAGATCGCGGCCGGCGTCATCGTCATCGCCATCCCGCTCGGTCTTGCCGGCGCCCTGGTGCTGACACGGCTCAGCTCCGGTGCCTCGACGCTGCTCTACACGGTGCTCGTCTCGCCGATCCTGACGCCCGGCATCGTGCTCGGCGCGACCACCATGATCTTCTGGCGCGACGCTTTCGGCATCGAGGCGGGCCTTCTCACCGCGACCATCGCCCAGGCTGCCTTCATCGCCTCCTATTGCATGCTGATGTTCATGGCCCGGCTGCAGCGCCAGGACCGGGCGCTGGAAGAGGCGGCGCTGGATCTCGGCGCCTCCTCGATCCTCGTCTTCCGCCGCATCACGCTGCCCTTTTTGATGCCGACGGTCCTGACCGCCTCGGTCCTTGCCTTCCTGCAGTCGATCGAGAACTACAACACGACCTTCTTCGCCATCGGCCCGCAATGGACGCTGGTGACGGAGATCGGCGCGCGCATGCGCTTCGGCCTGTCGCCGGTGATCAACGTGATCGGTGTCATTTTCGTGCTGATCACCATCATCGCCGCGACGAGCTGGGTTCTCGCCAAGCGCCGCGCCCGGCCCGAATGATCCTGTTCCCCCTGGCGGTTGACGCCGGACGGCAATGCCTGCAACCCTTTCGATGTCCTTTCCGGTGGCGCGAAAACGCACCGGCCGCCACCTGAACCCAGTCCCTCCGGGAGCCGACATGTCCGACGCGGACGCCCCAATCGTTCTCACCCGGTCCCTGCCGCTGTCGCGCGAGGCCGCGTTCGACCTCTTTGTCGAGCGGATCGGCGAATGGTGGCCGCGTGACTACACCTTCTCGCGCGATCCCGCCGCCGACCTGTCGATCGAGCCGGTCCTGGGCGGTGCCTGTTCCGAGCAGGTGCCGGGCGGCGCCCGTCTTGTCTGGGGCACGGTTCTGTCCATCGAGCCGCCGCTGTTCCTGCGCCTTGCTTGGCAGATTTCGCCAGACAGGCAGTTGATCGCCGACCCTGCGGCCGCCAGCCGCGTGGTCGTCGAGTTCCGCGCCATGGCCGACGGCACGCTTGTCGAGCTGACCCATCGCGACTTCCTGCGCCATGGCGAGGCCGGGGAGGGGTACCGTGCGGCGATGGCCTCGCCCGAGGGCTGGCCCTTCTGCCTTGACGCGCTGGTCGCAGCCGCCGCGCGCAAGCCGTCGCCGCGATGAAGCTCGCCTTCCGCTGCCTGCCGGAGCTGGTCGGCCATGTGCCCGAGCCCGTTCCCGCGCGCGCCAGCCTGCCGGACTGGCTGAAGGCGGTGCCTTCCCTCGTTGCCAGCGAGACCCTTGGCGGCGCGGATGTGAGGACGCTGAAGCACTGCCCGCCGCTCGTCGACGCACTGGCGCAAGGCGTGATGTTCCGGCTCGCCGCCGACCTCATGGTCGAGGACGGCGAAATCTCCTGGGACTGG
Organism: Stappia sp.; assembly: GCF_048261845.1. Classification (GTDB taxonomy): domain Bacteria; phylum Pseudomonadota; class Alphaproteobacteria; order Rhizobiales; family Stappiaceae; genus Stappia. The sequence continues at coordinate 25,255 of NZ_JBLXFR010000033.1, read as the reverse complement.
TCGCCGCCACCCGCGCCCCATGCCCGCCAGACCCGCTCGCCGGTCGGCCTGCATGTGCCGGAGCAGATGGCCGGTGTTCCCTTCGGCCTGCCCGCCGGGCAGTTTGTCGTCAAGTTCACCAATTTCTGGACCGTGGCGGCGCCCGATGGCGTGTCGCTTCTCTTCACCCATCCGCTCAACCGCGAGGACCTGCCGTTCCGCACCCTTGCCGGCCTTGTCGACTGCGACCGCTATCGTGACGGCTTCGTCCATTTCCCGGCCATCTGGCGCGATAGCGGCTTTTCTGGCCGGCTTCCCGCCGGCACGCCGGTGGCGCAGGGCTTTCCCCTGCGCCGCGAGGCGCTGGAACTTGATATCGGCGCGATGGATGCGGGCGAACTTGCTCGCCACGGCAAGGTCCAGGACGGGTTGCAGGATGACCCGGGTCTCTACCGCAAGGCCTTTCGCGCCCCGCGCGAGAGGTGAGGCGGGTCAGCCGCCCTCTCCGGAAGCAGCGCGCGTGAGCGCCTGGCTTGCCAGCGGGATCCGGCCTCTGGGCCCCTGGGTCATTGCCTTCAGCAGGCGCGCTCTCAGGTCCGGACGCTCGCCATGGAGCGCCCGCAGGTCGGCAAGGCCGCTGTCCTGCCCAAGCCGCAGCTTGGCCTCGGCCGCGCCGATCCGTGCGTCCATGTCGTCCTTGCGCAAGGTGCTGGCCCGGGCAAAGGCCTCCGCCGCGCCCTCCGCGCGGTCCAGCCGCAAGCGCAGCCGGGCAAGGTTGAGCCAGCCGTCCGCATCGTCCGCGACGCGCGCCGTATAGGCGGCAAAGCCGGCTTCCGCCTCCTCGATCCGCCCGAGCTCCATCTGCGCCGATGCCTTCTCGAACAGCGCGTTGACGTGGTCCGGTGCGTGTTTCAACGCCGAGCCGAACGCGGCAAGCGCATCCTCGGGGCGCTCCATCCGGCGCAGCACGAGACCCAGGTTGTAGTGCAGGGAGGCGTTCTTCGGATCGGCGCGCAGCAGCCGGGCAAGGGCCTTTCGCGCGCCTGGCCAGTCCTGCGCGGCGAGTGCGCGCGGCAGGGCTTCGGCAGCCTGTGCGGGTGTCATCTGGTGACCGCCTCCATCGGGAAAATGCCCTCCGCCGCAAGCCGCGGTGCCGATCGTTCGCTCCCTGACCTGGATAGCACCGCCGGCGCGGCCGGGGAAGGCATCGCGGCGATCCGCGCCGGTCCCGGCCGCGCGGAAACGTTTCCGTCTTGGGACTGTCATGCGCCCCGTGCTATTCAGGGCGCCCGTTTCCGCCCCTTGGCTGCATGCGTGCCGCGCACCGCCGCAGCCCGCTTGATGTGCGAGGTGCGGGCGACAGTCACACGCGGAGCCCGGCAGCAATGCGCGGCGACAGGCAGAGATGAACGACGAGAGCACGGACCGCCCGGCGCCTGCCGCCGGAAACTTCCTCGGTGAACTGCGCGCGCGCCTGGCGGCGCAGCGCTGGATGCTTGGTGCCGCCGTCGCTCTGGGTGTGGTTGCCTGGTGGCAGGCCGGGGTGACGCTGCCATTGGTGCTCGCCGGCATTGCGGTCATGGTTCTTGCCGCGCTCCTTGCGCCCCGTCGCCGGCTCCTCGTCGCCCGTCGGCTGCGCCAGTCCCGTCAGGTCTCCCCCTGGCCGGACACCGGCATGAAGCATCTTTCCGACGCGCTTCCCAATCCCTGTTTCATCGTCGACCGGCGCGGCATCACCCGTTATGTCAACCGCGCCGCGCGAATTCGTTTCGGCGATCCGCATCCCGGCGATCCGCTGTCCATGCGGCTGCGCATTCCTGCCCTCCTCGAGGCGCTCGACAGGGTTGGCGCCGGCGGTCCGGCACAGCGCATCGAATGGAGCGAGCGCGTGCCGATGGAAAGCTGGCTCGAGGCCTTCGTCGCCCCGCTGGCGCAAGGCGGGGAGGGCGGCGAGGCGAGTGCCGCGCCTCTGCGGTTCATTCTCGTGACCGTCCAGGACCTGACCGAGCAGCGCCGGCTGGAGCGCATGCGTGCGGATTTCGTTGCCAATGCCAGCCACGAGCTGCGCACCCCGCTCGCCTCGCTGACCGGTTTCGTCGAGACACTGCAGGGCCCCGCCCGCGACGACCCGGTGGCGCGCGAGCGCTTCCTCGCCATCATGCTGCAGCAGGGCGACCGCATGCGCCGGCTGATCGACGATCTTCTGTCCCTGTCGCGCATCGAGTTGAAGGCGCATGTGCAACCTGAGACGGTGCTCGACCTCGCGCCGCTGGTGCGCCACACCTGCGATGCCTTGACGCCGGTTGCCGACGAGGCCGGTGTCGCCGTCGAGGTGACGACGCCGCAGAGACCCTGCATGGTGCGCGGCGATCGCGACGAGCTGATCGAGGTGATCGAGAATCTCGTCGAGAACAGCATCAAGTACGGCGCTTCAGGCAAGCGGGTGGAGATCCGTCTGGCCGCGGGGGAGACCGCGCGTGCCGACGCGCCGGGCGTCTGGGTTCTTGCCGTTCGCGATTTCGGCCCGGGCATCCCGCCGCAGCACCTGCCGCGCCTGACCGAGCGCTTCTACCGCGTCGATGTCTCCACCAGCCGCGAGATGAAAGGGACGGGTCTCGGCCTTGCCATCGTCAAGCACATCCTCACCCGTCACAAGGCGCGGCTGGAGATAGAGAGCACGCCGGGTGAAGGAGCTTGCTTCAGTGTCAAAATTCCGGCGGCGACCATCGTCACCGAATTGGATGATGCCGAAAAAGTCGTTTGAAGACAGCGACTTGAATTGTCACAAAACTGATACTCAACGTTCATATAAGCATCACGGGGCGGGACTACGTTGCCCGTGACCTTGCAGGAATAAGTCTGCGGGGGGTCGAATTATTAATCCTGAAATCCAGGGAGAGATCAGGTGAACATCAAAGCTCTTCTCAGCGCGACCGCGATTGCCTCGGTTGCATTCGCCGGCGCCGCCGTTGCCCGCGACCAGGTCCAGATCGCCGGTTCCTCGACGGTCCTTCCCTACGCCTCGATCGTTGCCGAGGCTTTCGGCGAGAACACCGAATTCCCGACCCCGGTGGTCGAGTCCGGTGGTTCGGGCGCCGGCCGCAAGAAGCTCTGCGAGGGCGTGGGCGAGAACACCATCGACATCGCCAACTCTTCTTCGCGCATCAAGCAGTCGGACATCGACCTCTGCGCCCAGAACGGCGTGACGGAGATCCAGGAAGTCCGCATCGGCTATGACGGCATCGTCTTCGCCTCCGACATCAGCGGCAATTCCTTCGCCTTCACCCCGGCCGACTGGCACAATGCGCTGGCTGCCAAGGTGGTCAAGGACGGCCAGCTCGTCGACAACCCCTACACGATGTGGAACGAGATCCGCGCCGACCTGCCGGCCCAGCCGATCCTTGCCTTCATCCCCGGCACCAAGCACGGCACCCGTGAAGTCTTCGACGAGAAGGTCATCATCGATGGCTGCGAGGAGAACGGTGCGCTGAAGGCCATGGTCGACGCCGGCACCTCCGAGAAGGACGCCGAGAAGGCCTGCATGACGCTTCGCACCGACGGTCGCTCGATCGACATCGACGGCGACTACACCGAGACGCTTGCTCGCATCGCCGCCAACAAGGACGGTATCGGCGTGTTCGGCCTGTCGTTCTACGAGAACAACACCGACAAGCTCAAGGTCGCGACCATGAACGGCGTTGTGCCGACCACCGAGGCGATCGCCAAGGGCGAGTATCCGGTGTCGCGTCCGCTGTTCTTCTACGTGAAGAACGCGCATCTCGACGTCGTCCCGGGTCTGCAGGAGTACATCGAGTTCTTCGTTTCCGACGAGATCGCCGGCCCGAACGGCCCGCTCGCCGAATACGGCCTCGTCTCCGATCCGGAGCTCGCCAAGACCCAGGAAATGGTCAAGAACCGTACCCCGATGGGTCCGCTGAACTGACACTGAAGCACCCGGTGGCGCGGTTCTCGCGTCACCGGTTTTCTTCTGGCAGCTAGCGGCGGAAAGACCATGAATATTGGTATTCTTTTGCTGATTGTGCTGGGCATCTCGGGGCTCGGTTACTATTTCGGCAGGCAGCGCGCCCTTTCGCTCTCGGCGAAAAGTGGGCGCAGACTGCATTCTCTGCCTGGTTATTACGGGCAGGCGGTGGCCCTGTTCGCAGGCGTTCCGGCTCTTCTTCTGATGATCGCCTGGCTGTTCCTTCAGCCGCTTGTGCTGCACAGCCATGTCAGCGGCATGATCCCCGACAGCGTGATTCCCGAGGGAGGCGCGCGCAGCCTTGTCATGGCGGATGTCGAGCGTGTCGCTGGCGGACTGGATGCCCTGATGGAAAGCGGCGGCTTGGATGAGGCCGGGCTGGATCGGTTGAGGGCGGACTTCACCAACATGCGTTCGCGTCTCGCCGATGTCGGCGTTGCGGTCGGATCGGAGATTCCCGCCGAAGTGCTGGAGGCCGCCAAGGCGTTCAGAAACGGCCACAGCACCGGGCAAGCCCTCATGGCTGCTCTCGTCATCGCGCTCTCGCTTGGTCTGGGCGGTTGGTTCTACTTCCGCATCACGCCGGAAATGCGCGCCCGCAACACCAGTGAGACCTTTGTCCTGGCCCTGTTGATCGGATCGTCCTCGGTGGCCGTCCTGACGACCGTCGGCATCGTCGCCTCGCTGATGTTCGAAACGTTCAACTTCTTCAAGTTGTACCCGGCACAGGACTTTTTCTTCTCCACCGTGTGGAATCCCCAGTTCCGTGGCGGGTCCGATCTCGGCATCCTGCCGCTCTTGTGGGGCACTCTCTATGTGTCCTTCGTGGCGCTGTTCTTTGCGGTGCCGATCGGCCTGATGATCGCGATCTACCTTTCCGAGTATTCGGGCAAGGTGCTGCGCGGCTTTGCCAAGCCGGCGATCGAGGTGCTCGCGGGCATTCCGACCATCGTCTACGGTCTGTTTGCCCTGATCACGGTCGGTCCGTTCATTCGCGACTGGATTGCACAGCCGGCCGGGCTCGGCAGTTCGTCCTCCTCGGTGCTGACCGCCGGGCTGGTGATGGGCATCATGTTGATCCCCTTCGTCTCCTCCCTCTCGGACGACATCATCAACGCGGTTCCGCAGGCGATGCGCGACGGGTCCTATGGTCTCGGTGCGACGCAGTCGGAGACGATCAGGCAGGTGATCCTGCCCGCAGCGCTGCCTGGCGTGGTCGGTGCGATCCTGCTCGCGGCCTCCCGTGCCATTGGCGAAACCATGATCGTGGTTCTGGGTGCCGGCGCCGCGGCGAAGCTCGACCTCAATCCCTTCGAGGCCATGACCACGGTCACCGTGAAGATCGTCAGCCAGCTCACCGGTGATACCGAGTTCGCCAGCCCGGAGACGCTCGTTGCCTTCGCGCTCGGTCTGACGCTGTTCGTCTTCACGCTCGGACTGAATGTCATTGCCCTCTACATCGTCCGCAAATATCGGGAGCAGTACGAATGACCGACGCGACAATCCCTGCCGCTGCCGGTTCGGTCGCAAGGCCGGCCCCGAAGATGTCGCTTCTGGCGGCCGACGCCCGCACCAGACGTCGCAACGCCTCCGAAGCCAGGTTTCGCATGCTCGGACTGGCCGCCGTGATCCTCGGTGTGCTCGCCCTGCTCGGGCTTCTCACCTCGATCCTGTCGAACGGACTGTCGTCGTTCCAGCAGACCTATGTTGCGCTCGACGTCTATCTCGACCCGGCACGCCTCGACAAAGCCGGTGACGGGGATCTGGAAAAGATCGCGAAGGTGTCGACCTTCGGCTACGCGCCGATCATCCAGAAGGCAATGGAGGACAAGCTGGCTGCCGTTGGCGTGTCTGTCGACGGGCTTTCGTCCAAGGACGCGGCCGAACTGATCTCCAAGGAAGCGCCGGCGGAACTGCGCCGCTACGTTCTCGCCAATCCGGAACGGATCGGTGACACCATCCCCTTCAACCTGCTCGCCTCCGGCCGGATCGACGGCTACTACAAGGGGCGCGTGTCGATGGCGAGCGCCGAGCTCGACCGGAACGTCTCGCCGGAGCAGCTCCAGCTTGCCGACAAGCTGAAAGACGCCGGCGTGCTGGTCACCCGCTTCAACTGGGACTTCTTCACGGCGCCGGATGCATCCGACACCCGTCCCGAGGCCGCGGGTCTGGGCGTGGCCATCCTCGGCTCCGCCTACATGATGCTGGTGGTGCTGGTCCTGTCGCTGCCGATCGGTGTCGCCGCGTCCATCTACCTGGAGGAGTTCGCCCCGAAGAACCGGTTCACGGACATCATCGAGGTGAACATCGCCAATCTTGCGGCGGTGCCGTCCATTGTCTTCGGCATCCTTGGCCTTGCCGTCTTCATCAACTTCGTCGGCCTGCCGCAATCGGCACCCATCGTCGGCGGCCTGGTGCTGACGCTGATGACCCTGCCGACGATCATCATCGCCACCCGTGCTTCGCTGAAGGCGGTTCCGCCGTCGATCCGCGATGCGGCCCTCGGCGTCGGCGCGTCGAAGATGCAATCCATCTTCCACCACGTGCTGCCGCTCGCCATGCCGGGCATTCTGACCGGCACCATCATCGGCCTCGCGCAGGCATTGGGCGAAACCGCGCCGTTGCTGCTCATCGGCATGGTGGCCTTTGTCCGCGAGTTTCCGGCGGCTCCGCCGGAAGGGTTCTTCGATCCGGCCTCCGCGCTGCCCGTCCAGGTCTACAACTGGACGCAGCGTGGCGACCCGGCCTTTGTCGAGCGTGCCTCGGGCGCCATCATCGTCCTGCTCGTGTTTCTCGTTCTGATGAACCTCATTGCGATCATCCTTCGTCGCCGGTTCGAGCGTCGCTGGTAAGGGAGACCTGGAACCATGAACCAATTGCTCAACGCCGATAAGGTTGTCGCCATGCCTGACTCCAAGATTTCCGCCAAGAAGGTCCAGGTCTTCTACGGCGAAACCCATGCCATCAAGGATGTCGACCTTGAGATTGCAGAAAAGACGGTGACCGCCTTCATCGGCCCGTCCGGCTGCGGCAAGTCGACCTTTCTGCGCTGCCTCAATCGCATGAACGACACGATCGACGTGTGCCGGGTGAAGGGTGACATCCTGATCGACGGCGAGGACATCTACGATCCCAAGGTCGACCCGGTGCAGTTGCGCGCCAAGGTCGGCATGGTGTTCCAGAAGCCGAACCCTTTCCCCAAGTCGATCTTCGACAACGTCTCCTACGGGCCGCGCATCCACGGTCTTGCCCGCAGCAAGTCGGCGCTGGACGAGATCGTTGCCTCGAGCCTGCAGAAGGCGGGCCTGTGGAACGAGGTCAAGGACCGGCTCGACGAGTCCGGCACCGGGCTTTCGGGCGGCCAGCAGCAGCGCCTCTGCATCGCCCGCGCCATTGCGGTCAATCCGGAAGTGATCCTGATGGACGAGCCCTGCTCGGCACTCGACCCCATCGCCACCGCAAAGGTGGAGGAACTGATCGACGAACTGCGTGAGAACTTCACCATCGTCATCGTCACCCACTCGATGCAGCAGGCTGCCCGCGTGTCGCAGCGCACCGCCTTCTTCCATCTCGGCAACCTTGTCGAGGAGGGAGAGACCAAGGAGATCTTCACCAATCCCCGGGACAAGCGCACCCAGGACTACATCACCGGCCGCTTCGGATAATTTCCGTCAGGTCGCGGTTTTCCAGGCGGGGTGTGGCGCAGGTGATGCGCCCCCCGGCGCAGACAGGGCGGGAACGCCCGATGGAGAAGAGACATGAGCGAACATACCGTGTCCTCCTTTGACGAGGAACTGAAGGAGATTGCCGGCCGCGTGTCGGAAATGGGCGGTCTTGCCGAGGTGATGCTGAACGATGCCATTTCCGCGCTGGTGCGCATGGACAAGGAGCAGGCGCGCCGCGTCATCGCCCAGGACAAGCGCGTCGATGCGCTCCAGTTCGAGGTCGAGGAGCAGGCGATCCTGATCATCGCCCGCCGCCAGCCGGTCGCCAGCGACCTGCGCGACGTGATTTCCGCCATGCGCATCTCCAATGACCTGGAGCGCGTCGGCGATCTGGCCAAGAACATCGCCAAGCGCGTCATCGCCATCGAGGGCAGCTTCGATTCCAAGAAGTTCGCGCTCGGCGTCGAGCACATGGTCGAACTGACCCAGGTCCAGCTCAAGGACGTGCTGGATGCCTATGGCAGCCGCGACGCGACCGCCGCCGCCTCGGTGCGCGACCGCGACGACGAGGTCGACGCGCTCTACACCTCGATCTTCCGCGAGTTGCTTACCTACATGATGGAGGATCCGCGCCAGATCTCGATCTGCGCCCACCTCCTGTTCTGCGCCAAGAACATCGAGCGCATCGGCGATCACGCGACCAACATCGCGGAGAACGTCATCTACATGTCGACCGGCGTCCTGCCGACCGACGAGCGCCAGAAGGTCGACGAGACCGGCGTCGAGGCAGGCGCGGCCTCCTGATGCAGACAGGCGGTGCCGGTGGACGATTCTTCCGGCGCCGGCATATGGCATGACAAGAATGTCCGGAGGCCGCGGCGCGTGCCGTTGGCCAACCGGGCGGGTCGAGTGTACGAGGTTAGCGGGAATGCCGAAGGTTCTGATTGTCGAGGACGAAGAACCTCTTATCATGATGCTGCGTTACAATCTCGAAGCCGAGGGATACACGGTCGAGACCTGCATGCGCGGTGACGAGGCCGACATCCGCCTGCGCGAAAGCCAGCCGGATCTCCTGCTTCTCGACTGGATGCTGCCGGGCCTGTCCGGCATCGAGCTCTGCCGCCGGCTGCGCTCGCGGGCCGAGACCGAGCGCCTGCCGGTCATCATGCTGACCGCGCGGGGCGAGGAGTCCGAGCGCATCCGGGGGCTTGCCACCGGTGCCGACGACTATGTGGTCAAACCGTTCTCCATCCCCGAGCTGATGGCCCGGGTGCGGGCCATGCTGCGCCGGGCCAAGCCGGAGGTCGTTTCCTCGCAGCTTCGCGCGGGCGATCTCGAGCTTGACCGCGAGACGCATCGCGTTCGCCGGTCGGGTCGCGAGATCCATCTCGGTCCGACCGAGTTCCGCCTGCTGGAATTCCTGATGACCTCTCCCGGGCGCGTCTTTTCGCGCGAACAGCTTCTCGATGGCGTCTGGGGACATGACGTCTATGTCGACGAGCGCACCGTCGACGTCCATGTCGGACGGTTGCGCAAGGCGATCAACCGGGGCAAGTCGCCGGACCCGATCCGCACCGTGCGCGGCGCCGGCTACGCTTTCAACGACCAGTTCGCCGCCGCCTCGTAAGGCGGTCGCCGCGCCCGGTGAGGTCCGCCGTTCGGCCTCTGCCGCATGATGCCGCCCATTTGCCGCACACGAAAAAGCCCGCCGCGATGAACGCTGGCGGGCTTTTTTTCGTTCAGGTCGGACCGGACCGGACCGGGCCTGGTTTCGTTTGAAGCGTCAGCCGGTCGCGGCGCTGCGGTCGCGGCGGCGGTCGCTCGCCGGCTGATAGGCGATGCGGCAGTGATAGGCGCAATAGGGCGCTCCGGCGGTCGACTGGTGGCCGCAGAAGTAGAAGTCGTCCTTAGACGGATCGCCGATCGGCCATTTGCAGGTGCGCTCGGTCAGGGTCAGGATCGTCGCCCGCTTGGCGATCGGAACCAGTTCGGCGACCGGCTTTGCCTGCGGCGCGGGAGCGGCCTGCGGAGCCGTCTCCATCTTCAGTGCCGTCGCGCCGATGGTCTGCGGACCGGCCTGCGGCCGGGTCTCGGTGCCCTGCGGCGTCTCGGCCTGGCTGCCGGCGGTCTTCACCGGCTTGCTGCGGGCCTTCTGGCTGTTGGAGGGCGCCTTGGCGCGGCCCGAAAGCCCCAGCCGGTGCACCTTGCCGATCACCGCATTGCGGGTCACGCCGCCGAGCTCGGCTGCGATCTGGCTGGCGCTCAGGCCATCGCTCCAGAGCTTGGCGAGAAGATCGACGCGTTCGCTTGTCCAGGACATGCGCATGACTCCGTGTTGGATCGGGCTCCGACATCTGGTTAATAAACGGTTATCGGCACACCTTGAGGGCGCCCCGCTCATTGCCGGATTTTGAGGCTTTTGTGAGTCGTCTACACGAGATGTCGTATTTCTTGATACCAAAACTACAATATGCCGCGTTTTGAGTGCAAGATGCAGGTCCGATTCACCTGGGGATTGATCTGGTTTTCCCCAGGAAAGCAGCCGGACCCGAGCCGGCCGGCCGGCTGCGCGTCGCGCCAATTCCATTGACTTTCCCGCATCTGCGAGGTGTATAACGGGGCTTCCTGGTCGTGCCGCCTCTCGTGGGCGGCATATTGCTTTGCGGCCCGCCCTTTTCAAGGCTGGCCACAGAGGCCGGGAGGCGTGCCCGCACGGGCATTGCCGGTACCTGTCGACCGCGGGCCGGGTGATCCGGGCGCGGATCCGGGCGAAAGGCCCGCAACGAGGAGCTGGACGGACATGGAAGCGTCATCTCTCTATCAGACCTACAGCCGTGCGAACCTGTCGTTCGCGCGTGGCGAGGGTGTGTGGCTGGAGACCGCTGATGGCCGACGCTTTCTCGATTGCGCAGCCGGCATCGCGGTGAACTCCCTCGGCCATTGCCATCCCGCGCTGGTCGCCGCGCTCGAGGCGCAGGCCGGCAAGCTCTGGCATGTCTCCAATGTCTACGCCATTGACGGCCAGGAAGAATTCGCCCGCAAGCTGACCCAGGCAACCTTCGCCGACCGCGTCTTCTGCACCAATTCGGGCGCGGAGGCGCTGGAATGCGCGATCAAGACGGCGCGGCGCTATTTCTATGCCAAGGGCGAGCCGGACCGGGTCGACATCATCACCTTCGAAGGGGCTTTCCACGGCCGTACGCTGGCGACCATCGCCGCCGGCGGGCAGGAGAAGTATCTCGAGGGCTTCGGACCCAAGGCGCCGGGCTTCGTCCAGGTTCCTTTCGGCGATCACGAGGCGCTGCTGGACGCCATCGGCGAGACCACGGCCGGCATCCTGATCGAGCCGATCCAGGGCGAGGGCGGCGTCCGTCCGGTGCCGACGGAATATCTGCGCGAGCTGCGCAAGCTGTGTGACGACAACGGCATCCTGCTCATCCTCGACGAGGTGCAGACCGGCGTCGGGCGTACCGGCAAGCTCTTCGCCCATGAATGGGCCGGCATCACGCCGGACATCATGGCAATCGCCAAGGGCATTGGCGGCGGCTTTCCGCTCGGTGCCTGTCTTGCGACCGAGGAAGCTGCATCCGGCATGAAGCCCGGCACCCACGGCACCACCTATGGCGGCAATCCGCTGGCCATGGCGGTCGGCAACGCCGTGCTCGACGTGGTTCTCACTGAGGGTTTTCTCGAGGAGGTCCAGAAGAAGGCGCTGATGCTCAAGCAGAAGCTTGCCGGCGTTGTCGACGGACATCCGGCCGTTTTCGAGGACATTCGCGGCAAGGGCCTGATGCTTGGCCTGAAATGCCGGGTCACCAACACCGATCTTCTCGCCCGCTTCCGCGAGGCCGGGTTGCTGGCGGTCGGGGCCGGGGACAACGTGCTGCGCATCCTGCCTCCGCTGACCATCACCGAGGCGGAGATCGGGGAAGCGGTGTCGCGGATCGAACAGGCGGCCACCGCCATGGAAAGCGGACTTGAGCGGGGAGCCGCCGAATAATGACCATTCAGCCACGTCATTTCCTCGACCTCACGGATGTCGGGGAGGAGGATCTTCGTTTCATTCTCGACGGCAGTCGTCGCATCAAGCAGGCGCGCGGCCCCGTGCGCGTCTCCGGGGACGGCCCGCTTGCGGGCCGCGTCCTCGCGATGGTTTTCGAGCAACCCTCGACGCGAACCCGCATCTCCTTCGATGTCGGCATGCGCGAGCTCGGCGGCGAGACCCTGATGCTGACCGGCGCGGAAATGCAGCTCGGCCGCGGCGAGACCATCGCCGACACGGCGCGTGTGCTGTCGCGTTACGTCGATGCCATCATGATCCGTATCCTCGATCATGACGCGCTGCACGAACTGGCGGAGCACGCCACCGTGCCGGTGATCAATGGCCTGACGAAGCGCACGCACCCGTGCCAGATCATGGCCGATGTGCTCACCTTCGAGGAGAAGAAGGGCAAGATCTCCGGCCGCTCGGTTGCCTGGACCGGCGACAGCAACAATGTGCTCGCCTCCTGGGTCCATGCGGCGGCCAAGTTCGATTTCGAGCTGCGCATCGCCACGCCCGGCCAACTGGCACCCCCGGAAGAGCTGATCGCCTCCGCGCGCCGTGCGGGCGCGGAGATCCGCGTCACCGACGATCCGTTCGAGGCGGTGAAGGGCGTCGACTGCGTCGTCACCGATTGTTGGGTGTCGATGGGCGATGATGACGGCGACCGTCACAACCTCTTGAAGCCCTATCAGGTCAATTCGCGCCTGATGGGCGAGGCCGACCGCGACGCGATCTTCATGCATTGCCTGCCCGCGCATCGCGGCGAGGAGGTCACGTCGGAGGTCATGGACGGACCGCAGTCGGTCGTCTTCGACGAGGCGGAGAACCGGATGCACGCGCAAAAGGGCATTCTTGCCTGGTGCTTCGGAGCATTGCAGGGCGCATGACATGAGCGTGCAGGACGAACTTGAACGGCTTGGCGTCGCCCCGGCCGGGCGCGATGCCGTGCTGCCTTTCGCCGTCGAGCCGCTCGACGTGCGCGGCCGTGCCGTGATGCTCGGCCCGATCCTCGATCGCATTCTCGACCGGCACGACTATCCGGCGCCTGTCTCCCGGCTCCTGGCCGAGGCGACGACGCTGGTCGCCCTGCTTGGCACCTCGCTCAAGTTCGACGGACGCTTCACCCTGCAGACGACGACGGACGGCCCGGTTTCCATGCTGGTGGTCGACTTCCAGACGCCGGACGGGCTGCGCGCCTGCGCCCAGTTCGACGCGGAGGCCGTCGCCGAGGCGGAAGCGCGCGGCGCCACCGATACGCCGTCGATGCTCGGTCGCGGCCATCTCGCGATGACGGTCGACCAGGGCGCGGCGATGAACCGCTATCAGGGTATCGTCGCCCTGGACGGCACCACCATGGAAGAGGTGGCGCACCAGTATTTCGCCCAGTCGGAGCAGATCCCCACCGTGGTGCGCATTGCCGTCGGCGAGATGCTCGACCGGCAGCCGGGCGCCGCGCCGCGCCACTCTTGGCTGGCTGGCGGTGTGCTCGCCCAGTTCCTGCCCGACGCACCGGAGCGCATGCGTCAGGCCGACCTGCCGCCGGGCGATGCGCCGGAAGGTGTCGGGGAGCATTTCGTCGAGGAGGATGACGCCTGGCGCGAGGCCCGCGCTTTGGTCGAGACGCTGCGGGATTCCGAACTCGGCGATCCGGAGATGAGCGCCGAGCGTCTGCTTTTCCGGCTTTTCCACGAGCGCGGCGTTCGCGTCTTCGCGCCGCAGCCGCTTGCCGACCGCTGTCGCTGTTCCGACGCCCGCATCCGCTCCATGCTGAAGGGCTTCACCGAGGAGGAGCGCACCGACATGACCGTCGATGGCCGTATCGAGGTGACATGCCGCTTCTGCAACACCCGCTACGACTACGAGGCCGGCGAGTTCTGACGCCTCCGCCTTACTCTGCCTTCGGCAGCGTCGGTGTGCCGGAGCCGACATCGACCGTACCTGATCCAACCTCGACGGTTCCTGATCCGATTTCCGCCGGTCCGGACGCGATCGGCACGGTGCCGCTTGCCGGCGGGCTCGGCGGCAGAGGCGCGGGAGCGGTTGCGGGGGGCGGATCCGGGTAGAGGACCGGGTCGGGACCGACCGGGTTCATCCAGCCACGGCTTGTCTGTTCGGCGGACGGGCCTGACTTGTCCTTGCCTTTGGTTCTTCCGGCAGGGCCCGGTGTCGTATGGTTCTTCGCCATGCGCGTATCCTCCCTTGGTCGACGGCTGACCCCATTCTGGTTGCATTCGCGCCATGGTGAAATGCGCTGGATCAAACCGCTGCAAAGAGCGCGGAGGGCCTGCAGTCGGTCGCGGAAGGTCGCAGACCGCGCTGCGGCCACATTTTGATACACTCTTCACCTTGCAAGGCATCCTTGCCGCTTCAATAGTCTCGGACGGTGCCTTGTGCGTGCGGCCCCGCCGCATGCATGCGCGAAGCAATCCAGACCGTGCCCGTGTCCCTATAAGGATGCGAGGCGCGCCAGAAAGCCGGCGAGTGGACACGGGCGAGTGGACAAAGGGCGAGTGGACGAAGGGCGAGTGGAAAAGAGTGTCATGCTGAAATCCGTCGAGGATGTCTCGCAATCGTCAAAGGGCGATGTTGCCTTCGAACGGCCGCAGCCCCGCGCGCGCTCCCGCCGACGCATCGGCGTCCTGGCGCTGAAGGCCCTGCTTCAGGCGCTGATCGCGCTTGCCGTCCTTGGCCTGGCCTATCAGGGCATGTCGCGGCTGATCCTCGCCAAGGATCCGGTCCCGGTCCGTCAGGCGCGCGAGACCACCTATATCGTCGAATTCCAGCAGGTCGAGATCCGCGATCACACGCCGCTGCTGTCTCTTTACGGCGAGGTTCTTGCGGCCCGCACCGCGGAGTTGCGCACCCTCGTTGCCGGCGAGATCGTCCGCGTCAATCCGCTGCTCGAGACCGGCTCGGTGATTGCGGCCGGTGAGGAACTCGTTGCCATCGACCGCTTCCAGTATGAGGGAGCGGTCACCGAGGCGCGCGCCAATCTGGCCGAGGCCCGCGCCGTTCTGGCCGAGGCGCGTGGCCGCGTCGCCACGGAGGTGGGCAATGTCGAGCGGGTCCGCGAGCAGCTTGCTTTCGCCGAGCGCGACCTGGAACGGGCGTCCCAGCTTCGCGACAGCGGCGCGGTCACCGAGCGGACCCTCGACGAGCGCCGGTTGCTCGTCTCCCAGCGAGCCCAGGCGCTGGAGCAGCGGCGCAACGCGTTGACCGTCGAGACAGCCCGGGTCACCCAGCAGGAAGCGGCGATCGAGCGGCTCGAGTGGCGTCTCGAACAGGCACGGAAAAACCTCGACGACACAGTGCTGAAAGCGCCGTTTTCCGCCGTTGTGCGTTCCGAGAACGCCGCCATCGGCCGGATCGTCGGCGTCAACGACGTGGTGGCGACGCTCTATGACCGCGATGCGCTGGAGGTTCGCCTCACCCTGTCCGACAATCAGTACGGCCGCATCCTTGCCGACAGTGGCACCGTGGTCGGACGGCCGGTCGAGGTGCTTTGGTATATCGGCGGCACGCCCGTCACCTATTCCGGCGAGATCCGGCGCATCGGCGCCGATGTCGCGCTGCAGCGCGGCGGTATCGATGTCTACGCCCATGTTACCGTGGCCGAGGGCCAGACCGTGCTGCGGCCCGGCGCCTTCGTCGAGGTTCGCCTTGATGACCGGACCTATCCCGGCACCGCGCGCATTCCCGAAGGCGCGCTCTATGGCACGGATCATGTTTTCGTCGCCGTTGACGGTCGCACCGTGCGGCGCGACGTCGAGGTCGTCGCCTTCGACGGGACCGACCTGATCGTGCGCGGCGATCTGCAGGACGGCGACCGGCTTGTCGCCACCCGGCTTGACCAGGCCGGCGAGGGCATCCTCGTCGCCGAGCCCTCGAACCGCGCCCCGGCCGGCGGCGGCCCGGCCCCGGCCGGCGAAACCCGGCCCGGCGGGAACCAGTGACCATGCGCGACACCGGCTACGTTCCCAAGAGTGTCATCGGCCATTTCCTGCGGCATCACAACGCGGCCAACCTGGTCATGGTGCTGATGATCCTGTTCGGCGCCTTTGGCCTCGCCCGGCTCAATGCCGAGTTCTTCCCGCAGATCGTCATCGACCGCATCTCGGTGTCCATCTCCTGGCCCGGCGCCAGCGCGGAGGACGTGGAAAAGAACATCCTGCAGGCGATCGAGCCAGAGCTGCGCTTCATCGACAATGTCGACGAGATGGTCTCCTACGCCCGCGAGGGATCGGCCTCCGTGCGACTGGAATTCCTCGAGGGCGCCGACATGCAGAAGGCGCTGTCGGATGTGGAGCAGGCGATCGCCGGCGTGACGACGCTGCCGGAGGATTCCGAGACCCCGAACATTTCGCTCGCCAACTGGTTCGACCGTGTGGCGCGTGTCGCCCTTCGCGGGCCCTTCAGCGAGGACGCGCTGAAGAGCTACGCCCGCCAGATCCGTGACGACCTGATCGCGCGCGGCATCGACAAGGTCACCTTCACCGGCTTCCGCGACACCGAGTTCGTGGTCAAGGTTCCCGAGCGCGAGCTGCGCCGCCTCGACATGACCCTCTCCGACATTTCCGAACGTGTCGCGGCCAACACCCGCGACCTGCCGTCCGGCAATCTCCAGGGCGGCGTCGAGCGGCAGGTGAGGGCGGTTGCCGACACCACCTCGCCGGAGGCGATCAGCCGCATCGTCGTCAAGTCCTTCCCCAGCGGCGAGAAGGTCGAGCTGCGCGATGTCGCCGAGGTCTCGCGTTCCTATGACAAGGACCAGGTGATCGGCTATTCCGACGGTCTGCGCGCCGTCGAGCTGACGGTCGAGCGCTCCGCCCAGGCCGACCAGCTCAAGGTCAACGCCATTCTCGACCGCTACCTCGCCGAGATCGGCCCGCGCCTGCCGCAGTCGCTGGAGCTGGTCAAGTACGAGGTCCGCGCCGAGGGCCTCAGCCAGCGCATCATGATCCTCGTCGAGAACGGCATTTCCGGCCTCTTCCTCGTCGTCATCGTGCTCTTCGCCTTCCTCAACGCGCGCATCGCGCTGTGGGTGGCGGCCGGCATACCCGTCGCCATCCTGGCGACCGTCGGCATCATGTGGGTCTCGGGCCAGACCATCAACATGATCTCGCTTTTCGCACTGATCATGACGCTCGGCATCATTGTCGATGACGCCATCGTCGTCGGCGAGCACACCGCGACGCGCGTCGCCATGGGCGACAGTCCCTACGCCGCGGCGGAGGAGGGGGCGGGGCGCATGCTCTGGCCGATCGTCGCCGCCTCGACCACGACCGTCGCGGCCTTCCTGCCGATCATGCTGATGGGCGACACGATCGGCCAGATCATGGGCGCGCTGCCGCTCGTCGTCATCGCCGTCGTCATCGCCAGCATTGTCGAGTGCTTCTTCGTGCTGCCGGGCCATCTCGCCCACTCGCTGTCGCGGGTGCCGTCGTGGAGCTGGTGGCGGGTGGTGCTGCTGGCCGGCGCGCCGGCGCTGTTCGTCATCGGTCTTGCCGGCCGTCCGGACATTGCCGTGCCGCCCTGGCTCGACTGGCTGGCCGTGCCGGCCCGCGACGGGCGTGCGGCGCTTGGCGAGATCGGCTTCGACGTTGTCGTGCTCGGGGTCTTCTTCGTCCTCGCCGCCGCGCTGGAGTTCCTGTTCCTCGTCCTGCGCCGCGTGCGCGCCCGCAGCCCCTATGACGAGCGGCCGGGCTGGTTCCGGCGCGGCTTCGACGCCGGCTTCGGCTGGACCCGCGACGTGCCCTTCCGCGGCCTTGTGCGCATCGCCTACGACTGGCGCTATGTCACGGTCGCCGTCGCGGTCGCCACCTTGTTGCTGACCGCCGGGCTGATACGCGGCAACCATGTGGGCTTCCGCTTCTTCCCCTCGCCGGAGTCCGAGAACATCCGCGCTTCCGTCGATTTCGTCGCCGGCATTTCCATAGAGGACGCCGAGGCCGCCCTGCTTCGCGTCGATGCGGCGCTGCGCCAGGCGGAGGAGCGTCTGACGGCGGACAATGGCGAGAAGCTGGTTGTCGCCTCCTACGCGACGCTCGGCCAGTCCGGCTACAATCGCGGCAACAACGTCGCCAGCATCGACGTGCAGCTCACCGCTTCCGAGGCGCGCACCATCCGCACTCCGGAGATCATCCAGGCCTGGCGCCGGGCCTTGCCGGACATTCCCGGCACCAAGCGCGTCGCCGTCTTCGAGCGGCGCGGCGGTCCTCCGGGGCGCGATCTCGACATCCGTCTGATCGGCGAGGACATCACCGCGCTGAAACAGGCCTCGCTCGAGCTGCAGGAGCTGCTGACCGCCTATCCCGGTGTCGACGGCGTCGCCGACGACCTGCCCTATGGCAAGCCGGAACTGGTGATCGAGCTCAGCCCGCGCGGCCGGGCACTCGGCTTCACGGTCGAGAGCGCCGCCCGCCAGATCCGTGCCGCGCTGGAAGGCACCATTCCGCGCCGCTTCGCCCGCGGCGAGGAGGAGATCACCATCCGTGTCCAGCAGGAGCTTGAGCTTGGCGGCGGCGGCGCGCTGCGCGACCTTGCGCTGAAGGCTCCCGGCGGCACCTTCGTGCCCCTGACCGAGGTGATCACCCTCTCCGACCGGCAGGGCTTCTCGGTGATCCAGCGCCGCGACGGTCGCATCACCATCTCCGTTTCGGCCGATGTCGATGCCGACGTCACCTCCAACATCCAGATCGTCGAGGACCTGGAGACCGGCAAGATGCAGGAGATCGCCGGGAAATACGGCGCCGACTACCGCTATTCGGGACGCGAGGAGGAACGGCGTGCCGCCTTCTCCGACCTGCAGCTCGGCACGGTCGCGGCGATGGCGATGATCTACATCATCCTCGCGGCGATCTTCGCCAGCTATTTCAAGCCGCTGGCGGTGATGTCGATCATTCCGTTCGGGGCCGTCGGTGCGGTCTTCGGCCACTACACGATGGGCTACGACCTGACCATCCTGAGCTTCATCGGCCTGCTCGGCCTCTCAGGCATCCTGGTCAACAACTCGATCATCCTGGTCGACCGGTTCGAGGACCGCGTCAAGGAAGGCCAGTCGGTCGCCGATGCGGCGGTGTCCTCGGCGCAGGACCGCCTGCGGGCGGTGCTGCTCACCTCGCTGACGACGATCGGCGGCCTCGCGCCGCTGCTCTTCGAAACGAGCCTGCAGGCCGAGTTCCTGATGCCGATGACGATCACCATCGTCTTCGGCCTGTCGACGGCAACGGTGCTGGTGCTGGTGCTGGTGCCGGCCCTGATGGGCATCGGCGACGATATCGCCCGGCTCGTGTCGACCTCGCGCGAGCCGCGCTCGGGCCCGGGCGACGATGTCTCCGGCCCGCCCGCCCGCATGTCCGGCAGTGGCGGCGTTCCGGCGGAATAGGGTCTCCGGCGCCGGGCCCTGACGAACCCGCCCGCCGCCCTTACGCGGCCGACAGCTGCCGTGCGAACTCCGCCGCCATGGACGCCGCCCTGGCGAGGTTCCCGTCCCGGGTGGCCGGCCCGCATTTTCCAGCGGACGCGCAGCGTCACGCGTCGTGAAAATGCGGCGGAAATCCTTGCGTTGCCGGCGATTACGCGGCTGACAGCTGCCGTGCGAACTCCGCCGCCATGGGCGCCGCCCTGGCGAGGTTCCCGTCCCGGGTCGCCGGCCCGCATTTTCCAGCGGACGCGCAGCGTCGCGCGTCGTGAAAATGCGGAGGAAATCCTTGCGTTGCCGGCGATTACGCGGCCGACAGCTGCCGTGCGAACTCCGCCGCCATGGACGCCGCCCTGGCGAGGTTCCCGTCCCAGGTCGCCGGTGACGCCCCGCGCGGGGCAAGGTCGTGGTTGCCGTCCTCCAGCCAGTCGATCCGCACGTGCTCCGGCAGCGCCTTGTCTGCAAGCTCCGCCGCGCTGCCGAAACCGTCGCGGTCGCCCTGCGCGATCAGCACGGGTCGCCGGGCGCCCTCCAGCGGCGCCATGCGCCAGTCGTCGGGCTTGCCCTGCGGATGGAACGGGTAGCCAAGGCAGACGACGCCCGCGACCCGCTTGGGCAGCGATCCGCCGGCCGTCAGGATTGCGGCGACGCGCCCGCCCATCGACTTGCCGCCGATCAGCACCGGCCCGTCCGTCTGCGCCAGCACCGCCTGCAGCGCCGCCTGGTATTCGCTGACCAGCAGCTCCGCCTTGGGCGGCGGCTTTTTCGGCCCGCCATTGCGCCGCGCTGCCATATAGGCGAACTCGAACCGGGCGACCGCCAGCCCCGCCGCCGCCGCGTGGCCGGCGAAACGGTTCATGAAGCCGGAATCCATCGTTCCGCCGGCGCCGTGGGCAAGAAGCAGCGTCGCCACGGCCGGCGTGTCGCCCTCGGGGCGGGTCCAGAGAAACTCGGTCATGCGTGGCCTTTGGTCGCGATCTGTTGACATGTCGTGTGGGCGCCTATCTCACGGCGTGAGGTAAGGTGCAAGCACGCATGCATGGACTGCGCGCCCGGTTCCTCGACCGTATCGGACTTCAGTGCCCCACGATGTGCAGGCTGGATCCAGGACAATCGCGACCGGAGCGGTATCAGGTTGCAATGTCTCCCCAGACGACACACGCGGCCCTTCCGACGCCGTATTTCGCCCGTTTGTTCGGGCGTCGGGTTCACCGTTGAATGGAGCGATTGTGAGAGAGCTTCTTCTTGCATTGCTGTTTGCAGCGCTCCTCCCCGTTCCGGTTCGCTCTGCGCCGGGTGAGGCAACGGGAGAGCAGGTGGGCCCGCGGCGCAGCGTCACGTCGGAGTCGTCTGAAGTCGGCGGTTCCCGGCGCATAGGAACTTACAACCCCTTCCATTCCTGTAGCCTTCCGGAGGTTCCCGAAGGAGCGCAGGTCGTCTTCGTTGGAACGCGCTATGCCGAAGCCCTGTCAACTGTCACAGTTGTCGGACAGGATCGGATTACGGGGGCAGGGCGCCTCATTGTCGAGGATGGAGCGGCGCCGCTCTATGTGGTTGCTGCTTCGGCGGCCGGGATGATCTGGACCATCGAGGGCAGTGTCGGGCGCATCAGCCGTTTTGTCGGCATCGCCCCTGATGGGCACGCAGGACTTACCGGCTTGCCCGCAGACAAGGTGTCCTGGCGGAATTGCCCAGATCTCTCTGGCGACCACTGGCTTCCCGAGAACACATTGAGGGGGCCGTTTCAGGAGGCCTTCTCGACCCGCTTCAAGGGGCAGATGCCGATATTCATCGGTGTCCGGCAACTGGTAACCGTCCACGTGCCTTCCGGGCGTCACGAAGCGGGGCGGCGCGCTCATGCAGGTAGTCCGTCTGGCAATCTCACCGAAACACAGTTCAAGCGGTTCTATCCCGGTGGCGTGCGCCAGATCGACCCCAAGGCCGTCGTCTCGCCGGTGGAGGTCGCGGCATACGAGGTGCTGCCGAGCTTTGCCGGCCTTCTGCAGCTCACGCGGGAAGGCAGGGTGGAGGTCACCAGCGACGGCTACTACAGGATCGTCAAGCCGATCCCACGGTTTCCGGCGGGACTTTCGGGGGCTTTCAGCGTCAAGTGGATCCTCTCCAAGGGAATGGCGATTCCTCCCGGCGATCCGTCGCACTCGCCCGTCTTTTCCGAGGAGACCGGCGAGTGCGTCGCCGGCGCCCTGTGCCGAATGTCTCGCGATCTAAAACAATAGAGCTGCCCGATGCACAGGCGAACCCGTTCGTGGCCTTTGGTCGCGATCTGTTGACATGTCGTGTGGGCGCCTATCTCACGGCGTGAGGTAAGGTGCAAGCGCGGCTCTTGCCGGCGGGCCGGAAATCCGCCCGGCGAGGTCCGGTACGGGCACGTTTGGCGGACAGGCAGGGGCGGGAGCCAGGAATGAGTGAAGCGACGGTCAGGCTGCTGCTGTTTCTCGGCATCTTTGCGACGATGGCGCTGTTCGAGCTCGCCCTGCCGCGCCGCGAACTGATCTTCTCGCGCGCCCGCCGCTGGACCACCAACCTTGCCATCGTCGCCGCCGACACGGCCGTGCTCAGGATCGTCTTCCCGATGGCCGCCGTCGGCGTTGCCCTGTGGGCGGAAGCAGGCGGCTACGGCCTCTTCGCGCTTGCCGGGCTGCCCCTGTGGCTTGCCGGACTGCTCGGCTTCGTGCTGCTCGATTTCGCCGTCTGGGCCGAGCACTGGGCCTCCCACAAGATCCCGCTCCTCTGGCGCATCCACAAGATGCACCACGCCGACCGCGACATCGACCTGACCACGGCCCTGCGTTTCCATCCGCTGGAGATCGTCATCTCGATGCTGTGGAAGGCGGCGATCGTGCTTGCCTTCGGCATTCCGCCGGTCGCCGTTCTGGTCTTCGAGGTGGTGCTCAACGGCGCGGCGATGTTCAATCACGCCAATGTCCGCCTGCCGCTTGCCCTTGATCGCTGGTTGCGGCTCGTCCTCGTCACGCCGGACATGCACCGGGTGCACCATTCGGTCATCCGGGCGGAGACCGATTCCAATTACGGCTTCAACCTTGCGCTCTGGGACCGGATTTTCGGCACCTATACCGACCAGCCGCGCGAGGGGCACGAGGGCATGACGATCGGCCTTGCCGAATACCAGGACGAGAAGCCGACCGGCATTCTCTGGTCTCTGGCGCTGCCCTTTCGTCCCGTGCGCCGGTCCGAACCGGCTGTTGCCGGGGCGGAGCCGGACGTGACCCTGCCGCGCGTGGCCTCAGTAAAAACCGACGGGAAAGTAGCGTAGATAGAGTTCGGAATAGACGCCGTTGATCTGCAGCCGGTTGAGCGCGTGGTCGACGGCTGCCTGGCGCACGCTGTCCTCGGCGCGGAAGGCAATGGCCATGCCCCGGTCGAAATAGCCCGGCTCGATCCATGGGCCGCCGGCGAACGTGCAGCAATCGCCGGAGGTCGTGCCGTTCAGCCAGAACGACAATGACAGTCCGTCGCCGAAATGGGCGACGACCTCGTCGGTGCCGAGTGCGGCGCGCGCCTCTGTCGCCGTGTCGTAGGCGAGAATTTCGGCATCGGCGAAATACGCCTTCAGGAAAGCTTCGTGGACGGTTCCCCCGACCACCGATATGGGCTTTCCGGCAAGCTCCTCCGGTGTCGGATCCATCTCCTTGCCCTTCAGAACGGCGAAGCGCGCCGGCAGGCCGAGATAGCGGTCGGAGAAGCGCAGCGTCTTCACGTTGGCCTCGGTCGGGGCAAGCCCGGCGATGATCGCATCGCCCTCCTCACGCACCAGCGCGGGCACCAGCGCGTCGAAGGACTTGATGCGCAGCGAGCAGGCCGCGTTCATTTCCTCGCAGATGGCCCGCGCCAGGTCGATGTTGAACCCGGTCAGCCGCCCGGTGCCGTCGCGAAACGAGAACGGGGGGAAGTCGTCGCTCGCCAGGAAGCGGATCGTCTCCGGTTCGATCAGCGGGCGGTCGCCGATGCTGCGCGGGTCCCAGAAGTTGGGCACCGTCACCGGCATTGCACCGGCATCCTGGCTCAGCGGGCCGAGATCCTGTGCGCTCGCCGGGCGGATCTGGGAAAGCGGACCGAATGCAACCGAAATGAAAGCAAGGGTTGCAAATACGAAGGTTCTGCTATCAAATTGCATCAGTATTTTGGCCGTTTGTCGGGGGGCAGGCTGCATGGGGGCGCTGGCGCCGGTTGTTTCGCTGTCCGGTCTTCCGGGGCATCCTTTGTCACCACAGGTCCTGTCAGTGCTTGCTTGCTTGCAGCCGCATCACCGGCTGCGGTGTCCGCCGCATCGGGTCCGGCAGCCCGGCTGATGGTCGAGACCCTGCGTTCCGAACCCGCCGCTGCGCCGGATATCGGGGCGATTCTATCACATGCCCATACGGGATCGTCCAGCCGAACCGTCACTGAGAGGCGTGGTACGTCCGGGCCGCCCGTCGGTCAGGCTGTGCGGCAGCGTGTGGAACTGCCTCCGGAAATCGCCCTGCTCGGCCGGCGCGGCTTTCCCGTGAGCCTGTTGAACGCGCTGGCCGGGCGGGCCGGGGGCTCGCCGGCGCGTCTTGCACGGCTCGCCGTCGAGCGGGGACTGGTTTCGCCCGAGGCCTATTATTGCGCGCTTGCCGAAAGCCTCGGCCTGCCATTCCTGCCCGAGGGCGCGTTTCGCGCCGATTTCTCGGCCCGGTTTCCGTTGCCGCCAGGGGCTGCCGGGCCGGTCTTTTGCGGCCGCAACGCCCTTGGGGAGCGCCTCGTGGTGCTTGCCCCGCTTCCCGAGACGGTGCCGGCGATCCGCGCCCTGCTGCGGCGGGCACCTGGCCTGGCGCGCCGTCTTCGCATAGCCACTCCCGCCGGGGTTGCCACGGCGGCCCGCATGGCTGATCCGGCCATGCGCCTTGCAGTCGAGACACCCGGTCTGAGCGCCCGCCACCGGATGACCCCGCAGCAATGCGCCCTCGGTACGGCGCTGTTCGCCGCGCTTGCGGCCGGCCACTTCCTGTCGTTGAAGATGATGGGGGTCGCTCTTTCTGTGGCGGTCACGGTGCTCGGCATGCTGCCCGGCGCCGTGCGCGCGCTTGCCGGCGTGTCGCGGCCCCGTGCGCGCACGCCTGTCCGTCTGCTTTCCGGCAGGGAACTGCCTGCCTATACCGTGCTCGTGCCGCTCTACCGCGAGGCCCGTGTCGCGGCCAGCCTCGTTGCCCATCTGGCGGCGTTCGATTATCCGCGCGACCGGCTGGAGGTGCTGTTTCTGCTCGAGGAGGACGATGCGGAGACGGCCGCCGCGCTGGAACCCGAGCTTGCCTCCCATATGCGCATT
The DNA here is from genome assembly GCF_048261845.1 of Stappia sp. GTDB lineage: Bacteria > Pseudomonadota > Alphaproteobacteria > Rhizobiales > Stappiaceae > Stappia. The sequence continues at coordinate 835 of NZ_JBLXFR010000033.1, read as the reverse complement.
CTCGTCGTTCGCGGGGCCGGACCGCGCACCAAGCCGCGCGCGCTGACGCACGGGCTCGAACAGGCGCGCGGCGAGATTGTCGCCGTCTATGACGGGGAGGACAGGCCGGAGCCGGACCAGCTCCGTCTTGCCGCATCGCTCTTTGCCGAATTGCCCGGCTGCGTCGCGGCATTGCAGGCGCATCTGGCCATCGACCATCGCAGCGCGCGGTTCTTTCCCCGCCAGTTCCTGCTGGAATATTCCGGCCTTTTCGATTGCCTTCTGCCCTGGATGGCGGCGCGTGGCTGGCCGTTTCCGCTTGGCGGCACGTCCAACCATTTTCGCCGCACGGCGCTTGTCGCGGTCGGCGGCTGGGACCCCTACAACGTGACGGAGGACGCGGATCTTGCCATTCGTCTCTGCCGCGCCGGCCATGGCCTCGAGATGCTTGCCTCCACCACGTTCGAGGAGGCGCCGCTCACCTGGCGTGCCTGGCACGGCCAGCGCACCCGCTGGCTGAAGGGCTGGCTGCAGACGCTTCTCGTCACCTTGCGCGATCCTCTCGCCCTTGCCGGCGAGATGCGCCGCACCCGTCTTGCCGTGCTTTTGGTCTATCTCCTCGGCATGGTGGTGACGCTCGCCGCCCATCCGGTTTTCGTCGTCATCCTGCTGCTTTACGGCTCGGGCCTTGCCGACTTGCAATTCTATGCCGACGCGCTGACCGGCGTGACCTTCACGCTCGCCGGTGTCAGCGTGGTGCTGTGCTATGCCAGCATGACGCTGCTCGCCATCGGCGGCTCGGCGGCCCGCAACCGCTTGCCGGCCCTGCATGACCTTCTGCTCATTCCGGTCTACT
>NZ_JBLXFR010000032.1:0-45709 GCF_048261845.1 Stappia sp. | reverse complement strand
GGTAGCCGCCACGCGGACCGGGCAAGGCATCCACGATGCCGGCAGCGGCCAACGCCCGCAGGTGTTTCAGGAGGTAGGTCTCGGAAACGCCGTGCAGCTCCGCCAGGCTCTTTCCCGGAAGAACCTTGCCCGGCGCCAGCCCGGCAAGCACCAGGGCACAGTGAAGGGCCGCCTCGACGCCATCGCTCAGCCGTCTCATTCCAAACTCCCTTGCGCCGCCCTAATCGTGGATATAATTTATCCATGAATCGGACTCAAGCCTTGAAAAGGATCTCATTCATGCAACAGAGACTGAATATCAGCAAACTCGCGCCCGACCTTTACCGGGCCATCCGTGCGCTCGACGGCGCGATACGGGATTGCGGCCTCGACACGCATCTTCTGCATCTCGTCAAGCTGCGGGCCTCGCAGGTCAACGGCTGCGCCTTCTGTGTCGACATGCACGTGAAGGAAGCGCTCGACAGCGGCTTCACCCACCAGAAGCTGCACCTGGTCGCGGCCTGGCGGGAATCCGCCTATTTCACCGAGCGCGAACGGGCTGCCCTGGAATGGACCGAGAGCGTCACCCTGCTGGCGGACAGCGGCATTCCGGACGCGGCATACGACATCGCACGCGCCGCTTTCACGGATACGGAGATTGCCCAGCTCACGGTCGCGATCGGCACGATCAACCTCCTGAACAGGCTGGCCGTCGGCTCGCGGATGCAGCACCCCGTGGAATAGGCGGGCCGGCCGCGCCGGGCTCCCGCGCAGGGCCCGGCGCGAACACGGGGCCAACTCCTTCCATCGCCGCGAGATGCCGGGAGACCGGGGGGCGCTAAAATGCGACAATGCCCCGTCAGCTCTCGACCGCCGGAGGACAAGGCCGCGCATGGAAGACGAACTGATCGACGCCGGCATGGGCCTGTGGCGCGAAGTGGAGGTCTTCCTGCTCTCCATGACGACGCCCTGGCGGCTCTATCAGACCGGAATCCTCCTCGTGCTGCTGGCGGGCGCGCATCTGCTGCGCTTCTTCGCCGGACGCCGGCTGGAGGACTGGATCCGCAACCGGGACGGCTGGCCGAAATGGCGCCTGCGGCTGTCGGTCATCGTGATCCAGCGACTGCGGGGCGTGTTCTTCCTGGTACTGATCTGGACAACGGTCTGGATCATGCGCGAGGTGACCTGGCCATCGCGCAGCCATTTGCTGGCAATCGTGGCCGCCATCGCCACGGCCTGGATGGCGGTCAGCTTCGGCGCCCAGCTGATCCGCAACCGCCCCTTGCGACGGGTCGTGACCTGGGGCGCCTGGATCTATCTCGGCCTGCTCTATCTGGGCCTTCTGGACGGCGCGACGGTTTTTCTGGACAGCATCGCCATCACCTTCGGCGATTTCCGGCTTTCGGCACTGTCGGCCTTGAAGGCCGTGATCGTCACCGGATTGCTGTTCCTGGGCGCAAGGCTTGTCTTGCGCATCCTGATCGGACGGATATCGAGCAGCGAGGACATCTCGCCCTCGATGCGCGTGCTGGCCACCAAGGCGTTGCAGGTGCTGTTCTTCGGCGGCACGCTCGTCATCGGGTTGCGCGCCGTCGGGTTCGACCTGACCGGGCTTGCCGTGCTCTCCGGTGCGATCGGCGTCGGCATCGGCTTCGGATTGCAGAAGGTCGTCTCCAACCTCGTTTCCGGCATCATCATCCTGCTGGACAAGTCGATCAAGCCGGGAGACGTGATCAGCCTTGGAGACACGTTCGGCTGGATCGGCGAACTGGGAGCCCGCTACGTCTCGGTCGTCACCCGTGACGGGCGCGAATTCCTGATCCCGAACGAGGATCTGGTCACCGGCCAGGTGGTGAACTGGTCGCATTCCGACGATTTCGTGCGGATCGACCTGACCTTCGGCACATCCTATGCAGACGATCCGCATCTGGTTCGCCGGGTCGCGACCGAGGCCGCCAAGGCCGTGCCCCGCGTGCTGGCCGAGCGCCCCGTCGCCTGTCACATCACCGGTTTCGGGGAGAGTTCGATCGACTATGTCCTGCGTGTCTGGATCCGCGACGCGCAGGAAGGTCTGGCCAGCGTGCGCGGCGGCATCTACCTGGCGCTGTGGGACGCGTTCAAGGAACACGCAATCACCATCCCCTTCCCGCAGCGCGAGGTCAGGGTGCTGGATACGCCGCAGGATACCCTGCCGGCGTAAGCGCTTCATGGTGTCGCGGCCGAGCGGTCAAGGCTCCGCCGCATCCGCCCTGGCGGCCATCGCCCGCCCCCGGCAGCAAACCGTCCGGACGGAGCGCAAGCTGCCCGGTTCCCATTTGCATTTGCATTATGTAGACAAGTCTGTCTATATTTTTGCATGGGAGAAACAGCCACAGAACGCCTGACTGCGACCGCGGCGCGCCTGTTCCAGGAACGGGGGCTGACCCGTGTCGGCATCAACGAGATCATCCGCGAGGCCGACGTCGCGCGGATGTCGCTTTACAACAATTTCAGCTCAAAGCGGGATCTCGCCGTCGCGGCCTATGCCCGCGTGTCGAGCAACCGCCTGGAGGCCGTTGACGCCATTATCCGTGCTTCCGCCGGGCCTGCGGACGCCATCCTCGCCATCTTCGACCTTGCCGTCGAACTGGCCGGCAAGCCGTCCTTCCGGGGCTGCGCCTTCATCGACCTTGCGGCCCATGCCGGGGCCGGCGACGAACCGCTCATGGACCTGGCGCGCTCGCACAAGCTTTTGTTGCGGGAGCGCTTTGAACGTCTGGCTCTCGATCTTGGCGACCCGGCCCCGCAGACCCTTGCCCGGCAGTTGCTGACGCTCTGGGACGGGGCATTCGTCGGTGCCTTCATCGAAAGCGACGTCGCGCCTGTCCTGGCCGCGCGGGCGGCCGCCGCGAAGCTTGTCGCACGGGAGGACAGATGACCGCAAACCTCACTCCCTGGGCCATCGCCCTTGGCCTGTCCCTCGGACCGGCGGTCAGCAACGGCCTTGCACGCTTTGCCTACGGCCTTGTCCTGCCCGCGATGCAGGCCGATCTTGCGTGGAACTACACGCAGGCGGGGTTCCTGAACACCGCCAACGCAGCCGGCTACCTGGCCGGAGCCCTGCTGACCTTCGGGCTGATCGACCGGCTCGGGGCGCGCCGTCTCTTCGTGCTCGGGATCGTCCTGACGCCGCTGACGCTGCTGGGGTCGGCGGCCTTCGACGCGTTGGCGCTGCAGTCGATCTTCCGCATCGCGGCCGGGATTGCCGGCGCCGCGACCTTCATCTCCGGGGGAGCGATGGCCGCAATGCTGTTCCGCGATGCGCCCGCCTCGAACGCCCTGGCCATCAGCCTCTATTTCGGCGGGGGCGGGCTCGGGATGATCCTGAGCGGCACGGCCATCCCCCTGATGCTCGACAGAGCGGGCGACGCGGCCTGGCCCGCGGCATGGCTGCTGCTGGCGGGCCTTGCCGCAATCGCCGTCTGGCCCGCGCTCCGGGCCGCGCGAGACTGCCCCGAACCCGCCCGCACGCAGGTCGTGGCGGTTCCTCGCCTGCCGCTCCTGCAAATGGCGTTTGGCGTGCTCGGATATTTCCTCTTTGCGGTGGGCTATATCGTGTACCTGACCTACCTGGTCGCGATGATGCGCGCCGGCGGCGCGACACCGCTGCTGGTTGCAGCCAACTGGACGCTCCTCGGCCTGGGGGTGATCGCGGCCCCCTTCCTCTGGCGACCCGTCCTTTCCCGCAGCCGCGGAGGCGGCGTGCTGGCGCTTGCCTGCCTGGCGACCGGGGCGGCGACGCTGCTCCCGCTCGGCATGGACGGCAGCGCCTTGGTGCTGCTCCTGTCGGCCGCCGTGTTCGGGCTCTCGTTCTTCATGGCCCCGACAGCGGTGACCAGCTTCGCCCGGAAGAACCTCACGGAGGCGCTGTGGGGACGCGCGGTCGCCATGTTCACGACCGTCTTCGCGCTTGGCCAGATCATCGGCCCCATTCTCGCCGGCCGGATCGCAGACGTGACAGGATCACTCGGACAGGGAATGGCGGCCGCCGGGATCGTGTTGCTGGCGGGCGCCGCCGTGTCGGCCCTCCAGCGCCCGCTTCCCGGGACGTTGCAGACGACACCCCGCACGCCGGGTCCACGGATCCCGGGACCGCCCGTTTCACGATCGCCATAGGCACGATCAACTTGCCGAACGGGATCGCCGCCGGTTCAAGGATGCGCCAGCCCGTGGAGCGGGCGGGACAGCCGCGCCGGACCCGGGCGAATGCCCGGCGCTGCCCCGATGGTGCGTTACGGCCTGACAATCAGGTGCGGGGTGCCATCGGCCGTCTTGTGCCACGAACGGCCGTCGCGCCCGACAACTCCGCGTATGTGTCGCCGCCAGTTCGAAAAGCTGCCGAAGACGACCGTGTCCACCGGCGCATCGAGCCGGATGGCCAGCTTGTAGCGGCTATTGCCGTCACAAGACAGGGCAACGATCTCGCCGGTGAAGGGCTGCTTCAGGTAGTGCCCTTGCACGCGTTGATGAAGATGGAAGGGCGGAGAGCCGGTGGGCGCCGCCTCCCCGCAAAGCCGGGCATGGAGGGCATTCCAGTTTCGCTCGCCATTCTGCCGGGCGACCAGATCGAGGGCCTGGCCATGGCAAACGCCGTGTCCGAGCGCCTCCAGGGCGCTGCGCAGGGAGCGCGCCGCGGCCTTGGCTTCCGCCAGCGTCCTGATACTCATGTCGCAGTCTCCACCCGTCCGAGCCCCAACCCGCCCGCCTCCGCGCGCGCCTTCAGCGCGGCGATGACGATTGCACCCGCCATGACGGCCACAAGGGCGTCGGCAACCGGAAACGCCAGCCACATCGCCTCCCCGCCCCCGACAGCCGCAAGCCCGACAACAAGGACCGGGCACAGGACGAAGGGCTTGACCAACGTCAGGGCCGCCGCCGGCCCCGGTCGACCGATGGCCTGGAAATAAAGCGCGAGAACCAGCACCGGGCCGACAAACAGGTAGAAGCTCGCCATCGGGCGCAGGATGGCCGCCACGTGAGCGGCGATCGCGGCGTCAGTGACGAAGCCGTATCCGGCAAGGCGGGCACCCGCCAGGCACGCAAGTTCAACAAGCGCGCACCAGGCAAAGGCCGTTGTCACCGCCAGTTTCAGGACCGTGTCCGAGCGCCGATACAGGCCCGCCCCGACATTGTTGCCGACAATGCCCTGCATGGCGAGGGCGATCGCCATCAGCGGCATGAAGGCGAAGCTCAAGATCCGCGTCACGATGCCATAGGCGGCTGCGACCTGAAGATGCGCCTCGCCCGTCACATGTGGCAGGGTCGCGATGACCGTCGCCGAAACCAGTGCGATCCCGAGGAAACCAAGGCTCATCGGCGCACCGAGCATCACGATATCGGTCCAGCCCGCGAACCAGCCATGGCGCCACAGGGCCGACAGGGGAACGCGCGCCTGCCCGCGCAGACGCAGCCCGGCGAGCAACGCAAGTGCAAGCAGCTGCACCAGGACGGTGCCCCAGGCCGACCCGGCCACGCCAAGCCCCGCCTCGACAATGAAAACATAGTTGAAGGCCACGTTCGCGAGCGTCACCCCCACCGACATCAGCGCCACGAGCGACAGCCGCCCTTCGTTGCGCCAGACATCCGCATGCAGGCCGAGCAGGAACTGGATCGGGGTCGCGCAGATCATGATCAGCAGATAGGCGTGCGCCATTCCCGCCACCGCGCCGCCGGATCCGGCGAGATGACGTACCAGGGCGCCGCCGCCCAGAAGGAAAAGCCCGATCAGCACCAAGGCGACGGCAATCGCCAGGCCGTGGGCCTGCGCAAAGACCGCGCCGGCCCGGGACAGGGCGCCGGCGCCAAGACTGCGCGCAAGGAGGCTCGACATGCCTCCGCCGACAAGCGTGGACAGCGCGATCGTAACCATGAGCGGGGGAAAGACGACGCTGACGGCGGCGACCGCGTCGGCTCCGACGAAATGGCCGAGAAAGGCCGCATCGACGACGTTCAAAAGACCGCTCATCGCCATGACGAAGACCATCGGCACCGCGTTTGCGGTGAAGAGACGGCCGACGGGCGCGGTCAGGAACCGGTTTTCCGGGGAAGGTCCGGCAGGCATCGCTCACTCCTCGAAAGAGGCATTTCGCAAGAGATGGGAGCCCGCATTGCCCACCAACGAAATGCTTCGAGGGCGAGAGACGTCGCATTGCCGGGTTTCACCGTGACATGTGTCCGCAGGCGGCAGGTACCCGGTACCTGCCGCGCTTCTAGCCATGGCCGGGAGAGGATGTCAACTCCGCCCGCACGGAACGCGGCCGCGTTCCGCCGGAGGTCAGCCCCCGACCGGGTCGAGGGCCTGTCGCAAATGCCGGAGCTTGCCCGGGTTGCGCATCACGTAGATCGCCGCGACCTTGCCGTCCTCGATGTCGAGCGCGGTCGTCTGGAACTCGCCGTCGGCCTCAAGCGTGACGAAGCCCGGCAGCCCGTTGATGAAGCCGGCGCGCACCAGTCGCGAGCCGTTCTCGATGAAGAGCGTTGCCAGATAGGCGTGCAGCTTCAACACCCCCTCCAGCCCGACGATCGGGCGAAGCGCCGCCGGCCGCTTGCCGCCGCCGTCGGAATGAATGCTGACATCCGCCGCCAGCATCGCGCCGAGCGCGCTCATGTCGCCGCTGCGCGAGGCGGCGAAGAATGCCTCGGCAAGCTCCAGGCCGCGCTCCTTCTCGAGCTTGAAACGGGGGCGCTCCTGGCGGACATGACCGCGGGCGCGGGCGGCAAGCTGCCGGCAGGCGGCGGGCTCGCGCCTGATCGTGGCGGCGACCTCGTCGAAGTCGAGCCCGAACACGTCATGCAGCAGGAAGGCGGCCCGCTCGAGCGGCGACAGCCGCTCCAGCGCCAGCATCAAGGGCAGGGTGACGTCGTCTTCCTCTTCCTCGTCAAGGACGGGGTCGGGAAGCCAGGGGCCGATATAGGTCTCGCGCTGACGCCTTGCGGACTTGAGCTGATCGAGACAAAGCCGCGTCACCGCCCGGCGCAGGAATGCCTCGGGCTCCCGGATCTCGCCCCGCTCGGTCTTCATCCAGCGGATGAAGGCGTCCTGCACGACGTCTTCCGCATCGGCCACCGAGCCGAGCATGCGGTAGGCGACGCGCACGAGCCGGGGACGCAGCGGCTCGAAGCTCGCCGCCGCGTCGTCCGAGCCTGCCGTCATCATCAGGCGACAGCCTGTGCCGGGGTTTCGACCCAAAGATCGAAGCCGACGGCAAGCCGGTTCCAACCGTTGATGACGTTGATCATCAGTGTGAGCTTCACCTGTTCCTCCTCGGTGAAATGAGCCTTGAGACCGGCACGGGCCGCCTCTTGCGTGTGGCCTTCGGACAGCCGCGTCAGCGCGTCGGTCCAGACCAGCGCCGCACGCTCGCGGTCGGTGTAGCACGGGGCCTCGCGCCAGGCCGCGAGCAGATAGATGCGCTGCTCGCTCTCGCCCTTGGCCCGCGCCTCGGCGGTATGCATGTTGATGCAGTTGGCGCAGCCGTTGATCAGCGAGGCGCGGATCTTCACGAGTTCGATCAGGCTCGACTCGAGGCTGCCGGCAACCTCCTGCGAGATGGCGAACCACTTCTTCATCAAGGTCGGGGCAGCGGCGAAGGGATCAAGTTGTGCAGTCATGGGAACGTCTCCTGTTCTGGGTTCCGACAACATGACGAGACAGGATCGCCGGATGTGACATGCACGGAAAAAATCCTGCTAGCGCAGCACAAGGGCAAGAACGAAGAGGCCGGCGGCCAGGCTCGATGCGAGGGTGCGCACATGGTTCCATCTGGTCCACACGCGCAGGTATCGGGTCCATGTCTCCTGCGCCGCGTCGCTTTGCGGATCGGCCGCGTCGAGCCGGTTGTTGAGCGGCACGTTGAAGACGACGGTGCACAGGAACATGCCGGCGAAATAGACAAGCCCTCCGGCAAGCATCATCGCACTGCCGGCATCCGCCCAGCGCCACAAGGCGAGAGCCGCAAGGGCAAGGGCGGCGAGCGTCGTGCCGAAAAACAGCGGCATGAAGAGCGAGCGCTGGATGACGGCGTTGATCGCCTGCATCGCGGCGATGCCGGCCGGTGCCGGAATGCGCCCGAGCGCCGTCATGATGAATGTGGAAAAGGCAAAATAGAGACCGGCGATCAGTGCGCAGCCAAGCGCGCAGACCCACAGCAGCAGATGAATGAGCATGCCTGTCATGCCCGTGCTCCTCTCCTTTGGCGGCAGATGCCGCACCGTGCCGGTCCCGGACGACAAGGGCAAGGACCCGTGTGGATACCTTCTCCAGTGATGGTCACTGGAAGTTCCGCCCCCTGGGCAGCACGCGGGTGTCGCGCGGATGACGCCAGAGGCTCGGCTGGCCTGACACGCCCGTTGCAGGCGTCTTGTCTCCAGCCCCGCCCGGGGCTGCCCCGCCCCCGCGCGCCGTGCCCTCCAATGCCCCGTCGTCCGCCCCCTTGCCGGCGGACATGGCGGCCATCAGCGCCGGCGTCAGGTCGTGAAGCCGCCGTGCCACCACGTGAATGACCCCGCTTTCCTGCTGGACCGTGCCTTCCACGGCAATCGCGCGCGCGCCCATGACGATGCGCCGGCTCCGCTCGAAGATCCGGCTCCAGATCACGACATTGGCAATGCCGGTCTCGTCCTCCAGCGTCAGGAAGGTGACGTTCTTCGCCGTCGCCGGACGCTGGCGGACCAGCACGAGGCCTGCCACCCGTACCCACCGGCCGTTGCCCGCCTTGTCCAGTTTCGCGGCCGTCAGGGTGCGGTTTCTGGCAAGGTCTCCGCGCAGGAACGAAAAGGGGTGCGCCTTCAGGGACAGGTGCAGCGTCGCGTAATCCTCCACCACATGCTCGCCCGGGCGCATCCGCGGCAGTTCGACCGCCGCCTCGTCTCCCATCAGCGAGGACATGCCGGCCGGATCGCCGAAAAGCGGCAGCTGCCCCTGCCCCGCCCCCCGGCCAACCCGCCCGGCAAGCCCCTTTGCCTCCCAAAGGGCCTGACGCCGGTCGAGACCGAGCGAACGGAACGCATCCGCATTGGCAAGGGCCCTGAGGGCGCGGTTGTCGAGACGGGTCCGACCGTAAAGGTCGCCGATATCGGCGAACGGACGGTCGCGGGCCGCTTCCAGCCGGCGGCCCGCCTCTTCCCCGAGCCCGTCGACCTGGCGCAGGCCCAGCCGCAACGCGAAAGCATTGCCACCCGATGCGGTGAGGGCCGGCGGAGCGTCAAGCGGCTCCAGCGCATGGTCCCAGCCACTGTGATTGACGTCGACCGGCAGCACGACGCCGCCATGGGCGCGAAAGTCGCGCACGATCGAGGAGGCGGAATAAAAGCCCATCGGCTGGGCGTTGAGCAGCGCGCAGGCGAAGACGTCCGGATAGTGGCACTTGAGCCAGGAGGAGGCATAGGCGAGCAACGCAAAGCTGGCCGAATGGCTTTCGGGAAAGCCGTAATCGCTGAACCCCCTAATCTGCTCGAAGCAGCGAGCGGCGAATTCCGGCTCGTAACTGTTGGCGATCATGCCGGCGATGAACTTTTCCCGGAACTGCTCGATCGTGCCGATGTTGCGGAAGGAGGCCATGGCCCGGCGCAGCCGGTCGGCCTCGTCATGGGAAAAGCCCGCCGCGACGATGGCGATCTTCATCGCCTGTTCCTGAAAGAGCGGCACGCCCATGGTCTTTTCCAGCACCGCCCTCAGTTCCGGTGAAGGATAGTCGACCTTCTCCAGCCCGTTGCGGCGGCGCAGGTAGGGATTGACCATGTCGCCCTGGATCGGCCCGGGGCGGACGATGGCGATCTGGATGACGAGGTCGTAGAAATTTTCCGGCCCGAGACGCGGCAGCATCGACATCTGGGCGCGGCTCTCGATCTGGAAAACGCCGACCGTGTCGGCTTTCCGGATCATCCCGTAGGTGGCGGGATCCTCGCGCGGCACGGTGGCCAGCCCCATGTCGATGCCATAGCCGCCGCGCAGCAGGTCGAAACTCTTGCGCAGGCAGGTCAGCATGCCGAGCGCCAGCACGTCGACCTTGAGGATGCCGAGTGCATCGAGGTCGTCCTTGTCCCACTCAACCACGGTGCGGTCCTGCATCGCCGCATTGGCGACCGGCACCACTTCGTCCAGCGGTTCGCGGGTGATGACGAACCCGCCGACATGCTGGGAGAGATGGCGGGGGAAATCAATCAGCTGCCGGACGAGGCGGAAGGTCTGCACCAGTCGCGGGTCGCGCGGGTCGAGACCGGCCTGGCGGATCTCGTCCGCATCCGGCACCTTGCCGGACCAGCCCCAGATCAGGCCGGACATCGCCATGACGACATCCGCCGACAGTCCCATCGCCTTGCCGACGTCATTGACCGCACTGCGTGCCCGGTAGCGGATGACGGTCGCCGCCAGCCCGGCCCGGTCGCGCCCGTATTTGGCGTAGATGTACTGGATCACCTCCTCGCGCCGTTCGTGCTCGAAATCGACATCGATGTCAGGCGGTTCGCCCCGCGCGGCCGAGATGAAACGCTCGAACAGCAGGTCGATCTCGTTCGGGTCGACGGAAGTGATGCCGAGGCAGAAACAGACGACGGAATTGGCCGACGAGCCGCGTCCCTGGCAGAGGATCGGCGGTTCCTGCGAACGGGCGAAGCGGACAATGTCCTCGACGGTGAGAAAATAGGAGGCGTAGCCGAGCTCGCCGATCAGGCGAAGCTCGCGCTCGATCGTCGCCCTGACCGTGTCACTGACACCGCCTGGAAATCGCCCGGCCGCGCCCAGCCAGGTGAGCCGCTCGAGCTCCTCCTGCGGGGTGGCGCTCTCGCCCGCCGGCTCGTCGGGATAGCGGGGCGACAGCTCGTCGAGGCTGAAGCGACAGGCATCCGCAATCTCGACACTGCGGGCAATCGCCCTCTCATAGCCGGACAGGAGGCGGGCCATCTCGGCGGGCGTTTTCAGGTGACGCTCGGCATTGCGCTCCAGCCGGAACCCGGCCTCGTCGATGGTCACATGCTCGCGGATGCAGGTGAGCACATCCTGCAAGGGGCGGCGGGCGGGCGTGTGGTAGAGCACGTCATTGGTGGCGACCAGGGGCGTGCCGCACCTTTCCGCAAGCTGCGCGAGATGCCCGAAACCGGCCCGGTCAGAACCGCGATAGCGCGGGGAAAGCGCAAGCGAGACCATGCCGGGAAAGCCCTCGGCGAGCAGCGCGAGCCGTTGCTCGAACGCCGCGCCGGGCATGTCGGGCGGCATGGCAATGAGATGCTGTCCGCCGCCAAGCAGGGCAAGGTCGTCGACATCGAGGTAGCACGCCCCCTTGGGGGCACGCCGGTTGCCCGTCGTCAGCAATTTGCCCAGCCGGCCATAGGCCTCGCGGTCGACCGGATAGACAATCGCCTCGAACCCGTCGCGCAGCACCAGCCGCGCGCCCACGAGAAGCCGGACGGGATGCGTCCGGGCCGCCACATGGGCACGCACCACACCGGCAAGGGTGTTGCGGTCGGCGATGCCGATGACGGCAAGCCCGAGCCGGGCCGCCGCCTCGACCAGTTCGGCCGCATGGGAGGCGCCGCGCAGGAAGCTGAAATTGCTGGTCACCGCCAGCTCGGCATAGGCGGGAGGAGCGTCCTGGCGGGAAACCGGCGTCATGCGAACAGCCCGTGCATGAACCAGCGCGGCCTGTCTCCGTCCCGGTCGTAAAGACCCTCGCGAAACAGCCAGAACCGCCGGCCCTCACCATCCTCGATCCGGTAGTAATCCCGGGTGAAGCGGTTTTCCTCCCCTCCCTTCCACCATTCGGGCGCGATCCGCTCCGGCCCGTCGGCGCGGGCGACACGATGCGAGACGCGCCGCCATTCGAAGCGGGCCGGCGGCTTGTCGGGCATTTCGACAATCACCTCGACCGGCTCCGGCCGTTCCAGCAGCAGCGCGGGTCTCGCCGATCCGGCCGCCCCGCACAGGGCCTGGCAATGGGCGGGCCAGTCATGCGCCGGCAGCCGGACAAGCACCGAGACCGGACGGACCGCGCGTTCGGGCAGATAGCTTTCGTTCGGCGCGAAGCGGGTAACGCTGGCAGGCCCGAGACGGTTGACGAAGCGATCAAGCAACCGGGCAAACCCGTCCGGATCCGCATCGGCACCGCCACCGGCGACCAGGGCGGACTGGACTTCCTCGGCGTTTTCCACGTCGAAGGCGGCAAGGACGGCAACCTCGAAACCGAAGCCTGCGTGATCGCGGATCCTGTCGAGCCGCTCGCCCAGGAGCCTTGACAGGTGGCGCGGATCATTGCTCGGCCGGCTGATGCGCAGTTCGAGCAATTCCCGCCATCCGTCGACCCGGAACAGCGCCAGCTCCAGGCGCCGCGCCGCCTTTCCGGCCTCGCCCAGGGTCGCGGCAAGCTCCCCGACCAGCCGCTCCGTCACCTGCGCGATCGCCTCAAGGGTGACAACCGGCTCGGCAAACCGGAGCGTGGCGAAATGGGCGGGCGGCGGAGACAGGGGATCGAAGCGCTCGCTCTCGTGGCCCAGCGCCTGATCGAGACGCCGGACAAGCATCGCACCAAAGCGACTTGCCAGAGGCGCACGCGGCTTGCCGGCGACAAGGCCGATGCGCTCAAGACCGAGACGCCCCAGTGCCTGGACGGTCGCCGCCTCGATCCGCAGCCCGGCAACCGGAAGCGCGGCAAGACGCACGCCGGTCTGCCCGGGCTCCACGCTCTCCAGCGCCGTATCGCCGTGGCGCGCCACCGCCCATGCGGCACCGATGGTCGAGGCGATGGCGAGGCGCGGGGAAAGCCCGAAGGTGCGCAGCCGGCTGGCGAGATCCCAGGCCAGGGCCTCCTCGCCCCCGAAGAGATGGGCGCAGCCGGTGATGTCGATGCAAAGACCGTCCGGCGGATCGACACGGGTCAGCGGGCTGTAGCGCTGGCACCACAGGGCAAGCCTGCGCAAGGCCGCCGCATCGCCCGCCTCGTCGGCCTGCGCGACCGCGAGGGCGGGATGAATGGCCCGGGCATCGGCGAGCGACATGCCCGCCGCCAGTCCCAGCTCCGCCGCCGCGTCATTGACCGCGGTGACGCGGACTGCACCGTGCACCGTCATCGACAGCACCAAAGGCCCGCCGATCTCAGGCCGCGCTCCAGTGTTCTCCTGACGGTTCCCGGACAAGGGCGGCCGGGCGGTGAAGCGGCGCTCGACCGGCCAGCGGGGCAGCCAGACGGAAAGATAGCGTTTCATGGTTCCACTCGAGATCCCAGAGACCAAGGGAATTCGCCCGGGACTTGACCAGGCGGACCTGCCAGCGGGGCGGCCCGAGCCCGGGCACCGCCTGGCCGGTGTACTGCGCCGGAGCGCTTGTCCCGGAGGCGACCGACCAGCGTGTCTGCGCTGCCGTCGCCATGTCGAGGCCGCAACGACTGCCAAGCAGCAGCGCCGTCGCGCCGCTTTGCGCAGCACGCATGGACAGGCGGCGGCTCACCGTGAAGTCATAGGACCGGTCGCCATCCGCCAGGATGCCGATGACGGCCGCCAGCGAGCCGTGGGACAAGGCCTCCTCCAGGCTCCACAGGAGGTCGCGCGGCCTTGACGCCTCGACCTGGACGACACGCCCCGGATCGATGTCGAACCCGGCAAGGCCAACCGGATAAAGGCCGCCTCCCCGCCTGCCCCGCGCACCCGGGCATATCCAAAGGACATGCCCCTCGCGCACCCGCAGGATGCGCGAGGAGACGGCGAGGGCGAAACCGGCCGCCGCGGCAAGATCCGCAGGCGCTTCCGGCAGAACCTCATGCAGGGCGCCGCTGGCGAGCCCTCCGGCGAGCGGACTGCCCGCAGTCTCCTCCAGGCCGAACCCGACGGCCGGCCAGGCTGGCGCCTCGCGCCGCTGCCATCCGGCGACACGGGCGCGCAGGGCCGTGATCGCATCGCTGCGGCTCATGGCGCGCTCCCCAGACCTGCCGCCGATGCGGTCCGGCATGTCGCCAGCAACGGACATTCGGCACAGCACGGCCGGGCATGAACACAAAGGGCCCGCCCGAGCCGCTGCATCAGGACATGATGGTCTTCCGTGTCATCGGCGGTCCACAAGGCGGGAAGCCACCGGTTGAGCAGGCGCGTGGCGCGGGCGATATCCGCCTTTTCCGGGACGAGACCGAGGCGCCGGGCAACACGGTTATGGGCCGTGTCGACCATCAGCACGCGCAGGTGCAAGGTGCTGAAATTGAGAACCGCCATGCTGGTCTTCGGGCCGACGCCGGTCAGCCGTTCCAGCCAGTGACACGCTTCCTCCACCGGCCAGGCGGCAAGGAACCCGAGAACGAGACGACCGCGCCGACGGATGATCTCTTCCAGCGCGGCGGGTATATGGCATGCCTTCCTCTCGGCGAACGTCACATCGGCGATCAACGGTTCGACGGCGGCCGGGCTCATGCCGGCAAGCTGCTCCCAGTTGGCCAGCCGCTCCTCCAGCCCGACAAAGGTACGCATCGCGACCCTGTCACGCGTCCTGCCGCTCAGCATCGCGAAAACGAGCATGCCGACCGGATCGAGCCGGTGGCACGCGGGCACCGGGCCGAAGCGGTCAAGCAGCAGTCCGTGGATCCGCAAAAGCGGGTTCCCGGCTGCGAAAGGCAGGGCGTATTGCATGCCCAAATGAAAGAACAAAAAGAGAACAAATGCAATCGGAGTCTTGCTGTCGCCCCCCTCACTCCGCAGGCCCTTGATTCACAAACATGAATCTTTGAAGGCTGCGGCACCTCGTGTCAGGAGACCGATTCGTCCGGCTGCAAACGTGTCAGACGCCGTCCCGCGTTGTCGCCGTCCGCGCCAGATAGACCGTCTGGGTGAAGGGGCGGTCCTGCAACGGATTGTGGAACGTGACCGGCTCGGCCCAGGCACTGGCGAAGACAGACGCCAGCCGGTCGGTGAAGCCGGCATCCGGCTGCGCATCGGACCAGAGGCCGAAGACGCCGCCGGGCTTCAGCCAGCGGGCCATCGCCTGCAAGCCCTCGGGCCGGTAGAACCCGGTGCTGCGGTCGTCGAGAAGCCAGTCCGGGGAATGGTCGATATCGACAAGGATCGCATCGTAGCGGCGGCCCGGCCTGCCCGGATCCAGCCCTTCGTCGCTGGCCGCGAGGGCGAAAAAATCGCCCTGCAGAAACCGGCAGCGCGGATCGGCGACCAGCTCCGGCCCGAGCGGCAGCAGGCCCTCCTCGTGCCAGTCGATCACCGCTTCCAGAAACTCAACCACCGTCAGCGTCGCGACCGCGTCGCTGTCCAGCACGGCGCGGGCGGTGTAGCCAAGGCCGAGGCCGCCGACCACGACGTCGAGCGCCTGGCCCTCCGCCGCCGCAACGCCAAGCCGGGCCAGCGCGATCTCGGACGCGGTGAACAGGCTCGACATGAGGAACTCCTCGCCGAGCTTGATCTCGAACACGTCCTGACCGACAGACAGCTCCCGGCGCCGGCGCAAGGAGAGCGCGCCGATCGGCGTCGGGCGATAGTCCAGTTCCTCGAAAAACGCGGACATGCGGCGCAAGGCTCCTCGGATGGCCGGCAATGGCGCCGGCTTGCCGGGAGGCAAGGACGCGGCGACCGGCGGACAGGGACGCCCGTTATCGGCGCAATCCGCCCGAACATCAAGAATGCAGCCGGACCGGAACGTCTTGCCGGAACAGGGGGCGGGAACAGGGGAGCAAACCCGCCTGCCGTCCCGCTCCGCCAGGCGGCCGGGACGGCGATGCGCAGGTCAGGCCGTCTGGATTCAGGCCGTCTGGCGCAGGACCTTGCGCAGCGTGTCGATGAGGCGGGCGATCTCCGCCTCGCCGATCGTCAGCGGCGGCGACATGGCGATGATGTCGCCGGTGACGCGGACCATGCAGCCGGCCTCGAAACAGGCCTTGAACACATCGTAGCCGCGAGCCCCCGGCGCGCCGGCGCGCGGCGCCAGTTCGACGCCGCCGATCAGGCCGAGATTGCGGATGTCGGCCACATGCGGCTCGCCCTTCAGGCTGTGCACCGCATCCTCCCAGACGGGGGCGATGTCGGCGGCGCGCGTCAGCAACCCGTCGCGGGCATAGATGTCGAGCACGGCGAGGCCGGCGGCACAGGCGATCGGATGGCCCGAATAGGTGTAGCCGTGAAACAGCTCGATCGTGCCTTCCGGCCCTTGCATGAAAGCGTCGTGGATGCGGTCCGTGGCAAAGACCGCGCCCATCGGCACGACGCCGTTGGTAAGGCCCTTGGCGGTGGTGAAGAGGTCCGGCATGACACCGAAGAACTGCGAGGCGAAGGGCGTTCCGAGGCGGCCGAAACCGGTGATGACCTCGTCGAAGATCAGCAGGATGCCGTGCTTGTCGCAGATCTCGCGCAGGCGCTTCAGATAACCCCTGGGCGGGATGAGCACGCCGGTGGAGCCGGCGACCGGCTCGACAATCACCGCCGCGATGGTCTCCGCGCCGTGCAGCGCGACAATCCGCTCGAGTTCGTCGGCAAGATGCGCGCCCCATTCCGGCTCGCCGCGCGAGAAGCCGTTATGCTCCGGCGCATGGGTGTGCGGCAGATGGTCGACGCCGGTCAGCAGCGTGCCGAAGTGGCGACGGTTGTTGACCAGCCCGCCGACCGAGATGCCGCCGAAGCCGACACCGTGATAACCGCGCTCGCGGCCGATCAGGCGGGTGCGGGTGCCCTCGCCGCGGGCCCGGTGCCAGGCGAGCGCGATCTTCAGCGCCGTATCGACCGATTCGGAACCGGAGCCGGTGAAGAAGACATGGTTGAAGCCGTCAGGCGCGATCTCCTTCAGCCGCTCGGCGAAATCGAAGGCCAGCGGATGGCCCATCTGGAAGGACGGTGCGTAGTCCATTTCCAGCAATTGGCGATGCACCGCGTCGGCGATCTCGCGATGTCCGTGGCCGGCATTGCAGCACCACAGTCCGGCGGTGCCGTCGAGGATCTCGCGGCCGTCGTCGCTGGTGTAGTAGAGACCCTGGGCGCCGGCCAGCATGCGCGGCTCGGCCTTGAACTGGCGATTGGCGGTGAACGGCATCCAGTAGGCATCGAGGCTGCGATTGCTGCGCGCCGGAATTTCGGTGTCGAGTGCGTCCATGTCGGCTCTCCCTTGCTGCGGCAAGGGTGCTCTCATTTTCCATCTTGCAACAGACTGTTTTTCATGGATTGCAAGCTGTTGATTTATATAAGATCAATTTGAAATCGTTAAGGATCGTGAACATGTCAAACGACACGGATACGGGTCTCGACCTCGGCAGACGCCTGCGTGCCCTGCGGCTCGCCCACGGATTGTCGCAGCGCGCGCTGGCGAAACAGGCCGGCGTCACCAACGCGACGATCTCCCTGATCGAGGCGGGACGCATGAACCCGTCGGTCGGCGCGCTGAAACGGGTGCTCGACGGTGTGCCGGTCAGCCTGTCGGATTTCTTTGCCTTCGAGCCCAAGGCCGAACGGCAGGTGTTCTTCGCCGCCGAGGAACTGACGGAAATCGGCAAGGGCCGGATTTCCTACCGGCAGGTGGGCGGCAACCTCTTCGGCCGCAGGCTGCAGATCCTGCACGAGCGCTACTCAGCCGGCGCGGATACGGGCCGGGCCCCGCTGTCGCATGACGGGGAGGAAGGCGGGATCGTGATTTCCGGCCGGCTGGAGGTCACCGTGGGCGATGAACGCAAGCTTCTCGGCCCGGGCGATGCCTACGCCTTCGACAGCGCGATACCCCACCGCTTCCGCGCCGTCGGGCCGCATGACTGCATCGTCGTCAGCGCCTGCACGCCGCCGAGCTTCTGATCTTCCTTGCAAGCGGGCGACACCTTATCGGCCAGCGGGAGCAGCTGGCCGGGAGGCGCGCCTGTTTCCGGCCTGGATCAGCGGCGCGGCGCGACGCGCCCGATCCACCCGAGCCCGTCGTCGGTCGTGGCGCGCGGCTTGTACTCGGCGCCGAAACATCCGCCGTAGCCCGCATCGCGCAAGGCCGGCAACAGCCAGCCATAATCGACCTCGCCGTGATCCGGCTCGGCCCGGTCGGGCACGGCGGCGAACTGGATGTGACCGATCAGGTCCATCATCCGGGCAGCTTCGCTGAGGAGATCACCGCGCATGATCTGCATGTGGTAGCAGTCATACATGATGCGGATGCCGTCGCCGCCACAGTCGGAGATGATCGCCGCGGCCGTATCGCAATCACTGAGGAAATAGCCCGGCACATCGCGGCTGTTGATCGGTTCGAGCAGCAGCGTCACGCCGTAGGGCGCGGCAAGGTCGCGGAACCGGCGCAGGTTGGCAACGAATGTCCGGCGCGCCTCGCTCCCTTCCGCCAGTCCCGCCATGACATGAATGTTCCCCGCATCGATGCGGCGGGCATAGCCGAGCGCCTGCTCGAAGGCGGCAAGTGCATCCGCCTCACGGCCGGGCAGCGCGGCAAGACCGAATTCGCCCTTCCCGGGATCGCCGCGCGACATGTTGAGGCCAAGCACGGGAAGCCCCGTCTCCTCGACCGCCGCGCGCAGCTCCCCCGCCGGAACCGCGTAGGGCCAATGCAGCTCGACGGCATCGAACCCGGCGCGGGCAGCAGCGCGCACCGCGTCCGGCAGCGGGAGTTCCGTCCAGAGAAACCCGAGATTGGCGGAAAGCAGCAATTGCGCAGGCGATGCCGTCCTGGTGGTCATGTCGGTCAGTCCCATTCCACGTCGAAGTGATCGACAATATCGCGCACTTGCGCATCGGTAAGCATTTTCGGATTGAGCCCGCGCGTCAGCAGCGCCAGGCGCGCGGTTTCCTCAAGCTCCTCCATCGCGTAGACGGCGGCCTCAAGATCCTTCGCCGCAACGACCGGGCCGTGATTGGCGAGCAGCACGGCGCTGCGCCGGCCGGCAAGTCCCCGGATCGCCTCGCCCATGGCGGCATCTCCGGGACGGAAGAACGGCAGCAGCTTCACCTTGCCGAGCCGCATGATCGAGTAAGGCGTCAACGGCGGCAGCACATTGTCCGGATCGGTCTCCGGCAGCATGGAAAGCGCCACGGAATGGGTCGAGTGCAGGTGCACGACGGCGCCGGCTTTCGCGCCGCGCGTCTCATAGAAGGCCGCATGCAGCGGCATTTCCTTGGTCGGCGCATCGCCGCCAATGTGCCGACCGCTCTCGTCGAAACGCGACAGCCGGGCGGGATCGAGCCGGCCGAGCGAGGATCCCGTCGGACTGACCAGCAGGCCCCCGTCAGGCAAACGCACCGAGACATTGCCCGAGGCGCCGCCGGTCAGGCCGCGATCGAAGATGGAGCGCGAGAGTTCGCAAACCAGCTCGCGCAGGCGCGCTTCCTCGCTCATGCCGGCCCCGGACGGTTTCCGGCAAGGGCGGCGATCGCCCGTTCGAAGAAGTCGAAAGCGCCGAAATTGCCGGACTTGAGCGCCAGCGCCAGTTCGGCACCCTCGACGCGCAGGGCCGGGACGCCCGGATCGATCTCCGGACCGATGCGCAGGGCCTCGCACCCGATGCCCCGAATGACCGCTCCGGAGGTCTCCCCGCCGGCGGAAACGAGACGCCGGATCCCGCCGGCCACAAGGGCCCCGGCAAGTTCGGCGAAGAACTCCTCGATCGCCTCGGCCAGCACCATTCCGCCATAGGCCTGCTGGGCGCGGCGCACCTCGTCCGGATCGGCCGAGGAATAGACAAGCGGCGCGCTGTCGGCGGCGGACAGGACGAAATCGACAATGTCGGCAGCCACGACGCGGCCTTCCATCACATCATCGGCGCGCAGTTCCAGCGACGGGTGGTTGCGGCGGTGATGCTCGACCTGGGCACGGGTCGCGCGCGAACAGGAGCCGGACAGGATGGCGCCCGGACCGTCCACCCCCTCGAACCCGGCGACCGACTCGCGCAGCAGGCCGGCGGCACGGAAATTCGCCGGCAGCCCCAGCGCAATGCCGGATCCTCCGGTGATCAGCGGAAGGTTGCTGGCGGCCGCGCCGATGGCGACAAGGTCGCTGTCGGATATCGCATCGACGACCACGGGTGCCGGACCTTTTCCGGCCTCCGCGGCCAATGCGGCGGAAATCGCCTCCGCGCCCCTGGCGACCACGGCATGGGCCACATGGGCGACCCGATGGCGGGTCTGGTGCGCCAGCCAGCGGCGGATGTCCGGATCGGTCATCGGCGTCAGCGGATGATCCTCCATGCCGGATTCGCTGAGCAGGCGATCCCCGACGAAAAGGTGTCCCTGATAGAGCGTGCGGCCCGTGGCCGGGAAAACGGGGCAGACAATCGCCAGATCCGTTTCCAGCCGATCCATCAGCGCATCGATGACCGGGCCGATATTGCCTTCCGGCGTGGAATCGAAGGTCGAGCAGTATTTGAACAGGAACTGCCGGCATCCTTGCGCACGCAGCCATTCGAGCGCCGCCAGCGACTGGGCAACCGCCTCGTCCACCGGCAGGCTCCGGGTCTTCAGCGCGACGACGCCCGCCTCGACGTCGGAGGCGGCCGGCCGCTCCGGCAGACCGCAATATTGCGTGACGGTCATGCCGCCCTTGACCAGCGTGTTGGCAAGGTCCGACGAGCCCGTCAGGTCGTCACCGATACATCCGAGCAGCATTGTCAGTCTCCGCCTTTGTCGTCATTTGCCGGAACGCCGGGCAAGGCGAGATTGCCCTCGCGCGCATAGACCTTGGCGACGGCGACATCGCCCTCGCGACCCAAGCCCGCCTCGCGGGCGGCGTGGAACCGTGCGAGCGCCGCCTTTGCCAAAGGCACCGACAGCGTGCCCTTTTCCGCCGCCTCTGCGACGATGCCGAGATCCTTGACGAAAATCTCGACCGCCGAGTGCGGGCGATAGTCGCCCGCCGCAATGAAGGGCCCGCGATTTTCGAACATCCAAGAGGTGCCGGCACAGCGCGATATGACATCGACCATGCGGCCGACCTCGATCCCCTGGCCCACACCGAAGGTCAGCGCTTCGGCCGTCGCCGCGATATGCACGCCGGCGAGCAACTGGTTGACGATCTTCATCGCCGAACCGGGGCCGGCCGCATCGCCAAGCTCGAAGACGGTTTCGGCCATGGCATCAAGCGCGCCGCGCGCGGCGGCAAAGGCCTCGGGCCGGCCGGAAGCCATGATCGACAGCCGTCCCTCGGCTGCCTTCGCGGCGCCGCCGGAAATCGGGGCATCGAGATAGAGCAATCCCTGCCTGGCGAGCCGCGCCTCGAAATCGACGGCGTGCTCCGGCGCGAAGGTGGCGCAGGAGATGACGACAGCGCCCGGACGCAGATGCGGCGCGATACCGTCCTCACCGAAGAGCACGGCCTCGGTCTGGGCCGCGTTGACGACGACGAGGACAACGGCGGCGGCCTGCCTGAGCGCCGCATCGCGGGCCGGCCTGTCGACGGCAACCCCTCCGCCGTCCGCTTCGAAGGCGGCCATGGCCGCCGCATCGCGGTCGATGCCGGTGACCGGCAGGCCGGCGCGCAGCAACGAGCGCGCCATGCCCAGACCCATGGCACCAAGGCCGATGATGACGACGGGGTCTGCGGCCGCGCTCATGACGCGGCTCCGGCGTGGTCCTCGAGATAGGCAGTGATGATGGCCTCTATCGAGGCATCGCCCGCAAAGCCGAGATCCAGCGCGCGGCGCGTGTCGAAAGCCTTCGGCCAGGTGGAGATGATCGCCTCGATGACGGGATCGGGCTGGTGGCGGATCCGGGCCACCGCCTCCTCGCCCGCCACCTTGCGCAGCGCCTCGATCTGCTCCGCCACGGTCACCGACACGCCGGGCAGGGTGATGTTGCGCCGGCCGCCCATGGCGGCGGTGTCGAGATCGCCGGCATGGACGAGATAGCCCACGGCCGCGCGCGGGCTCGCCAGCCAGTGCCGCACATCGGTGCCGACCGGCAGCACCGCCTCCTTGCCGGCGAGCGGCTCGCGCAGGATCGAGGAGAAGAAGCCGGAGGCGGCCGCGTTCGGCTTGCCCGGACGGATGACGATGGTCGGCAACCGCAGGCCGATGCCGTCGAAGAACCCGCGGCGGCTGTAATCGGCGAGCAGCAACTCGCCGATGGCCTTCTGTGTGCCGTAGCTCGACAGCGGCGTGACCACATGGTCGTCGCCGATGACATCGGGAAGCGGAATGCCGAAGACGGCCAGCGAGGAGGTGAACACGACGCGCGGGCAGTAGCCCGACCGCTGGTGCTCGGCCCGGATCGCCTCGAACAGCAACCGGGTGCCGTCCAGGTTGATCCGGTAGCCCTTTTCGAAGTCGCGCTCGGCCTCGCCGGAGACAATTGCCGCCAGATGATAGATCACGTCGGGACGGGCCGCGACGAGACGCTCCGCCTCGCCCGGCACACTGAGGTCACCGGTTTCGACGGCAACCGGCAGGTTGCCGTCCGGCACCCTTGCCGGCACCACGTCGAACAGGGTCATCCGCTCGAGGGCCGCTCCGGCAAGGGTTCCCCGTGCGGCCAGCGCCCCGGCCAATCCCTGGCCGAGCATGCCGCCGCCGCCGATGATGAGACAGGTCGTCATTGTCGCTCTCCTTGCGAACGGCAGGGACTGGCAGGAACTGGCGCTCCGGCATCGCCAACGCCGCCAGCCAGGATGGGTCCCGGTGGCAGTCCCTGGGGTCCGGACCTTAAATGCAGCGGCCGCCGTCGACCTCGAGCAGCACGCCGGTGATGAATTCCGCCTCGTCCGAGGCCAGGAACCCGCACGCCTTGGCAATGTCGAGCGGGCGCGACAGGCGCCCGAGCGGGATGCCGGCAATGACCTTCGCGCGCGTTTCCGGCGTGTCGTCTCCGGGCAGGAACTGGTCCGTGAGGCCGGTCTCGCCCATCACCGGATTGATGCCGCAGACGCGAATGCCGCGATCCGCCAGCTCCACCGCCATCGAACGGGTGATGGCGATCGCAGCACCCTTCGAGCCGTTGTACCAGGTCAGGCCGGGGCGCGGCCTGACGCCGGCGGTCGAGGCGATGTTGATGATGACGCCGCCGCCGTTCTTCTCCAGCGCCGGCACGCCGTGGACGGCCGCGTGGTAAAGCGACTTGACGTTGACCGCATAGACCTTGTCGAAGGTCGCCTCGTCGACGGTCAGCATCGACTGGTTCTTGTGGGTGGTGCCGGCATTGTTGACGATGATGTCGAGCTTGCCGAACCCGCCGGTCGCGGCCTCGATCATCGCCTTTGTCGAGGCGCTGTCCGTGACGTCGGCCGTGACCGCCAGCGCCGCCTTGCCGATTTCCGATGCCACCCGCGCGGCCGCATCGCCGCGAATGTCGGCGACAACGACCTTCGCCCCCTCTTCGGCGAAATAGCGGGCGATGCCCTCGCCATAGCCCCCGCCAGCGCCCGTGACGATGGCGACCTTGTCCTTCAGCTTCATGTGTGTCTCCAGAACCGGAGCGGCGTCGCCGCTACCTGTAGAACAGCTCGACAAGGCCGAGCGAGATGAATGGCACATACGTGACCAGCAGGACGCAACCCATCACCACCAGAACCATCGGAACAAGGGCCGGAATGATTTTCTGGATGGATATCTTCGCCACCGCACAGGCGGCGAAGAGGTTGACCCCGACCGGGGGTGTGAACATGCCCAGCGCCAGGTTGACGACGATGATCAGGCCGAAATGCACCGGATCGACGCCATAGGCGATGGCGATCGGGGCAAGCAGCGGCGCCAGGACCAGGATCGCGGCCGACGTCTCGACGAACATGCCGACAATGAACAGGAAGACATTCACCGCGATCAGGAAGCTGTACTTGTCGGTGAAGACCTCCTGCACCCATTGCGCGATGATCGCCGGCAGGCCGGAACGGGTCACGAGGAACGAAAACAGCCCGGCACCGGCGATGATGATCATGATGACCGTGCTGGAAACCGCCGAGGTGCGCAGCGCCGCATAGATTTTTGCCAAGGTCAGCGAGCGATAGACGAACACCCCGACGAAAAGCGCGTAGACGACGGCGATGGAGGAGGCCTCGGTCGGCGTGAACACGCCGCCATAGATGCCTCCGAGCACGATGACCGGCATCAGCAACGCCCAGAAGGCATGGAACAGCGCATCCAGCAGCGGCCGGCGCTCGTCACCGTCCATCTTGCCGTACCCTTTCACCCGGCAGAGCACCAGCAGGTACAGGAACAACGCGGCGGCGACGAGGATGCCCGGGCCAATTCCGGCAAGGAACAGCTGCCCGATCGAGGTCTCCGTCGCGACGCCATAGAGAATGAGCGGGATGGAGGGCGGGATCAGCACCCCGAGCTCCGCCGAGGACGCCTGGATCGCCGCGGCCGTGCCAACCGGATAGCCGTGCCGGACCATGGCCGGAATGAGAATGACGCCGATGGCAAAGGTGGTGGCAACGGATGACCCAGACACGGATGCAAAGATCATGCAGGTGACGACACAGGTGCAGGCGAGCCCGCCCTGGATGCCGCCGACCATCGACTTCGCCAGTTCCACCAGGCGCTCGGAAATGCCGGCTGCCGCCATCAGGTTGCCGGACAGGATGAACAGCGGAACGGCAAGCAGCGGAAAGGAATCGATGCTGGCAAAGATGCGCTGAACGGCAAGCAGCAGCGGCACCGTGGAGAAGAAGGTGATGCCGAAGGCGCTGGCCAGGACCAGCGATACGCCGATCGGAATCGCCGCCGCGAACAGGATCAGCAGCGAGAAGGCAAGGGCGGCATTCATATCTGCCCCTCCACATCCTTTACGCCGTCGGACGGCGCGGCATTCTCCTCGGACAGATTGACGATCATGCGCGCGATCACACCGGGCACGGCGAAGGCCGCTCCGGCGGGAAGCGCGGCATAGACCCAGGCAATGCTGATCTCGAGGCCGGCAAGGTTCTGCCGTTGAACGCGCATGGCCATGGCCGTGCCGTACCAGACGAGCAGGGCGAGGAAGGCAAGCGAGGCGATGCCGATCAGGACGATCAGGACCACACGCAGCGGCTTCGGCCCGACATCGAGCAGGAAATCGACGGCGATCATCGCCCCCTGCCGGAACGCGGCGGCAAGCCCGAGGAACACCATCCACATCATCGCCGAACGCGCGGCAACCTCCGACCAGGCGGAGGGATGGCCGAAAACGAAACGGGTCACGACCTGATAGAAGGTCAGCGCGACGATCACCGCCAGGGCAAAGATGGACAGCTCGAGAGCGACCCGGGTCACCCGGCGCTCGACGGCGAAGAACCACTGCATGATCGAACTCCTGCCGGGGTGGCCGCACAAGCGCCCACCCCGGAGATGCCGTGAGGCAGGCCGTGTTACTGAGCGGCCTGAATGCGCTTCAGCATTTCGTCGCCATACTTGGAGACAAACGTGTCATAGGCCGGGCTGACCGCCTTCTGGAACGCGGCCTGGTCGACCTTCTCGATCACCTTCATGCCGTTCTCGCGCAGCAGCGCGACGCCGTTGGCCTCGTCCGCCTCGACCTTGGCGCGGGTGGCCGCGACGGCGGCCGTGGCGGCCTCCTGGAACCAGCCCTTCTCCTCGTCGGAGAGACCGTCCCAAAGGCTCGGCGCGGCAAGGATGATCGCCGGCGAATAGACATGGCCGGTCAGCGTCAGGTTGTCCTGCACTTCCCAGAACTTCGAGGCGGTGATGACCGGGATCGGGTTTTCCTGGCCGTCGATCACGTGCTGCTGAAGGGCCGCGAACACCTCGGGAAACGCCATCGGCGTCGGCGAGGCGCCGGCCGCGCGGAAGGCTTCCATGTGCACCGGGTTTTCCATGGTGCGGATCTTCAGCCCGTCGAGATCGGCGGGCGTGTTGATCGGCCCCCGGGAATTGGTGACATGGCGGAAGCCGTTCTCGGACCATGCAAGGGCGACGAGATTGTTCTCGCTGACCTTCGCCAGAAGCTCCTGGCCGATCTCGCCGTCAAGGATCGAGCGGGCCGCGTCATAGTCCTTGAACAGGAACGGCAGGTCGAGAACCAGCGCCTCGGGGACGAAGTTGCCAAGCGGGCCGGTCGAGGAAATGGTGAGCTCGACGGAACCGATTTGCAGCCCCTCGATCACGTCACGCTCGCCGCCGAGCGCGCCGGCGGCCTGCTCGCGGATCTCGAACTTGCCATTGCTGAGCTCGGAGAGCGTCTTGGCAAACGCCTGCACGCCCATGCTGTAGTGGGAATTCTGCGCCGTGGAATGCGCGAAGTTCAAAACGGTCTGGGCCGAGGCGGCGCCGCCGAGCGCGAACGAGGCGGCAACGGCCGAGACGGCTGCGAAACTGCGGAAACGAAACATAGCGATATCCTCCCTGGTGTCTCCTGCACCGGCCGCGGAGTGTGTATGCGAACGGCCATCCAGTCAATACGTTTTACAACTTTTGCGTAACTGGTATGATGATTATAAGATAATCAACCCGATGACCGCTCGCCGGGACAGGCGCGGCGGCATCCCGGCGAACCGCAGAGCAGGTGGCGATATTGACCCAACGAGAGCTTTCGCCAATAAAACGAGGCATGGACAAGACCGCGCCACCACCGCGGTCGACGGACTTCGCCTTCGCCGACCTCCAGCAGAGCAAGGCCGAGCGGCTCGCCGACCGGGTCTACGAGAACCTGTTTCATGCGATCGTGACGGGGATGATCACCGCCGGCACCAAGCTGCCGTCGGAGAACACGCTTGCCGGCGAGTTCGACGTGTCACGGCCGGTCCTGCGGGAGGCACTCGACAAGCTGCGTGAGGACGGGCTGATCACCTCCGTGCGCGGGTCGGGCAACTATGTCCAGAACGCCATGGGCGCCCAGGGCGCGGATGTCGCCGGCGACAATGACCGGGAGGCCCTGCAGCGCATCGGCGACCTGCTCAACGGCATCGAATTGCGGCTGCTGATCGAGCCCGAGGCCGCCTATCTTGCCGCAAGGCGGCGCGGGCCGGCGGATATCGAGCGCCTGCGCGGCGCTCTCGACCGCTTCTCCGAAGCGATGCACAAGAACGCCATCATGCATTATCACGACTATGCGTTTCACGAGGCGGTGGCGATCGCAACGTGCAACCCCCGCATCGTCAACACCTTGAAATCACTGGAATACGACGTTACGCGCTCGGTGACTTTGATGCGCTTTCTGGTGAAGTTCCAGCCGCTCGTGCGGGCCGAGGCGGTGCAGGCGGAGCATGAAGACATCTTCCGCCACATCGAGGCCGGCGCCGCCAACAAGGCGAAACGGGCGATGCGGAACCATATCGAGCATGCCCGCACCCGCATGCTGACCAGCCAGCCGGGTTTCTGACCTCCGCACGCGCCCGGAAGTTGCGGGAGGACGTCCCGGGAAGGCGGCCCACCCGGGTGGCCGCCTCCCCAATCGTCCAGCACCGTCAGCCGTGCTTCAGCACCACCGTCTTGATGGTGGTGAAGCTGACCATTCCTTCAAATGCCTTTTCCCGCCCGTAGCCGGAGCGCTTCATGCCGCCGAAGGGCAGTTCGATCCCCCCGCCCGCACCGTAATTGTTGATGAAAACCTGGCCTGCCTCGATCGCGTGAGCGCAGCGCATCTGCCGGCCGCCATCCCGCGTCCAGACCGACGCCGTCAATCCGTAAGGGGTGGCATTGGCAAGACGGATCGCCTCGGCCTCGTCTTCAAAGGGAAACGCGGCAAGAACGGGACCGAAGATCTCGTCCTGCGCCAGCCGGCTCTCCGGCGCGGCGCCATCGAGAAGCAGCGGCGGATAGTAGAAGCCGCCCTCCGGCGCGGCCGCGTCCATCCGGGCCCTCGCGACCACCTTCGCGCCGTCGGCAAGGGCCGCATCGACCAGCTCGCTCACCCGGCGCAACTGCCTGGCGCTGACGATGGGACCGCAATCCGGATCGTCGATGCCCTGCCCGACCTTCAGTTCGGCGAACCTGGCAGCAAGGCGCTTCATCACCTCGTCGTAGATCGACCGCTCGATCAGGACGCGACTGCCGGCGGCGCAGGTCTGGCCGGCATTCTGGACAATGGCGTTGACGACCACCGGCAAGGCCTCGTCCAGATCGGCGTCGGCAAAGAGGATCTGCGGCGATTTTCCGCCGAGCTCGAGCGTCACGGGGACATGATTTTCGGCCGCGGCCTTCGCCACCGCCGTACCGGTCTGCGGCGAACCGGTGAAGGAGATGTGGTTGATGCCGGTATGCCCGGCGAGCGCGGCGCCCGCCTCCGTGCCGAGCCCGCAGACGATGTTGAGCGCACCGGCGGGAAGCCCCGCCTCGAGCGCGAGTTCCGCCATCCGCAGCGGGGTCAGGCAGGCATCCTCGGCCGGCTTGACCACGCAGGCGTTGCCGGCGGCGAGCGCTCCGCCGACGGAGCGGCCGAAGATCTGCGCGGGATAGTTCCACGGGATGATGTGGCCGGTGACGCCATGCGGCACCCGCAGCGCCATCACGGTCATGCCCTTCGTATAGGGGATGGTCTCGCCATGATGCTTGTCGGCGGCGGAACCGTAATATTCGAAATAGCGGGCCGTGGCGGCGATGTCGCTGCGCGCCTGTGTCATCGGCTTGCCGGTGTCGAGGCATTCGAGCTCGGCAAGCTCGGCGGCATGTTCGAGGATCAGGGCCGACAAGCGCATCAGGATGCGGCCGCGCTCCAGCGCCGACATGGCACCCCACGCCCCCTCAAAGGCCGCCCGCGCGGCCGCGACAGCCCTGTCGACATCGGCGGCACTGCCGCGCGGCAGGCGGGCGAAGACGCGCCCCGTCGAGGGGTCGAGGACATCAATCCCCTCGTTCGTTGCGCGGTCGGTGACCTTGCCGTCGATCACATGACCGAAGGCGGTGACGGAAGTCCTGTCAAGCATGGCGGATACTCTCGTATGGAGAAATGTCGGGCGTTGCCGACAGGCATCGCCCTTTGGCGAGAGAATGGCTCTTGCGCCTGAATGAGTCAATTCTGTTTACAGGTTTCGTCTGACGTGCGGATCAGTCCTTGTGACGATAGAGCGCGTCCGTGCGGTCCAGATGGCCTTCCATCGCCGTCGCCGCCCCCTCGCCGTCGCCTGTCGCAAGCCGGTCGACGATGGTGGCATGTTCGGCCAGCGTCTTGTGCTCGGCGCCCGACCAGAGCAGCATTTCCGAGTGATAGTTGAACAGCCAGTTCAGCATCGCGCCGCTGATGGCGGCAAAGATCGGGTTGCCGGAAAGCGCTGCGATGCGCCGATGGAAGGCGATGTCGGCGGCGATGAACGCGTCGGCATCGCCGAGGCTCTCGCGCTGCCGGTCGACCAGGTTGCGCAACTCCGCGATGTCCGCCGGCGCCGCGTTGGCGGCCGCGAGCCGCACCATGCCCGTCTCGAAGAACCGCCGCGCCTGTTTCAGGTGCTCCAGATTGTCCGGCGAGGCGGAGAGCAGCAACTGGGCGACGCCGTCAATCTGGCGGATCACCGTATCGGCCGTCAGCGCGCTGACGCGGGCCCGCTCCCCGTGGGAAATGCTGATCAAGCCCATCGTGTCGAGTGACTGCAGCGCCTCGCGCACCGCCGGACGCCCGACGCCGAAGCGGTCCATCAGGTCGCGCTCGGAGGGCATCGGCTCGCCGGGCGCGATCTCGCGGCGCGTGATCATGTCGAGCAGGCGCTCCAGGACCTGCTCGGAGAGCTTGCGCCGGACGATCCTGTCCCCCTCGCCATCGGTTGTGTTCAGCTTGCGCATGGCGCCTTCCTTTGCCCGGATCCCGCCCCACCTATAGCAACGGCATCTCGCCACTGCCATATCCGCGCCGCGCGGGCAGGAACCGGCCCTTCAGGTGATGGCCTTCAGGTGATCGCCCGGATGCTTTCGGCGATCTCCTCCGGCTCGAACACACCGAGCCAGTCCTCGCGCATCAAACGGGGCTTCCCGTTGGCGATCGCCTTGTTGCAGGCGTCCGAAAAGGCCCCCTCGACCTCGCCCATGACAACAGCGCCCAGGATGTTGAGATGGCCGAGCAGGAAATCCCGGGCCGCCACCGGATCGACACCGCGACGCACGACCTCGTCCATCGCGTCCTTCATGACCACGAGCAGGGTGGCGCAGACCGTTTCGGACAGGCCGGGTTCAAGCAGGGCCATCTGCTCAACCGTGACGCGATGCGAACGCAGGATCGGCCCGTAGATCGTGCGGGCGATCGCCTCGCCGATGGCAAAGTGCTCCTCCGGTCCCTGCATCAGGGCGCTGACGATGGACTGCCGCGCCGCGACGCCGCCGAAATAGTCGCGGCGGCCGGCAGGCTCGGTCTCGTCGTTGAAGATCGGCGGATGGCAGGGATGGGAAACGAAATAGGTGACGTCCGCGCGCTCGGGGAAGTGACCTGCAAAGGGCGCAGCCGCATCGAGCGCCATGACGATGGTGCCCGGCGCGAGCTTCGGCACCACGGCGGCCGCGACCGCCTGGATCGCCGTATCCGGCACGGCAAGGATCACGGCGCCCGCGCCGGCCAGCGCTTCGTCGGTTCCCACACACTCGATCCCCAGGGCCGCATGCAGGCGCGCGCGGCCCGCCTCGCCGATCTCCACATGCGCAACCTCGTAGGGAGATCCCTTCAGGTTGGCGGCGAGGCGGACGCCCATTTTTCCACCGGCTCCAAGCAGTGCAATCTTCATTGTCGCTCTCCTGTTTGAGCGCGATCAAACCGATCATTCATCATGTTGTCAACTGGTATGATGAGATGATAATACTCCCCGCACTGGATGCATCCGCTGCCGCGCGCGAGGATGCGTTCGCGCCTGACCATTGCCGCCTGCACAGAGAGACCCCGATGGAACGCCTCTACGCCCGCTACGATGTCGAAAGTCCGGTGCCGCTCGCCCAGGTGGCCGAGACGATCGCCGGCGAGCAGTCCTGCGGGACGTTCATGCGCCTTCCCGGGGAAACGGATGCCTTGCGAGAGCGCGCCGGCGCACGGGTCGAGGAAATCGTCGAGACCGGCAGCTCACAAACACCCTCCCTGCCGTGCCGGACACCAGGTTCCCTCTATCGGCGCGGGGAACTGCTGCTCTCCTGGCCGGTCGACAATTTCGGGCCGTCGCTGACCAACGCGCTCGCCACCGTTGCCGGAAACCTCTTCGAGCTGGCGGAGGTTTCGGCCCTGCGGCTGCTCGACGTCACCTTTCCCCAGAGCTTCGCCCGCGCCTATGAAGGCCCGGCCTTCGGCGTCGCCGGCACACGGTCCCTCGCCGGCGTTCATGACCGGCCGATGATCGGCACCATCATCAAGCCGAGCGTCGGACTGTCAGCGGAGGAAACGGCCTCAGTCGTTGCCGAACTCGTGGCCGGCGGCATCGACTTCATCAAGGATGACGAGTTGCAGGCCGACGGCCCCAACTGCCCGTTCGAGGCAAGGGTCGATGCGGTGATGCGCGTCGTCAACGACCATGCCCAGCGCTCCGGGCGCAAGGCCATGGTCGCCTTCAACATCACCGGCGAGGTCGACGAAATGAAACGCCGCGCCGATCACGTCGCCGCCGCGGGCGGCACATGCATCATGGTGAGCCTGCACTCGGTCGGCCTTGCGGGGCTCGGCGCGATCCGGCGACACGCCAGCCTGCCGCTGCATTGCCATCGCAACGGCTGGGGGCTGTTCTCCCGCTCCCCCGACATCGGCATCGCCTATGAGGCCTGGCAGAAATTCTGGCGCATTGCGGGCGCCGACCATCTGCATGTGAACGGCTTGGCCAACAAGTTCTCCGAGGACGACGCCTCGGTCATGGCCTCCGCCCGCGCCGTGGGCAGCCCGCTTTTCGGGCAGGAGACCCCGTTTGCCTGCCTGCCCGTCTTTTCCTCCGGGCAGACGGCCGCGCAGGTGGAGCCGACCTACCGGACCCTCGGGACGCCCGACTTTCTCTATTGCGCCGGCGGCGGGATCATGGGTCATCCGCTCGGTGTCGCGGGCGGCGTCGCCAGCCTGCGACAGGCGGCCGAGGCCGCCATGGCCGGCATCCCCATCGACGAGCATGCGAGGCACCATCCGGAACTCGCCGCGGCGCTCGCCCTCTTCAAGGGCAAGCGCTGATGCCGACCGGACCGCTCATCTCCTATTATGGCGACGATTTCACCGGTTCGACGGACGTGATGGAAGCCCTGTCGTCGCATGGCATCGAGACGGTCCTCTTCACCCGCCTGCCTGACGCCGACCTCATGACGCGCTTCGCCCACTGCCGGGCCATCGGCCTTGCCGGCACCAGCCGCAGCCGCTCGCCGGAGTGGATGGACGAGAACCTTCCCGGCGCCTTCGCCTGGCTGAAATCGCTCGGTGCGCGCTTCTGCCACTACAAGGTCTGCTCCACCTTCGACAGCGCACCGCAACGCGGGTCCATCGGCCGGGCGATCGAGATCGGACTGCGGACGTTCGGCCAGATGCAGGTTCCGGTCATCGTCGGAGCACCCCAGTTGCGCCGCTACACGTTCCTCGGCCAGCTTTTCGCCGGCTACCGGGACGAGGTCCACCGCATCGACCGCCACCCGGTCATGTCACGCCATCCGGCGACGCCGATGCGGGAAGCGGACCTGCTGGTTCATCTCGCCGCGCAAACGGACCTGCCCTCGCGTCTCGACAGTCCGGTCGATCCGGTCCTCGCACGGGAGGCCGCAGGCGATGCACGCATCGTGCTGATCGATGTCCATGACGAAAACAGCCAGCGCCGCGCGGGTACCGCGCTGACACGCCGGCAACCGGAAACCGGCCCGCTGGTCTTCGGCTCGTCCGGCGTCGAATACGCGCTTGTCGAAGCCTGGCGCGCGGAGGGGCTGGACATGGCCCGGCGGACCTTCGATCCGCTCGCGCCGTGTGGGCGCATGGCCGTCGTCTCGGGGAGTTGCTCTCACACCACCGCAAGGCAGATCGAGACCGCCTGCGCCAACGGGTTTCGCGCCATCCCCATCGACCATGCCGCGCTCGTCTCGGGCCAGGGCCGCGAGGCCGCCTGCGACCGGGCTCTCAAGGAGGCATCGCGCGTGCTCGATGACGGGCTGAGCCCCATCATCCATACAGCGCTCGGCCCGCCCGAAGGGCCACTGGCCGAGACCGGCAATGACGACGCGGCGGGGCGGGCGCTTGGCGCAATGCTCGGGGAACTGATGTCGCGACACCGGCTCGGGCGTATCGCGATCGCCGGCGGCGACACGTCGAGCCACGCGCTTGCCGCGCTCGACATCCAGGCCCTGACACTGCGCCACCCGATCCCCGACAGCCCGGGCTCGCCGGTCTGCCTCGGTCACGGCCCCGGACCCAAGCCCGTGGAACTGATCCTGAAGGGCGGGCAGATCGGCAAGGACGATTATTTCACGCGCCTGCGAGACGGCAAGCTGACGGGCGAATAGACAGATCCGTCGCCGGGCGCGACCGGGATCGTCGCGACGTCAGGTCTTTGCCTGCACCGGCAGATGAATGGAGTTCGCCACCTCGATCAGATGCGGCGCGATCTCCTCCCGCACTCTTTCCAGCGACCATTTCAGGCTCGAGATGGAGCATTGGACCGTTGCCACCGGGCGGCCGTCGCCCGTCATGATCGGCGCCGCGATGCCGATCTCGTTCATGATGTTCTCGCTCTGGGTCAGGCCATAACCGCAGACGATCGCCTTCTCGATCTCCTCGGCGATCTTCGCGCGGTCCAGCGTGGTCTTCGGTGTCAGCGCCGTAATCGGCCAGGTCTCGATCGCCTCCTTGCGCTCCGCCTCGCCAAGCCGGGCGATCATGGCCCGGCCGCTCGAGGTCGTGAGAGCCGACAGTCGCCGCCCGGCGATCATCGCGCCGAATGCTGTCAGTTGCGTGGGAA
Source organism: Stappia sp. (assembly GCF_048261845.1). Taxonomy (GTDB): domain Bacteria; phylum Pseudomonadota; class Alphaproteobacteria; order Rhizobiales; family Stappiaceae; genus Stappia. Next base: position 12,012 of record NZ_JBLXFR010000032.1, on the reverse strand, counting down.
TGCGGATCACATAGACGATCTCGGTCCCGGCGAGCCTTGCGACATTGACGCGCTCTCCAAGCTGCCGGCCAAGCTCGATCATCTTGGGCATGGCCAGTTGAACGAGCGGATCCGCCCAGAGATAGGCATTGCCGAGCTCCAGCGCTTTTACGGAAGGACTGTAGCGCCGCGAGTCCGGGTCCTTCTGGAGATAGCCGATCTTGTGGAGCGTGTTGGTCAACCGTTGGGCAGCGCTCTTGTCGAGGCCGGTCAGCTCCGCGATTTCCGTAAGTCCCAGAACGGTGTGGCGCTCGCCGAACACGTTGAGAACGCGCATGCCCTTTTCCAGAGATCCGACAAACAAGGTGTCCTGCTTTTCCTTCGCCACTCGAGCTCTCCCTGTCGGTGCCGTCGAAGAATTGCGCAAGGGCCCGACGAACGGGCGCTCAGGATTCTTGACAGGCGTAAACGCGCTTCATACGCTCAACCATAATACGGTTTCTCGTATTATTATATAATAAAACCCAACCAGAGGGACCGGTCCCCGCGCCGGTTGAAAAGCAGATGAACCCACGTCTCCTGATGAGTTCCGTCGCGTTGACCTTGGCCATGGTTGGCAGCAATGCCCTGGCCGACAAGGCAAGCGACACGCTCAATGCCGCTTTCACCAAGGAACTGGAATCGGTCGACAGCTACTTCAACTCGGCCCGCGAGGGCGTCATCCTGCAGCGCTCGATCTGGGATGGCCTGCTCTATCTCAACCAGGAGACCGGCGAGTACGAAGGCAATCTCGCCACCTCGTGGCAATGGATTGACGACACGACGCTGGAGCTGAAGCTTCGCGAAGGCGTCAAGTTCCACAATGGCGAGGAATTCGACGCCGACGACGTGGTCCATACGGTGAAATTCGTCGCCAACCCGGAGAACGGCGTTGTCGTCCAGCGCAACGTCAACTGGATGAAGGACGCGGAGAAGGTCGACAAGTACACGGTCCGCATCATGACGAACGGTCCGTTCCCCGCCGCCCTGGAGTTTCTCGCCGGACCGGTGTCGATCTATCCGAACGAGTATTATGCCGAGGCGGGCCCCGCAGGCATGGCGCTGAAGCCGGTCGGAACCGGCCCCTACATGGTCGAGAGCGTCGACCCCGGCAAGCATTTCGTCCTGAAGAAGTACGAGGGCTACCACGGCGGCCCGAAGGGCAAGGCGACGATCGGCACCGTCGACATCCGCACCATTCCCGATGTGAACACCCAGCTGGCCGAGATGTTCAGCGGCGGTCTCGACTTCATCTGGGGCGTGCCGGCCGATCAGGCGGAAAAGCTCGCGGCCATGGGCCGTCTCAACGTCGTCAACGAGAGCACGATGCGCATCGGCTATCTCGAGCTTGACGCGGCCGGCCGCAGCGGCGCCGACCATCCGATCACCAAGCGCGCCGTTCGCCAGGCGCTCATGCACGCGATCGACCGCAAGGCGATCGTCGACAACCTGCTCAAGGGCAAGTCGAAGGTCGTCCACTCGGCCTGCTTCCCGAGCCAGTTCGGCTGCGAGCAGGACGTCACGACCTACGAATACGACCCGGAGAAGGCAAAGGCCCTTCTGGCCGAGGCCGGATACCCGGACGGCTTCTCCGTCGACCTCTACGCCTATCGCGACCGGGGCTATGCCGAAGCGATGCTGGCCTATCTCGCGGATGTCGGTATCACCGCCAACCTCAAGTACCTTCAGTACTCGGCCCTGCGCGACATGCGCCACAAGGGCGAGACCAGCATGAGCTTCCAGACCTGGGGCTCCTACTCGGTCAACGACGCATCGGCGATCACCAGCCAGTTCTTCAAGCATGGCGTCGAGGATTTCGCACGCGATGACGACGTGAAGGCATGGCTCGACATCGCCGACACGGCCGTCGATCCGGCGGTGCGCAAGGAGAACTACTCGAAGGCGCTCAAGAAGATCGCCGACGAGGCCTACTGGGTGCCGCTGTTCTCCTACAATGCGAACTACGTGTTCACCAAGGACGCGACCTACACGCCGACCCCCGACGAGGTGGTGCGCTTCTTCCACGTGCGCTGGAACTAGCACCGTCAAGCAAGCATCCCGCACCTTCACCGGTGCGGGATGTCTGCGGCCCGCCACCGCTTAACCGTTCCCGGAACTCGGGCGCGACAGGCAGCCAGGGGACAGCCGCGCCTTCCTTTCACGGGGAAGCCGGCAGCCTGACGATCGGAACCACACATGCTTGTCTTCACTTTGAAACGGCTGGGACTTGCCGTCCTGGTGACGCTGACGGTGTCACTGCTCAGCTTCAGCCTGCTGTTCATGTCCGGCGACCCCGCCTCCGCGATCGCGGGCGAAAACGCGAGCGCCACGGACATCGAGGCCATTCGCGCGCTCTACGGGTTCGACCGCCCCTTCATGGTCCAGTATGTCGACTGGTTGTCGGGCGCCCTCACCGGAGATTTCGGCCAGAGCTACTATTTCAAGCTGCCGGTCTCGACGCTGATCGCCGACCGGTTGTCGACGACCATGCTGCTGGGCGTTTGCGGCATCTCCTTCGCCCTTCTGACCGCCATCCCGCTCGGCGTCCTGGCCGCCATGCGTCCCAATTCGCTGATCGACCGGGGAGCACTGTTCCTGTCCGTCATGGGGCAGGCGATGCCGAGCTTCTGGTTCGGCCTGGTGCTGATCGTCATCTTCTCGATCCAGCTCGGCTGGTTGCCGCCGTCCGGCTCCAGCAGCTGGAAACACTTCATCATGCCGACCATCGTGCTCGGCTACTACGCCATGCCGGCCATCATGCGCCTGACGCGCGCCGGCATGCTGGAAGTGCTCAACGCGGACTATATCCGCACGGCCCGCGCCAAGGGCGCCAGCGAAACGCGTGTGATGTTCAAGCACGCCCTGCGCAACGCGGTCGTGCCGGTGGTCAGCCTTGCCGCGGTGCAGATGGGCTTCATGCTCGGCGGTTCCATCGTCGTGGAGTCCATCTTCGCCCTGCACGGCGCCGGATATCTTGCCTGGGAATCCATCTCCCGCAACGACCTGCCGACCGTCCAGGCGCTGATCCTGATCTTCTCCTGCTTCTACATCGTGTTCACATTCCTGTCGGATATCGCCAATGCCTGGCTCGATCCGCGCATCCGGGTGGGCTGACATGGCGCGCACAATCGAAACAGTCGCCGAGGAACTGCGCGCGCCGAGCCCGGCCGCGATCCTGCGCAAGCGTGTCTTCGGCCACTACGGCCTGGTCTTCGGGCTGGCGGCCCTTGCGGTGATCGTCCTGATCGCGCTGCTCGCGCCGCTTCTGGCCGGTCACGATCCCTATGCCCAGAACCTGGTGGCACGCATGAAGCCCCCCTTCTGGATGGCCGGCAGCGACCCCGAACACCTGCTGGGCACCGATCATCTGGGACGCGACTACCTGGCCCGGCTTCTCTACGGGGCCCGCATCTCGCTCGCGATCGGTCTCTTCGCGGCACTGATCTCCGGCCTCATCGGCACGGCGATGGGTGTTGCCGCCGGCTATTTCGGCGGACGCGTCGACCTCGTCGTCACCTTCCTCATCAACGTCCGCCTGGCCATGCCGGTGGTGCTGGTGGCGCTCGCCGTCGTTGCCGTTCTCGGCGGCTCGCTGCAAGTGGTGGTCGGCGTGCTCGGGCTGCTCCTCTGGGATCGCTTCGCGGTGGTCATGCGGTCCTCCGTCCTGCAGGTGCGCGATCTGGAATACGTCAATGCCGCCAAGGCAATCGGCTGTTCGACACGGCGCATCATCCTGCTGGAGATCATGCCCAACGTGGTCAACAACCTGATCGTTGTCGTGACCCTCGAGATGGCACACGCGATCCTGCTCGAAGCGGCCCTGTCCTTCCTCGGCCTTGGCGTGCAGCCCCCGACCCCGTCCTGGGGACTGATGATCTCGGAAGGCAAGCAGATGATGCTGTTCGAGCCCTGGCTGATCGCCATTCCCGGCGTCGCGCTTTTCATCCTCGTGCTCGCCATCAACCTCCTCGGCGACGGGTTGCGAGACGTGACCGCACCGGAGAACAGGGGATGACCATGACCACGGAACCGATCCTCAAGGTCGAGAACCTGACCATCGACGTCCCCATGGCACAGGGCACGCTGCATGCGGTGCGCGGCATCGACTTCGAGCTGCGGCGCGGCGAAACGCTCTGCATCGTCGGCGAGAGCGGCAGCGGAAAGTCGCTGACCTCGCTCGCCCTGATGGGGCTTCTGCCCAAAAAGATGCGCTGCAAGGCAGCAAGGCTCGACTTCTCCGGCGTCGACCTGCAGCGCCAGACGCCGAAGGCGATGCGCGCCCTGCGGGGCGATCGCATGGCGATGATCTTCCAGGAGCCGATGACGTCCCTGAACCCGGCCTACACGATCGGCGACCAGTTGATGGAGGCCCTCCTCCTCCACCGGCCCGTCAGCAAGGCGGAGGCGCGCGAGCGGGCCGTCGAGCTGCTCGGCAAGGTCGGAATCACCGCCGCCGAAAGCCGGCTCGGGCAGTATCCGCACCAGCTCTCGGGAGGCCTTCGCCAGCGCGTCATGATCGCCATGGCGCTGATGTGCGAACCCGAACTGATCATCGCCGACGAGCCGACCACGGCGCTCGACGTGACGATCCAGGCGCAGATCCTGCGGCTGCTCGCCGATCTCCAACGCGAGATGAACATGGCGATGATCCTCGTCACCCATGACCTCGGCGTCGTCGCGCGGATCGCCGACAAGGTGGTCGTCATGTATGCGGGCGAGGTCGTCGAGAACGGCAGCGCGCGGGAGATCTTCGAAAACCCGCGCCATCCCTACACCCAGGGCCTGCTCCGCTGCATCCCGGTGCCCGGCAAGACGAAACCCGGCGAGCACCTGGGGTCCATCCCCGGCATCGTGCCGTCGCTGATCGGCAAGGTCGAGGGCTGCGCCTTCCGCTCGCGCTGCGAACTGGCCGAGGACGCCTGTTCCTCCTCCGTGCCCGTCCGGCGCCCCGGCGCGGACCACGCCTATCGATGCATACACGACGTCCCGGGAGGCGCACCGGCATGAATGACAAGGCAACTCCCCCCGTTCTCGAACTCGCCAACGTCACCAAGACCTATCAGGTGAAGCAGGGGCTCTTTTCCGCGCCCAGGCCGCTTCATGCCCTCGGCGGTGTCAGCCTGCGCATCCACAAGAAGGATGTGCTCGGCCTCGTGGGCGAATCCGGTTGCGGCAAGTCCACGCTGGCGAAGGTCCTGCTCGGCCTCGAGGCTCCAACGTCCGGCAAGGTCCTGGTCGACGGCAAGGAGATCACGAGAAAGGAGCGCAAGCTCCAGGCCCGGCGCATCCAGCCCATCTTCCAGGACCCGTACTCATCGCTCAATCCGCGCAAGAGCATCGAGGACATCATCGCCCTGCCGCTCGTTGCCCACCGGATCGGGGATGCCGCCTCCCGCGCCGGTTCGGTGCGGCGCATGCTCGATCTCGTCGGCCTGCCGCAGCGGGTGCTGAAGGGCTATCCCAACCAGCTTTCCGGCGGACAGCGCCAGCGGGTCGCCATTGCACGAGCGCTGGTCATGAATCCGGAGATCGTCATCTGCGACGAACCGACGTCGGCGCTCGACGTGTCCGTCCAGTCGCAGATCCTCAACCTCCTGGGCGACCTGCGCGAGGAACTCGGGCTGACCTACCTGTTCATCAGCCACAACCTGGCGGTGGTCGAGCATCTGGCGACGCGCGTGGCGGTCATGTATCTCGGCCGCGTCGTCGAGGAGGCACCCGCGGCCGAGCTGTTCGCCGGACCGCGCCATCCCTACACGCAGGCCTTGCTGGAATCCGTGCTCACGCCGGACCCGAACCTGTCGGTGCCCGACACGCATCTGGGAGCCAGCTATCCCAACCCGATCGCCCCGCCGGCAGGATGCCATTTCCATCCCCGCTGCGCGCAGGTGCGCGACATCTGCAAAACCACCCCGCCCCCGCATGTGACCGGTCCGAACGGCCACGTGGACTGCCATCTCCACACCCTGCCGACAACCTGACCGGGGCCCAGCAATGAGCAATTTCTCGAACTCGCAAACCACACGCAAACACGTCGTCGAAACGCGCGGCGGCGTCGTTGCCGCCCAGCACCGGGTGGCCGCCGAGGCGGGAGCTGTCGTGCTCGAGGCGGGCGGTGATGCCATCGACGCGGCCGTCGCCGTCTCCTTCGCCATCGGCGTCGTCGAACCGTGGATGAGCGGGCCGGCGGGCGGCGGGGCCATGGTGATCTGGCGCGAGCAGGAGCAGGAGGCACGCACGGTCCAGTTCGGCATGCGCTCGCCTGCAACACTCGACCCTGCCCGCTATCCGCTGTCGGGCAACAAGACGGCAGGCGATCTTTTTCCCTGGGCGGCCGTGGTCGAGGACCGCAATATCCAGGGCGCGACGGCCATCGCGGTGCCGGGAACCGTTGCCGGGATGGAGCTCGCCCACGGCACCTACGGAACGCTTCCGTGGAAGGATCTCGTCATGCCCGCGGCAGAGCTCGCCGACAAGGGCATGCTGATCGACTGGTACGCCTCGCTGCTGATTGCCTCGGTGGCGCGCGAGCTTGCCAAGGACGCGGACGCGGCGGCGCTCTTCCTCGACGACGGCACCTGGCCCAAGGTCGCCGGCTGGACGGCGCTGTCCCAGGCCCGCCTCAACCAGGAGACGATGGCCGCGACGCTCCGGCGGATCGCCGAGGCGGGCGCCCGAGACTTCTATGAAGGCGACATCGCCGCAGCGCTTGCCGACGACGTTCAGGCCAAGGGCGGCTTCCTGTCCCGCCAGGACCTTGCCGCCTACAGGGCGCTGCTGACACCGGCGCTCGACGTCGCCTATCGCGGCGGCGTGGTTCACGCGGCGGCCGGCCTGACCGCAGGCGGAAACCTTGCCGAATGCCTGACACTGATGGAAGGCGACTTCACGCCCGGCGCCGCGCCGGACGCCCGCAGCTTCGCAGAGACGGCCCGCGCGCTTGGCAAGACCTACGAGCGCCGCCTGCGCGAGATGGGCGACGGGGACGCCCCGCATGCGCCCGCCTGCACGACGCATTTCAGCATTGTCGACCGGCACGGCAACATGTGCGCGGTCACGCAGACCCTGTTGTCGATCTTCGGATCGCGGGTCGTTTCCCCGTCCACCGGCCTGTTGATGAACAACGGCATCATGTGGTTCGACCCGGAACCCGGCAAGCCCAACTCCCTTGCTCCGGGCAAGGCCTGCCTGATGAATGTCTGCCCCACCATCGGGGAGAAGGACGGGCGCCGGTTCGCCATCGGCGCTTCCGGCGGACGCAAGATCCTGCCGGCAGTGCTCAACCTCACCTCCTTCCTGATGGATTTCGGCATGTCCCTGGAGGAGGCCTTCCATCACCCGCGCATGGACAACAGCGGCGGCGGCACGATCGTCGCCGACGAGACCCTCTCGCCGGAGGTGATCGCGGCGCTGGAGGCCGTGCATCCGGTGACGACGACCAGACGGACCGTCTTTCCCTATGCCTTCGCCTGCCCGGCCGGCGTGATGCGCAAGGACGGCATGAACATGGGTTGCACGGAAATCATGTCGCCCTGGGGCGACGCCATAACCGAGAACAAGGGAGCCTGACGTGGCCGACCGCGACAGCGCCATCGCGCGCATCGACACCTATCTGACATCCGGCGCATACGAGCAGGAGCTCGGCCGGATGATTGCTTTCGAGACGGAAAGCCAGGATCCGGGCCAGCGCCCGGAACTGATGCGCTATCTGGTCGAGGAGATCGCTCCGAAGCTCGAAAGCCTCGGCTTTGCCCACCGGATCATGGCCAATCCGGCCGACCCGACCGTTCCCTTCCTCTTTGCCGAGCGTATCGAGGATCCCTCGTTCGAGACCGTGCTGACCTACGGCCATGGCGACGTGATCCGGGCGCAGACCGACCAGTGGCGCGAAGGGCTCCACCCCTTCCGCCTGGTGCGCGAGGGCGACAAGCTCTACGGCCGGGGCACCGCGGACAACAAGGGCCAGCACTGCATCAACATCGCAGCGCTCAGGACCGTCATCGAGGAACGTGGCGCACTCGGCTTCAACTGCAAGATCGTCATCGAGATGGGCGAGGAATGCGGATCTCCGGGTCTGGCGGAACTGTTTTCGCAGAACTGCGATGTCTTCGCAGCCGACGTGCTGATCGCCTCCGACGGTCCGCGCCTGCATCCCGACCGGCCGACCCTGTTCATGGGTTCGCGCGGCGCCGTCAATTTCGACCTGCGCGTGGAGCTCAGGGACGGCGCGCATCATTCCGGCAACTGGGGCGGGCTCTTGCGCGACCCGGCGATCGTGCTTGCCCATGCCATCGCCAGCATCGCCGACCGTCGCGGCCAGATCCAGGTGCCCGAATGGCGGCCGTCAAGCCTGACGCCGGCCGTACGCGAGGCATTGAAGGACTGTCCGGTCGGCGGGTTCGACGGCCCCAAGGTCGATGCCGACTGGGGCGAGGAAAGCCTGACCCCGTCCGAGCGCGTCTTCGGCTGGAACAGCTTCGCCGTACTTGCCCAGTCGAGCGGCGTGCCATCGGCTCCGGTCAATGCGATCTCGGGACGGGCCAACGCGCATTGCCAGCTGCGCTATGTGGTCGGCACCGACCCGGATGACATCCTTCCTGCCCTGCGCCGTCACCTCGACGCGCACGGCTTCGGGATGGTCGAGATCATTCCCGCCGACCGCGGCTTCTTCCACGCAACGCGGCTTGATCCCCACCACCCGTGGGTGACGCGGGTCAAGACCTCGATCGAGACAACGACCGCCAAGAAGGCCGCCATCCTGCCGAACCTTGCCGGTTCGCTGCCGAACGAGACCTTCGCGGAAATCCTCGGCCTGCCGACCGTCTGGGTGCCGCATTCCTATCCGGGCTGCTCCCAGCATGCACCGGACGAGCACGCGCTGCTGTCGATGACCCGTGAGGCCCTGGCCATGATGACCGGCCTGTTCTGGGATATCGGCGAGACAGACACCGCGCGCCGGTAACATGCTCCCCCTGAACCGGCCTCGCTTCATCGTCTGTCTGCTTCCGCAAGAAGGAGGCAGACGATGAAGCGGTCGAGAGTCTTTGGGAGCAGATCACCGGCCGCTTGAAGAAATCTCCGCCAGGTGGTTGGTCCGGTCGCCGGTCTCTGCCGCACCCGTGGCATCGGCAACGCGGCCTTCAACACATACTGTCCGAATACGGAAAGTGCGTCTGACGGAGCCAGGACGCACCGGCGAACGTCGACAAGGTTCCATCAAACGGGGCAATCATTGAACAGCAACGGCCGATTGCCCGGCGTTCTGGTGGTTCACTGTTGCTGTTCCGGAACTGCCATTCGTGTTGCCGCGAACAATGCGCCTGCTGAAAGGATGACCAGCATCCCGAACGCGATCCGATATGCCGTTCCGGAGGCGGAGATGCCGACCTGCTCAATCACGGCAACCACGGCGATTGCACCGATTGCACCTCCAAGGCGTTGGGCAATGTTGATCAGGGTCGCCGCGTCGCCAGTCTTGGTCTTGGCGACCTCGCCATAGGCGGCCGCAATGGCGGGCATTTGAGCGAGAGCCAGCCCCGCGCCGCGTGCAAGCAGAAGAATTGCGACGGTTCCGGAGGCAAGAGGCGCCGATGAAAGGAAGGGAATAGTCGTCAAGGTCAGCAAGGCGCCCCCGGCCAGAGAGACACGTCTTGGTCCAAAGCGATCCGTCAGCATCCCCGCCACGGGCAAAACGAAGGCCGAACCAAGCCCCATTGCCAGAAGCATGAGACCAGCTTCGCTTGGTGTTTGTCCGGCGCTGCGTTGCAGGAAGATCGGCAGGAGGAGCAATCCCCCGTACATGGCGGCGCCGGTCAGTCCTGCGGTCACAACGGGAGCAGCAAAACGTGCCCGCTGCAGCAGTCCGACATCAATCAGCGGCTCGCGGGCACGAACGGCATGAACAACAAAGAGCGCAGACAGGCCCGTACCGAGGGCCGCGCTGGCTAGAGAGAGCAGGTTGAAGTTGCTCGATCCGATCTCGGCAGCTCCGTAAAGCAGGAGCGGAAGCCCCAGGCCGATCAGCACCAACCCGGTTGTGTCGACCCGGTTTTGCGAGAACTTCTCGCCGGGCGATATGTGGCGCCTGGCGCCGATCAGGACCGCTATCCCCACCGGCACGTTTATCAGGAACAGCCACCTCCAGGAGGCTGTATCGATGAGAACACCACCGAATGCAGGACCCAGTGCCGGTCCGAGTGCGACGGCGAAACCCACAGTTCCCATGAGCCGTCCCAGTTGGCGCCGATCCGCAGTGGCCGCCAAGACCGCTTGTCCGGCGGGCACCATGAGCCCTGCGGCAAGCCCCTGCAGGCAGCGCGACGCAATCAGAAACGCCAGGTTCTGCGCAAACGCGCAAAGGACCGAAGCAAGAACGAAGACCACGACACTGCCAGCCCAAAGGCGGCCGTTTCCGAGCCGCCGTCCCAGCCAGCCCGTGAGGGGCAGCGAAACGGCAAGCGCTATCAAGTATCCGGTCGCCACCCACTGCACACCTGACAATGGTGCGTCTAGATCGGACCGGATCGTCTCCAGGGCGAGGTTGACTACGGTGGAATCAAGCATGGCCATAAAGGCGCCCGAACCCGTGATCGCGGCAATTGCCCAAAGGCGGCCCGTAACTTCGGGAGGCGACGGTGACATGGACCCCAACTCTTCACAGACGACAGTGGCGACTTTTTATGGTACGCACGTATCATAAAAAGACAGAGCAAGCGAGGGTTCTCTCCGATGCCACGAACCGTCGACCATGACCAACGCCGCTCCATGGTCCTGAAAGCCTTCATGGCAGTGGCGGCGCGCGAGGGTTTGCACGCGGTTTCGCTGCGAGCCGTTGCTGCTGAAGCCGGCATCTCGCTGCGGCTGGTGCAGTATTACTTCGATACGAAAGCGGGATTGATGCGGTCGGGCCTCGCTCATCTGGAGGAGCTGAGCAATGGGCGTCTGAGGGCCCGACTTCAGTCTCCCGGGCAATCTTCCACCGCTCGCGCGACACTTGAGGCATTGTTTGCCGTCGCGCTTCCCACAGATGTTGAAAGTCGCCAGTTCCATCAGCTCTGGACGTCATATGCGATGCTCGCAATGACGGATCCGGAGATTTCGGATCGAACTTTTGTCGAGAGCCCGAACCGCTTGCAAGAGCGGGTCGGTTCAATATTGAAGCGGGGAAAGGCTGCAGGGGAATTCATTCGTGAAATCGATCCAGAGGCGGAAGCGCGTATCCTTGTGGCTTTGATTCACGGTCTCGGTACCGCCGTTCTCGTCGGTCAGCAGAGCGCGGAAGCCGCATCCGCCAGCTTCGGGTATCACCTCGACCGCCTGACCGGGAAGATCCCGGGCTGCGGGTGAGCTGGACGGCCATGAAAACCGGCCGCCACCGCTGCACGATCGCCGCGGTGGCTCAGTGGACATCTCCGATGAGCCGCAAGGTCTCGGCAGACGCGGCAGCAGCGGGGGACATGTCATTCACGTCCGATCTCCCGCGACATCCCCGCGAACGGTTCCCCGCGCAGCGTGCCCTGATCGCGAAGCCTGGACCGTAGGAGGGTCGAGTTTTCCGGCTCATTCCACGATGACCGGCTGGTTGCGCCGCCGGGATCCCGCAAGGCGATCGGTGCGTTGTATCCGATCGCCGAAGACGGAAAGCACGCCCGATGCAACCAGGACGCGCCGCCGCACGCGGGCGAAACGAAGAGTGCATCGCAGGCTGCACAGCGCGGGCCAAACGCAAAAAACGCCTCGAAGGGGCCTCGAGGCGTTGTTCGTGCGTGCTGGTCTTGGTGATTTTGGTTGCGGGGGCAGGATTTGAACCTGCGACCTTCAGGTTATGAGCCTGACGAGCTACCGGGCTGCTCCACCCCGCGTTAATCTTGGAATATATTCACGTAGAGGTTTTGTTTTTTTGCGCTTTGCGGGCCTGGCGGCGACCGACTCTCCCACGTCTTGAGACGCAGTACCATTGGCGCTGGGGCGTTTCACTTCCGAGTTCGGGATGGG
>NZ_JBLXFR010000031.1:0-46081 GCF_048261845.1 Stappia sp. | reverse complement strand
CACGTTGAGGCCCATGAAGCCGTTTTCCGCAAGCAGCTTCAGATTGGCGAGAAAGGCCTCGCGGCCCTCACCCTTGTCCAGTTCCTCGGCCAGCGGCGCGATCCTGTCCTCGGCGAGCTTTCGCGCCGTGTCCTGGATGAGATACTCTTCCTCGCTCAATGAAAACTGCATCTGCGTCCTTTCCGGGCAATGGTGGCAACCGGGGGCCACGGCCGCTACGATCAATCATGACGACAGCAAACTCATACGGGCAGGCTCCGGCCGTGTCCACGCCGGAGAGGACAACGGCGAATGCAACCGGAGCGAGCGGCATCGGCCTGGACGCACCGTGGCCGGCGTTGCGCCAGCGCCTGCCGCGCCGGTTCCTGCGCCGGCTGCTGCTTCTGTTGCCGCCGCTGGCGGTGCTCGCGGCCGCAGTCCTTGCCGCGGACTGGGCGGAGGAACGCTCGCGCGAGCGCAGCGATGCGGGTGCCCGCGAGCGGTTGACGCTCTACCGCGAGACGATCCTGCGCGAATTGGAGAAGTACCGTTACCTGCCCTATATCGTCGCCCGCGATCCGCGCGCCGTCGGGGTGCTATCCGATCCGGCCGAGACGGATGCCGCCAACCGCTTCCTGAAGGATCTTGCTGCCACCACCGGCGCGGACGCCCTTTATGTGATGGACGGCAAGGGCCTGACGGTCGCTGCCAGCAATTTCGACACGGCCAATTCGTTCATGGGCCGCAACTACGCATTCCGCCCCTATTTCCAGGCGGCTCTCGACGGTGAGGAGGGGCGCTTCTTCGCCGTCGGCGCGACGACCGGCGAACCCGGCTTCTTCTTTGCCCGCTCCACCCCGTCCGGCGTGCAGCCGCGCGGCGTCGTCGTCGTCAAGGTCGACATGGACCGGCTGGAACGCAACTGGCGCGAGGGCGGCGAGACGGTGATCGTCACCGACGTCCACGGGGTCGTCTTTCTCGGCACCCGCGATGACTGGCGCTATGCCTCGATCGCGCCGCTCGACGACATGGTCGTCGCCGCCATCCGTTCCGATCGCCAGTACGGCGGTGAGCGGCTGCAGAGCCTGCAGGAGGGACCGGCGCATGCCACGGACCTCACCATCGAGGGAACGGCCTACCGGCAGGCGCGGCTCAGGGTTGGCCTGCTCGACTGGTCGATCCACTACTTCACGCCGCTCACCGAGGTGCGGGCTCCGCGCGGGACGGTCTGGGCAGCTGCCTTCGCGCTGATTCTGGTCTATGCGGTCGCTCTGCTGTTCCTGCGCAGCAGGCGGCTCGGCCGGGTGACGGCGGGCCTGCGCCAGGACGCGGCCGGCCTGCGCGATCTTAACCGGCGCCTTGTCGACGAGGTCGAGGAACGCCGCCGCGTCGAGCGCGAGTTGCGCGAGACCCAGGCGGATCTGGCGCGGGCGAGCCGGCTCGCGGCGGTCGGCCAGATGTCGGCGGCGGTGGCGCATGAGCTCAACCAGCCGCTGGCCGCGCTTGGCATGTTCGTCTCCGGCGCCAGGCTCTATCACCAGCGCGGCGAGGCGGCGGAAGTGCTTGAGAACCTCGACGAGATCGATGCCCTGCGCCTGCGCATGGCAAGCCTGACGCAAGAGCTCAAGCGTTTCGCCCGGCCAGGAGAATCGCGCATCGAGACGGTGGATTTGCGGGAATGCCTGAAGACCAGCGCCAAGCTGGTGCGGCCGCGCATCGAGGAAACCGGCGTGGCGCTGCAATTGCACATCACCTCCGCCGACCTGCTGGCGACGACGGCGCCGCTCAGGGTCGAGCAGGTCCTGGTCAACCTTATCCGAAACGCCATAGACGCCTGCCAGGGCGAACCCGAGCCGCGTGTCGAGGCACGTGCCTGGAGCGAGGGGACGACAGCGATGATCGAGGTCGCGGACAATGGCGCCGGCATTCCCGAAGACTTGCGCGAGCGAATTTTCGAGCCCTTTTTCACGACCAAGCCCGCGGCCGCCGGCCTTGGTCTGGGACTTGCGATTTCGGCCAGGATCGTCGAAGACCTCGGCGGCGGCCTGAGCGTGCGCGAGGGGCGGTCGGGCGGGGCCTGTTTCGTGCTGTCGCTGCCGCTTGCGCGTCAATGAAGGCTGGCCCCGAAACGGGAGGCCCGTCCGCGTCACGAGGCAGGGATCAATGAGCAGGGACACGGAGACGATATCGGGAACGACACCGGCCGAGACCGGCCGGACGCCGGTGCTGGTCGTCGACGACGACCCGTCCATGCGCGCCGGCCTGCGCCAGTGGATGCGGCTGGCGGGCTTCGAACCGGTCGAGGCCGTCGACGCGGAAGCCGCGCTCGCGCGGATAGATGCGGCATTTCCCGGATGTGTCGTCTCCGATGTGCTGCTGCCCGGAGCCAGCGGTGTCGATCTCCTGCGCCGGGTGAAGGAGATCGACGGCGAGTTGCCCGTGGTGTTGATGACTGGTCATGGCGATGTCCCGATGGCGGTCGAGGCCATGCGTCAGGGGGCCGCCGACTTCATCGAAAAGCCCTTCGACCCCGATCTTCTGGCCGCTGTTGTCCGCCGCGCGGTCGAGCGTCGCCGCCTGGTGCTTGAAAACCGCTCCCTGACGCGGCGTCTCCAGGATCTGAACGGGCTTGCGGCACGGTTGATCGGGGAATCCGCGCAAATGCGCGTCCTGCGCGAGCAGATCACCCACTTCGCCGCGACCGACGCCTCGGTGATGATTGTCGGCGAGACGGGGACCGGCAAGGAAGTCGTGGCGCGCGCCCTGCACGACCTGTCGGCCCGCGCCGGCGGTCCGTTCGTTGCCCTGAACTGTGCCGCCCTGCCGGAGACCATGGTCGAGGCGGAACTCTTCGGCCACGAGGCCGGCGCCTTCACGGGAGCAGGCCAGGCGCGCCCCGGCCGGATCGAGCAGGCAGAGGCGGGTGTGCTCTTTCTGGACGAGATTTCGGCGATGCCGCTGGCGTTGCAACCCAAGCTCCTGCGCGTCCTGCAGGAACGGGAAGTCGACAGGATCGGCGGGCGAGGCACCACACGGGTCGACATCCGCGTTGTCAGCGCCGCCAACATGGATCCCCATCGCGCGGTCTCGGAAAACCTGCTGCGCCAGGATCTGCTCTACAGGCTGAACGCCGTCGAGATCCGCATCCCGCCACTGCGCGAGCGCGGTGGCGACGTCCGGCTCCTTTTCGACAGTTTCGTGAACCGCTTCGCCTCCGACTACGGGATCGAGCCGGCGCCTCTTGCTGCGGATGATGCCGCCTTCCTGCTCGCCCATGAGTGGCCGGGCAATGTGCGCGAGTTGCGCAACGCGGCGGAACGCTACGTCCTCAACACGCCGATGGGTGCCCCGGCGTTGCGGGCACTGGCGGGCGGGGCGCAGGAGGTGGCGGACAGGCAGCCGCACGGGCGCCTGCGCGACCTGATGGAGGGCTATGAGCGGCGGATCATCGCGGATGCGTTGCGCCGTCACGGCGGCAGCGTCGCGGCTGTTCTGGCCGAGCTGGATCTGCCGCGGCGCACGCTCAACGAGAAGATGACCCGCCTTGGCCTCACGCGCGGGGACATCGATCCTTCGGCGGATGCCTGAGGCGATCGGCAAGATATTGCCGACGCTCCATGCCGCATCGGCAATATCTTGCCGGAAGGGGCGTGCTGTCCCGGCTGCCCGTTAATCATTTGTTGAGGAGTGGCGCGGGTTGCGCGTGTCCGCGACAAACTGGCATGGTGCTTGCCACTGGTATTGCAATCGTCGGCCTGGGAGGGCTGGCGAGGATTGCAAGACAGGTCGCGACGGGCCAACCCGCGGGGCCGGAAATATCCTTGGGAGGACTGACATGAACATTGCCCGCAAGCTGGCCGTGCTCGGCACGGCCACGATTCTCGGCTTTGGCTTTGCCAGCGAGACCATGGCGCTCGAGTGGAACGTCTCCGTCTGGGGCAAGCGCCGCGCCTTCACCGAGCATATCGAGAAGCTCGCCGAGCTGGTCAGCGAGAAGACCAATGGCGAGTTCACGCTTAATCTCGCCTATGGCGAGGCGCTGTCCAAGTCGCGCGAGAACCTCGACGGCATCTCCATCGGCGCCTTCGAGATGGCGCAGATCTGCGCCTCCTATCACGAGGACAAGAACCCGACCCTGACCGTCATCGAGCTGCCGTTCCTCGGTGTGCCGGACCTGCCCACGCAGATCGAGCTCGACAAGGCGATCTATGCGCACCCGGCGGTCGTGAAGGACCTGATGCGCTGGGATGCCAAGCTGCTGATGTCCTCGCCGATGCCGCAGTACAATTTCGTCGGCAAGGGCGATGTTCCGACCAAGGTGTCGGACTTCGAGGGCATGCGCGTGCGCGCGCTCGGCGGCATCGGCCAGGCCATGCAGACGATCGGTGCCGTTCCGACCACTGTGACCGCATCGGAGACGTTCCAGGCGATCGATTCCGGCACGGTGCGCGCGGCGTCCTTCGCGCCTCATGCCCATCTGTCGTTCAAGACGGTCGAGGCCGGCAACTGGTGGACCACCAACATGAACCCCGGCACGGTCAGCTGCCCGGTTGTCGTCAGCGCCGCCGCCTACGACGCGTTGCCGGACAATTTCCGCGAAGCGCTGGACGGCTCCGTCGACGCCGCTCTGGACCACTATCTTGCCACCTACGACAAGGTCTACGAGAAGTGGTACCCGACGCTCGACGAGATGAAGATCGAGAAGGTCGAGTTCACCAAGGAGGAGCTCGATGCGTTCAAGGAGAAGGCCGGCAAGCCGCTCTGGGACGCCTGGGTTCAGAAGATGAATGCCCAGGGCATTCCCGGTCAGGAGCTTCTCGACCTGGCGCTGTCCAAGCTCAACTGATCACGCGCTGATGCAACGGGTCGTCCGGAGAAATCCGGGCGATCCGTCGCGCGGTTTGCACGGGCTATGCTGCCGGCGCCGTGTAACCGGTGATCTGCCCAGACCCTAGCAACCGTTTCACCGCTCGGAACGGAACCGGTGCATCAGGCCCAGCCTGCGATGCCGGTTTCCGAAGGAGGTGAGCCAGCAGACCACCGCTTGGCGCGGAAGAATGCTGGAAACTGCCGGACGAGCGGCCCCACGGCCGGAGTTAGCCATGACATCGCCATCCGCACCAAGCGGCCGGCCGGGCACCTATATCCGTTTCGACGGATGGCTGCGCGGTCTGGAAAACGCTTTCAATCTCGTCGCCGCCGGCAGCATCCTGCTGCTGATGCTGTTGGCCGTTGTCCAGATCATCGGTCGCAACGCCTTCAACTGGCCGGTGCCGGGTTTCATCGACATCACCGAACAGGCCATGGCCGTTTTCGCCTTCATGGGCATTGCCTACTGCCAGCGCGTTGGCGGCCACATCCGGATGGAATTGCTGCTCGGCAAGCTCTCGGGCCGCGCCATGTGGATCGCCGAGATGATCGGCGTCACCGGCGTCTGGATCGTCGTCGCCGCGCTCATCTACGGCTCCTGGTTCCATTTCGAGCGCTCCTGGTCGTTCGGCGACAGCACCATCGACATCGGCCTGCCCACCTGGCCCTCCAAGCTGGTCATCCCGGTCGCGCTGTCCCTGCTGCTGCTGCGCCTGACGCTGCAGCTCTACGGATATTGGCGGTTGGTCAAAGACCCCTCGGCCGAGCCGCTCGCCGTTCCGGTGATCAGCGATGTCGAATCGGTTGCCAAACACGAGATCGAGGAAGCGCTCGGCGACGATGCGAACGAGACCTCCGGCAATGAAGGAACGCGCCGATGACCCCCTTCGATATCGGTCTCATCATGACCGGCCTTCTGCTGGTTCTCGTCGTGCTCGGCATGCGGGTCGCCTTTGCCGCCGCCCTTGTGGGCACGCTCGGCCTGATCGCCATCTTCTCCATGCGCATGGGCTTTGAGCGCGGTGTGGTCACTGCGTTGAAGATGGCCGGCACCATTCCGCATTCAAAGTCGGTCACCTACTCCTTGTCGGTGTTGCCGACCTTCATCCTGATCGGCTTTCTCGCCTTCTATGCCGGCTTCACCCGCCAGCTTTTCGAGGCGGCCAAACGCTGGCTCGGCTGGCTGCCCGGCGGCATGGCGGTCGGCACGGTCTTCGCCACCGCCGGCTTTGCCGCCGTCTCCGGCGCTTCCGTGGCGACCGCCGCCGTCTTCGCCCGCGTGGCGATCCCGGAAATGCTCGCGGTCGGCTACTCCAAACGCCTGTCGGCGGCCGTCGTTGCGGCTGGCGGCACGCTTGCCTCGCTGATCCCGCCTTCGGCGATCCTCGTCATCTATGCGATCCTGGTCGAGCAGTCGGTGGCGAAGCTGCTGCTGGCCGGTTTCCTGCCCGGCATCTTCTCCGCGCTGGTCTATGTTCTCATCATCATCGGCATGGCGATGTGGAAGGGCGATGCGCCGGCGGTCGGCGGTTTTACCTGGAAGCAGCGTTTCGTCTCGGTTCCCGGGACCCTGCCGATCATCGCCGTCGTGGTGATCATCTTCGGGTCGCTCTACTACGGCTACGCAACGCCGACGGAAGCCGGCGCGCTCGGCGCCTTCGTCGTGCTGGTTTCGGCCTTCGTCAACGGCATGCGCGGCAAGCAGCTCTGGCAGGCCCTGCACGAGACGGCGAAACTCACGGTGATGATCTTCACCCTGATCTGGGGCGTGCTCGTCTATGTGCGCTTCCTCGGTTTCGCCGGTCTTCCCGACGCGTTCGAGCAGTTCATCGTGTCGCTGCACTTCTCGCCCTGGCTGATCCTGATCCTCATCCTGTGCGTCTATGCGCTGCTCGGCATGTTCATGGACGCGATCGGCATGCTGATCCTCACCCTTCCGGTGGTCTATCCGGCGGTGATGGCGCTGAATGGCGGGGAAAACGTCGCGGCGGCGGACAGCGCCTTCGGCATGTCCGGCGAAATGTGCGCGATCTGGTTCGGCATCCTGGTGGTGAAGATGGCGGAACTCTGCCTGATCACACCGCCGATCGGGCTGAACTGCTTCGTCGTGGCAGGTGTGCGCGACGACATTCCGGTGCAGGAAGTGTTCCGGGGCTGCACGCCCTTCTTCATTGCCGACATCCTGACCATCGGCGGTCTCGTCGCCTTCCCGGCGATCATCACCTTCCTGCCGTCGATCATGTAGAAAGCGGCAGACGGAAAACGACGAAGGGGCGCTCTCGGGCGCCCCTTTTTTGTTGTCCGGCACATGCACTCCGAAAGCGTGTCTCAGAACAGCGAGCCCTGTCCCTTGCTCTCGGCCTTTGCCGTCTTGCCGCTTTTTCTGGCGCGGGGAGCTGCGGGCTGCGGTGCAGGGGGCGCCGCGCCACCATCTCCCGCGATGGCGGCAAGCCGCGTCTCGTCGCCGAACTCGATGGAAAGCGCTGCTCCGGCCGCAACTCCCGTCGCCGAACGCAAGGGCTCGCCGTCATTGCCGCGAACCAGCGCATAGCCGCGCCCCAGCACGTTCTTGTAGGACAGGCTTTCGAGCAGTTTCACCGTGGAGGAGAGCCGTGCCCGCTCGCTCGCGAGCCGCTGCAAATGCGCCCGCCGCGCCCGCGCCTCGAGCCCGGCAAGCCGCTCGCGCCCCAGCGATACGCCGCGCGACAGGGCATGGGGGGACAGCCGGGCGGAGGCGGCATCGCAGCGTCCGCGCTTGTCGCGAAGCCCGGCGCGCAGGGCCGGTGCAAGCCGTTCCCCGTATGTGTCGAGCCGTTGCCGGGGCAGTGCCAGGAGGTCGCGCGGGGAGGGCAGCGCGGCGGACGCTGCCCTGAGTTCGGTGCGCCGCCCGGCAATCAGCCGGAGCAGGCCGGAGATGGTTCGCCGGGCAAGGTCATCCAGCGAGGCGATCAATTCGCCGCGCACCGGCACGGCAATCTCGGCGGCTCCCGTCGGGGTCGGCGCGCGCAGGTCGGCGGCATGGTCGATCAGGGTCCAGTCGGTCTCGTGACCGACCGCCGAGACAAGCGGGATCTGCGAGGCCGCCGCGGCGCGCACGACAACCTCCTCGTTGAAGCCCCACAGGTCCTCGATGGAGCCGCCGCCGCGCGCCACGATGATGAGGTCGGGACGCGGGATTGCCCCGCCCGGCAGCAGGCGGTTGAAGCCCTCGATACCGTTCGCCACTTCCCGTGCCGAGGTTTCGCCCTGCACGCGGACCGGCCAGACCAGCACATGCAGCGGGAACCGGTCGGAGATCCGGTGCAGGATGTCGCGAATGACCGCGCCGGTCGGCGAGGTGACAACCCCGATGACGCGCGGCAGATAGGGCAGCGGGCGCTTGCGCGCCTCGGCGAAGAGGCCTTCGGTGGCGAGCTTCTTGCGTCGTTCCTCGAGCAGCGCCATCAGTGCGCCGATGCCCGCCGGCTCGATCGAATCGATCACCATCTGGTATTTCGACTGCCCCGGGAACGTGGTGATCTTGCCGGTGGCGATCACTTCCAGTCCCTGCTCGGGCTGGATCTTCAGCCGCGAGGCCTGGCCGCGCCAGATGACGCCGGAGAGCACCGACTGGGCGTCCTTGAGATCCAGATAGATATGGCCGGACGCCGGACGCGAGATGCGTCCCAACTCGCCGCGCACGCGCACATAGCCGAACGTGTCCTCCATCGTGCGCTTGATCGCGCCGGAAATCTCTGACACCGAGTATTCGGCAATGTTGCTGTCGTCGGACAAGGTTCGTATCCATTCGCTGTCTGGTTCCTGCGAGGGGACCGCACCCGGGTCCCGCCGTCAAGGCCGCGTGCCCGCAAGTCCACGCAAGCTTTGAGGACCGGTTCCCCGATGCCCCGCTACGAATTTCGCATGCAGCGCCTTTTCGTCGAATCCGATCTCGGGCCGGGCGCGTCGCTGCCGCTCGACCGGGCGCAGTCGAATTATCTCCTGAACGTGCTGCGGCTGAAGGATGGCGACGAAGTGCTGCTGTTCAACGGCCGGGACGGCGAGTGGCGGGCGGCGATCCGCCAGGAAGGACGCAAGCAGGCCTCCCTGGTCGCCAGCGAGCGCACCCGTGCGCAGGCGCCGCTTCCCGATCTCCACTATCTCTTTGCGCCGCTGAAGCATGCGCGCCTCGACTACATGACGCAGAAGGCGGTCGAGATGGGAGCAGGTGTCCTGCGACCCGTTGTCACCCGCCACACCCAGTCGGCGCGCGTCAATCTGGAGCGCATGCGTGCCAACGCGGTCGAGGCCTGCGAGCAATGCGGGGTGCTCGGCCTCCCGCAGATCCGCGAGCCCGTCTTGCTGGCGGCGCTTCTTGACGGGTGGGAGGCATCGGAGCCGGGCCGCCGTCTCGTCTTCTGCGACGAGGGCGAGGCCAGCCAGAACCCCCTCGACGCGCTTCAGGGCGTTGAACGCGGCCCGCTTGCCGTGCTGATCGGGCCGGAAGGCGGCTTTTCTGAAGACGAACGCGTCCTCCTGCGCAGCCTTCCTTTCGTCACGCCGATGCCGCTCGGGCCCCGGGTGCTTCGGGCCGACACGGCGGCGGTTGCCGCGCTTGCCGTGGTTCAGGCTCGGCTCGGCGACTGGCGCTAGGTGGCTTTTCGGCCGCGATCAAGCCCCGATCATTGATCGATCATCACAAAAAAACGCGTTTGTTTTGATCCGACCGCCTGAGTAAGGTGCGCGCCAACAGCGCGAAGGAACCCATCTTCATGGCCCGCGATACCATTGATTCGACCCCAGTATCCGGGGTTGCTGAACTTGCCGCTACACTTGAGGCGGGGTGCAAGCCGGAAAGCGATTTCCGCATTGGCACCGAACACGAGAAATTCGGATTCAATCTCTCCGACAATTCCCCCATTCCCTATGAGGGTCCGCGCGGCATCGAGGCGGTTCTCAAGGGCATGGAGGGGCTGCTTGGCTGGGAGCGCATCGAGGACAACGGGCTGATCATCGGCCTTGCCGATCCGGTCGGCGGCGGTGCCATTTCCATCGAGCCGGGCGGGCAGTTCGAGCTCTCCGGCGCGCCGCTGGAGAACCTGCACCAGACCTGCCGCGAGACGAACTGCCATCTTGCCCAGGTGCGTCAGGTCGCCGAGCCGCTCGGCATCGGCTTCCTCGGCCTTGGCATGACGCCGACATGGGCCCGCGCGGACGTGCCGGTGATGCCCAAGTCGCGTTACCAGATCATGACGCGCTACATGCCCAAGGTCGGCTCACTCGGCCTCGACATGATGTATCGGACCTCGACCATCCAGGTGAATCTCGACTTCTCCTCGGAAGCCGACATGCGGGCCAAGATGCGCGTCGGGCTGGCATTGCAGCCGGTCGCCACCGCGATCTTTGCCAATTCGCCCTTCACCGATGGCAAGGTCAACGGCTTCAAGTCCTTCCGCGCCGAGATATGGAAGGACACGGACAACGACCGTTCGGGGCCGCTGCCGATCGCCTTCCAGGACGGGTTCGGTTTCGAATCCTATGTCGAGTGGGCGATCGACGTGCCGATGTATTTCGTCAAGCGCGGCAGCACCTATCACGATGTGACCGGCACCACCTTCCGCGCCTTCATGAATGGCGAGCTGGAAGGAGTGATTCCCGACGCACGGCCCACGCTGGGCGACTGGAACAACCATCTGTCGACGCTGTTCCCCGACGTCCGGTTGAAGAAGTATCTTGAGATGCGCGGCGCCGATGGCGGTCCGTGGCGGCGGATCTGCGCGCTTCCCGCGCTCTGGGTCGGGCTCCTTTATGATCAGGGCATGCTCGACCAGGCAGGCGAGATGATCCGCGACTGGACGCAAGAAGAGCGCGTGCAACTTCGCGACGAGGTGCCGCGCCTGGGGCTCGAGACGCCGTTCCGCAACCGCACCGTCCGCGATCTTGCAAAGGACATGGTGGCGCTGTCCCGCGAGGGGCTGAAGCGTCGGGCCCGCCTCAACGACGGCGGCCAGGACGAGCGGGTCCACCTGGCGGCGGTCGAGGAGACGCTGGCAAGCGGCATGACGCCGGCCGACGTGATGCTGCGCCGCTATCACGGCGAATGGGGCGGAGACCTCTCGAAGGTTTACCAGGCCTACGCCTATTGAAACCTGCTCCGTGCGGACGGGCCATTTGACCCGCCCGCACGGACGTCGGAAGATGCGTCAATCCAAGCGGAGAGGCGTATCATGACCGACCGATTCCCGAACTTCGGCGCCTTCGATCCGGCCTCCGTCAGCGAGGTCATGCAGCGCCAGTTCGGCTGGGGCGACGCCGATGTCGCGCGGGCCGCCGAGGCCTTGATGCCCGCCGCCCTTGCCGGAATGCGCCGCTATGCTGCCTCGCCATCCGCCTTCGAGGCGCTGCTGGCCTTCATGCCGGGGCCCGGGCGGGTCACCGCCATGCCCGGACCGGACAGCCTTGTCGGCGAGCCCCTGGCCTTGATCTTCGGTCCGGCCGAGGTCCAGCGCTCCGTTGCCCGCTACGTATCCGAGCAGACCGGGCTCGAACTTCCTGGCATCGAGACGATGATGCCGGTGGTGGCGACGCTGGCACTCGGTCAGGCCGCCCGCAGGTTTACCGTCGGTCCGGCGCGGGAACTGCTCGACGCTTTCCTTGCCGGCTATGCGCGCGGCCGTCCGAAGCCCGTCCCCAATCCGATGCGGATGATGGCGCCCTATACGGAGGCGATGCGCTCCTTCTGGGATGGCTATCTCGGCCTTTTCGACCGCCCCGCGCCGGACAGCCAGGATGCGGCCGTCCCCGGACAGGCTCCGCCGGACGAGACGCCGGCCAGCGAGACACCGGCCAGCGAGACCGGGGCCGGCGTGTCTGCATCCGACGCGGCTGGAACGGAGAGCGTGGGGGCGCCGGCCGGGGGCGACACCGGAGAGGGAGAGGGCGGCGAAGACGGGGCGAAGCTCGTCGAGACCTGGCTCTCCTTCGGCCGCGATATCCAGGAGCAGCAGATCCGCGGTTTCGAGGCCTTGTTCGACCGCGCATCGGAGCGTTCGCAAGACAGCTGACCACGTCGCACACGTCCCTGTCGCGCAGTCAGGCAGGACAGTATGCCCTTGCTTGAAACAAAAAAGCCCGCCTCCGGGGAGGCGGGCAAGGTGCGTCGGCGAGGGGCCGACAGGGCCTCGGCACGGGGCGGTGGGAGAGGGTCTTCAACCCGGCCCGGCGCCAGAGAAGGTCAGGAAGGTCGGGCAACTTCTACCGGCGGCGCAACCTGCGCGTCGCCAGTGTCGAGTTGCGGCGTTCATTGCGCAGGCGCGCCAGTTGCAGGCTCGGATCCATGTAGTCGCTGCCATGAAGCGAGGCGGCGACGTCGCTCCGCGTCACGCCAAGATCGGCAAGCATGTGCGCATCGAGCTCGAGCAGTCCGGCAACGGCCTTCCGGTTGCGATAGCGTCGCCATGCGCTGGCCAGCGCAAGATGGATGCTGGACGCGGCGGCAGCGGCAACCGCGCTCGCGGAGAAGCGGTAGGATCTGGCAGTCTGGGTATCGCATGCCTGTGTCATGGCAACACTCTCCTTTCCGGCGCCCGGGATTCCGGGGCCTGGTATTGGCTGGCGACGGGGGCGTCGCCTCTGGTCGTTTCGTATGAGAAGAAATTAAATCCGGGAGATAGATTTAACAAACGAATGTTTTAGATGGATATCAATCTGCATTTGTGATGTATTGTCCGTCATCAAAACCGAGGCAGCGCCCGCAAGGGTTGCGTGAGCGAGGATCACCCGTCATGGCCCATGCACTCGATATCGACCAGTTGCGTACCTTTCTTGCGATTGCCGAGCTTGGCAGCTTCACAAAGGCCGCCGATGCGGTGAACAAGACCCAGTCCGCCGTTTCCATGCAGATGAAGCGCCTGGAGGACCGGGTGGAACGGCCGATCTTCGTCAAGGACGGGCGGCAGTCGCGCCTGACGGAGGACGGCCATCGCCTGATCGAGTTCGCGCAACGCATGATCCGTCTCAACGACGAGGCGATGACTGCCTTTGCCGAGCCTTCGATCGTCGGCCGCGTCCGCCTCGGACTTCCCGACGACTATGCCGAGCGGCTCCTGCCGCAGGTACTGGCCGCCTTCGCCCGTCTCAATCCGGCCATCGAGATCGTCGTGCAGTGCCAGGGTTCGACCCTCACCGGTGACATGATAGAGCGCGGCGACCTCGACCTTGCCATCGTCACCTCCGGCGATTGCGTCAAGGTGCATGGAGAGGTGATCCGCCGCGAGCCGCTGCATTGGGTCGCTCCGGCCAACATGTGCATCCATACGGAGGATGTGGTCCGCCTTGCACTGGGACCGACAAGCTGCGCCTGGCGCACGCAGGCCGTTTCCCTGCTCGACCGGATGAATCGCCGGCATGTCATCTCCTACACCTCGTCGAGCGCCGCCGCCCTGATCGGCGCCGTCCAGGCGGGGCTTGCCGTCGCCGTCCTGCCGGAAAGCGCGATCCGCTCCGGCATGCGTATCCTCGGCGAGAGCGACGGCTTTCCGATGTTGCCGCCCTGCGACATCACGATGATCCGCGCTGCCACCGCGACCGATCCCGTGCATGATGCGCTGTGCTGCCACATCCGTGCGGCGATCGGCAACGTCGCGGCTGAACTGATGGCGGCCGAATAGGCTCAAGCAGCCTCAAGCGAACAGGATCAGCCGCGCGCCTTGCCGGTGCGCAGCACCAGCAGGTTTCCGGCGAGCACGCAGGCAAGACCGGTCAGCGCCGCCGCACCCCAGTGGAAATTCTCCAGGACGGTCGATACCAGCAGCGCCACGACCGGGAACATCACGGTCGAATACCCGGCCCGCGCCGACCCGATGCGGCCAAGCAGCGTCAAGTAGCAGGCGAAGGCGACCACGGACGCGAAGACGGAGAGATAGACCATCGCGCCGAGATAGGTCGGCGTCCATTCGATGGCGAAGGACGCGCCCCGCGCGCTGGCGAACAGCCCCAGGAAGACCGCGCCATAGACCATGCCCCAGGCGCTTGCCGAAACGATGGAGATGCCGTCCCGCTGGTTCGCCGCCGAGACCATGTTGCCAAGGCAGAACGAAAGCGTTCCTCCGATGCACAGGGCAAGACCCAGCAGACCTTGCGCATCGAAGCCGGCGCCGTCCGCCTGACCGGCGATCTGTGGCCAGAACAGCAGCGCGATGCCGGTAAAGCCGAGCACGCCGCCGACGAGCACGCGTCGGCTGATCCGCTGGCGGAAGATGACGAAGCCCAGGATCATGTTGAAGATCGAGGTCAGCGAGAACACCACCGACAGGAGGCCGGAGGGAACATACTGGCCGCCATAGTAGAAGAGCGTGAAATTGGTCGAGAAGATGAACAGCCCGAGGCCCGCGAACCGCAGGTGCGTCGTCGCCGGAAAGCGCAGTCGCGCGCCGCGCGCGAGTGCCCAGCCCATCATGATCGCGGCCGCCACGACGAAACGCCAGAACACCGAAACTTCCGGCGGGACAGTGCCGAGTTGCAGCTTCAGCGCGTACCAGGAAAATCCCCAGGCGATCACCGTCAGGCCGTAGAGGCCGAGGTCGGCAGGGGTCATGGAGGGGGCGTCGCGCGTCGGCGCGCCGGTGGCGAGCGAAGTCATGGGTGCCGGAAATTCCTCTGGGGATCAGGCACACAGCATGGCCCAACCGGTTCATGCGGACAAATCATGATTGTTGACGCAATCCATGCCGCTTATTGATGGATCGGATCGTACAGCCTTGCTCGCCTGCGCCGGCTCAGGCGCGCCCGCGCGACCGCCAGCGGGAACGGAGCCCTTCCGACGTCAGATAGACCAGACCGAAGAGATAAAGCCCCGTGAGCGAGAGCATCGTGACGATCAGCAAGGGATAGCCGACCCATATGACGGCAAGCAGCCAGAGCGCGATGACGTTCAGCACGAAGGCGAGGCGTTCGGCGTAGCCGCCCAGCCGGGCGCTGCGCAGGAACGCGCCGAAAACGGGAATGTATTCGAGAAGGCGGATGAGCCTGTTCGTCATGGGGTGTCCGTCCTGTTGTCGGGGCGCCCGGCCGGCCGCGACTGGCGGCCTGCCCTCCGCGGGCGCGAGTGCGGCACATTAGCCGCAAGGCCTGCGCCCTGTGATGCGACGGCCTGTCCCTGCGACAATCTCGACCGGCGGCCGGGTGCGGCACCCGGGAGGTCAGACTGACGCGCTTTCGTGCCAGCGCGGCTGGTAGCCGGCGGCGAGCACCGACACGATGGCCGGCGGAGTGAGAAGCTCCGCCATTGCATCCGGGGCCGTCCCGGTCGCCGGTGCGTAGCCGTCGAAGCTCCAGCCAAGCAGGCGGCCCTTAAGGGGAGTGACGACCGTGTCGCCGATGCGGGCCATTGCCCCGTCCGGCAGGGTGCCGAGCCGCACCGGAGGCCGGCCCCCGGTTCGCTCGTCATGCAGCCTGGCGTCCATCTCGGGCGCGCTTGGCGGCAGCTGGTTGCCGCCTGCCCGGGCCCAGGCCTCGCGAAAGCGCAGCGCGTCACGGCGCCGGCATTCGAAACAGGGACGATGACCGGCGGCGAGCGCCGTCACCTCGTCCAGGAAGAAGAACTCCGTGTAGCCGGCGCCCATCACGCTGCGATGCCGGTTCTTGAAGGCGATTTCGCAGCAGATCCATGCGCGCGAGCGCCAGCGGGCCCGGCCAAGCGTTCGTGTCTCGGGGTTGTGCAGCCGGCCGCCGCGATTGCCCATCAAGGTGCCGCGCGCTGTCACCGCGTGGAACGTGCCGTCCGGTGCGACCCGGTTCCGCAGCGGCACCGGCTCAGCCCAGCCGCCAGTCCTCGGTTTCCACGCCCTTGTCGCGCAACTGGTTGACGCGGTCGTTGGAATAACGCTGGAAACCTTCGCCTTGATGCGCGCCGCTGCGCACCCATTCGAAGAAATGGTAGAAGTAGAAGGGCGGGAGATAGCCCTGGATGCGGGCGAGTTCCGCCGAGCGCCCGTCCTTGCCCTCCACCGCCTCGATGCTCTTTGGAAAGAAGACGATCGTCGGTGTGAAATTGACCAGCCAGCGCCGCGCCAGGGCCCGCTCTTCCATCGTCTCTCCGTCGAAATCGGTGGTCTCGCGGGCGCCAAAGAGGTCAAGCTGGATGAAGGCGAAGTTGTCCTTCAGATAGGGGAGGTAGTCCTCGCGCGCGAGGTTGATCTCGTGGGTCTTCCGGCAGAACGGGCAGCCGCCCTGCTCGAACATCACCACGAGATGCTTGTCCGCCGCCTGGGCCTCGGCGAGGTCCTCGCCGAGATCGAGAAAGCTCTCGACAAACCAGTCCTGCTTGTAGAGCCCGTCATCGCCAAGGGTTGCCGCGCGGGCTTGGCGGGCGGTGCCCGCAGACAGGGCCGCCGCCGTGCCGGTGGCCAGTGCGCCAAGACCGAAGTGCCGTCTCGTGATCATGATGTCTCCTCCCGACATATTCCGGGTCGGGAATGTATCAGGTCTTTCGCACCTTGCCATCCGGCGAAATCGCGAGGGCGGGCCTTTCAGGCGTCGCCGACGACGAGAATGTGCAGCGCTCGCGGGCCGTGCGCGCCGAGCAGCAATGTCTGCTCGATATCCGCCGATCGGGACGGGCCGGTCACAAGGTTCACCGTGCGCGGCATGACGCCCTTGCCGTGTATCTCCCTGACGCGATCCCATAGCGTCTCGTAGTCGCCGGCGATGTCCGCTGCCCGCAGCACCACGATGTGATGCTCGGGAACGAAGTTCAGCGTCGTCGGGTTGTCCGGTCCGGATGTCAGCATCAGGGTTCCGGTCTCGGCAACACCGCCGAGAGCGTGCGAGACGCTGGCCATGTCGTCGGCCTGTGCCGGACCTTGCGCCACTTCCAGATGCGCCTGGCCCTGCCAGGGAAGGTCGGCAAGGCGGGCATCGGCGCCGGTGCGGATCCGCGCCGGCAGGTTCTTCGATTTCAGATAGTCGCTGACCGCGGCCGGAATATCCGCCGTGTCCGGAAGCCGGGCGATGCTTGCCTGCACCTTCTCCGCCATTTCGCAGAAGAGGTCGATCCGGGCGGCGGGTTCAAGCTGGCCGCGTGCGGGGATCAGCCCGCGCGGGCTGCGCTGCAACCGGTCGGTGACGGCGGCCCGGCGTGCGGCGTCGTCTCGTCCCCGTCCCATGGCGGCGCGCATCTTGGCCAGGATGGCGGTTCGTGCATCGCTCATCGAGCACCCCTCCTGCTGTTGCCGTGTCGTTTCGCCCATTGCGCCTGGAATGTCCCGCCCTCGGGGGCGGGCAGGTCACGATGGCGCGTCCAGCCGCCGGCAAGCGGCATCGACCGGAAACGCCCGCGTGCGCGGCCCATGAACCCGAGCGTGCCGATGGCGGCCCGGGTGAGCGCCTGATAAAGCGCCGGGCGCTTGGCGAAAAACGCCCAGAGCCCGAGCCCGTAGCGGGCCGCGGCCGGATTGAGGTTGCGGGAGAATTCCCGCTCGCGCCAGTGCCGCATCATCTTTGGCAGGGGGATCCGCATCGGGCAGACGCTTTCGCAACGCCCGCAGAAGGTGGAGGCGTTGGGCAGGTGGCCGGACTGGTCGACGCCGATCAGCGAGGGCGTCAGCACCGCGCCCATAGGACCCGGGTAAACCCAGCCATAGGCGTGCCCGCCGACGGCGTGATAGACGGGGCAATGGTTCATGCAGGCACCGCAGCGAATGCAGCGGAGCATGTCCTGGAACTCCGTCCCGAGCATCGACGAGCGGCCGTTGTCGAGAAGCACGACGTGATAGTCTTCCGGCCCGTCGGGATCGATGTCGCGGCGCGGCCCGGTGGAGAAGGTCGTGTAGACGGACATGTCCTGCCCGGTGGCCGAGCGCGCCAGCACGCGCAGGATCTGCGACACGTCCTCCAGCGTCGGCACGATCTTCTCGATCGAGGCCACCACCACATGCGTCTTCGGCAGGGATTGCGTCAGGTCGCCGTTGCCTTCATTGGTGACGATGACCGACGTGCCCGTCTCGGCGACGAGGAAATTGGCGCCGGTGATGCCGATATCGGCCTGAAAATACTTCTCGCGCAGCACGGCCCGGGCTTCGCCCAGCAGCGTCGTCGGTTCCTCGAGATTGCGGTCCGGGTCGAGATGGGTGTGGACGCGGCGGAAGTCGGCCTCCACCTGGTCCTTGTTGACATGCACGGCCGGCGCGATGATGTGGCTCGGGTGCTCGCCGCGCAACTGGATGATGTATTCGCCCAGATCCGTCTCGACCGGCGCCACCGAGTGTTCCTCGAGAAAGGCGTTGAGGCCGATCTCCTCGGTGATCATCGATTTGCCCTTGGTCACCGTGCGGGCATTCTTCTGGCGACAGATGTCGAGGATGATGCGCCGCGCGTCCTCCGCCGTCTCGGCCCAGTGCACATGGCCGCCGGCCGCTTCCACCTTGTCGGCATAGGCCTCCAGGTAAAGGTCGAGATGGGCGAGTGCGTGGTCCTTGATGTCCCGCGCGTTGTCGCGGAGCCTGTCGAATTCGGGCAGGGCCTCGGCCGCGACCGCACGTTTGGCGATGAAACCGGTTCGCACATGGCCGAGCGCGCGCTGGAGAGGCGCATCCGCAAGCGCCTCGCGGGCATTGGCCTTGAACGCCGGGGAGGTGATCTCAACCACGGGGCTCTCCTTCCTCGTCGATCAGTTTCTCGACGATCACCGTGTCGCGCCAGCGGCCGTCGAGCTTGCCGTGGCGGATATGGATGCCGACCTCGCGAAAGCCGAGACTGCGGCAGAGCGCCAGGCTGGCGGTGTTTTCCGGGAAGATCCGCGACAGCAGCTTCCAGGCGCCGTTCATGCGTGCCGTCTCGATCAGACCGGCAAGCGCCAGCCGGCCACATCCCTTGCCCCGGGCATCACGGCGAACATAGACGGAAAACTCCCTGACCCCGTCGTAACAGGGGCGGGCGCTGTAGGGGAAAGCGACGGCGTAGGACACAATGCCGCCGCCCGCATCCTCGACGACCACAAGCGGATGGCCGGCATCGAACCAGGCTCCGACGGTGTCGGCATCGCGGTGTTCGGTCTCGAAGGTCGCGACCCGGTCATCGATGCCCTGGTTGTAGATCGCGGCGACCGCCGCCGCATCCGCCCGGCGACCGGCACGTGCGGTGAAGGGCATTGCGGCCAGGGCATCCGCAGCGAGTGCATCTGCGGCTGGGGCGTCCACGGCGGGGGCGGGGGGCGTCATGGTTCAGCCGCGCCTCTTCTCGCCGATGGCCGGCTGGTCGGTCATGCCGGCAAGCACCTCGGCGACATGCCGGACCTCGACGGCGGAACCCTCGCGCTTCAGCTTGCCCGCCATGTTCATCAGGCAGCCGAGATCGCCGGCCAGCAACAGCGATGCACCGGCCTCGTCGATCGTGCGTGTCTTCTCGCTGACGATCTTGTTGGAGATGTCCGGATACTTGACGCAGAACGTGCCGCCGAAGCCGCAACACACGTCCGAATCCTTCATTTCCTTCAGTTCAAGCCCCTCGACGGAGCTCAACAGTCGGCGCGGCTGTTGCCGGATGCCGAGTTCGCGCAGGCCCGAACAGCTGTCGTGATAGGTGACCGTCCCATCGTGATGCGCGCTCACCTCGGTAACGCCGAGCACATCGGCCAGGAAGCTGACGAGCTCGAACACCTTGGCGGAGAATGCCTCGGCGCGGGCGCGAGCCCCGGCATCGTCGTCGAACAGCTCGGCATAATGCTTCTTCAGCATCCCGGCACAGGAGCCCGACGGGGCGACGACATAGTCATAGTCTTCGAACGAGCGTATGACACTTTCCGCGATCGCGCGCGCATCCTTGCGGTCGCCGGAATTGAAGGCCGGCTGACCGCAACAGGTCTGTGCGGCCGGCACGTCGACGCGGCAGCCGGCATCTTCCATGAGCTTGACCGCGGCGAAGCCGACGCTGGGCCGGAACAGGTCGACGAGGCATGTCACGAAGAGGCCGACACGTGGCGCCTTTCCGGCCTCGGGTCGGCCGTCGGGGTTTGGCTGCGCGTCGTGCTGCGCGTTGGTTGTCATGTCGTGGTGGCTTCCTCTGTCGAGCGGCGCTGCGGTCGGCGCCTTTTGCTGTCGTCCTGTTCGCTCTCGATACGTTGTTCGAGCCGCAGGGCCGAGACGTTGTTCCAACTGCCCGTCCGCGCCATCGCATGGGCAATCTGTTCGACATAGTCGATATGGGCGCCGGCTGCCTCGGTGGCCGCGGCCGCATCACCGGACATCACGGCCTCGTAGATTGCCCTGTGCTGGGCAAGCAGCCGCTCGCGCGATCCCGGATAGCGGTAGAGCTGGACGCGGCTGTAGAACACCCCGTCGGCAAGCAGCCGGTAGCAGGAGCGCAAGGTGTGCAGCAGCACGATGTTGTGTGCGCTCTCGCCGATCGCCTGGTGGAACTCGACATCCAGTTCCGCCTCGGTGTCGAAGTTCTCGCTGTCGTGGGCGAACTCCATGGCGTGGAAAATGCGGCTGATGATCTCGCGGTCGGCCTCCGTCGCACGAAGCGCGGCCAGGCGCGTTGTCATCCGCTCGATCTCGCGGCGGTATTCGAGATAGTCGGCGATAGCCGGCGGGTGACGGCGCACCAGCTCGACGATCGCATCGGAGAAAACCGTTCCGATGACATCGGCGATGAACGTTCCGCCGCCATGACGCGTGACCAGCAGCCCGCGCTCCTCCAGCGTCTTGATGGCGTCGCGGAGAATTGGACGGGAGACGTCAACTTTTTTGGCCA
This sequence comes from Stappia sp., assembly GCF_048261845.1. Taxonomy (GTDB): domain Bacteria; phylum Pseudomonadota; class Alphaproteobacteria; order Rhizobiales; family Stappiaceae; genus Stappia. The sequence goes on along the minus strand of NZ_JBLXFR010000031.1, from coordinate 25,504 downwards.
GGTCCCGCTCGGCGGGCAGCCGGTCGCCAGGGCGCAGCACGCCCTGGAGGATGAGCTCCTCGACCTGGTCGACAACCGAATCTGCCGTCCGGTTGTGTTGGATCTTTCGGAATACCATTGTCCCGTTCGTTTTTATTGCAGCGCCAATGAATTATATTGCATTGCAGCAAGTAGCGTTCGCTCCCGGCGCGGACCAGCAATCTATTCTGTGTTGCGTTGAGTGGTCAATATTGTTATCCAGTTAGGGCGAGGTGATTGCTCCGGTTGGGAGGCCGGGGGGAGCATCGTTCGCTCCGGATGGAGAATGAGACATGTCTGCGCCTGACCGGGCGGCGTCGGTTGGGCTGGATTGAGGTGTGTCTCGGAACATGTCCGAGCGGATGGTTGTCGCCTTGTGCCGACCCGCTGCGAATTGGGACCGCGGCGGTTTGACGAGCGTGCGGGCAAACGCCCGCATGTCTGTTCCTAGGGAGGACATCAACGTGAAATCATTTCTTTCAGCAGTTGCCGTTACGGCGTCTCTTGCGGTAGGCGCGGCTTCGCCGGCCGTCGCGCTCGACAAGCTCGACTGGGATCTCCAGTCGACATATCCGGGCTCGCTCACGCAGCTCGGCACGCTCGGAAAGCTCGTGTCGGAGCGTCTTGCCGCGGTATCCGGCGGTGAGATCAACCTGAAGTTCCAGGAGCCCGGCGCGATCGTTCCGGCGCTCGAGGCTTTCGATGCCGTGTCGTCGGGCGCGGTGCAGGCTGCATGGTCGACCCCGGGCTACTGGACCGGCAAGGACAGCTCGCTGGCGCTTTTCGCGGCCGTGCCGTTCGGCCCGAGCGCTCCGGAATACGTCGCATGGCTGAAATTCGGTGGCGGCCAGGAGCTGCTTGACGAAATCTACGCCGCGTATGGCATCAAGTCGCTGGTCTGCGCCGTGATCGCTCCCGAGGCCGCCGGCTGGTTCCGCAAGGAGATCAACACCGTCGACGACCTCAAGGGCCTGAAGATGCGCTTCTTCGGCCTGGGTGCCAAGGTCATGCAGAAGCTTGGCGTCTCCACGCAGCTTCTTGCCGGCGGCGACATCTTCCCGGCCCTCGAACTCGGGACCATTGACGCGACCGAGTTCTCCATGCCGGCGATTGATCTGAAGCTCGGCTTCTACCAGGTGGCGAAGTACTACTACTTCCCGGGTTGGCATCAGCAGTCGACCTTCTTCGACCTGATGATGAACAAGGCCGAGTGGGACGCTCTCGACGACCAGACCAAGTCCATCTTCGAGACCGTCTGCGACGCCAACATGATCTATGGCATTGCCGAGGGCGAGGCGATCCAGTCCGCAGCGCTTGCCGAGTTGCAGGGTCAGGGCGTCAACATCAAGGAATGGGATCCGGCCATTCTTGAGGCGCTCGAGCAGGCCTGGGGTGAAGTGGTCGAGGAAGAGAAGGCCGCAAACCCGAATTTCGTCAAGGCCTGGGACTCGCTGAGCAAGTTCCGCGAGGAATACAAGGTCTGGGCTGACGTCGGTTACTTGAAGAAGTAACCCGGCCGACAAGAACCGATCGCGCGGCCTTCGGGCCGCGCGATGCTGCGCGCATGGTGCGGGTGGTGCAACGTCCGGTCTGCAGCCGCTGTTCGCTTCGTCTCGCGATACCCCAGTCGGGAGTAAGGTTTTCATGTCAACTCTGCTTTGCCTTGCCGGCATTGCGCTGTCCGTGGTCGCGCTGTTCGGGCTGGGCGTTCCCGCCTACGTTCTCTGCCCGGTCGCCTTCGTTGTCAGCGCGATTGGCGGTCTTGCCCGTGGCCGGCTGTCGCTGGCGATGGCCGGAATGGTGCTGAGCGCTTTCGTTTTCGCCATCACGTCGGATGGCATGACGTCCCTGCTGACGTCGCTCGACGTCAATCCGCGCAGCTTCTTCCGCACCTATGACGGTTTGTCCGGCCTGATCGGTGCCCTCCTGATCCTCGGGCTGACCCTGTTGATGGCGCGGCGTCACGCTCCGCAGGGCTACGAGGCCATGCTCGGTGCGTCCGATGACATCGACAGTGTGGTCAACGGCATCGGCAAGCTGGCCTCCTGGCTCTTCGTGCCGATGATGATCGTGATTTTCTACGATGTCAGTCAGCGCAAGCTGCTCGATTTCGACAACTCGATCATCGATTCGGTCTTCTATTTCGACAGCACCAAGCTGCAGGAGCTCGAATGGCACCTGCATGCCACGCTGTTCCTGCTCTGCCTCGGCTTCGGTTATCGCTATGACGCCCATGTGCGCATCGAACTGATACGCGACCGGCTGCGCCAGCGGACCCGTGTGTGGATGGAGTTGGTCGGGATCATCTGCTTCCTGCTGACCTACTGCTACCTGACGGTCGAGTTCGGCTGGGTCTTTGCCTCCAAGTCCTACCAGATCGGGGAAGTTTCAGCGGCCCAGACCGGGCTCAGCCACCGGTGGATCATCAAGGGGATGCTGCCTGTCGGCTTCGCGCTGCTTTTCGCGGCCGGGGTTTCGGCTGCCTTCAGATGCGCCGTCTTCCTGTTTGGCCCGACTTACCTGAACGAACGCTCTGGCGACTACGCAGGCACCCATCATGCGGACCTGCCCAAGGATGTCGTCACCAACGGGCCGATAACGGATTGATCGGGGATTTCGCGTCATGACATTTGTGGAACTTCTGCCGGTCTTCATGTTCGTCGCGCTTGCGCTGCTGCTGTTCACCGGCTTCCCCGTCGCCTTCATCCTCGGCGGCGTGGGTCTTGGCTTTGCCTTCCTTGCGCAGGAACTGGGCGCCTTCAACGTCGCCCGGCTCGTCATCATTCCCAACCGCATTTTCGGCGGAACGATGGAGAACCCCGTCCTCGTGGCGATTCCCATGTTCATCTTCATGGGAACGATGCTGGAGAAATCCGGCGTCGCCAAGGATCTGCTCCACTGCCTGCAGGTGCTGACAAGACGCATCCCGGGAGGCCTGGCGCTGTCGGTCACGCTGATGGGCACCATCATGGCCGCCACCACCGGCATCATCGGTGCCTCGGTGGTGATGATCACCCTGCTGGCCCTGCCGGTGATGCTGGAGCGCAACTACAACATTCCGCTGGCAACCGGCACGATCGCCTCGTCGGGGACCCTGGGTATCCTTATTCCGCCATCGATCATGCTGGTGATCATGTCGGACCTCATGTCGATCCCCGTCGGCACGGTCTTTGTCGCCGCCATCGTTCCGGGGCTTCTTCTTGCCGCCCTCTACGCGATCTACATCATCGTCCTGTGCCGGTTGAAGCCGCATCTCGCTCCGCCCCTGCCGGACGATATCGGTCCGCAGAACCGGACCGAATTCTGGACGATGATCTTCAAGAGCTTCATTCCGCCGGTCTTCCTGATCGTCATTGTCCTGGGTTCGATCTTTGCGGGCCTTGCCACACCGACCGAAGCGGCGGGTGTGGGTGCGGCCGGCGCGGCGTTGCTTGCGCTGCTGAACGGGAAACTGTCCCTGGGCGTCATGAAGGACGTATGCCATCGCTCGGCGCTCACGGGCGCCATGCTGTTTGGCATTTTCCTCGGAGCCACCTGCTTCTCGCTGGTGTTCCGCTGGCTTGGCGGCGAGGAGTTGATCGACCAGTTCATCGCCTGGGCCGGCGTCGGCCCCTGGGGCATTCTCTTCGTGCTGATGGGGATGATCTTCTTCCTTGGTTTCTTCTTCGACTGGATCGAGATCACCCTGATCGTCCTGCCTGTCTTCGGCCCGATCGTTGCCAAGCTCGACTTCGGCATGCATCTGGCCGGCTACGAGGGGGTTGGCGAGGTGGCCCTGATCTGGTTCACGATCCTTGTATCGACCAACCTGCAAACATCCTTCCTGACGCCACCCTTCGGCTTCGCGCTGTTCTACATGAAGGGTGTCGCCCCTCCGGGAGTGACGATCCAGCATATCTACAAGGGCATCATCCCCTTTGTGCTGTTGCAGCTTATCGGTCTCGGACTGTGCATCCTGTTCCCGGACATCGTGCTGTGGCTGCCTGACCTGTTGCTCGGTCGATAGTGCCTGTGAACTAATGGTTCTCCGCCTTTTGGCGGAGAACCGGACGGCAGCACGGGAGGCGCCAGACAATGGCGGGCAGGGACGACGAGCTTGCGGAACAGGGCGGAACGCCCTCCGGCGAGGATCGGAACGACCGGGGACGACTGCCCGCCTTTGTGGCGCATCCCGCGCGGGATCTGGTTCTGGGCGAGGTGCACGCCCGCCCGTTTCGCCCGCTTTCCGGACCGCGCGTCTTCCTGCGTTACGGCTTCGTCGTCGACGAGGCATCGGTCGAGCGGGACCGGCAATGGTTCGCCGGCTATTGCCGCTCGATCGGCATGCCCGGCCCGGCGGCGGCCGAGCGCCATCATCTCCTGCGTCTGGGCGAGGCCGTGCTGCGGCGTGAGCGTCATGGCGAGTTCATAACCTACACCTGGGACGGGCCGCTGGATACGGCGGCCAATGACGAGGGGCCTCCCGAAGGCCATCCTTTCGGGGCGCGCTTCCAGGCGCCGGGGCCGTTGATGGTCGCGATCCGGTGCGATTTCGTTCCCGCCGGCAGCACCGCTTTCGAGCGCCGCTTCGAACGCTTCGATCAGGCCAGTCTCTCGATGGCGGAGACCGACGGGGGCGCGGCAGTGATCGCGACCGACTTCCGTCAGGATCGCGACGGCCTTACCCGGCTTCTGGTCGGGGACCAGTCGCTCAACTCTGTCCAGGCGGGAGCATTGACCCAACGCCTGCTTGAGCTCGAGACCTACCGCACGTTCGCGATGCTGGGACTGGCCGAGGCCAACCGGCAGGCGCCGCGGATTTCCGAGATCGAGGCGGGCCTTCTGGCGATCGCAGAGCGGATGCGCGCCAGTGTCGGCCTTGATGCCAACCGCCAGTTGCTTGATGAACTGACGCGGCTTGCCGCCGACCTGGAGGCTGGTGCGGCGGCGAGTGCCTACCGGCTTGGTGCCAGCCGTGCCTACTATCAGATCGTCAAGCAGCGGCTGGAGGTTCTTGGCGAGCACCCGCGCGGGGGCTATTTCACGTTCACCCAGTTCCTGAGCCGGCGTTTGGCGCCGGCCATGCGCACCTGCGAGACCCTCGACCAGCGTCAGGCCAACCTGTCGCGCAAGCTCGCCCGCGCGGCGACATTGTTGCGCACCAGGGTCGACGTCGAATTGCAGGAACAGAACCGCGCGCAGCTTGAGGCGATCAACCGTCGTGCCCGTCTGCAGTTGCGCCTGCAGCAGACGGTCGAAGGGCTGTCGGTTGCGGCCATCAGCTACTATGTGGTTGGCCTGATCGCCTATCTGGTGAAGGGAATGAAGGGCAGTCCGTTCGCCGCCTTCCTGCCATCGCCGGAGGTGATGGCCGCCGCGTCCGTGCCTGTCGTTCTGGCTGCCGTATACCTCGTCGTCCGGCGCATTCGCCGCCATCACGGAGATGCGGATCGGCGCGAATGACTGCAGCCATCCTCACTCCGCCCGAGGTCGAGGTGCTGCCTGACGGCGCCTTTGACGTGAAAAGGGCCGGACAGATGTCCGGCCCCTTCTTGTCACGCCTGATCGGTCGCCGCCGGACTCTGGCCCGGCGCCCGGCGTCACTTGGTCGTTCCGTCCGCATTGAACTGCGCCAGATAGGCGATCACGTCGGCACGTTCGTCTTCCTTCCGGAGGCCGGCGAAAGCCATCTTGCCCTTCGGGATCACTTTCTTGGGTGCCTCGAGATAGGCGCTGAGCGTTTCCGTGTCCCAGACCTTTCCGGCTTCCTTGCCCTCAAGCAGGGGCTTGGAATACTTGTAGTCGTCGGCATGGCCCCAGGGGCCGTCGACGACACCGTTGAGCGCGGGGCCGACCTTGTTCTTGGCGCCTTCACCCACGGCATGGCAGGCCATGCACTTGCGGAAAACCTTCTCGCCGGCGGCTGCGTCGCCCTCGGCATGCGCGTTTGCCGAGAAGGCCAGAATGGCGGCGCCGGCAAGCAGCATCAGACGTTTCATAAGCATCTCTCCCGAAACTCTCTTGTTCCTCGGTCCGGGCACATGTCGCCCGACGGCCTGTCGAACAGGCCTCTGGAGACTAGCATGCTCCACGGTTGCGTCACCCCGCAAGGGCAGGGGCAGTATGTCGCATTGGCGCCCTTGCGCCGTTCGACATCATCCGGCCTCGGCCGCCGCCGGTGCGCTGTCGGGGATCGTCAGCCACTGCTCGAGCCCCTGGTCCCAGTAAGGTGCGGGGCCATAGAGCTTGGCGAGGAAGTCGATGAACACCCGGACTTTCGCCGGCAGGAAGCGCCGGCTCGGATAGACCGCGTGCAGGCCGACATTCTTCGAGGCGCGGTAATGCGGCAGGACGATGCGCAACCGGCCGTCGCGCAGTTCCGGGCCGATGTCCCATGTCGACCTGAGCGCGATGCCGAGTCCGGCCAGAAGGGCCTCGCGCACCACTTCGCTGGAATTCGTGCGGATCGGCCCGCCGGTGCGCACCATCTCGATGCCGTCAGGCCCGGCCAGTCGCCAGATGTCCTGCTGGGTGGTCGAGATGCACGAATGATTGGCCTGCAGATCCTCGACGGATCCGGGCGCGCCGTGGCGCTCCAGATAGGACGGCGCGGCGCACAGCACCCTGTGGACCGGCGCCAGCCGCCGTGCGACAAGGCTGGAATCCTCAAGTTCCGCGATCCGTATGGCAAGGTCGTAGCCTTCGCCGACAATGTCGATCAACTCGTCGGAAAGGTCGAGATTGAAGGACAGGTCCGGGTTGTCGGCAAGAAAGGCGCCGAGATGCGGGGCGACATGCATGCGGCCAAAGGCCGTCGGCGCGCTGACTTTCAACGTGCCGCGCGCGATCGCCGAGCGCCGGGTGACGAACGCCTCCGCCTCCTCGACCGACGCAAGGATGGCGACGACGCGCTTGTAATAGCCCTGGCCCGCCTCCGTCAGCGCCAGTTGCCGGGTGGTGCGCTGCAGCAACCGCGTGCCGAGCCGATCCTCGAGCCGGCGCAGGCGTTTGGAAACCACTGCCGGCGAGAGGCCCATCTCGCGGCCCGCCGCCGACATGCTGCCGGCCCCGACCACGCGGGCGAAAATCTCCATGTCTGGAAAACTGCTCATTTTCAACGCACCGGACTTGGTTTTTGTCTGCTTTCAAAGATTTATGACAGATGCAGGACATGTAAGCTGGGTCAAGTGCCCGTTCCGCCCCGGGACCGTCGGGTTTCTCAGTCACGGATCTGTACGTATGGCCCATCCGGGTGGATTTGTTGAAGCCGCATCTTGAACCGAAAGGAAGGACAACGCCATGACCGGCATTGCCATGCCCGTACCCGACAGCGACGTGATCGCGCGGCGAGCGGAAATCGTCAAGGCACTCAAGGCGATGGTTCCGGGCGAAGGCGTGATTGACGCCGAGATCGGCATGCGGCCCTACGAGTCCGACGGTTTCAACGCCTACCGTCAGATGCCGATGGTCGTGGTTCTGCCGGAGACCGTCGAACAGGTCGCGGCGGTGCTGCGCTATTGCCACGAGAACGGGGTCAAGGTGGTGCCGCGAGGCGCTGGCACCTCGTTGTCCGGAGGCGCGCTGCCCGTCGGTGACGGCGTCCTCATGTCGATGATGAAGTTCAACCAGGTGATCGAGGTCGACGAGGCGAATCGCGCGGTGGTCGCCCAGCCGGGCGTCACCAATCTCGGCATCACCCGCGCGGTCGAGCATCTGGGCTTCTACTATGCCCCCGATCCCTCGTCGCAGATCGCCTGTTCCATCGGCGGCAACGTGGCCGAAAACTCCGGCGGCGTGCATTCCCTCAAATACGGGCTCACCACCAACAACGTCCTTGGCCTGGAAATGGTGCTGATCACCGGCGAGGTGATCCGCCTGGGCGGCAAGCATCTCGATGCCGAGGGCTACGACCTGCTGGCCTTGATGACCGGCTCGGAAGGGCTGCTCGGCGTCGTCACCGAGGTGACCGTGCGCATCCTGCAAAAGCCGGAGACGGCGCGCGCCGCCCTGGTCGGCTTCCCCTCCAGCGAGGCCGGCGGCCAGTGCGTGGCCGAGATCATCGGCGCCGGCATCATCCCGGGCGGCATGGAAATGATGGACGAGCTGGCCATCAATTTCGCCGAGGACTTCGTCAATGTCGGCTATCCGCGGGAGGCCGGCGCCCTGCTCATCGTCGAGCTCGACGGTCCGGACGCCGAGGTCGACTACCTGCTTTCCGAGGTCGAGGCCATTGCCCGGCGCAACGGTGCCACCTCGCTCAGGGTTTCCAATTCAGAAGAGGAACGGCTCGCCTTCTGGGCCGGGCGCAAGTCGGCTTTCCCGGCCGTCGGGCGTATCTCGCCCGACTATCTCTGCATGGATGGCACCATCCCCCGCAGGGCCCTGCCCGAGGTGCTTGCCCGTATGCGGGAACTCAGCAAGAAGCACGGACTGCGCTGTGCCAACGTCTTCCACGCCGGCGACGGCAACCTGCATCCGCTCATTCTCTATGACGCCAACAAGCCCGGTGAGTTGGAGACGGCCGAAGCCTTTGGCGCGGACATCCTGCGGCTTTGCGTCGAGGTCGGCGGCGTCCTGACCGGCGAGCACGGCGTGGGCATCGAGAAGCGCGACCTGATGCCGGAGATGTTCTCCGAGGACGACCTCAAGCAGCAACAGCGGGTGAAATGCGCCTTCGACCCGAAACAGTTGCTCAACCCGGGCAAGGTATTCCCGGTGCTGCATCGCTGTGCCGAACTCGGCCGCATGCATGTCAGCAAGGGGCAACTGCCGTTTCCCGACATTCCCCGCTTCTGACCCCCGTTTCCGACAGAGCCGAACCGCAAGCCAGGACGAGAAGACACCATGCCAGACACGTTCAAGCCGCGCACGGCGGAGGAGGCTCGCGACGTCGTCCGCTGGGCGGCGGCCGAGCACGAGCCGCTGGAAATCGTCGGCCAGGCCTCCAAGCGCGCCCTCGGGCGCCCGGTCCAGGCTGGCCATGTGCTCGACATGTCGCTGCTTTCCGGCATCGAGCTTTACGAACCGGAGGAGCTGATCCTCACGGCACTGCCCGGCACGCCGATGGCCGAGATCGAGGCAGCCCTTGCCGCTGCCGGTCAGGAACTCGCCTTCGATCCCCTCGATTACGGGCCCTTGCTCGGCCAGCCTGCGGGGCTTGGCACGCTTGGCGGCGTGATCGCCGCGAACCTTGCCGGCTCCAAGCGGCTCAAGCACGGCGCGGCACGCGACCATGTGCTCGGCATGGAGGCGATCTCCGGGCGCGGCGAGATCTTCAAATCGGGCGGCCGGGTCGTGAAGAATGTGACCGGCTACGATCTGCCGCGCACGCTCACCGGATCGTGGGGGACGCTGGCGGTCGCCACCTGCCTGACGCTGAAGGTGCTGCCGCGCGCCGAGACTGAGGCGACCTTCCTGCTGTCGGGTCTTTCCGACGGCGAGGCCACCCTTGCGATGACCGCTGCCATGGGGGCTTCGGCGGAGGTGTCCGCCGCCGCGCATCTGCCCGAGGCCGCATCAGCCAGCCTTGCCGCGCGCGGCCATGCGCTCGCCGGTCCCTCCACCTTGCTGCGGCTGGAGGGCTTCGGTCCTTCCGTCGACTACCGTTTCGAACAGCTGCGCGGCCTGCTCGGAGCGCGCGCCCGCGTCACGCGGATCGAGGCCGGGGCCTCGCGCGCCCTCTGGCGAGCGGTGCGCGACGCGGAAGCCTTCGTCGGCACCGGTGACCTTGTCTGGCGTCTCTCCGTTGCCCCGACCGCCGGCCCCGCCGTGGTCGGGACGCTCGAGAAGACCTTCCCCTGCACAGCCTTCTACGACTGGTCGGGCGGCCTCGTCTGGCTCGCCGTGCCGGGCGAGGAGGCTCGCGCCGGGGAGATTCGCTCCGCCATCGCGGCCGCGGGTGGCGGGCACGCCACGCTGGTGCGCGCGTCCGCTCCCCTTCGCTCCGCCATACCTGTGTTCCAGCCGCAGCCCGGGCCGCTTGCCGCCCTGTCGGCCCGGCTCAAGGAACAGTTCGATCCACACGGCATCCTCAATCCGGGCCGCATGACCGCGGGACACTGATATGCAGACCAGCTTCTCCATCCACCAGCTTGCCGATCCGCACATGGCGGAATCGGAAAAGATCCTGCGCAAATGCGTGCATTGCGGCTTCTGCACGGCCACCTGTCCGACCTTCACGCTGCTTGGCGACGAGCTCGACAGTCCGCGCGGCCGCATCTACCTCATCAAGGAGATGCTCGAGAACGACCGGCCGGCGGACGCGCGCACCGTCCGCCATGTCGACCGCTGCCTGTCCTGTCTCTCCTGCATGACGACCTGTCCGTCGGGCGTCCACTACATGCATCTGGTCGATCACGCCCGCGCCCATATCGAGCAGACCTACAAGCGGCCGCTCGCCGACCGGTTGACGCGAGAACTGCTGGCCTTCGTATTGCCGAACCCCGGCCGCTTCCGCATGTCGCTCTTTGCCGCATTCTTCGCCCGGCCTTTCGCGGGCCTGCTGAAGGCGCTGGGCGGGCCGCTGAAGCCGCTCGGCGCGATGCTGGAACTGGCGCCCGCGCGAGCGCCGCTTCGTTCCGCGATGGAGGGGCCGGGGAGTTTCCCAGCGACAACGGCGCGCCGTGGCCGCGTCGCGATGCTGTCCGGCTGCGCCCAGCCGGTGCTTGCCCCGCAGATCAACGAGGCCGCGATCCGCCTGCTGACCCGCGCCGGCATCGAGGTGGTTCTGCCTGAGGGGGAGGGGTGTTGCGGCGCGCTTGTCCATCACATGGGCAAGGAGGAGCGGGCGCTCACTGACGCCCGCCGCAATGTCGATGCCTGGTGGCGCGAGATCGAGGGCGAGGGGCTGGATGCCATCCTGATCACCGCATCGGGCTGCGGCACGACGATCAAGGACTACGGCTTCATGCTGCGCGGCGATCCCGCCTATGCGGAAAAGGCCGCCCGCGTATCGGAACTGGCGAAGGACATCAGCGAGTTCCTTCCCACGCTCGAACTCGGTCCGCCCGAACGTCCGGGCGGGCTTGTCGTTGCCTATCATTCAGCCTGCTCGATGCAGCACGGCCAGAAGATCACCCGCCAGCCGAAGGACTTGCTCAAGGCGGCCGGCTTCACCTTGCGCGATGTGCCCGAGGGCCATCTGTGCTGCGGCTCCGCCGGCACCTACAACATCCTGCAGCCGGACCTCGCCCGCCGCCTGCGCGACCGGAAGGTCGCCAATATCGAGAAGACCTCGCCCGATCTCGTCGCCACCGGCAATATCGGCTGCATGACCCAGATCGGCGGTGGCACCGGCTTGCCCATCGTCCACACGGCGGAACTGCTCGACTGGGCCTATGGCGGGCCGGTGCCGCTTGCCCTGCGCGAGACCGCTCTGGCCGGGGATACGGTGGAGGCGGCTGGCTGACAGGCCGTTCAGTTTGCGGGCTTTTGTTCAGTGACAGGCCATACAGCAATGGCCGGCGGGCTTTCTGCCAATCGCGGCAGGTCCGTCATCGGCGCTGCGAAGACAAGATAGCCGATCGCAAGAACGGCGGCGGAGAGTGTCGCGACCAGCAGCAATGCGCGGGACGCCCGTCCTGAAATCCGGAAGGGGCGGGGCCGGTATGGCGGCGAGGCATTGCGGGCCTCGCTCCCGGCTTTCTCCCGAGGTTGCCCCGTCCGTTGCACCGGCCTGACCTGCCCGCGAACCGAAAGCCGGTTCTCTGCGGCGGCCTTTTCCGTCGGCATCTGGGGCTGCTCCGCAGCGGGCGTCTCGCCTTCGGGCACGAAAATGACAAAACGCGGCTCGTAGCTGTTGTCGGGGAGCTCGACATGAGGCCGCGTTGACGAGGCCGTCAGGTCGTTGCATGCCGCAAGTGCCTGACGAAGCCTGAGGACGGTATGACGCAGAACCGGATTGGCTCGCTGGGGGTAGCTCTGATCGAGGCCGAAGACTTCCGTTGCGATGGCCCGTTCCGAAAGCAGTTCGGGCTTGCCGTCGAGCTTGGCCTCGACAAGGTGAACGATCAGGCGTCGCGCCTTGGGAGCCTGGGTGAATTGCGGCCGGGTAACAAGCCGGTTCAGTTCCGCGCGGATCTCGTCGGATCTGCGGAGGGTCTCTTCAGCAGTGAGAATGCGTTTCGCCACTGCTGAGCCTCCTGTTGTTGGCGGTGGAATGGGGGCGCCTGCGTTGGCCGAAAGCGGCAATAACTATACCTTGTAATTAATTACAATGTAATAAGATGTTGTACATAGTTAACGCGAGTGGCGAAGGCGAACAAAAAACCCGCGGCATGTCTGCCGCGGGCCATTTTAAAAGCACAACTGGTACAATACCTTGAAGATCCTCAGATCACCTGGACCTTGGCCCCTACCGGCACGCGCTGATAAAGGTCGATAACGTCTTCGTTACGCATCCGGATGCAGCCCGAGGAGACAGCCTTGCCGATCGTCCAGGGTTCGTTCGAGCCGTGGATGCGGTAGAGCGTCGAGCCCAGATAGAGGGCGCGCGCGCCAAGCGGGTTCTTCGGTCCGCCGGGCATGAAGGTCGGCAGGCTGGGCTGGCGCTGGCGCATTTCCGCCGGCGGCCGCCAGTCGGGCCATTCCGCCTTGCGGGTCACCTTGTGCGTGCCGGCCCATTCGAAGCCGGGCCGTCCGACGCCGACGCCGTAGCGCCGTGCGAAACCGCCCGCCTCCACCAGGTAGAGATAGCGCTCGTTGGTGTCGATGACGATCGTTCCGGGCGCGTGGTTGCCGTCATAGGCAACCGTGGTCGGCAGGAACCGGGGGTCGACCGTGCGCTGCGGCGGCTGGCGGGCAGGGGCGCCGGGGGCGACCGCTCCCATGTGGCGCACCCGCTGCATGTGGCGCGGTTTCGAGTGCGCCGGCGGGCGCACGCGCGCCGCCGGCCGGCTGGTCACCTGCGCGCGCAGGCTGCGCCGGTGCGGCCGCAATTGCAGCACCCAGGGTTCGGTCAGGTCCGGGCTGAGCAGAAGCGGCGGCGCGCCGGCGCCGCTGCGGTAGTCGGCCTGGGCCGGCGACAGCGCGAAAGCGCCGATCAACGCCAGCGCGGCAAGAAGTCTTGATGTTCGTTGCATCGACGTACTCGCAACCTCTTCGTCGGTACACGGGTTCATGCGCCCGGGCGGACGGCGCCGGATGGCTCCGGACCGCTGCATCGGCACATGGGTCGAAAGAATATCCGGTTGCAGGCAGTCAAACGTAAACCTTGACGCAAGTCCGAACGGAATCGCGTGGCGTGGTTAGCGCGGCGTTGAGGGACGTGGTCAACAAGTCCTGAATCGCCCGGGCTCGCCGGTTAACGAAAAGGCGGGCTTCAGTTTACCAGGGGCCGCACTTCGCGGACGATCGAGGGCAGCAGCGGCTCGACCTGGGCAGGGCGCATGCCCGGCTTGATGCGCGGGTGGTAGAGCATGTTCAGGATCAGCCGGTCGAAAGAGGTGAAGCGGCTGTGCCTTGACCGGTCGTTGAAGACCGAATGGGACAGCGAGGGGTCGTCGTTCATGGGCCCGAGCCCTTGCAGGAGTTCCTCCACCAGGCAGCGCCGGAACAGGAAATCGCCCTCGTCGGAGACGATCACCGCCGCCGACTGCGAAATGCCGCGGCTGTCGGAGACCACCCGCACGAGACAGCGGCCGGGGACATCTGCGTTGGGATCCTTGTAGATCTGCCGGCGGACCACGTCGCGATACTGGCTGCGGTCAACCACGTAGACGTGGAAATTTGCCTCCGCCGGGTTTGCCACGATGGTGGTCGCCAGTCCGCGGATGCTCGCACCGATCTGGTCGATGAAGCGATAGACGGTCGGTTTGCGGTTCTTGCGCGCCATGTTGTGCACATAGAAGCGCACCGGCCCGGCATATTTCTTGACCAGATAGGGCTGCCAGCTCCACGAACGGTACTCGAGCCCGAAAACGGTCTTGAGGAACCCGTCGACCAGTTCCTCGGTTGAGAACGTATAGGGTGTCGCGCGCGCGCTGCCCGGCAGCCCGGCTCCGGTGAGCAGGGCGCAGAAGATCAGGACGACAAATGTCGGTATCGGTCGGCGCACGAACAGGTTCAGGCTCTCTGTTTGGGGACGGCGAGCGTCGACCGCCATCGTCAACCATACAAAACCCGAGAGCCGTGCGGAAAGCAAAATCACGTCACTGCGCGACTTCGGCGGTGGCCGTGACCTTTCGGCACGTGGCCGGCCAAGGGCCTTCCGGAGGAACAATTCCTTAAAACTCGACTTGTATAGATTGTCCCGCACCCGGTCCGAGATCTGGAGACGAAGCCGACCATGATGGCGACGAGAAGAGCCTTTAGAGCCGAAAGCCTTTTGCAGCAGTCGGGCGTCAACACCTCCTCCTCGGCGGCAGGTTCCGATTATCGCCATCAGGAACTGATGGCGGAGATCGCCTCGCTCAAGGCATTGATCCGTCCGGCCGAGGAAGTCGGCGACCAGGTGCTTGAGAAGTTCAAGCAGGAACTGGGCGAGGCGGTGAAGCTGAAAACCGAGCTCGATTCGATCTACGAGGCGATCGCCAAGACCAAGCGCGAGATCGCCACCCTGCACAACACCGCCGGCTCCGAGAGCCAGGACATGACACGGGTGACCAACGAGCTCGACGCGGTCGTCAGCGGCACCGAGGGCGCGACCGAGGGCATTCTCTCGGCGGCGGAATTCATCGACGAGACAGCCAACACGCTGAGTGCGCGGCTTTCCGGCCAGGATGCCGAGCTTGCCAACGACATTCAGGAGAAGGTCATCCAGATCTTCGAATCCTGCAACTTCCAGGACCTGACCGGGCAGCGCATCACCAAGGTGATCGGAACGTTGCGCTTCATCGAGGATCGCATCATCCGAATGATGGAGATCTGGGGCGGCATCGAGACGTTCAAGTCGATCCAGCCCGAGGCCCGATCGCAGCGTGAAGGCGACGCCGCGCTGCTCAACGGCCCGGCTCTGGACATCGATGAGGGTGTCGCCAGCCAGGACGACATCGACGCCCTGTTCGCCTGAGCGCTCCGCCTCGATGAGGGAAACCGAAGCATCCGTGCCGCAGGCCTGCGGCGGACATCCGGTTCGGGCAGTTTTCCTGGAAATTCCTGCAGCATGCGGGCGAAGCCGGCATGGCGCCGCATTCCGTGGCGCTGCTTGCCAGTCGGCGCTGTTCTCTGCTATCTCGAACAAATAGTGAACAATGCGACCGGACGTCGGTCGGGGCAAGCATGGGAGACTGACTTTGGACGAGGAACACGGGGAGCCGGCCGCAGGGCTGATGGTCGGGGAGGACGGCGCCGTGCGTTGCTGGTGGCATGGCAACAAGCCCGACTATCTGCACTATCATGACACCGAGTGGGGGCGGCCCGTGGCGGACGACCGGCGCCTGTTCGAGAAGATCTGCCTCGAGGGCTTCCAGTCGGGCCTGTCCTGGCTGACGATCCTGCGCAAGCGCGAGAATTTCCGCAAGGCCTTCGCCGGGTTCGATCCCGAGGCCGTGGCAAGGTTTGGCGATGCGGATGTCGAGCGACTGCTCGGCGATGCCGGCATCGTGCGCCATCGCGGCAAGATCGTCTCGACCATCAACAACGCGCGGCGCGCCTGTGACCTTGCTGCCGAACATGGATCGCTCGCCGCGTATTTCTGGAGCTTTGAGCCGGATCCCTCCGAGCGTCCCGCGCGCTTCGATCACGCGTCCCTGTCGGTGCTTGCCCAGACGCCCGCGTCCAGGGCCTTGTCGCGTGACCTGAAGAAGCGCGGCTGGAGTTTTGTCGGGCCGACCACGGTCTATGCGTTCATGCAGGCAATGGGGCTGGTCAACGATCACCTCGAAGGCTGCTGCATACGTGAGCAGGTGGAGCAACAGCGCTCGGATTTTGTCCGCCCAAAATAGAACGCTCGACGGACGCCAGTCGATTTCGGTAGTTGCGCTAAGGCGGTGCATGCGCTTAGCTCTTGTTGTATTTGCCGAGGCTCCGTGGCTGGAGGCGCGGTGCGCACCGGTTGTTGTGGACACGGTTCGAAACTGTGCTCGGGCCCGGCAAATCGTGTAGGATCGCCGGCCGGCATGAGGTTATTCATGTTGCCCAAGGTCCTGGGACCGGAACGGGGGCGGGGGAAAGCGGCATGTGCCGGTTTCCCGCGCGTCTGAACGTAAAACAGGCGGCTGCCAGAAGGTGCCGCGTCCGGGCGCGCGGTTGGGGGCGCCCGAAGGGAGGAATGTTATGAAACTCGCTCGTTTCGCCGTCGGCCTTGCCGCCGGCCTTGCATTGACTGTGTCGGCAGCCTGGGCCGAGACGACGACGCTGCGCATCACCCTGCAGCTGCCGCTCAAGAGCCATCTCGGCGAGAACCTGTCGCTCTTCAAGCAGAAGCTCGAGGAAATCTCCAAGGGCGAGATCGCGGTCGAGATCTATGATTCGGCACAGCTCTACAAGGACAACGAGGTTCCGCAGGCTGTCGGCTCCGGCTCCATCGAGATGGGCGTTGCCTCGCTCACCCGCTATGTCGGCGACGTGCCGGCGGTGGACGTTTTCTACATGCCCTTCCTGCTGAACAGCGAGGAACTGGTGCGCAAGGCGGTTGCTCCGGGCAGCCCGGTGCGCGGACCGCTTGACGAGGCGATCCTGGAAACCGGCGCACGTGTCGTCTGGTGGCAGGCCTATGGCGGTTCGGTGCTGCTGTCCAACGGCGGCCCGATCAAGACCCCGGCCGATGTCGTCGGCAAGAAGGTCCGCGTCTTCGGCAAGACGCTCGGCGAGTGGATCAAGGCCGCCGGCGGTGCGCCGACGCTGGTCTCCGGTTCCGAGCAGTACATCGCCTACCAGCGCGGCACCGTGGATGTCGGCATGACCGGCGTGTCCGGCGTCAAGAGCCGTCGCCTGTGGGAGGTGATGGACACGATCACCGTGACCAACAATGCCGACATCGAGTTCATCGTCGTCGTCAACGAGCAGTTCTGGCAGGGCCTGTCCGACCAGAAGCGCGCGTGGATCACGGAAGCCGCCCTCTTCGCCGAGAACGACGTGCGCGACCGCATGACCAAGATCGAGACCGAGGCTTATGACGCGGCTCGCGAAAACGGCATGACCGTCTACGAGCTCAGCGATGCGGAAGTCGCCGCCTGGATGGAAGCCGCCCAGCCGGTCTACGACCAGTTCCTCGCCGATTCCGGCGACCTGGGAGCCAAGGTGCTCACGGCTGCCCGCGCGCTCGGCAACTGAGCCCGCGTCCTGCCGCATAGTTCCGGGGCGGCGGTCGCCGCCCCGGTTTCTCCCGACAGTCAACATGCACGGATGACGCCGATGCTGCGTATGATCGACCACGTGTCCCGCTTCGTCGGGACCGTCGCCGGCTGGGCCTATTTTGCGATCGCCTTGATGCTCTGCTACGAGGTCATCATGCGCTATGTCTTCATCGCTCCGACGATCTGGGCGGAGGAGTTGTCGCGCATGTTTCTTGTCTGGGCGACGTTCGGCGGCGCTGCGATCCTGGTGCATAGGCGCCAGCACATCGTGATCACCCTGGTCACCGACCACCTGCCGCCGCGCCTGCGCCAGGCGCAGGAGGTTTTTGCGCTGCTCTTCGTGGCCGCGCTGGCCCTCTTCATCGTCATTTATGGCGGCGGCATCGCGGGCGATTCCCTGACCCGCGGGCGCACCACCGGCTCGATGCTCGACCTGCCGGCCTGGTGGGCACAAGCGTCGCTTCCCGCCTGTTTCGCCCTGCTTTCCCTGCAAGCGCTCGTCGAGGCGCTGCGGGTGGCGCTGAACGGACCCGATGACACGCCCCGCGCGCCGCTGGAGCATTGAGGCGACATGACCACCATTCTGATTCTCCTGGCGCTTTTCGCCCTGCTCCTGGCCGGCATCCCGGTCGCCTTCACGCTCGCGGGCCTCGGTCTCGGCCTGCTTTACTTCGGCGGACTGTCGCCGCTGATGGTGCCGCAGGGGCTGCTGTCGGCAGCTGACAGCTTCGTGCTGATCGCCGTGCCGCTGTTCCTGCTGATGTCCAACGTGCTGCTCAAGGGCGGTGTCGGCCGCGACCTCTTCGCCGCCGTCCAGGCCTGGGTCGGCCACTGGCCGGGCGGGCTTGCGATCGCCACCATCCTGTCCTGCGGCATCTTCGCGGCGATCTCCGGGTCCTCGGTCGCCACCGCCGCCACCATCGGCACGGTCGCGATTCCGGAGATGACGGCGCGCGGCTATCCGCGCCGCTTCGTGCTTGGCCTGCTCGCCGCCGGCGGCACGCTCGGCATCCTCATTCCCCCGTCGATCCCGATGATCGTCTACGGCGTCATCACCGAGGAATCGATCATCGCGCTGTTCCTCGCCGGCATCGGCCCCGGCCTCATGCTGATGGCGCTTTTCATCGCCTGGTCAGTGCTTTACGCAAGCTTCGCCGCCGACTATCAGCCGAGCCCCAAGGCGAGCTGGGGGGAGCGCCGGTCAACCGCAATCCGGGCCTTCCCGACGGTGCTGCTGGCCGGACTTGTCATCGTCGGCATCTATGCCGGCATCTTCACGCCGACGGAGGCGGCAGCCGTCGGTTTCCTCGGCTCGCTGATTGTCGTCGGTCTGGTTCTGAGAACGCTCGACTGGCCGAAGCTGCGCGACGCGGTGGCCGAATCCATGACCACCACGGTGGCGATCCTGCTGATCGTGTGCGGCGCCAAGGTCTTCGGCAAGGCGATCACGCTCTATCGGATCCCGCAGGACATCTCGATGTTCCTGTCCGAGCATATCTCGACCGCCGGCATGTTCATCCTGGTCGTGGCGCTGGTTCTTCTGGTGATGGGGCTGTTCCTGGAAGCACTCTCCATGATGCTGATCATGGTTCCGGTGCTCTCGGGCGCGCTGTTCGCGCTCGGGATCGACCCGATCTGGTTCGGCGTCTTCTTCGTCATCATGGTCGAATGCGCGCTGATCACGCCACCCGTGGGATTGAATCTCTATGTCATACAGGCTGTCGGAAAGGCGACGATGGGCGAGGTTTCGACCGGCGTCTGGCCGTTCCTGGCGATCATGCTGGCAAGCGTCCTGCTGATCTTCTGGTGGACCGACCTGGTGCTCTATATCCCCTTCAAACTGTAGCGGCCGCCAGTCCCCCGGCCAACCACCGGGGCGTTCGGTCCCTTGAAAACAAGGACTTGCCGGCTCCGCTTGCGGGGCCGGCCGTCAGGCAGAACAAAGGCAGGAAACAATGTCCTCACCCGCCGCAAGGCTGCGTGCCCATCTGGCCAGCACCCCTTTCACCGTCATGCCCTGCTGCTTCGACGGTCTCTCCGCCCGCCTGATCGGCGATGCCGGCTTCGACGTAACCTTCATGTCGGGGTTCGCCGTCTCGGCCAGTCGCATCGGCCAGCCCGACACCGGCCTCATTTCCTATGGCGAGATGGTCGACACGGCCCGCAACGTGGTTGCCGCGACACGGGCACTGGTGATCGGTGATGGCGATACGGGCTATGGAAACGCGCTCAACGTGAAGCGGACGGTCAAGGGATACGCGCAGGCCGGCATGGCCGCCGTGATGATCGAGGACCAGGTGGCGCCCAAGCGCTGCGGCCACACGCGCGGCAAGTTGGTCGTCGACCGGGTCGAGGCGGTGAACCGCATCAAGGCGGCGGTCGACGCGCGCGAGGAGGGGGCCGACATCCTTATCCTCGCCCGCACCGATGCACGTCACGGCCACGGGCTCGACGAAGCGTTGGAGCGCGCCCGCGCGTTTCGCGACGCCGGTGCCGACATGCTCTTCGTCGAGGCGCCGCAAAGCATTGAAGAGATGGAGACAATCTGCCGTGAGGTGCCGGGCGTCCACATGGCGAACCTCGTGGAGGGCGGCGCGACGCCGATGCTGCCCCATGCCGAACTTGAGCGCATCGGCTACCGGCTTGCCGCCTATCCCCTGACGCTGCTCTCCGCCATGACGCGGGCCATGCAGGAGGCGCTTGCCGTGATGAAGGCGGGCGGCCATCCGAATGAGGCGCTTCTCGACTTCGCCGATTTGCGCAAGGCCGTCGGCTTCGATGCCTATTACGAGGAAGAGGCGAGCTACGCCGACCGGCGCGACTGAGCAATCCGGAGCTTGGCCGGGCCCCCTGTCCGGGGCCTGCGCCGGGCCGGGCCCGGATGTGGCGGCGCGGGCCTCCGTGCATGCGTGCAATTTCGACAAGACCGGACAATTTTTGCAATTTTTTGCGCAAAATTGATCGAAAATCTGAGTTTTTTAATCGCTCCGGTGAACCCGGCCATCTGCCACGGGCTGTCGTCCGTGATCCGGCCGCCCCGTGCCCGCGTACCTGAAACGGAGCAGGCGGCGCGACGGCCATTCCCGATTACGCTGTCGGAAACCGCCGCCGGTTCCGCGGGAGGCCATCCCGATCGGCTCCCGGCACGGAGACCGCTTCCCCCCCGGAGCGGTCTCCGCATTTCCGCACGCCTGGCTGTCAGAGCTCCGGTGCGCGGGTGAGCCAGTCCGTGCCGCATTCATAAGCCTTGGCGAGGCGCAGCAAGCCGAGATCGTCGCGCGGCCGGCCGATCAACTGGAAGCCGGCTGGCAGACCGCCCGCGGAAAAGCCGGCCGGAAGGGCGATCGCGGGAAGGCCGAGCAGGCTTGCCGGGACGACGGTTTCCATCCAGCGATGATAGGTGTCCATCGGCCGGCCCGCGACCTCCGCCGGCCAGTCGAGCGTGACGTCGAAGGGGAAGATCTGGGCGCTCGGCATGACCAGCGCGTCGAAGCGGTCGAACAGCCGAAGCATCGCCCGGTGGAAAGCGCTGCGCACCGCGCTCGCCTCCTCGATGCGCGAAAGCGACAAGGCCCGCCCCCTCTCGATTTCCCAGATTGCCGCCGGCTTCAGCTTGTCGCGGGTGGCAGCCGCCTCGTAAAGCGGGCCGAGCTTGCCGGCTACCCGCCAGCTTCGCAGGTCGATCCAGGCCTGGAAGACGCGCTCCGCATCGAAGGCAAGTTCCGCATCCTCCACCGTGCAGCCGCGACCGGCGAAGACATCAAGCGCCGTGCGGGTGAGTTCCAGGACGCCCGGCTCCGTCGGCAGGTGGCCGCCGAGGTCGCCGAGCCAGCCGATGCGCATGCCGGCGACATTGTCGGCAAGTTCGGCTGCGAATTCCGATCCGTCACCGGGAAGCGACTGCGGCGCGCGCGGGTCATAGCCGGCCTGCACGGACAGGAGCAGGGCAAGGTCATCGGCGCTGCGCGCCATCGGTCCGTCGGTCGCCATCGTGTCGAAGAAGACCTCAGGCGCGGGGCCGGCCGGTACGCGCCCGTAGCTGGGGCGCAGGCCCATCACGTTGCAGAAGGCGGCGGGGTTGCGCAGCGAACCCATCATGTCGCTGCCATCG
Organism: Stappia sp.; assembly: GCF_048261845.1. Taxonomy (GTDB): domain Bacteria; phylum Pseudomonadota; class Alphaproteobacteria; order Rhizobiales; family Stappiaceae; genus Stappia. Next base: position 4,162 of record NZ_JBLXFR010000031.1, on the reverse strand, counting down.
GCCACGCACAGCATGCGGGTGGCAAGCGCTGCCGCCGCCCCGCCGCTCGATCCGCCGGCGCTCTTCGTCCGGTCATACGGGTTCAGCGTCGGGCCGAACAGCGGGTTGTAGGTATGCGAACCGAGGCCGAATTCCGGCACGTTGGTCTTGCCGATGATGATGGCCCCGGCCGCCCGCACCCGGGCGACATGAATGCTGTCCTCCTCCGGCACCTGGCGGGCGAAAACCGGCGATCCCATCGTGGTCGGCAGGCCCGCCGTCATGGCGAGATCCTTGATCGCCTGCGGGATGCCATGCAGGACACCGCGCGAGCGGCCGGCCGCCAACTCGGCGTCTGCCGTATCCGCCTCGGCCAGCAGCGCGTCGGCCTCGCGCAGCGAGACGATGGCGTTGATCTTCGGATTGACCTCGGCGATGCGGGCAAGCGTTGCTTCCATCACCTCGCGCGCTGACACCTGGCGTTCATGGATCGCCCGCGACAGGGCCCGCGCGCCAAGGCTGGTGATCTCGCCATTCGCCATTCGTCTCTCTCCTGTTGTGGTTCGCGTGGGTTCGGGGTGAAGGCCCCTGCCGGACAGGGGATGCCTGATCGATGATGCCGGACAGGGGATGCCGGGCGACAACGGACGGCGTCGGCCGGCCGGGGAGCGGTCCGGCGCGGGGCACGCGCGTTTTCACCCGTTGACCGACACTGGCGCATCTTGCACAGGATATGCAAGCGGCAACAGGGGCTTGGGCGGCGAAAGAGAGCGTGAGCTTCAGCCGCCGCGGATCAGGCACGCAGGCGCCTGCTGCTTTTCCGTGTCATCCCGGCTCCGGAGATAGGGCAGCGCAAGGCACCTGCCTCCGTCTCGGCTGCCCCCCCGCCCCGAGCGGGATCCATTGGCAACCCCGGCAGGTGTGAGGGCTCCCGGCGCTTGCGGCAGCCACGGAACTCATCGCCGTCCGTCGACCGACCTGATACATGGCCTCCGCCGCACCACTGCCCCCGCTCCGGGAACGAATGGGCGCCGGGTCGCGGCTTGTCCTTGTCACGGTTGAGGCGGCGGGGTCGGCTCCTTGTCGCCTCTCTCCCGCCCGCGGATACCGGATGCCTGCCGTTGCGGGCATGACAGCCGAGGACATGTTGTGATCGCTCGGGATTTTGTTAGGTTGCCATCATGCCGTCGCAATGCGGTCGGAGAGGACGGAGGCGAGCGCCTTGTACCGCGTCCGCTCGCGGCAGCTTTTCAACCCTCGATCCGTTCAACCTCCCGTTTCCTTCACTTTGGCCGGCCAGTTCATGACCCAGATCCTTCCCATTGCAGCTCTTCTTGTCGGGTCGGCGCTGCTGCTCACCGCCGGCGGGTTGCATGGCCTGCTGCTGCCGCTGCGCGGCTCCTTCGAGGGGTTTTCGGATACCTCGCTCGGCCTGCTCGGCACGGGCTGGGCGATCGGCTATATCGCCGGTTGCCTCCTGACCCCGGTGATCGTCAAGCGCGTCGGCCATATCCGCTGTTTCGGCGTGTTCTGCTCGCTGGCCTCCATCGTCGTGCTGCTCAACCTGGTGTTCATGACCCCTGCCGCCTGGATCCCGCTCAGGGCCCTTTCCGGGTTCTGTTTCGCCGGTGCCGCCATGGTGGTGGAAAGCTGGCTCAGCGAGCGCGCCAGTCCGGCGACGCGGGGCCGGATCTTCGGCATCTACACGATGATCAATCTCGGCGCGACGATGCTCGGCCAGATGCTGCTGACGCTCGGCGACACCGCCGGCTTCCTGTTCTTCGTCTTCGGCGCGATGATCTATTCCATGGCGCTGCTGCCGACCGCGCTGTCGACTGCCGCCGCCCCGCAGCCGTTGTCGCAGGCGCGCCTCGACCTCAGGGCGCTGTGGCACAACTCGCCGGTGGCGGTGATCGGCGTCTTCCTGGTCGGTATTTCCAACAGCGCCTTCGGTACGCTCGGGGCCGTTTACGGCCGGCAGGTGGGCCTCTCGGTCTCTTCCATCGCGACGATGATGTCGGTGGCGTTGCTGGCCGGCGCGCTGATCCAGGTGCCGATCGGCATGCTGTCGGATCGGGTCGACCGGCGTCTGGTGCTGATCGGCATCGCCGGTGCCGGCTGCCTGCTCGGTGCTGCGCTCAGCCTCGGCGGCGCACTGTCGCCGGTGGCAGTCATCGCGCTGGTCGGCGCCTTCGGCGGCATGATCTATTCGATGTATCCGGTGATTGTCGCCCATGCCAACGATCACACGCCGCCGGGTGAATTCCTCAAGACGAGCGGGGGCCTCTTGCTGCTGTTCGGTGCCGGCTCGGTGGTCGGACCGCTGCTTGCGGCCGTGATGATGACACTGACCACGCCGCAGGGACTGTTCGCCGTGACCTCGGCCGCACATGCCTGTCTCATCGCCTTCGCGCTGTGGCGGATGACGCAGCGCAGCGCACTGCCGAGCGAGGACAAGGACGACTTCGTTGCCATGGCCTCGGGCGTGCGCTTCTCCACTCCCGAGACGCTGGCGCTGGATCCGCGCGCCGAGGAGGACGAGGAGGAATTGCCGCGCGACGCGGCCTAGGACGTGGACTCATGATTGTGGCGGAAACGGCGCCCGGTCCGGCAATGATCCGCCAGAAAGGCCGCGATGGCCGGGGTGGGGCCCCGGTCAAGCTGTCTGACGCCGCGGATCGAAGCCGGACGGGCGCCCCCCTTGGTATGAGAGAACGGGGTATGAGGGAACGGGCTGGCAACGGCGTCGCACCCCCTTGAAAACCGGGCGGTTTCCTGCAGGTTTGCTCCTGGTATCCAGTCCCGTTCCCTCATACCGTTTCTCGCCAGAACTATGAGTTCACGTCCTGGGACGGCGGTTTGGACCTTGCATGGCACGCCGGATCGTGGCATGACGAATCCGTCATCAAGAGAAGGGCTGGCGCCCTCGCCAACCTGCCCGACCGGGCAAGGTGGTCTCCCTGACACGAAAGACCGGAACAACCGGTCCGCGTTTTGGGGATGTGGCCGCGAAAGCGGCAACGAAACGGTCATCTGATCCGCGCCAGTCCTCCTCGGGAAACCGATGGAGGATTTTTTAATGTCGAATGCCCCGCATCTTGTCTCTGCCGACGTCGCCGGCGCCCTGCCGGCCCGTAGCCGCTGTGCCTCCGTGACGCGGGTGTCCTTCGCCGAAATGCGCGTGCTGGCGGTCGGGTTGCGGATGCGCGCCCCGGGCTTTGGCGGCTGTGCGCCGGACAGGGACATCCTTCCGGAGGCGGAGCGGGCCGACCGGCTGGCGGTGCTTGTGGGGCTTTGGGCCGGCGGCTGCCGGAATGTCGTCGACGAGGTGCTGTTTCGCGATATCGCGGCGCGCCACCCGGAACTGGCCGGACGGCTGAGGAGCCGCCTGCGCCGCCGCCACGCGGCCGCGCCGCGTTTCCCTCACTCGTCGGGCGGTACCGGTATCGGCCGGCCCTGATCATCGACGGAGACGAAGGTGAAGGTCGCGTCGGTGACCTTCTCGCGCTCGCCGTGGCGGTGGCGCAGGGCCCAGGCCTCGATGCCGATCTTCATCGATGTTCGGCCGACGCCGATCACGCGGCAATAGACGCAAAGCACGTCGCCCACATGCACCGGGCGGATGAAGGTCATCCGGTCGACGGAGATTGTGACGACACGCAGCCTTGCCCGCTGGCCGGCGGCGATGCCGCCCGCCAGGTCCATCTGCGACAGGACCCAGCCGCCGAAAATGTCGCCGGCCGCATTGGTGTCGGCGGGCATTGCCATGGTTCTCAACGTCAACTCGCCGCTCGGGCTTTCGGTCGCAGCACTCTCGTCTGTCACGGGCAGGATCCTCTTTCGTGAATTTAATGTGCCCTGACCCTAGAGCCAATTCGCGACGGTGGAAATCGCGCGAGGGCTTTGCATCGCGGCATGTGCAACGAAAACCCCGGCCCGCGCGGGGCGGGCCGGGGTCGGCAGAGCGATTGTGTGGCCATGAGGCCGGATCGCGAACGCCTCAGGCGGCGGCGACTTCGGTGAGGAAGCGGTCGATCTCCTCGCGCAGGGCATCGGTGTTGCGGCTCATGGCGCCGGAGGCGTCGAGCACGTTGCCGGCCGCAGCCGACGTGCTCTCCACCGTCGAGGCGAGCAGCTCCATGTTGCGGGTGACCGCACCGGTGCCTTCCGCCGCCTGCTGCAC